>JBCCGI010000103.1:0-24578 GCA_039029355.1 Planctomycetota bacterium
CGTCAATTCCTTTGAGTTTTACCCTTGCGAGCGTACTCCCCAGGCGGGGCACTTAACACATTTGCTACGACAGGGAACAGCATAGGCCTGCCCCCTACCTAGTGCCCATCGTTTACGGCCAGGACTACCGGGGTATCTAATCCCGTTCGCTACCCTGGCTTTCGCACCTCAGCGTCAGAGACGGTCCAGTGAGCCGCTTTCGCCACTGGTGTTCCTCCAAATATCTACGCATTTCACCGCTCCACCTGGAGTTCCACTCACCCCTACCGTCCTCGAGCCTGTCAGTATCCAACGCAGTTCCCCGGTTAAGCCGAGGGCTTTCACGCCAGACTTAGCAGGCCGCCTACGTGCGCTTTATGCCCAGTGATTCCGAGCAACGTTTGCACCCTCCGTCTTACCGCGGCTGCTGGCACGGAGTTAGCCGGTGCTTCCTCTCGCTTTGGTCACGGCCCGAAGGCTTTTCCTATAGCGTGACAGCAGTTTACAACCCGAGGGCCTTCATCCTGCACGCGGCGTTGCTCCGTCAGGCTTTCGCCCATTGCGGAAGATTCTCGACTGCAGCCTCCCGTAGGAGTCTGGGCAGTGTCTCAGTCCCAGTGTGACGGATCATCCTCTCAGACCCGCTACCCGTCATCGCCTTGGTAGGCCGTTACCCCACCAACAAGCTGATAGGCCGCAATCCCCTCCCCGAACAACCGAAGCCGTTTACCCAAGCGCTGATGCCAGCGCCCGGGGCCATTCGGTATTAGCCACCGTTTCCAATGGTTATCCCGATCTCGGGGGTAGGTTGATTACGTGTTACTCACCCGTTCGCCGCTTTACTCACCCGAAGGCTTTCACGCGCGACTTGCATGCCTAATCCACGCCGCCAACGTTCGCTCTGAGCCAGGATCAAACCCTTCACTTGAATGTTCTGGTGTCTGATCTTGCTAAACGGACCGTGCCCGCCTGCTTCAAGTTGAAGCAAGCAAACCGGCCCTACACTCGCACGAGTTACTCATAAGGCCATCCTTGTTTTCAAAGAGCCCCCCGCTGTCGATACCGGGGCCGTTGAAGGCCGCTGAAGCGAGCCGCGGGGCTGTTTCGTCCGGCGCAAAGCGCTGTGCAGCGCTCGTGGCCAGGGGGGAGAAGCATAGGGGTTCGCCGTGGTTCGTCAAGCCCAGGCGAAGAAAACCTGCCGGTTTCGGGCGGGGCGCCGCAAGAGGCTCCCAAACAGGGACTTAGAGCGGCATCGATTCACTCGGGGAGCCTACATCTGGGTGTGGATGGCCGCTCCAGCGGGGAGGATCGCGAACAGAACCTCGACGTCGTCGTTGCGGAGGCGCACGCAGCCGTCGCTGGCCGCCTTGCCGATGCTCTCCTCCTCCCAGGTGCCGTGGAAGCCGAAGCCGGTCTTCGCCCCATCGCGGTACCAGGCGATCCAGCGTGTTCCCAGGGGGTTATCCGGGAAGTAGCGGGGTTCCTGGCCGCGTTTGAACCAGGTGGGACGCTCCTGCTTATCGGCGGCGACGAAGTCCCCCAGGATGGTCTCCTCGCCGTCTCGGCCGATTCCGGCCTCCCACGCGGCGGCCACCTCCCCCCCCAAGAGATAGAAGACCCAGCGCGAGGAGAGGTCCACCAGCGCCGAGGCCCGGTCCGTGGGGATCCGCAGCTGCTGGTTCTCGTGCAGATAGCCCTCGACGCCGTTGGCGCGCGCAATCAGGCCCGTGCAGATCATCCCGTTGGGATGGTCGGCTAGATAGCGCTTGCGGATCAGGGTGAGGTTGTCGCCATCGCGCACCGTGACGTCGACGCCCGGCCAATCGCCGCGCGGGCTCCAGCGATGCTGCGCCTGGGAGCGGTTGACGCCATCGGTCCAGGCGAGGAGGGCGGCACGCGTGGGCTCCCAGGGGCCTTTAACGGCGGAGAGCAGAAGCTCCGAGAAACCCGCCGCAGCGCCCGCGTAATCGGCCGAATCCAGCAATCGGTTCGCTTCGCGCTCGAGCAGACGGAGCCGCATCGCGGCCCGCACCGAGCTCTCCTCGCGGAAGGAGGCCGGCCGCGCCGCGGGCCCTGCCTGGCCGGAAAGGGCCGCCTGGAGCATCTCGCGGTCCGCCGCCCCGAGGACGTCGGGGTCGTCGAGCCCCTGCGCCAGCTTCAGGCCGGCGCGCCGGTTCCCCGCCAGGGCCTCGGAGAACGATAGATAGAGGCGGCGGGTGGCGTCGTCGCTCTCGTTGATCCTACCCAGCGCCTGCTCGACGCCTCCGGGGCCCTCGAAGAGGAGGGCCTCCGCCAGCACGCGGTCGTCGATATCCCCGCTGGGCACGTCGAGCGAGATGCCAAAGGCCGCCCGATCCTCGGCCGGCGGCTCGGGCGCTGGCTGCTGGTCACGCGCCTCGGGTACCGGCTCGTCGCGGTCCGCCGCGGCGGGTCGCGGCGCGGGGAGCGGGCTCTCCTCGGTCGCTGGAGACCGCTCCGGTCGCGTCAGGAACGGGCCGGGAGGCGCCTCCGCCGCACTCTCGCCCCCTTCGACCTCGCCGGTGGGACGGAAGACAAACACACCCCACGCCACGACGACGAGGGCCAGGAGGACGAGGATAGCGCGCATCAGCGACCTCTTTCGCTGCGGGACCTTAGGAGCTCAACCGGGCGGATGATATCGGACCGGGAGGGCGAAGTCCCAGGGGGCGTGGGCGTGGCTCCCCCACTCGAGGGGGGTTGGTTGCGCAAGCGTTTGGCGGGCGCTTCGCGGCTTGAGGGGGGTCTCGCGGTGGCTTCGAGCGATCCCGGTTGTGACGGGCGCTGGGAGGCGGTTGAGCCGGTGGATTGCCGGGCGGGGTGGAGCGTCTTCGTTGCTCGGCTCGGGGAGGGCAGCGTCGTGCCGCGGCCTCGATCTTCGCCGAATCAAGTTCGTTGATGCGGCGAAGATCGGCCGGCGCGCAGCGGCGGTGTGGGAGGCGGCGAAGGGCGCTCTTGCGGATCCCGCAGGCACTACGGTCGAGGGCTGGGGGGAGCGCCAAGGGGAGAGGCATTGGGAAGCTCGCAGCGCGATCGGCTCATGCGGATGCGTACGGGAGGGAGCCACTCCACGCGCCCTTTGATCTCCGCCCGTTCAAGCCGCCCGATTGGGCGGAGATCGTTCGGCGTTCGGCGTTCGGCAATCGGCGCCCGGCGCCCGGCACAAATGGCCGCCGGAGCATCGGGCGTGCATCCGCATGACCGGCCCTCGCGGAGGCACGCGAGGACGGAGCCGCTCTACGCGCTCGATCTCCGCCGGCCCAAGCTGCTTGGTCGGGCGAAGATCGTCAGGCGCGGAGCGCCGGCATTGGCGGGCGCGTGGCAGCGGCGCATGGCTCGCACGGGGTCGCCTCTCGCTGGACTCGTGCGAGGAGGTGCTCGCGGCAGGATCGATCTCGATGCTGCGAGGAGGCAGGTCCTTCGGCGGAGATCCGGGGGGGTGCTGGCAACGGCTTGAGTAGGCAGGAGCCAGCGGCCAGCGGAGGGCGGGCAGCGCGCGCCCTGCCGCGCGCGAGCGTCGCCTTTGCGATGTTCGCGAGGCGGGGCACGGCCCCGGCGCACTCGATCTGCGCCGAATCAACTCCGCCTGATTGGGCGGAGATCGGCAGATGTGGAGCGCAGCTCGAAAACGGGCGCGGTTCGAGGCGATGGACTCCTCGCCAACAGGCAGGAACGCAGCCGCAAGCGTCAGGAACAAGCGCCTGCGGCGAGGCCGCAACGCTGCCGGCGCATTGAGCTGACAGCGTCCGCGCCCCCGCGCGGAGCCTCGTCGCTCCCGCGCGGCCAGCGGAGGGTGTGGTACACGGCGACCTCAAGCTGGGCAACCCGCCACAGCGCATGCGTCGCGCTCGGCGAGCGGCCGTGCGACGTTCCCGGGTGTGCCCACCCGAGAAGGAAGCCCCCAGCGATGCCGTGCCCGATCCGGCCCCTGAACCCGTGGGTTCAGGTGGGCCCCAACCGCACGTGGTCCTGCCACGCGGGAGAAGCGGGGCCCGCGAAACTGCTTGTTAGGCTCGGGGTACCAATGACGGGTTCACGAGCGCCGCCAGGTCGGCTTCCAAGAGGACCCTAGCACCCGCGCTCGAACGTCACCAGCTCTGCACCGCGATCTCCGCGCGGATCCGGTCGGCGAGGGCGAGTGCGCGTCGGCCGTCTTCACCGGTGACCTCTGGGGCGGTTCCTTGGCGTACCGATTGCAGGAACGACGCCAGCTCGGCCTGCAGCGGTCGGTCGCCGCCGAGGTCGAGCTCGTCGATCATCAGCATGTCGCCGGTCACGAAATCTTTGCGTGCGGCGAGCTCTGCCGGCGAGAGGCGCTTCAGGTCCTCGCGGCCCTTCTCCCAGCCGGGTCCCTTGCGCACGATCAGGCCGTAGTTCTTCGTGAAATCGAGGCTGACGTAGCTCTCCGAGGAGAAGAGGCGGAAGCGCCGCATCGGCGTCATCGAGACGCGGCTGGCGGTCACGTTCGCGCGCACGCCGTTCGCGAAGATGAGGCGCACCGAGGCCAGGTCCTCGCTGTCGGTCAGGATCGCGCCGCCGGAGGCGTCGAGGCTCTCGACCTCGGTCCCGACGAGGTCGAGGATCAGGTCGAGGTCGTGGATCATCAGGTCGTGGACGACGCCCACGTCCATGGCGCGGAAGCTGAAGGTGGAGAGCCGGTGGCACTCGAGGAAGCGTGGAGCCAGGCCCAGCTCGCGCACCTTGCGCAGGCCCGGTTGGAAGCGCTCGACGTGTCCTACGGCGAGCGTGGCTCCGCCGCGCTGGGCCGCCTCCAGAATGCGGTCCGCGGAGGCCAGGTCGTCGGCCAGGGGCTTTTCGACCAGGCACGGCACGCCGCGCTCCAGCAGCGGGATCGCGACCTGCGCATGGTGCACGGTCGGCACGACCACGCTGACCGCGTCGATGTCGTCGGGGAGGTCGGCGGCGTCGCTCAGCCCGTCGCAGCCCAGCTCGCGGCCGAGCTCGGCGGCGCGCTCGCCGTCGGCGTCGACGACCGCGACGAGCTCCGAGTCGGGATTCTCCGAGTAGATCCGCGCGTGGATGCGCCCCAGGTGCCCCACGCCCACGACCGCGACGCGGAGCGGCCGGGTGGACGTCACGCCCGGACCCCGCCGAGGATGCGCTCGCGGCCGATGCGCGCGTACTCCTCGCGGCGCGACTCGCGGTAGCGCCCCTTGGCGCCCATGCCGGTGCGCTCCAGGGACTCGATCAGCTCGCGCACGAGCGGCGAGCGCTCGGCCACCGGGGCCAGGCGCTCGAGCACGCGCGCGCGCGGCTCGCCGGTGCGGTAGACCTCGCGGAAGGCCTCGCGCAGCGGCTGGATCTCCTCGCGCGAGTAGCCCTTGCGCTCGAGGCCGATCACGTTGACCTTGCGCACGCGGGCGGGGTGGCCCTCCAGGATGAGGTACGGCGGCACGTCGTGCACGATGCGCGTCAGCCCGCCGATGTACGCGCCGCGGCCGATCGATACGAACTGGTGCGCGGCGGCGCCGCCGTTCACGATCGCGTCCTCGGCGACCGAGACGTGCCCCGCGAGCAGCACGTTGTTCGCGAGCAGCGCGCGGTCCCCCACCTCGCAGTCGTGGGCCACGTGGCAGCAGGCCATCAGCAGCGCGTCGCTACCGAGCACCGTCAGCCCGCCGCCCTTCACGGTGCCGCGGTTGATCGTGACGAACTCGCGGATCGTGTTGCGGTCTCCGATCTCGAGGCACGTCGGCTCGTCGCGGTAGGAGAGATCCTGAGGAGCTGCGCCGAGGCTCGCCTGGCCGAAGATGACGTTGTCCGCGCCGATGGTCGTGACGCCGTCGATGACGACCTGGGGGCCGATCCGCGTGCGATCGCCGACCTTCACGCGCGGCCCGATCACGCAGTAGGGGCCGACTTGGACGTCTTCTCCGAGCTCCGCGCCCGAAGCAATCACCGCCGTCTCGTGAATCGTGGTGGTCATCTAGGGGAGGCTTGGGATCAGGTGTCGATAAGAGTAAACGTGAGAACGGCCTCACAAACCTTCGAGCCCGCTACCAGACCAACACCTTTGACCTGGCCCATCTGGCCCTTCATACGGACGGTCTCGACCTCGATGCGCAGCTGGTCGCCGGGGTGGACGGCCGAGCGCAGCTTGACCTTGTCGATCGACCACAGCACCGCAAGCTTGCCCGTGTTCTCGAGCTTGCGCAGCAGCAGGACGCCGGCCAGCTGCGCCATCGCCTCTAGTTGCAGCACGCCCGGCATCAGGGGTTGCTCGGGGAAGTGGCCCTGGAAGTAGGGCTCGTTGATCGAGACATTCTTGATGGCGACCGCGCGCTGGTAGCCCTCCACCTCGACCACGCGGTCGATCAAGAGGAAGGGATAGCGGTGCGGCAGCATCCGCATCACCTCGCGCACGTCCATGCCCGACTCGTGCTGGATCAGGCCGCCGGTCTCCTTGTCCTCCATCAGGTCGAGGAGGCGGCGCACGAGCTCGGCGTTCGTGTGGTGGCCCGAGCGGGTGGCGATCACGTGGGCCTGGAGGTCGGCTCCCAACAGGTGCAGGTCGCCGAGCAGGTCGAGCAGCTTGTGCCGCACCGGCTCCTCGGGCATCCGCATGACGGTCTGGGGGTCGCCCAGGACGACCGTGTTCTCGCGCGTCGCGCCCTTGCCGAGGCCGGCGGCCTGCAGCGCCTCGACCTCGGAGGCGAGGCAGAACGTGCGCGCCGGCGCGATCTCGGACTGGAACGACTCGGGCGTCACTTCGAGCTGGAACGAGCCGCCCTCGATCGCGGGATCCGTGAAGGAGGCGATGTACTGCAGCGTCAGCCCCGGCCTCTCGGCCGGAAGCGCCACCAGCGTGGCCCCTCCCTCGCGCACGTAGATCGGCTCGTCGAGCCGGAACGCGCGCGCCTCGGCGCGCTGCTCGGCGACGCCCGCCTGCTGGAAGAGATCGCAGAACGACTTGGCGCTGCCGTCGAGCCCGGGCAGCTCGGGGCCCGACAGCTCGACCCGCAGGTTGTCGACCTGCATCCCGCTGCAGACGGCCAAGAGGTGCTCGACCGTGTCCACCGCCACGTCGCCGCGCATCAGTCGCGTGCGGCGGTCCATGGAAGAGTGATAGCGGATGTGGGCCGGGATCGGCAGGGAGTCGGGGATGTCGCTCCGCACGAACTCGACGCCCGTGCCCTGGGGCGCGGGGAGGATCCGCACGTTCACGGTCTCGCCCGAGTGCAGCCCCGCGCCGGAGAACTCGACGGCGGTGCGGAGCGTTCGCTGCGGTCGCATCATCGCGCGGCTCCGTTCCCGCCCTCGAGGCGTGCGATGCGCTCCTCCAGCTCGCGGACGGTGCGGAGGAGCTCGGGAACGCGCCTCTGCGCGGCCTGAACCCGCATCTCCGGGCCGCGCGGCCCGGCGGGGTAGCCCGCGTAGGTCGCGCCGGCCGGCACGTCCTTGGTCACGCCGGACTTGCCGGCGATGCGCGCTCCGTCGCCGATCGTCAGGTGCCCCGCCGCGGCCGCGCGGCCGGCGAAGATCACGCCTCGTCCGAGCTCCGTCGAGCCCGAGATCCCCACCTGGGCGATCAAGAGCGAGCCCGCGCCGATGCGCACGTTGTGGGCGATGTGGCACAGGTTGTCGATCTTCACGCCGCTCTCGATGCGCGTCGCCTCGAAGCGCCCGCAGTCGACCGCGCTGTTCGCGCCGATCTCGACGTCGTGGCCGAGCTCGACCCAGCCGCACTGGGGGATCTTGACCCAGCCCTTGGCGGTCGGCTCGAAGCCGAAGCCGTCGGAGCCGAGCACCACGCCCCCGTGCAGGATGCAGCGGTCGCCGGTCTTGGTGCGCGGGTAGAGGACGACCCCCGAGTGCAGCACGCAGTCGGCGCCGAGCTCGCTCCCCGCCCCCACCGTGACGCCGGCGTGGAGCGCGGTGCGCGCGCCGATCCGCGCTCCGGCGCCCACGGTCGCGTTGGGGCCGACGGCGACGTCCTCGCCCAACTCGGCGGTCGGGTCGACCCAGGCGGCGGGGTGAACGCCGGGAGCCAGGTCCGCTTCGGCGCCATGGAAGGCCGCGATCACCTGCGAGAAGGCCGCGTTGGGGTTGTCACAGCGCAGCAGCGCTAGATCGGCCCGGGCCACCTCGACGTCGGGCGCCAGCACCACCGCGCCGGCGCGCGTGCCCTCGAGCTCGCCGCGGTACTGGGGGTTGCCGAGGAAGCTGACGTGGTTGGGCTCAGCCGCCTTGAGCGAGGCCGGGCCGACCAGCTGGATCGAGCCGTCGCCTTCTAAGGTGGCGCCGCAGATCTCGGCGATCTCGGACGCGGTACGCGTAATCATTCTCGCAGCCCCGAGTCGAGGGACCCTCCTGGCCTTCCTACGGAGCGGACTGGCCTTGTGCGTGGTTTGGACGTTGTTTGGAGCGGATTCGTAAATCCATGACGCCGATGCGCAGGGCCGATGTCAAGCATCCCAGGGCACCGCTAGCCGCATTCCTGGGCCGCCAGGCGGGGGTGCGCTTCCGCCCGGGGCCGGGGCGGCGGGCGAGTCCGACCGGCCGGGCGCGTGGCCCGAGCCGCGGCCGAGGGGGGCTAGCCGGATGCGGTGAGAAGGCCGGTCTCCTGGCCGCAGTCACCGCGAGGGGCTAGAAGCCGATGTTGAACTGGAAGACCTGCGTGTCGTCGCCGTCGCCTTCGCGGACCGGGAAGCCGAAGCTGAAGGTGAAGGCGATCGGGACGGTCAGGCCGATGAACACGCCGGCCGAGGCGCGCAGCTCATCGGGGTCGAGCGACCAGTCGTCGGGATCCAGGATGCCGGCATCGAAGAACAGGCCGCCGCGGATGACCTCGATCTCGCGGAAGCTGCCCGGCTGGATGTTCTTGATCAGCGGCCGGCGGTACTCGGCGCTGAAGGCGGTGAAGGTCTGGCCGCCGATCGGGAAGCGGTTCTCGTTCGGCCCCACCCCGCGGAAGTCGAAGCCGCGGAGCGTGCGCTGGCCGCCCAGGAAGTAGCGCTCGCTGTAGGGCACGTCGTCGGTGTCGCCGTAGGGCGTCGCGACGCCGAGGTCGAGCTCCAGCTTGTAGCCGGGTCGCGCGTCGGGCGACTCCTCGCCGAACTGGCCCAGCTTCTGCCACGACAACGACGTCTTGACGAAGTCGTAGTCGCTCCCGAGCGCGTCGTTGTAGATCTGGAAGCCGGCCGAGAAGGTGGAGCCGTTCTGCGGATAGAAGAAGTCGTCGAGCGCGCTGTAGTCGTAGCTGAGGTCGATCCAGGCCAGGTCGTCCTCGCCCTCCTGGTCCTTCAGGAGCTGCGGCACGGTCAGCGGGTTGCCCAGGGTCGGCTCGCCGCCGGCGCTCAGGTCCTCGACCTCGACCTTGCCGAAGGTGTAGCCGGCGTTGACGTAGCTGTCGGGGCCGACCTGATAGCGCAGCGAGGCGCCGTACTCCTCGCGCGTCTCGTCGTGGCTCTCGAAGATCCGCAGCCGGCGGCGCGCGAGCAGGTCCAGCCCGATGCGGTCGGTGTGCCGCCGGAAGATGTCGGGTTCTCGGAAGCGGATCTCGAAGCTCGAGGTCTGGGTGCCGGGCGCGACCAGAAAGCGCAGCGTCTGCCCCGCGCCGTGGAACGCGCGGCCGTCGGCGATCTCGTTGATGGCCGACCCGAGCGAGCTCGGCACGTCGAAGAGGTCGAAGTTCTGCTTCTGCAGCGAGAAGATGCCGAACAGGCCGGTGTTCGACGACACGCCGCCGCTGGCGCTGAAGCCCAGCGCGTTGGTCTCGTCGATGATGTACTCGAGGTCCTTCCAGGCCGGGTCGTCGGTCTCGCGGAACAGGAAGTACGGCTCGGTGTGCTCGACCTGCGGGCGGTCGTCGCTGAAGAAGCCGAGCGCCTGGATGCGCGAGCGCGACCTCGCGATCTTGGGCAGGTCGGCGACCTGGCCGGGCTCGACGGTGATGCGGCCGCGGATGATGCGGTCCTGCGTGTTCGTGTTGCCGGAGATCAGGATCTCGCGCACGAACTGCTGGCGCCCCTGGGCCAGCCGGTACGTCACGTGCGCGACCGGCCGATCCTCCTCGAAGAGGATCTCGGGCTCCAGCACGTCGAAGCGGTCCAGCACGGGCAGGCTCGGGTGTGCGACGTACCCGCGCTCGCCGTAGTGGTTGGTGATGCTGCGCGCGTCGCGGCTCATGACCAGCTGCTCGAAGTACGCCCCCTCCTCGAGGTCGCAGAGGTCGAGCAGCTTCTGCTCGTCGAAGAGGAGATCGGCGCGCCGCTCGGGCCAGGTGCCGTCGCGCTGCTCGCCGCCGTAGCGCTCGAAGCCCTCAATGCGCAGCGAGCCGACCCGGTAGCGCGGCCCCTCGTCGATGCGCACGTGGATCGTGACCCAGCCCCGATCCGCGCTGAAGTCGAGGTGGTCGAGCTGCACGACCGCGTCGAGCCAGCCGCGCTCGCGGTAGACCTCGCGCATCGCCTGCAGATCGCCGAGCAGCACATCCTCGTCGTACTCGTCCTTGAACAGCCACAGCCGCGGCTTGGCGAGCTCGATGTCGGCGAACTCCCGCAGCCCGTCCTTCCACAGGAGGAAACCGCGGTCGGGCATCGAGCGGTTGCCGTGGATGACCACGTCGCGCACGTGCACCTGCGGGCCCTCGCGGATCTCGAAGATCACGTCCGGCGCGACCATGCGGCCCTCGGCGTCGACGCCGCCCTCGCGGATCACCTCGCTGACCTCGGCGAAGTAGAAGCCGTCCCGGCGGTAGGAGTCGAGCAGGCGCTCGCGGATGCGCGGCGCCTGGTAGAGGTAGAGCTCGGAGTCGGGCTCCAGTCGCGCCCACTCGTAGAGCTCTTCGCTGCTCACCTCGACGTTGCCGATGAAGCGCGGCTCGAGGTCGAACGGCATCTCCACCACGTCAAGGCGCAGCGCGAGCCCGCCATCGACCTCCTGCAGGCCGACCTCGCCGCGCACGCGGAACGTGTTCCAGAGCGCCTGCAAGCCGTCGGAGACGGCGTTGGGGTCGAGCGGCCGGTCCAGCGGCTGGCCGAGGGCAGAGATCAGCTGCGCTTCGGAGTAGCGCCGGTTGCCCACGACCTCGATCGACACGACACGCGGCGTGTCGGGTACGGCCGGGTCCTCGGGGGCATCGCTCGCCCCGGGCTCCTGCGGTGCCGGTGGGCCAACGGGGTCCTGCGCGGCGACCGACCGGCCGACGAAAAGGGAGAGCGCGAAGAGCCCGCAGGCGAGGCTAGAACGAGATCGGCTCCGCAACGTCCGGCGCGCGGTTCTCGAACCGCATCGTGCTGTTGAAGAACTGCAGCTTGACCAGGCCGGTGGGCCCGTTGCGCTGCTTCGCGATGATCACCTCGGCGACGCCTTTGTTCTCGTCGGTCTGCTGCTTCGGGTAGTACTCCGGACGGTAGAGGAGCATCACGACGTCGGCGTCTTGCTCGATCGAGCCCGACTCGCGCAGATCGGCGAGCTGCGGCCGCGGCGGGTCGCGCAGCTCGACCGCGCGCGACAGCTGCGCCAGGGCGATGATCGGGATGTTCATGTCGCGCGCCAGCCCCTTGAGCGAGCGCGAGATCATGCTGATCTCCTGCTGCCGGCTCTCGGCCTTGGGGAACGACAGGAGCTGCAGGTAGTCCACCACGATCATGTCGAGGTGCCCCGCCCGCGCCTTCAGCCGCCGAGCGCGGCTGCGCACCGACATGATCGACAGGCCCGACGTGTCGTCGATGTGGACCTGGGCATGGCGCAGCTCATCGGCGGCCGCCGTCAGCTCGGAGCGGTCCTCGGCCGGCAGGTTGCCCGACCGCAGCCGGTGCGCGTCGACCTTGGCGCGCGTGCAGAGCATGCGGCTCACCACCTGCTGGCGCCCCATCTCGAGGCTGAAGAACAGCACCACCGGGCGCCGGCCCATCCACTCGGGCTCGGACATCGCGGCATGCTCGATGATGTTGAGCGCGAAGGCGGTCTTGCCCATCGACGGCCGCGCGGCAAGCACGACCAGGTCGCCGCCGTTGAGCCCGCACAGCTTCTGGTCCAGGTCGTAGTAGCCGGTCGGCAGGCCGGTCAGGCCGCCGCGGTGCGACGAGGCGTCGATGCGCTTGAAGGTCTCGGTGATCGCGGTCGAGATCGGCGCTGCGCCCGAGCTCTCCTCGCGCTGCGCGATGCGGTAGATGCGCTGCTCGCTGTCGTCGAGCAGCTGCTTGACCGCCTCGCCGTCGGCGCGGGTCTCGTAGGCGGCCGACACGATCTCGGTGCCCTCGCGGATCAGCGAGCGCAGCGTCGACGTCTCCGACACGATCTGCGCGTGATGCAGCGCGAAGGCCGACGAGGTGACCGCGTCGCCGAGCGAGCCCAGGTACTCGACCCCGCCCACCTCGTGGAAGCGGCCCGAGGCCTTGAGCGCCTCGCCCACGCTGATGAAGTCGACCGGGATGTTCGCCTCCGACAGCTTCATCAGCGTCTCGAAGAGCATCTGATGGCGCTTGTCGAAGAAGTCGTCGGGCGACAGCACTTCGGCGACCTCCGCGATCCGCTCCGAGTCGAGGATCAGCGCGCCGAGGAGCGCACGCTCCGCCTCTTCGTTCCGAGGCAGGGTCTTTCCGGGGGTCCGCTCCTCCATCGCGCCGAGGATACCGCAGCGGACCGGGCGGTTGTAGCGGCGAGGAGCACCGACGCTCGCGATGCTCCCCAACGCAAGCGGGGCGGAGTTCTCCACAACTGTGGAAAACCCCGCCCCGAGTTTCGCTCGGCGCCGTCTTTTACTCTTCGGCGGCCGCTTCGACGACGACGGTGATGTTGGCCGAGCTGTCGCCGTGCACGTGCACGGGGACGGCGTGCGATCCGGTTTCCTTGATCGCGTGCTCGAGGCGGACGTCCTTTTCGTCGGTCTTGTGACCGGCGGCGGCCAGGAGCTCGCCGATGTTCGCGGCGGTCACCGAGCCGTACAGGTGTCCGTTCTCGTCGGCCTTGGCCGAGGTCGTGACGGTCACGGCCTCGAGCGCCGCGACGCGCGCCGCGACATCGGCGGCGAGGGCGGCCTCCTGGGCGTCGACCAGCGCCCGGCGGCGCGTCATCATCTTCTTGTTCTCGTCGGTCGCCTCGACCGCGATGCGGCGAGGCACGAGGTAGTTGCGGGCGTAGCCGGCGGCGACGTCGACGACGTCCCCGACCTTGCCGAGGTCCTTGACCGACTCGCGCAGCAGCACTTGAACCGTTTTCATCGTGGGCTCCTTGGGCTAGCTGCCGACGAAGGTCAGGAGCGCCATGTGCCGGGCGCGCTTGATCGCACGCTTCAGCTCGCGCTGGCGCTGGGACGAGAGACCGGTCCGCTTGCGGTGCAGGATCTGCCCCTGGGGGCCGACGCACTTCTGCAGCAGCTCGAGGTCCTTGTAGTCGATTTTCTTGGTGGCCGGGATCCTCAGGTTGAGGCCGCGGCTGGGCTTGCGCTTCATGGGCATCGCTTAGCCCTCCTTCTTCTCTTCGGTAGCCGGGGCGGTCTCGGTGGCGGTGGCCGTCGCGGCCTCCGCCGGCGAGGCGGCGGCGTCGCCGCTCGGCGCCGCGGCCTTCTCGCCGGCCTCGCCCTCGGAGGCCGGAGCCCCCTCGGCGGGCTTGTCAGCGGGCTTGTCGCCCGGCTTGTCGCCCGGCCGGTCGCCCGGCCTGCCACCCGGCCGGTCCCCGGGGCGGCCCCGGTCGCGGTCGCGCTCCTCGCGCGGCCGGTCCATGAGCTCGGGCGCGATCGGCGGCGGCGTGTCCTGCGGCGGCTCGGGCACGATGAAGTCCGCGTCGCCCTCGGCGGCGGTCAGGTCGCGCTCCTCGTCCGGGACGGCCTCGGCGCTGAGCTGGAGGTAGCGGAGGATGTCCTCCTTGATCTCCATCTCGCGGTGGAAGGCGGGGATCGAGTCGCCGGCCATCTCGAAGTAGCTCAAGAGGTACGTCGCGCGGTGCTTGCCCTTGATCGGGTAGGCGAGCGGGCGCTCGTCCCAGCGGCGCGCGGTCTGCACGCTGCCGCCGTGCTTGGCGATCAGGTCGGTGACGAGCGACTTGGCCGCAGCCCAGTCGTTCCGCACCGCGTCGTTGTTGATCAGAAACATGCCCTCGTAGAGAGCCATCATCCGTCTCCTGGTTGTCGTTGCCTGGTGCGGACCCGCCCGTCAGGGTTTCGAGCCCTCGCTCCAGCGGCTGTGGAACCGCGTCATGACGCGCTCGACGTCGCCTTCCGCCAGCCAGGCGAGGATCGCTTCGGCGGCTTCCGCCACCGAGATCGCGATGTCCTCCTCCTCGGCCGACGTGAAGCGGCTGAGCACGTGACGCGCCGCGTCGGTCCCCGGGTGCCCGATCCCCACCCGCAGGCGGGGAAACCGATCGGACCCGAGGCGTTCAAGGATCGATCGCATGCCGTTGTGACCGCCGGCTCCGCCGTGCGGGCGGATGCGCAGCGTCGAGAAGGGCAGGTCGAGATCGTCGTACACGACCATCACGTCCTGCGGCTCGACCCCGGCCCAGCGGGCCAGGGGTGCCACAACGTCACCGGAGCGGTTCATGAAGGTCAGCGGCTTGACCAGGAGCGCGTCGGGCTCGAACGATCGGGCGCAGACGAGCTCGCGGGGGCCGTGGTAGTCCTCCAGGACCGCGGGAGATTCAAAGAGCAGGCCTTCGTGGCGCGCGAGGTGGTCCAGCACGTCGAACCCGACGTTGTGCCGGGTGCCGTCGTAGTCGGGGCCGGGGTTGCCCAGGCCGACCACGAGGCGGCGGACGCGTGTTTCCTCCTGCACGCTGGAAGGACCTTCATCCCCGCCGCGCGGGCCCGTGGGGCCGACAGGGCGGGGCAAAGAGTCTAGGGGCGGCACCCGGGACGGCAAGCCCGGAGGCTCGGAACCCGGGTTTCTTGGTGCTCGGGGCCCCCGCCAGCGCGGGGCCCCCGGGCGGCCGGATCAGCCCTCGGTCGGCTCGGGAGCGGCCCCGGCCTCGCCATCGGCGCTTTCCTCGCCCTCGGCCTCGGCCGGCTCGTCGCCGCGCGGGACCGTGACGTTGGCGATGACGACCGTCGGGTCGATGGCCAGCTCGACGCCCTCGGGCAGCTGGATGTCCGAGGCGTGCATCGTCTGCCCCGGCTCCAGGCCGTCGACGTTCACCTCTAGACCGTCCGGGATGTCCCGCGGCAGGGCGAGGATCTGGACCGAGTTGATCAGGTGGTTCACGACGCCGCCCTTGGCGTGGCCGACGAAGTGCAGCGCCACCTCGGCGTCGGTCTTCTGGCCGCGGATCACGCGCCGGAACTCGACGTGCAGGATGCGCTCGCCGATGGTGTCCCACTGGAGCTCGCGGACGAGCGCCGTGTCCTCGTCGCCGCCCTCGATCTCGAAGTCGAAGACGTGCTCGTGCTGGCGACGGAGGGTCAGGAACTCGCGCTCGTCGATCGCGATGTCGACGTTCGGCTTGCCCTCGCCCTGGAGGCTGCAGGGGATCTTGCCCTGGAGGCGCAGCTTCTTCGAAGCGCGCGTCCCGAGGGCCTCGCGTTTGGTGGCTTTCAGCATCGGGGAATTCTCCTGGATGGTTCGAACAACAGGGGAAACGGAAGCGCCGCTCCTAGTCCTCGTCGAAGTTGTCGAAGAGGATCGAGAGCGACTTGGATTCGTGCAGGTTCGCGATCGCGCGCGCGAGCAGGCCGGCGACCGAGACCTCCCGCAGGGCCTTGGGCACCGCGCCGCGGCGCGGGATCGTGTCGGTGGCGAGGATCGCGTCCGCGGGGCAGCCGTCGAGCCGCTCGACCGCCGGGCCGCACAGGACCGCATGGCTGACGGCCAGCACGATCTGCTGCGCGCCGTGCGTCCGCACGACCTTGGCCGCCTCGCTGATCGAGCCGCCGGTCGAGATCATATCGTCGACGATGATCACGTTGCGCCCGTCGACGTCGCCGATCATGTGCTCGACGGCGATCTCGGAGCCCGACACGCGCCGCTTGTCGACGATCGCGAGGTCGGCGCCCAGCGCCTTGGCGTACGAGCGCGCCATCTTGATGCCGCCCACGTCGGGCGTGACGATCACCGGGTCCTCGACCCCCATCGTGCGGATCTCGTGCAGCAGCACGGGCTTGGCGTAGAGGTGGTCGACGGGGATGTCGTAGAAGCCCTGGATCTGCGCCGCGTGCATGTCGATCGTCAGCACGCGGTCGGCCCCGCCCTGGCTGATCGTGTTGGCCACGACCTTGGCGCTGATCGGCACGCGGCCCTCGTCCTTGCGGTCCTTGCGGGCGTAGCCGTAGTAGGGCATCACCGCCGTCACCCGCCCCGCCGACGCGCGGCGCAGGCAGTCGAGCAGCAGCAGGAGCTCGATCCAGTTCTCGTTGACCGGCGGGCACAGCGGCTGCAGGACGAAGCAGTCCGCCCCGCGCAGGTCATCGTTGATCTTGATGTCGATCTCGCCGTCGGGGAAGCGCCCGACGTGCGCATCGGCGAGCGGGATGTCGAGCCGCTCCGAGATGCCCTCGGCCAGCTGCGAATGCGCGGTTCCGGCGATCAGGCGGATCTTGTCGCTATAGCCTAGGCCCACGCTCGCTCAGCTCCTCTGGTCGTTGCCGCCGCCCTGGCGGGGGGAAAGCGGGCGCGCCGGCACGCCGACCCACACGGTGTTCGCCGGGACGTCCTTGCGGGTCACGATGGCCCCCGCTCCGGTCAGCGCGCCGTCCCCCACCGTCGACGGCGCCACCAGCACGGTGCCGCTGCCGATGAACGCGCCGTCGCCGATCGTGGTCTTGTGCTTCAGCTTGCCGTCGTAGTTGGCGACGATCGTCCCGGCGCCGATGTTCGCGCCCTTGCCGATCGTCACGTCGCCGAGGTAGGTCAGGTGCTTGGCCTTGGTGCCGCTGCCGACGCGCGACTTCTTCGCCTCGGTGAAGTTGCCGACCTCGGCGCCGTCCTCGAGCACCGTGCCGACCCGCAGGTGCGTGAAGGGGCCGACCTCGCAGCCCGCCCCGACCTCGACTCCGGCGCGGATCACGGTGCACGGCAGCACGCTGGAGCCGGGCCCGATCTTCACGCCGTGGTCGATGTAGGTCGTGCTGGGGTCCTCGATGTGGACGCCGTTCGCCATGTGCTCGACCAGGATGCGCTCCTGGATCGCGGCGCGCGCCTCGGCCAGGTGGGCCAGCGTGTTGATGCCGATCGCCTCGCGCTCGTCGGGTAGGACGACAGCCTCGGGCTGGACGCCTTCCTCCAAGAGCATCGCGACCAGGTCGGTCAGGTAGTACTCGCCCTGCGCGTTGTCGTTCGAAAGCTTCGGCAGGAGCGCCAGCAGGCGGTCCTTGTCGAAGCAGTACACGCCGACGTTGACCTCGCGGATCGCGAGCTGGTCGGGCGTAGCGTCCTTCTCCTCGACGATGGCCTGCACCGAACCGGCCCCGCCCTCGCGCACAATGCGCCCGAAGCCGCGCGCGTGCTGCGGCACCGCGGTCAGCAGCGAAGCGCCCGCCGAGGCCTGGGCCTCCACCAGCCGCTCGATGCTGGCGGCTTCGAGCAGCGGCATGTCGCCGTAGAGCACGACGACCGGCCCCGGGCAGTCCTGCAGTATCGGCGCGCAGGTCTGCACCGCGTGCCCGGTGCCGCGCCGCTCGGTCTGCAGCACGAAGTCGAGCCCCTCGACGTTCTCCTCGGCGCGCAGCACGCGCTCCACTTCGTCCGCGCCCTCGCCGACCACGACCAGGATGCGCGCCGGAGAGAGCGCGCGGGCGCCTTCGAGGCACCAGCCGAGCAGGGTACGCCCGCACGCGCGGTGGAGCACCTTGGGGGTGCTCGACTTCATGCGGGTTCCCTGGCCGGCGGCGAGAACTACGACCGTGCCAGCGCTTGCCATGGGGAGGAGGGCCAAAAGGGGTGGGGACGGGTGGCGCGAAGGCGGCCGACTTCGCGGAAAACCGCCGGACGGGCGGGCGGCGCGGACATTAAATCCGGCCGCGCGCCAGAGTCAACGTCCGCCGCCGACTTCGGGGAAGAGCTCTCCCAACGCCGCGCGGGTGGCCGGCAGGTAGCGCTCGGCGACGAACAGGTGGTCGCGCGAGAAACCGCACACGGCCCCCAGGGGCACGCCGGCCTCGGTCAGCCGGCCCGTCACCAGCGCGAGGAACCCGACCAGGTCCCACGCCATCGGGCACTCGAACCGGATCCACCGCAGGCCGCGCTCCAACCGGGCCTCGGGATGCCGCTCCAGCACGGCCGCGAGGTCGTCCTCGGGCACGAGCAGGGTGGTCTCCCCCCCCTCGCGCACGAGCTGGGCGGGCCCTCCGCCGGTCAGGAGCGCCAGGTCGTCCGGCCCCGGCGGCGCGGCGAAGCCGGCCAGGCCGAAGCCGCCGGGCTCGACGGCGAAGCGCATGCGGGGAAGCGCCTCCTCGAGGCGGTGGGGCGCGTTTGTGGGCTCGTCGACGGGGTCGCTCATGGGGTCGATGGGAAACGCGGAGGAGGCGCAGGCAGCCAGACCGCCCCGAAAAGGCTCGGAACCGGTCTCCGCGGGGCCGGTTGAGCCTTCGGGCCGGGACCGCCCTAGGATAGGTCCTGTCCTCCCACGCCCAAGCGCTCCCCCGCCGCCCTCCTCCACGCCGCCCCATGAAGCTCCTGCCCGCCCTCTTCGCCTCCGCCGGCCTCTCGGCCGTCCTCGCCTCCGCATCCACGGTCTATCTGATGGAGTTCGCGGACGACGCGCCGCGCGCCGAGGCCGAGCCCGCGCAACGCGAGCCCACCGCGGAGGTCGCCCGCCCCACCCAGCCCGAGCCCGAGCCGGCCGCCCTGGTCGCGGCGCTGGACCCGGAGGAGGCGGAGCGCGTGCAGATGCTCGAGGCGCGCGTGGCCGAGCTGGAGCGGCGCCTCGCCTCGTCGCGCCGCGAGGTCGAGGTCCCCGAAGCGGGGGTCGACATCGCCGCCGCCCCCATCGACTCGAACGACCCGGCCGCGCGCCAGCTCGTGCTCGACGTGATGGCCCAGGAGGAAGAGCGCGAACGCGCCGAGCGCGAGGCCCGCCGCGCCGAGCAGCGACTCGAGCAGATGAACGAGCGCGCCGACCGCATCGCCGAGAAGGTCGGCCTCGCCGAGGGCGAGCGGGGCGAGCTGGTCGAGGTACTCCTCGCCGTCGACGAGCAGCGCGACGCCGCCCGCGACACGATGCGCGAGTCCGGCTTCGACGGCGCCCGCGACTCGTTCCGAGCGATCGACGACTACAAGGCCGAGGAGCTGACGCGCCGCTTCGGCGCCGACCTCGCGACGGCGATCGAAGAGGCGGACAGCCGCCGAGGCCGCGGACGCGGCGGCCGGGGCGGCTTCTAGGGCGGAGCGGAGCGCCGCAGCGCCCGCCGCGCGCTTCGAAGCGTTGGTTCCCCGGGGCGCCAGCGGCTCTCGGAGCCCTCTCCCCCCGCGGAGCGACGCCTCCCCCTTCCATCTCGCGCTCCAGCCGGCAAGCTCTGGAGCCATGGCGGCCCAAGCCTCCACTCCGATCCGCCGCACCGCCTCCCGTTTCGTCGGCTGGCTGTCCGACCGCGGCATCCCGGGCTTCCTGCGCCGCCCGGTCTTCGCGACCTACTGCCTGCTGACGCGGGCGGACGCGAGCGAGGCCCGGCTCGACTACCGCGGCTACACGTCGCTCTCCGCGTTCTTCGTGCGGCGGCTCAAGGAGGGCGCGCGCACGATCGCCGCCGATCCCGCCGTCCTGCCGAGCCCGTGCGACGGACGCGTGCAGGCAGCCGGCGCCGCCGAGGCCGGCCGCATGCTGCAGGCCAAGGGGGTCGACTATCCGGTCGAGGAGCTCCTGGCGGGAGCCGCCGCCCCCGCCGAGATCCAGGACGCGCAGACCTGGACGCTCTACCTGTCCCCGCGCGACTACCACCGCGTGCACGCGCCGCTCGAGGCCACGCTCGAAGAGGTCCGCTGGGTCCCCGGCGCGCGCTACTCGGTCGCGCCCAAGGTCGCGGCACGGCTGCAGGGCCTCTTCGCGCTCAACGAGCGCGCGGTGCTCAAGCTCTCGACCCCACGCGGCCCCTACTTCCTGGTCATGGTCGGCGCCCTGAACGTCGGACGCATCCGGGTCCTGGGCGTCGCCCCGGACGGCCCCGCCCCCTCCCCGCCGCGCCGCTTCGCCCGCGGCGAGGAGCTGGCCCGCTTCGAGATGGGCTCGACGGTCATCTTGGTCCTCCCCAGGGCCCTCGGCTTCGCCCCCCTCCCCGAGCTCACCCCCGGCACCCCGCTACGCCTGGGAGAGCCGATCGGCAGGACCTAATCGCCCGCCCAACGCCCCGCCCCGGCCAGCTATCCTGGCTCCCCCGGAAAAGGCGCCCGCACCGCCGCCCCGCTCGCACCCAGCTCATGGCTCTGACCCAACGCGACGTCACCCTGCTCCGCCTCTCGGTCGGAATCTGCCTCGGCGACTGGACCCTCCTCCGCGAGCTCCGCCGCGCCGCCCCCCCAGGCGAACCCGACCGCGCCTGGCGCGAGGCGGTCCTCCAAGCCCACCTATTCGCCGGCTTCCCCCGCGTCGTCGAAGCCTTCGGAGTCCTCGCCGACGCCGGAGGCCTCGGCCCCCCCGACCCCGGCGAAGCCGACTACCACCCCGACAACTTCGACGCCGGCGCCGAGCTCTTCGGCCGCATCTACGGCGCCTCAGCCGACCGCGTCCGCACCAAGTTGGAGCAGGGACATCCGATCCTCGCCAGCTGGATCCTCGGCCACACGTACGGCCGCGTCCTCTCCCGCCCCGGCCTCGCACCCGACCGGCGCGAGCTGTGCGCGGTCGTCTGCCTGGCCTCGCTTGGCCAGGACCGCCAGCTGGCGAGCCATGTTCGCGGTGGATTGCATTGCGGGTGCACGGCGGGCGAGCTGCGGGATTGCTTGGAGGCGATCCATGATTTGATCGACGAGCGGGCGCTGCGGCATGCGCAGCGGGTGGTGGATCGGTTTGCGCCGTTGGAGGACGAGGGGTAGGGACTGGGGGGTTGGGGGGCCGGTGATCTCTGCTCGGTGGGTCGTCGGTAGTGCTTGATCCGTGGCGCCCCGCGGCTCGGGCCGGATCTTCGCCGAATCAAGTTGGCGGGCGCGGGAGGCATGGAGCGATCTCCGCTCGATCAAGTCGGACCATGATCCTCCGTCGGTGACTGCCACACGGCTCAGCTCGGATCTTCGCTCAATCAATTGACCGGCGCGGGAGGCGCGACGGGATCTTCGCTCAATCAAGATCCCGCATCGCCGTGCATCGACTCGGGGAATCTCGATTGAGCGAAGATCGCCGCCGCCGCGAGATCGTCGATTCCGCGCGGTTGCCGCCGAGCCGAGGGCGCGCTTGATTCGGCGGAGATTCGCGGTGGGGCCACGGGGCAGCTCTTGATTCGGCGGAGGCCACGCCTCGTGCCGGTCCGACGCGTGGCCCTAGAGCCGATCTCCGCCTCAATCCACTCGACCTCTGATCCTCCATCGGCGACCGCCATGCGGCTCCGCTCCGATCTTCGCCGAATCAAGTTGGCCGGCACCGGAGGCACGACGGGATCTTCGCTCAATCAAGACTCCGCATCGCCGTGCATCGACCTGGGGAATCTCGATTGAGCGGACATCGCCGCCGCCGCGAGATCGTCGATTCCGCGCAGTTGCCGCCGAGCCGGAAGCGAGCTTGGTTCGGCGAAGAAAAAGCGTCGGGCGGTCTCCCCGGATCTCGGGTCGGTGTCGATCCGACAAAGAAACTCGACCGATGAACCTCCGTCGGTGACCGCCATCCAGCCCAGCTCCAAACTCCGCCGGATCAAGTTGGCCAGGCGGGAGGCGCGACGCGATCTTCGCTCAATCAAGACCCCGCATCGTCGCGCATCGACTTGGGGAATCTCGATTGAGCGAAGATCGCCGCCGCCGCGAGATCGCCGATTCGGCGGGGTTGCCGCCTAGCCGGAGGCTAGCTTGATTCGGCGAAGAAGACGTCGGGCGGTGTCTCCCCGGATCTCGGGTCGGTGTCGATCTGACAAAGAACGTCGACCGACCCTCCGTAAGTGACCGCCATCCAGCCCAGCGCCAAACTTCGCCGAGTCAAGTTGGCCGGGCGGGAGGCGCGACGCGATCTTCGCTCAATCAAGACCCCGCATCGCCGCGTATCGACTTGGGGAATCTCGATTGAGCGAAGATCGCCGCCGCCGCGGGATCGTCGATCCCGCGCGGTTGCCGCCGAACCGCAGGCGAGCTTGATTCGGCGAAGAAACCGACTCGCCGCCGCCAGAGCGCCCTCCACCCAGCCGCTCAGCGCTCTCCGCCGCACCCCCACCCCGCATAAGCGGGCATCTCCGGCCACCCCTCCGCGTTGTCGCCGTGCGGATCCAATGCCACGAGCAGCTCTCGCTGACCGCTCGCGTCCGGCGCCCCGAGGTGGATCCGCTCCACCCCCACGCCCGCGTCGTTCAAACGCATCAGGACCTCCCCGAGCTCCGCCGCGTCCGCGACTCGAGAACGCGTGTAGACCTGCGCCGGAAGCTCCGAGCTCTCTGCCGCGCGGTGGGCGCGCGCGGTGGGCGTGCCGAAGAGAACCAGCAGCGCGCACGGAGCCAGCGCCGCCGCCGCGAGGCTCAAACGGCGACGGGTCGGCGGGTCGTCGCCTCCCCCGCTGCGGCACAGCGATGCGATTCGGTGCGCGAGGAGCGAGCCTCCTTCCTCGCTCCGCTCCTCGTCCAACGCGCCGAGCGCCAACGGAGCCCGCCGCGCCCAGCGCGACTCACCGCGCACCAGCTCCGCGAGATCCAGGAGCGCCGCCGCATACCGGCGCCGGCCGAGCCGCCGGGCAGCCGCCGCGTCCGCGAGCAGCTCCACGCACAGCCGGTGCCGCCGCGCGAGCCACCAGAACGCGGGATGCCAGAACAGCACCAATGCTCCGAACGCGAGCCCGAGCCGCGCGCGCAGGTGACCGAGCCTCAAATGCGCGTGCTCGTGCAGGAGCACGGCCCGCAGCGGGTCTCGATACCGAGGCTCGACGAGGGATGCCGGAAGCACGATGCGGCGCCGGCCGCCGGGCCGCGCCGCGTGACAGAACGGGCGCCGGCTGTGCGGGCACACGCGCAGCTCCACGTGCGCTAGACCCAGCTCGCCTGCAAGGTCGAGGAGCCAACGCGGCGCCGGACGACAGCGAGCGTCGAGCCGGGCCAGCAGGAGCCATCCGGCCAGCAGCCGCACCGCGAGCGCCGCGGCGCACGCGAGCAGCACCGCCGCTCCAAAGGCGGCCGCGCCAGCCGCTCCGCCTGCGGGCGAGCCCGCCTCGGCCGCGGGTGGCGCCTCCCAAAGCGCGCCGCCGCCGCCTGCGGGCGGCAGAAGCCCCGGGCCCCACGGCAACGGCAGAAGCAGCAGCACCACCGTCAACGCCGACGCCAGCACCCCCGCCTCAGCCGCCCTCCTCCGCAACTCCGGCGAACGCGAAGCCCGCTGCGCCGCGACCGCTCCGCCGAGGAGGACGCTGACCCCGAGCGCGATCGGCACCAGCTGTGCGCAGGCCGTTGCGACGAACGATGCGGTGCTCATTCGCGCTCCTCCTCGAGCCGCTCCACCAGCGCGCGCAGGCGGTCGAGCTCCGAACGGGTTGGCCTGCGCAGCTCGACCGCTCCCTCAACCAGCTGATCGACCGCTCCGTCGTAGACGCCGTCGAGCACGCGTCCGAGCAGCCCGCGGCGCGTCGGCTCCGGTTCGACTTCGGCGCGGTAGTAGAACGTGCGACCGCGCTGCTCGTACGAAACAAGGCCCTTCTCAGTCATCGTGCGCAGGAAGGCCTGCACGGTGTTCTGCACGATCGGGAGCTCGTCGCGCAGGGTCTCGTAGACCTCGCGCACCGTCGCCTCGCCGCGTTCCCAGAGCACCTTCAGCAGAACGAGCTCGCGCTCGGTCGGGTGCGGACGGCTCACCGGGCCGCCCCGGTCGCCCAGCGCGTCGCGACCGTTTGGGTGGAGGGCTCGCCGCCGGCGAATACGCTCTGCAGCGTGCCGTTCGAGCCGAGCATCGCGACCCAGCCGTGCGGCTCGCGGCCGAGGTGGATCGCGGCGCGATCAAAGACCGGGCCCTGGGTGTAGATGTCGCGGATCTGTGCGAACACCTGCCCCTTCCACACCGTGACGAAGCCCGCGTCGCACCAGTGGGTCAGGCGCTCGGGCTCGTCCTGTCCGGGCATGCGGAACTCGAGCGCCCACCCGACGCGGATCGGCTCGCCGCGCTCGACGGCCTCCCGGAGGGCCTCGACCGATCCGGAGAGCACCTCACCCTCGGCATCGGTCTCGAGCAGCAACGCGGGAGCTGAGGCCGGGGGCGTCGACGCGCCTGCGGCGAGCAAACCCACGGTGGCCAGGAGCGGTGCGAGGAGGAGGAGCGGAGTTCGGTGGGTCATGGGAGCTTGCTTGGGTGGGTCGAAGGGGAGCCACGTGGTCGCCAGGTCGCCGGGTCGCCGGGTCGCCGGGTCGCCGGGTCGCCAGGTCGCCAGGTCGCCAGGTCGCCAGGTCGCCAAGTCGCCAGGTCGCCAGGTCGCCAGGTCGCCAGGTCGCCAGGTCGCCAGGTCGCCAGGTCGCCAGGTCGCCAGGTCGCCAGGTCGCCAGGTCGCCAGGTCGCCAGGTCGCCAGGTCGCCAGGTCGCCAGGTC
>JBCCGI010000104.1:0-23967 GCA_039029355.1 Planctomycetota bacterium
CGCCTTCAGCGATCTCGTGGTGGCCTACCTGGCTGGCTTTCTCACGTTGGCCGTCCGAGTGCTCGCGATGTGAGATACGGGGGTGGTGCGTGGCCCCCCACCACCCCCCTTTTTCACCAGGGCAGCGGCAGTTTCCCGGGCGCAATCAGGGCAGCTACTCCAACTACTGTGAAGACACCCAGCGCATAGGCAATGGTAGCCATCTGAGCCCGCTCGATAGGACTCGGTGGCTCAGGGGGTGGTGACGGAATTCGAAGCTCCCGCCTCACTTCCTCGATGTCGATACGCCGCTTCTCTCTGCTCATACTTCAGAGTCGCACGAAACACAGACACGAATCAAGCGGTCTGACATCCACGCCTCGAACGACCTTGGTATCATGCGCCTATCGTTCGCCGAAAGGCGCTCCTTCCGGGCTTGCAGGGAAGGTAACCAGTACTGCAAGCCGGAAGAGGAAGCATCCAGGCGAGTGGGTCCTGGGAGGCAATTCTAGTCTCTCAGGATCGGCGTTCTGATTATGACCTCGCCTGGTATGCGCCAATTCCGCCCATCGGGCTCCCGCGCTCGCGGGGGCCTTTTTCTTTGTATAGCACGGCCGCGCTACGTTGACCAATCGCGCTCGTCGTCGACGTCGTCCTGCGCGAGCGCTCGGATTCGTTCATCGAAGTCCTGACAGGCGGCGGGCGTCGACTGACCGCCCTCCGCTTGCGGCAGCTCGGAACGCGACTTGGCCGGCCAGGGGGCTCTCATTCGCCGTTTGTACTCCTCCTCAGGCATCGCAAAGAGAAGCTGAACGACGTACGGACGCCCAAGCGACGAAGGGTCGCCCTTCACCCGCACCACCGCCACCTGCGGCCGGGCGCTCGCATCAAGGAGGTCGTTATCGTCCAGTACCTGGCGAACCTCGCGCTCGGTCCTGAACCCGCTGAACTGACCCTCCGCTTCCCCGAAGCTCGTACCCGTGGAAGTCGTGCGTCCCACCGACGAAGCTCCGCCCTGTGATAGGTTCAGACCCCCGCCCTCAGTGGCGTTGAAGGAGTGCAGGCCGATGAATCCGTAAGGCCCGAAACTCTCGTTCATGCCCATCGACGAACTCCAGGACTTCAGAGTCGAGCTACCCCAGGTCGAGGACTCTCCGACGCTGAGAGAGCTACCTGAGGACGTTGTACGGCTGACCACAAAGCTCGAACCGCCCGTCTCAAGCCGATGCAGTACCTCCGTAGTGCCAGACATCCGGCTCAGGTGATCAAGCGTCTCTTCGGTCTCGACCGACAGGCAGATCTGGATTCCTGATTGCCCGAGAACTATGCGCGAGATTCCCTGGCGCACGCCGTCTAGCTGCGACGGGTCCTGGTTGGCAAGAATGAGCGTCGTGCCGAGACTTCTCGCCTGCGCCATCAAGCGCCCCACGTTGTAGCCTGCAAGCTCGTGCGCTTCGTCGGCGACGACGTAGGCTCGGACTGGCGAGCGCGCGTTTCGGTTGTGCTGAGAAACAGCGAGCTGGAAACACCACAGCGCGAGCCGCGCGATCGTTGAGGTGCTACGCCCTCCTTCAAGAGGCGCCAAGACGTACACAACCTCTCGGTCGCGCACGACCCGCTGCATGTCAATGACCGACTCCTCGGGCGCTCCTGGAGGCACGTCCAGGACGGGTCCGTGGGGGCGCCGCGACAACATCTCGATCACCTGCTTGGCGTCCTCGGCATCCCGGGACTTGCTCTGCATGGAACTCAGGACCCGAGCCAAATCTCCTAGCGTCCTCGGCTTGCTCGAATGGGACAACGCCCTCCCTAGGACGTTCGCGTTGCAGATGGAGAAGTGATCCGCGCCGTACCCGGCCCCGTGCTCAAGCTCCAGAGCCGCCGCTAGGCACTCTGCCAACTGTTGCTCAGCGTCGCTCAGATGCGCCAGACTTCCGAAGGCATCGAACAGGTCGGTCTCGACGTCCGGCTCGGTGCTGAGCAGCCGGAAGGTCTGTCCTCGAGCCTGCGCTTCTAGGCGAACCGTGTGATAGAGCGCTCGGTCGCCTTTCAGATCCACCACCAGCAACGGTGCAGGCTTGCCGAACACTCCACTCCGAGCATCCGTCTCATCGGAGCCACGAATGAGCTGCACCAAGAGCGGAGCAATGGCCGCGGACGTTTTCGCCGACCCCGATCTTCCCCAGATGTACACGTGGTTCTCTCGTAGGTCGGCTCTGCTCAAGAAGACGGGAATCGTTCTCGATGGATCCGTCCCAATCAGCATGCGTTGGTGGAGCGGGTCGTGCTCCTCCGAGCACAAGCGCTGATACAGTGCCTCCCACCCCCTGGCGGGAAGCAGTCTCTCATCTCCCCACTTTCTCACGGCCTCGAAGTTCATCGGCGGCGCTGGAATCTCCGGCATAGCCAAGAGCGCATCATCAGGCTCCGGGATAAACCACTCCAGCTCGTCTATAGCACTTCTTAGCTCTCTCCAGAACTTGCTTATCTGGTTGTCGCCATCAAATCGAGCGACGCGCGTCCCTAGATCGATGTGCTTCTTGGCCTGCTTTCGTATCACCTTCTCCATTCGCTTGATGCTCTTTGCAAGATCAAGCGACTGCTCGAACACGCCCCATGAGCCAGATGGCGCGAACAGCTCTTGGCCTTGAAAAATCCCGCTAAGCTCTTCAAGAAGCCACCCGCACGCCAGCTCGTGGATACGCATCGCTGCATGGCGCACATCATCAAGATCGATACATAAGAACTTAAGGTCAACCTGGCCCCTCGGCTCTTTCCCTGATTCAAGACAGGCAAGCGGATTGAGCAAGGACCCTCGCTTGAAGGCCTTCACCCGAAAAAGCGGCTCCCACTTGGCGAATAGCGCATCGGGATCCTTCTGATAGTTGCGATTGTGCCAGTTCCGATTGTGCTTCTTCCGCTGACGCTCATACTCCTCGTACATCTCTGCAAAGCGCTGACACCTCGCAACCATTCGTTCGCGCGCCTTAGGGATCAGCGTCGCCCGAGACCGCTGATCCATGACGGGACACTTCTCCTCCCAGTACTGCCGCTCAGCCGCTCCGAGACGCAGATACGGCTCCTCGCGCTCCATGTAACTTGCGTACTGAGCCTTCACCAGGGGCAGGTACGTTTCTTCGTAGTGGAGATCAAGCTCTCGGTTGGCGAATCTCATGGCGTCACCTCGTTCTCCAGGGGCTCCAGGCTTGCTATCGCCGCGCGAAGAGTCGCTGGACTCGGCGCATGGGCAACCGTGAACCTCGTTTTGGATTGAAGACCCCTACAACCAATCTGGTTCTTGATGCGCTTCGCTCGCCCTCGGTTGTCGACCAAAATGGCGAAGCAGTAGCTTCGAGCTTCGACCCATGGGCGAAGCACTCCGTCCTCGTGCGCGGTTTCCCACCGACCCTCTACCCGGCGCACGACGTTTCGCACCCGTGTCTGGGGAGCCGGCACGTACACCTCGTACAGGACTGGACGAGAGCCACTGAGGTCTCTACAGATGGGATGCGTGGACGCCGAACCAGAAGGAGCGCCGAATAGCCCCCCAAGCTGCTCGGGCTCCAGCAGGTCTCGGCGCTTCTTGCCCATGCACGTGAACCACAGCACCCCAAGCGCCGTATGTAGGCGCGCTGGCTCAAGCCGCCGGCAACGGCTTGCGGGGAAACCTAAGGCTGCTGCGGCCTTCGTCGTGAGCTGGTAGTAGGACACCCCATCGGGGAGGCTCGTCGTCTCGGGCCCGTCCTTCACCGAGCGACGAGCGATGTACCCTCCCTCGCTCAACCGCTGAAGCACGTTCCCAGGCGAACGCCCGCCGAAGAAAAGCCGGCTCAGGACGGCGCGAAGGGTCATCCGATGACGACCAATGTGACGAAGAACGGCTGAGTCTCGTGCCTGGAGCATTACCAAAGCTCGTAGGGAAGAGCGTTAGCGAAGCAGTAGTCGTGAAACCGCTGGAGCTTCGCCAGCGGGTACCTGCCGCAGAACTCGATCACGGTTGGCACCCCTTCCTCGGGCCGAAGCAACGCGTCAGGAAGCATGCCGCCAACGCTCCCCCATCCGGCATGGGCAAGCCGAGCCTCCGACACCCAGGTCTGGGCTCGTGCCGGGGAGTCTCCACGAAACCGGAGATAGAGAGCGGTCAGGCCAAGGTCGTGTGAGACCTCGCTCGTTCGGGGAGACCTCCCTCCATGACCTCCCAGCCAGCTCGCCGCCGCCTCAGTCGCCACGACGATGGCGGTCGACACCGGCGGCCTGGGCCACCGATGACGGAGCAGGTTGGCAGTCGAGCGATGCTCGGGCTCGGCTTCACCTGGCGACCAGCTCAGAAGTGGGCGCTCAAGGGGAAGCTCCGGATGCGCCATCACCCAACGGCGGACAACGAGCCCAGCAGACTCCAGCACGGCCACCCGACGACGAGTCGACCGAAGTGAGCCCCACCACGTCCGCGCCGCCTGCGCCTCCGAGACCACCCGCACTCGTTTCGTAAGTGCATCCAAAAGCCCGCGGTCGCGAGCCGTCAGCGTGAGCGAGCGCGCGCTGGTCACGACCACTCCTTCCTCATCCGGCGCCAGCCGGAGGGCATCCGTGCCCTGTCCGCCCCTACTTCGCCCCGGGACAGCCTCGGGGCGTCTGTAAGTGGTTGCGCATAGGCAAGATGCATCCCCGCCAGTCGGTGGGTTTGCCCGCACCCGAAAGTGCGGCCAAACCCAACGTCGCCCACAAGGGACTGGCTTCGGCCCACGGACTGTGGACCCACGCCTTCCGAGGACTTCATCTCCCTCGTCGGCTGCGTCGCCTCTGCTCCGAGGCCGGCAAAACGTAGACGACCTTCTCCCGGATCCGCACCGGGGCCTGGGCCTGCCCCTCGCTCTGGCCAAGGATTGCACCCACGCCTTGGTCGATGGGGTTAGGGCCACGCTCCTTGAGCGTCCATCGCCACGCCTCGAACTTGACGCCGTCTTTCTCAAACTTCACATGGTGAATCCCCACCTGATCACCTCCCCCTCTTCTTCGCTGAAGACGGAAGCTGGAGTCGGCCATCGCTAAACGCATCAAGCGCCGTGCGCACCTGACGGTCGTCACGCGGGAGATAGTCCGGGTAACGGCCGATTCCCCACGCCTCGACTTTTGCGCCAGAATACAGCTCCGCCTTGAAGGAGTAGAAGCCACGTTTGCCGGTGCCAAGTACTAGGGTGCGACCCTTGCCGTCAGCGGAGCTTGCCTTTCGATACTCAAATACCATCGATGCTTTCCTCACGTGCAGGCATCGTCTATCTCGGCGATGCCCATCGGGTTTCTACGAACAGACCTCTTCCATTGCCGCGCCGCTTGCGTGCGACGCAGCGCTGTGTGGACAGACCTCGACCGCTTCGCGGCTAACTCATGCCAGCTTCGGTGCCGAAGTCAGAGTGGCGAGCGCATAGCGCTCGCTTGGGCGTGCGCGACAACGAGGAATCCCAACGTCATCGCCTCACGAAGTCGTCGCGGAAGCTATACTTGGCGCCCTCCCAGGTTAGACGTCGGCGGTGTTGACTACGGGCGTTTCGCACACGCCCACCACTCGCATCTCTCTGTGGAGACACGTGCACCTTGCTATGGCCGGCTGCGGCGGGCGCGCAGCGCCGACCCTCAGGCCGTCAACGACACGAGGTCCGCTCATGACACTTCACTCCCCTTCTGATCCGAACGGCTTTGGTCTGAGGGCCCAAAGGGCTTCAGCAGATACCACTTGCGCTCCGGGGCCTGATGCCAGCAGACGTCCAGAGCCCGGCTCCACCCGGGGCTGAACCCTCCCAGCCCATCAGCACCATCCCCCTCGCCAGCGCTTGACTCATCGGTGTCAGCGGAACCGCTGCCGTCCTGTTGAACCGAAGTGCCATTCGCCGGTCGCTGCGGCTGTCTTCGCCATCTCGCAACGGCCTCACGCAAGGCATCGACCAACTCCCGGCAGAGAGTCAGAAAGGGCGCCCGGTCTGAGCCGGACTGTGGCGAAGTTCCTTCGAGGGTGCGCAGCATCGATTCGCCGGCAGAGGCCTCACCATCAACCCGACGGCGCATGATGCGCTCGAACGACGATAGGCACCTCCCTTCATCCACCGGCTCGTAGCGGCCAGAGTCGGCGTTCCACTCCATGGGGGTCTTGTACGTCTTACATCTGGAGCTGGCCCATTCACTCTCGCCCTCATCGTGGGCGAGGTTACCTAGCAACCGCAACTCGTCGCAACTCCAACGAAAGTGAAGCAGCAACCCCAGTACAAGAATCGCTAGCCCATCGAAGATCAGCCCGACAGGTAGATAGTGGTTCCATATCCAGCTTGACTCGAGATTCGCGCAGAACGGTGAAAGCCCCAACTTTATGGCGCCCGCGCAGAACCAGGGTACGCCCTGAAGGATGAATGCCGACACGACTAGATCCTCTCGAAGATTCTCCCAGCTCCGAAGCCGTTCAACGAAACGGATGGCAACTTCCTCATCGTAGACAAAATGAGGAATGTGAGCCTTGCTTCTTAGAAACCGAAGAAACGGCGTCCTCCCTTCTTGGTGAGGCTTGGGCTCAGTTTGCTCCCACCAGTACTTACTAACCCGCCTCTCTTCGTACCGTTTCTCGTCGTCCCACGAGGCGCTGGACCAGCCCCCACCGGCGATCGCTTTCATCTCATTCCGTAGGTCGAGAAACCCCACTAAGATTGAGAGAAGGCAAAGAGGCGGCGCGTGTACCAGCACGTGGAAGAGTAGCCCATGGCTGAGATAGAAGTCTGACACCGTTTGATAGACAAACGCGACCAGCACCCAGGCCAAGCCAACCGGCTCGGACAGCGAGAGGCCAAAGCACCATGCGATAGCAACGACAGTGGTGCGTACCAAGAGAAAAAGCCCAAACAGCGCGACTGATACTAGTGTCGTCGACTCAAGAAGGGCCCCCTTGACCATGTCAATCAGGTGGGCGTCCTGAACGAAGGGCGGCGTACCTAAGACGCGTCGAAGTCGCCTCATCGCGATGGATCGCTTCGAATCATTCAGCGAAAGTGCATTCCACCGTGCAAACAGAAGGGTGCGCCAGTTCATGCCTCCCTCGCTCCCCCCTTCGGAACGAATCCCTCGCGTCGGGCCGACGAAGTACCTGTTCGCCAGTGTCGAGAAGGCCCGCCCCGCTCTCTCCAAGTGGGGCCGGACTCAACGCTTTGGGTAAGCGCGGCAAGGCGCTTTGAGTCTCGTGTCTTCATGGTCGTGCGCCGGGGTTCGACACCAGGCGCTCGTCCTCAGCTTCTCTTGGTCAACTTGGCAAGGCCGTTCGCAGCGACAAAGCTGCTATGGGGTGGAGTCGGGCGCGTCTTTCAACCGAAAGCGCGCTTGGGGCAACGTCGTTGCCGACGAGGTCGAACCCCCGCGCACGCTAAGAACCGCGAGCGGGTCGGCGACACAGGGGTCAAAGCAGCCCCAACCGACCCAAACCACGGCCAACCTTCGGTCAGCACCCGACTCCTCAAGGGCGACTCGGCGCCGCGGTAGAAGTCCATCTTGGCACAGGTCAGAGAGCAAAGAAACTCGGCAGCCCCGCCAGTGGACACCATCGACATGGGGCCGCATGTAGGCTTCCCTGTGATGGCGAAAGGCAAGGCGCTTGGGGGTGTTCATTGGATGGCTGGCGCCGAGCGGAGATCGCCAGCGACACGGTTGTAGCCGAACTCCGCAGTCTCCGAAACTGGCGATTGGAGGGAGGCACGGGGCCCGCTCACAACCACGGTTGCGCCAGTCCGGACATGCCCGGACATCCGCTGTCACAAGCGGACTTTCGCCCCCGGAGAAATCCTGCGCAAATCCCGCTCGTTGGGACCCGGAATACTCCTGCCGCCCGTGGCTCGGCCAGGTTGATCTGGCTGCCGTCACCCGCTGGGCAAGGACTTCCAGATCGCCGAAGCCGCCTCAGCATCGATGCCGATCCCATCCGAGACCACATTTGCTCTCGCGAGCCCAGTCCTTGTCGCACACTCGGTAGCGATCCAGGCCGAACTGGAAGCCGGCTCGGCAGATCAATCTTGACCGCGCCGACCTCTCGGAAAGGAAAGCACGTACACCTCGCCGACTTCGACCGGAAGACCAGAGGATGGATAACCCAGCCCCGTGGGTGCTCACCTACTACCCGACGGGTTCACCGCGGAGGATGTGGCGCTCCACGAACTGCTCCGCCGTCGCCTCGTCGAGATCGCCGCCTGGCTTCTGGAGCTGCTTGAGAAGAAGCATGACGGCGACCGCAAGGGCCCGCCGGGACTTCGAGACCTCGTCGCGAAGCTCGCGTTGAACTCCACCCGACCCGGAAACCTCGCCCCGCAGTGCCGAGACTTCCGATCGGACTGCCCCCAGCTCAGCAAGCAATGCTGATGTATCCACCGGAGGCTTCGCCCTCGCGTCCAGCACCTCCGCGACCAGCGTGCGAAGGAAGTCGGACTCGGACGCGCCGCTCTCCCGCAACGCCGCACCGAATCGTTCGTGAAGCTCGGAGTCCTCACGACGGAAGCTCAAGGTGTAGTTTCTCTTCGCCGGGGACATGAGACGCCAGTGTATGCAGGTCGCATTGCCGTAGCATCCTGTTTGGCAGCCATTTATGGCCGTTCGGTGACACGGCGTAGACAGCCGGGACCCACCCGGACAGCCCGGAGCCATACCCGTCTCGGGGGTTGGGAGACGGCCCGTCTGCCCGGGATGCCGACGGTGGTTGCTCCGCACCGAGATCCCCAGCAGCCTTGACTTGATCAGGAGCGTTCACTGCCTCACACCGAGCCCTCCTAACTCTCGGACGAGAGCAGGTCATGCTCCTGCACGTAGGCAGGCCCGAGCCATAGTGTCAGCCCGCCTCCAAGGCTCTCCGGGGGCGCGTCAGGGCGCCGGCTGTGCGTTTTCTCCAAGAACTTGTGTCTGCAAGCCCAACTGCATGCGAGCGCACGCCTTAGCACGGCCTCTGCCCAGCGCCTCTTTGTGCCGTAGACGTAGTTCCTACGTGTCTACACGTCGGCCGCCGGGAACTGGCAGCCCCCTGTAGACAGGCGCAAACACGGCCTCCATGCAAGGGGCTTAACCAGCGGGCTCCAGGTGGACTAACTGGACCTGCGATGGAACCGCGTCACGACATCACATGCCTCGGCGAGAAGGCGCTAGCCGAACTCGTCGAGTGCGCGGTCGAGAGACAACTCAAGCCCCTCCAGGAAAGGCTTGGCCAGCTCATGGACCGACTCGATCGAACAGGCACTCCCCCCCCGCCGGAGAAGCTGCTCACCGTGAAGGAATTGGCCGCTCTCCTTCGGTTTGACCCTCGGACGATCCGCCGAAAGGAAGTCGCTGGCACGGTGCCCGAGGCGATCCGAGTGGGCGCCTCCAAGCGCTGGCGACTGAGCGACGTGCTTCGGTACCTGGACAAGCTGGAGGGAGAAAGTCGTGGCTGACCAAGGCCGTCACCTCGTGCCGCTCGTTCCTCAAGAGCCGATGCCGGCGGCGACCGATGTCGACCGAGGGTTTGTCCTCGTCGAGCTGGGCGCCTTGCTCGCTGCTCTCGACGCGCTCCTAGAGCGACGATTCGATGCGTTCGCCGCAGAACTCGAAGCCAGAAGCCGGGGGCAGATGGAGCCGACACGGGATGGCCGCGACAAAAACCGAACTCCTAGATTGGCCGACGTAGAGCCCATGCTGACCGTGCGAGACGTTGCACGGGCGCTCAACGTCGACCCGAAAACGATCTACCGTCACGTCCGCTCGGACACGCTTCCCTCCCCGACTCGCGTCGGCGGCCTCCTCCGCTGGAACGCCACGGAGTTCCGGCGCTGGCTTGAGGGACAGCGAGACGGCAGCCCTCATGACGGGACGAGGTAGAGCGCTTGGGCGTGGACGACTGACACGCATGCGAACGTCTAGCGGCGGGTTCGTCTACCGCGCCGATTGGGTCGACGCCAACGGCAGGCGTCGGCGAAAGCAGCTCGCCTCAGACAAGCGCGCGGCCGAGCGAGCGTTGGCCGAGATCGTTCGCCTACGCGACCTGGAGCTTGTCGGCTTGCGCGAGGAACTCGGCCAGGATCTTCTCCTTGAGGACCTCAAAGAGCGCTACCTCGCAGACCTCTCCATCCGGCGAAGCGAAGGCCATGTCGTGCGCGTGCGACACTGCATCAAGCGTGTGTGCCAAGGCCTCCCCCACATGCTCACCGTGCGAGACGTCATGCCCGCAGCCATCAACGAGCACATCGCCTCCCGCGCCAGAGACGGCGCGGCAAATCAGACCATCAACAAGGAGTTCGGGGCCGTTCGGGCACTGCTGAATTGGGCCGTCGCCGCGGGGCTCGTCGCGCAGAACCCCATCGCTGGTGTTCGCTCACTCCCCGTCGGAAAGGCCTACCAGAAGCTCCATCGTCGTGCGCTCACCGACGACGAACTCCGACGACTGCTCCGGGCCGCCTTTGATGACGACGAGACCTCTTCAGGAGTCGTCCCTCAGGCGCCGCTCTGGCTGGCTCTAGCCGAGACCGCAGGGCGCTGGGGTGAACTCACCCGATCCTGCTGGGGCGACGTCGATGAGCGCACAGGGCTTCTCCTGCGCGCAGGAACCACCAAGAGCCGCAGAGAACGGCGCGTCCCTCTCTCAGCCCGCATGCTCTCTGAGCTTCGCCGTCTACGCCCGTTCCACCACGAGGTCTACGGACGGCTGCCTCGAAGCTCGGACCCAGTTTTCCTCACCCCTACCGGCTCGCCCTGGATGAAGAACCGCCCCAACGCACACAGGAAGCTCCAGCGGCTGCTCAAGCTCGCTGGAATCCCACGGGCCAACGAGCGGGGCGAAACGGTCGACATCCACAGCCTGCGTCACACGGCGGCTACGAGGCTCGCTCGCGCCGGCGTCGCCCTCACCCACGCCCAGCGAATCCTGGGGCACAGCGACCCCAAGCTCACCGCCGCCGTCTACACGCACCTCGGCTCCGAAGATCTTCGTGAGGCGATCGCTCGCGTGCCGGACGTCCTGGATGACGGTCTTCCTGGCACTAACTCGGCACTGGCCTCCGGCGCCGACTCCTCCGCAGCGGTCCACGCCGACGCGCATCACAAGCAGGGCCAATGACTTGCGGGTGGTAGCGGAGGAGGGACTCGAACCCCCGACACGCGGATTATGATTCCGCTGCTCTAACCAACTGAGCTACTCCGCCCCGAAGAGCCGCGGAGCGTAGCCAGCCGGTATGGGCCGGTCAACCCGGGGCCAGGTGAGGCTCCCGGGGGCTCTGCGGGGCCCTTTTTTGGGGAACCGAAGAAACGCCCGTCTTGACGCCACTTTTTTTGTGGATACCTGGCCGTCGCCCTGGGCATTGCCGTTGGGGCTCATGGAGAGCGGCTCGGGGTAGCCGGGGTTGCTGGAACGTGTCCCAGACCCGATGCAACGACCTCTCTCCCGGTCATTCCATCCGGGCGGTGGCTTGTGCCTCCAACCGGACGAGGGGGAACCGATTGGGAGAGAAACAAGGCGCGCCGGCTCGCGGCGCGCCTTGTCTTTCTTCCCCCGCCCTCTCCCGAATCGGCCGGATGGCTCGCCCAGGCGGGTGGAAGCGTTGGGGCCTCGAACGCAGCCCAGCCATCCCTTCGCTGAGTAGGAATGAACTTCGCCTCCGCCGAGCGGGCGGACTCACGCGGGCGAGCCTCGCGCAGCTAGAGGCGCCGGCGGGCGCTCGGCGGGCCGGCTAGCGCGCGACCAGCTCGCCGCGGATCGAGTGGTAGCTCAGGTGCACGCGCTCGATGCGGCCCGTCTCGGGGCAGTAGACGTTGCAGGAGTCGTAGGGCGCGGCATAGAGGTGCAGCGACACCCCCGGTCCCGCGTACGCCTGCACCAGGTGCAGCCCGATCTCGTCGCGGATGAAGGCCACCTCGCCGCCGCGGAAGACCTGCGAGCCGAGCTCGGTCAGCGGGCCGGCCTCGCCGGTCGGGAAGGCGTACTGGACCTCCTCGATCTGGCCCTCGAGCACGCCCATCCAGCAGTTGCGGTCCTCGTGGTTGTGGATGGGGCTCTTCTGGCCCTCGCCCCAGCATAGGAGGATCAGCTCGAAGGCCTCGGTGCGGGCGATCTGGTTGCGGGTGTAGCGCTCGTCGCTCCAGTGCACGAACTGGCGCCAATCGTCGTGCTGGGCGGCGTACGTGCTGAGGAGCGCCTTGGCTCCCGGCCCTCGGGGGTTGGTCTCGAATTCCTTCTTGAGGCCTTCGACGAGGGCGTCGAGGCCGGTACAGCCGGCGGGTTCCATCCCCCCAGTTTAGCCGCCGGGCGGCGGGGATGCAGCGGATTGGGGCTCCGGCGGGCCCCGGAAGGGCCCCTACGTCCCCTGGGGGAGCCCGCCAGGGAGGTCCCTCGCCCACGGTTTCGATTTCGTATCTAGCCTGAGGGTCTAGGCCAATCCAGCTTTCCAGGAGGACTCCGATGAAGCCTACGCCTGCTCTGCTCGCGTGCCTCACCCTCGCCGCTGCCGCAAGCGCTCAGACCGAGCTCTATACCAAGAAGGGTCTGATCCACGGCGCCTTCGGTTGGTCGGCGCGCATGATCAGCGACGTCGACAACGACGGCCACGCCGACCTGGTCGTCGGGGCGCCCTGGTCCGACGACGACGCCGGACGCGCGTTCGTGCTCTCGGGCTTCGACGGGAGCAACCTCCACAAGTTCTTCGGCGACGCCTTCCCCAACCGGCTCGGCGAGTCGGTGACCGGCGTCGGCGACGTCAGCGGCGACGGGGTCGAGGACCTGCTCGTCGGCGCGATCAACCGCGCCGGGCTGACCTCGTTCGCCGGCTACGCGCGGCTGTACTCCGGCGACGACGGCGTGGAGCTGCGCGAGCACCAGGGCGGCGGGCCCGGCGACTCGTTCGGCTACGCGGTGACCGGCGTCGGCGACCTCGACCAGGACGGCACGCCCGACTACGCCATCTCGGCCACCGAGATCTGGTTGGGCGGCAACGGCACGGTGCGCGTCTACTCGGGCGCGAGCGGGGCGGAGATCCTCGGGATCGAGGGACTCGGCTCGCTGGACCAGTTCGGCTACGCGGTGGACTCGGCCGGCGACTTCGACCTCGACGGCACGCCCGACCTGATCGTCGGCGGGCCCGAGTTCCTCGCCCCCACCATCGGCTACGCGGTGGTGGTCTCGGGGCAGGAGGCGCTGGACTTCGGCAATCCGCTCATTCAGCTCTCCAGCCCGGCCGTAATCGCGTCCGACATCGTGGCCCTGACGCTGCCCGGCGACGACCTCGACGGCGCCTTCGGCAGCTCGGTGTGCGTGATCGACGACGTGAACGATGACGGCACGCCCGACGTGCTCGTGGGCTCGCCGCTCGACGACGCGGGCGGCACCTTCAGCGGCTCGGCCGACGTGTACTCCGGCGCCGACGGCACGCTGATCCGCACCCACGAGAACGGCAACAACTTCGACCAGTACGGCCACTCGGTGGCCTTCGCCGGCGACGTCGACGGCGACGACGTGCCCGACTACATCGTCGGAGCCAAGCAGTCCGAGGGCTGGGGCTTCCACCCCGAGGTCGGCTACGGCGACGGCTATGCCGACGTGCGCTCGGGCGCGACCGGCGACGTGCTGTTCTCGCTCACCGGCCCCTCGTACGGCTCGCTCTTCGGCTTCGTCGTGCGCGGCGGCGGCGACGTCAACGGCGACGGGGCGCCCGACTTCCTGGCGACCGCGCCCTGGGACGACGGCATGAACGGGGCCATCACGCTCTACAGCGGGATCGCGGCCATCAGCGACTACGGAGGCGGCTGCGCCGGCTCCGGCGGGGTGGTGCCGGAGCTCGCGATGAGCTGCAGCCCGGTGCCCGGCGGGCCGCTGCAGCTCGAGGTGTCCGGCGGGCTGGGTGGCTCGCTCGCGCTGGTCCTGCTCGGCACCGGCGCCGGCGACCTGCCGCTGCTCGGGGGCTGCTCCCTCCTGGTCGCGCCGGTGCCGGTCCAGCCGACGGTCTCGGCGCCGCTCGCGGGAGTCGCCGCCGGCGAGGGCGCATGCACGATCGACGCGGTGCTGCCGGACAGCGCCGTCCCGGGGCTGACCCTGAGCTTCCAGACCGTCGTCCTCGACCCCGGCGTGGGCCAGGGGTTCAGCGCGACCAACGGCTGCCTTTTGACGATTCCGTAGGCGCGAGACGCCGCGCACCGTGGCGGCCCGGGGCGGGGGAGGATACAACCTGATCCCCCGCCCCCCAGGAGGTCCAACGCGTGCAGCTCGGCTTTGTTATCGATCACTCCCGTTGCATCGGCTGCCACGCCTGCACGGTCGCCTGCAAGTCCGAGAACGACGTCCCGCTCGGCAGCTTCCGCACCTGGGTCAAATACACCGAGCGCGGCGAGTTTCCCCAGGTCAAGCGCAGCTTCGCGGTGCTGCGGTGCAACCAGTGCACCGCGGCGCCGTGCGTGACGATCTGCCCCACGAGCGCGCTCGAGAAGCGCTCGGACGGCATCGTCGACGTCAACCCCGACCACTGCATCGGCTGCAAGAGCTGCATGCAGGGCTGCCCCTACGACGCGCTCTATATCGGCATGAACGGAACGGCGGAGAAGTGCCACTTCTGCGCCCACCGCACCGAGCGCGGGCTGGCGCCGGCCTGCGCCGTGGTCTGCCCCACCGAGGCGATCATCCCGGGCGACTTCGACGACTCCCAGAGCGTGGTCTCGCGCATGCGCCGCGACCTCGGGCTGGAGGCGCGCAAGGTCGAGGCCGGCACCGGCCCCAACGTGCTCTACCGCGAGGCCGACTCGGCGGGCTTGCAGCCGCTCGAGACCAACGCGTCGGGCGGCTACCTCTGGTCGAACCGCGTCGGCGGCGTCGAGCTGGCGGCGGAGGAGTTCCGCGCCGCCGAGGACGCATCGAGCGCGCGCACGACCTACGACGTCGAGCACAACCAATGGTGGGGCTGGCGCGTGTCGGCCTACCTCCTGACCAAGGCGATCTCCGCCGGCGCCGTGCTCGCGGCCGTGCCCACGCTGCTGCGCCCGGGCATCGGCGATGAGGGCGGCGCGTGGGCCGCGGGTCTGGCGCTGCTCTTCCTGCTCGCGACGACCGCGCTCCTGATCGCCGACCTGAAGCGGCCCGAGCGCTTCTTCCTCATCTTGAAGCGGCCGAACTGGAACTCCTGGCTCGTGCGCGGGACGGTGTTCCTGATGGGCTACGGAGGACTGCTCACGCTGTGGGTCGCGCTGGTGCTGGCGCGCGCGACGCCGACCGGCGCGCTGCGGGTGCTGCTGGTCGCGCTCATGGCGGTCTTCGCGGCCGGCGCCGCGGGCTACACCGGAGCGCTGTTCGCGCAGTGCCGCGGGCGCGTGCTGTGGATGCAGCGCGGGCTCTGGGCGGCGCTGATCGTGCGCGCGGTGATGGCGGGAGCCGGGTTCCTCGTGCTGCTGCGCCCGGCCGTCGAGCTCATCGGACAGTTCGACTACCTGCGCTGGATCGCGGTCGTCGCCGCGCTCACGCACATCGGCTTCTCGATCTTCGCCGGCCGGCTCGCGCCGGAGAAGCGCGAGAAGGAGCACCACGAGGCCCACCGCCTGCTGGTCTCCGGCCCCTTCGCGAAGCAGCACATCGCGGCGCTCGTCCTGCCCGGGCTCGCGTGCCTCGTGCTGATGAACCCGCCCACGCCGGTGGGGATCTGGATCCACGCCCTCGCCGGGCTGCTGCTCCTCGTCGCGCTCTGGGCCCACGAGGACGGCTTCGTGAAGGCCGGTCAGGCCCTCCCCATCTCCTGAGCACCCCCATGGCTTCGAACCCCTCCGGACTTCCGCTGCGCGCCACCCCCTGGGAGCTCGAGACCGGCCCGCCGCCTGAGCACTGGGACGACTGGGTCGAGCTCGACTCGGCCGCCTGGCCGCGCCAGGTCGAGCGCCACTACCGCTGCATCCCCACCATCTGCTTCAACTGCGAGTCGGCCTGCGGCCTGCTGGCCTTCGTCGACAAGCAGACGGGCGAGATCGAGAAGTTCGAGGGCAACCCGGTGCACCCCGGCAGCCGCGGGCGCACCTGCGCCAAGGGCCCGGCGACGCTCAACCAGGTACGCGACACCGAGCGCATCCTGAAGCCGCTCCGCCGCGTCGGCCGGCGCGGCGAGGGCCGCTTCGAAGAGGTCTCCTGGAAGGAGGCCCTGCGCGACATCGGCAGCCGCATCGGGAACGCGATCCGCGAGGGGCGCCAGGACGAGGTCATGTACCACGTCGGCCGCCCCGGCGAGGACAGCTTCGTGATGCGCATGCTCCAGGCCTGGGGCACCGACGCGCACAACAGCCACACCAACGTGTGCTCCGCCTCGGCGCGGCTCGGCTTCGCGCTGACCTGCGGCTCCGATCGGCCGTCGCCGGACTACTCCAAGACCGACTTCTTCCTCCTGCTGTCGGCGCACCTGGAGACCGGGCACTACTTCAACCCGCACGCCCAGCGCATCGTCGAGGCGATGGAGCGCGGCGCGCGCGCGGCGGTGATCGACACGCGCCTCTCCAACACGGCCTCGCGCGCGACGCACTGGATCTCGACCTGGCCCGGCAGCGAGGCGGCGCTCCTGCTCGGCGTGGCCCACGAGCTGCTGAAGCGCGACGCGGTCGACCGCGAGTACGTCGAGCGCTGGACCAACTGGGAGGAGGCCCTCGGGGTGATGGACCCCAGCGGCCCGAAGGACCTCGACCGCTTCCTGAAGCTGCTGCAGAAGCGCTACGAGCGCTTCACCCCGGAGTACGTCGCCGAGGAGTGCCGCTGCTCGCCCGACGCGGTGAAGCTCCTGGCCGACGAGATCCAGCGCGCGGGCTCGCGCTTCGCCTCGCACCTGTGGCGCAACGCCGCCAGCGGCAACCTCGGCGGCTGGCAGATCGCGCGTGCGCTGCTCCTCCTGCACATCCTGAGCGGCAGCCTCGGCCGCCCCGGCGGACTGAACCCGAACTCGTGGGACAAGTTCGTGCCGAAGCCGACCGCCATGCCGCCGGCGCGGCACGGGTGGAACGAGCTCCTGTGGCCCAAGGAGTGGCCGCTCGCGCACTACGAGATGTCGTTCCTGCTCCCCCACCTGCTGCACGAGCAGGACAAGAAGATCGACGTCTACTTCACGCGCGTCTACAACCCGGTCTGGACCAACCCGGACGGCTGCTCGTGGATCGAGATGCTCGAGAACGAGGAGCGCGTCGGCTGCCACGTCGCGCTCACGCCGATCTGGTCCGAAACGGCGCAGTGGGCCGACTACGTGCTGCCGATGGGGCTCGCCCCCGAGCGCCACGACATCATGAGTCAGGAGACCCACGCCGGCACCTGGATCGGCTTCCGCCAGCCGGTGCAGCGCGAGTTCGAGCGGAAAGAGCGCGGCGGCGACGGCCGCACGCTGGGCTCGAACCCCGGCGAGGTCTGGGAGGAGGCCGAGTTCTGGACCGAGCTCGCCTTCCACATCGACCCCACCGGCGAGCTCGACGTGCGCAAGTGGTTCGAGTCGAAGGAGCGTCCGGGCGAGCCGGTCTCGATGGACGAGTACTTCGCCGACATCTTCGACAACTCGGTGCCCGGCCTGCCCGAGGCGGCGAAGAAGGAAGGCCTCTCGCCGCTCGAGTACATGCGCCGCTACGGCGCCTTCGAGGTGCCCTACGCGGGCCAGGAGCGCTACGAGCAGGGCGGCTGGAAGACGCCGTCGAAGAAGCTGGAGATCTACTCCTCCACGCTCGCCGAGTGGGACCGCGTCGAGGAGGCTTTCCCCGGCTACATCCGCTCGCAGGTGCACTGGCGCGAGCTGGACGAGGAGGCGGGCGAGATGACGCTGCTCCCCACCTTCCGCCTGCCGACGCTGATCCACACGCGCTCGGGCAACGCCAAGTGGCTGCAGGAGCTGTCCCACACCAACCCGGTGTGGATCCACCCCCAGGACGCGGCCCGCATCGGGCTCGGGACCGGCGACCTGGTGCGCGTCGCGACGCGCATCGGCTACTTCGTGGCGCGCACCTGGGTGACCGAGGGCATCCACCCCGGCGTCGTCGCCTGCTCGCACCACGTCGGGCGCTGGCGCATGTTCCGCGAGGTCGGTGGGCAGAAGGCCTGCTCGTCGCTCGTCGACGTGCAGCGCGACGGCACGACCTTCCTCTTCCGCCAGAAGGAGCCGGCGGGCTCCTACGACTCGGCCGACCCCGACACGAACAACGTGTGGTGGAAGGAGGTCGGCGTGAACCAGAACCTGACCTTCCCGGTGCAGCCCGACCCCGAGAGCGGGATGCACTGCTGGCACCAGAAGGTCGTGGTGACCCAGGCCCAGCCCGGCGACCGCTACGGCGACGTGCAGGTCGACACCCGCAAGTCGGCCGAGGTCTACCGCGAGTGGAAGGGCAAGACCAAGCCCGCACCCGGCCCCGGCGGCCTGCGGCGTCCGCTGTGGCTCAACCGCCCGCTGCGCCCGGCCGAGGACGCCTTCTTCCTGAGCTAGTGGGGTGAGACGGCCGGTTTGCGCTCAGCCGGCCGGCGCCGGCGGGTCCTCGACCAGCCGGATGCCCCCGTGCGCGACCGCGAAGAGGATGCAGGGGCCGCCCTCCTCCAGCGCCACCGGCGCGTGCGCGCTGCCGGCCTCGTAGCGGACGTAGTCGCCCTCGCGCACGACGCCGTGCTCGTCGCGGTAGCCGCCGGCGAGGCACAGCACCTCCTCCAACCCGAGGTGCTCGTGCGTCGGGTAGCCGCAGCCGGGGTCCATGCGGATCAGGACCGTGCTGCCGGCCGGCGCGTCGTCCGCGGCGCGCGTGCGCGGACCGCTCTTGCCCGCGAGGTGGAGCGGGATCCAGCCCACCCCGTCGACCTGGGTCGGGCGCCACTCCAGGCGCGAGGGATCGAGGCCGAAGGCAAGGCCGGGGATCGGGAGCCGCTCCATGCGCGCATCTTACGCGTCGTGCGAGCAACCGCGCGGTGATCCACAAGGTTCGGCGAACGCCGGCCGATAGGAAGGAGAGAGGTCTTTTTCCATGGAACCCTCCTTCGGCGGCACCGCGTCCCTGGCCCAACTGACCGGGCTGTTACTCGAAGCGCGCAGCGCCGCTGTGCGCGGCCGCTGCCTGGTCGAGCTCGTGCTCTCCGGCGGCGTCGCGAGCGCAGCTGCGCTCTGCCGGCGCGGCTCCGACGGCGTGTGGCGTCGACTCGTAGCCGCCGGGCCCGACGACGCGCTGCCGACGCTGGCGCAGATCGAGGCGGCCGTCGCGGGCGACCTTCCGCGCGCGCTACCGCCGGGTCGGCTCGTCGTTCCGGCGAGCGACGACCTCGCGCTCGGACTGGGCGGCGCCGACCCGGACGCGGAAGCGCTCGACGGTGTCGAGGCGTTGCTTCTGGTGTACGCGGCCGCGAGCGAAGCCGACGCGGGCGCCGACGGGTTGGACGAAGTGCAGCCCCCGTGGCGCGGCGCGGACTAACAAAGCCGACATCAGGAGACTCCTCGAACTCTCGCGCGAGCCAAAAAGAAGAGCGCGGCTCGAGCAGAGTCGAATTTGGCAAAAAAGAGGTGGCCTCCTACCCAGGGAAGGCTACGATTCGGCCGTGGAGAGTTCGCTCTTCACATGAGAATTCGTCGGGAGGCGGTCAAGCTATGCGAGCAGCGAGATCGCCCGGGAAGCCTGGCGAATCCTCCTCTCTCCCTCGGGCCGGTGATGGGCAAGGATCACCGGCCCCCTTTTTTTAATCTGCGCCCCAGGCGCTTTGGGAGTCGGCTCGCCTTCGCGCCGCAGGAATGCTTCCCGCGCGCCCTTTCGCGACCACGGTCCTTCTCACCGGACGCGCCCCCCCCGCTCCCTTGAGCGGCCCAAATCGACAGCGGCCGCCCCGCAGGACGGCCGCTGGCCTAGCTTCAGCGCAGAGAGCTCAGGAGAGCCCCAGGAGCGCCCTGAGCGCTACGGAATGACCTGCACCGTGGCTACGCCGCCGCTGGAGTTGGGCGTGATCGAGACCTCGGCCTTCACCGGGTCGTACGACCACGACACCGGGGCCACGCCGTCCACCAGGACCGAGCTCGGCGCGGCCGGGTAGCCGATGAGCACGTAGGTGTCCGAGGTGCTGTCTCCGCTCGCGGCGGTGAAGTTGAGGACCTGCAGCGGGTCGAGCCCCATCAGCGCCAGGTCAAAGCCGAGGATGCCGACGTGGTGCGTATCGCTGATGTCGAAGCTGTTCGCCGGCGCGTCGATGTCGACCGCGTAGCGCGCGACCTCCGGCGCCGGGTCGGAGATCATCTTCGACCACAGGTACTTGGCGGGCCGGTCGGCGAAGAGCTCGGCCGAGGTCGGCAGCGGGCCGGCCTCGAACTGCGAGATATACGCGAGGGCGTCGGGGTAGTCGATCGAGTGGATCGTGTGCTTCGGCGTCGCCGTCGAGCCAGTCACGGCGCGGTAGGTGAAGCCGTCGGACGAGAACTTCTCCTCCAGCTCCATGTTCCAACCCGGCAGGTGCGTCGGGTCGTTCAGGTTCACGTGCAGGTAGAACGGCACGTGCTTGAGCGACTTGAACGCGAAGTGGTCGTCCGAGAAGTCGTCCCCCGCCGCGTTGAAGCGCGCGTTGTTGACGCGGTGGTACGCGAACGGATCGTTGGCGAAGGTGTCGCCGAAGTGGTCCGGGCCTGCCCAGAGCGTCTGGGTCTGGGCCGACTGCTGGTTGTACTCGCGGATCAGATCGATCGTACCGGTGTGGTAGATGATGCCCGCCGGCAGCAGCGCACCGGGGTCCAGGTGGCGCATGGCGAAGCTCGCCGCCGAGAGAGCTCCCGCCGAGAAGCCCATCGAGTACATCTTGTCCCAGTTGAAGTCGAACAGGCCGACGATGAGCGCCAGCGCCATCTCCAGGGCCCTCTGCGACGGCAGCGACCCCATGTTCGTGGTCAGGATCCCCGTCGGCGCCAGCAGGAACCACCCGTTCTGCGTGCAGTACTCGGGCAGGTCGGTCGACATCGCCTTGACGCCGAAGATCTGCGACGGCGAGAGCTCATAGCCGTGAAAGCCGATCACCATGCCGCGGTCCGCCACCGGCACGATGTTGGTCGTCGGCACCTGAAGGAAGAACGACTCGGCGTTCGTGGCGGAGCCCGAATACGGGGGATAGAGCATCACCTCGAAGATCGGATCGCTGGTGGCCCAATCGGCGGGGTCCATGTAGCGCCACTGCAGGACGGGCGGCCAGAAGTACCAGCCGCCGCCGGCGCCAACCTCGATCGGCACGCTGCGTCCGCGCCGGTCGATGTTGTCCCACGTCGCCCGGCGCGCGGGGGCCAGCTTGGACGAGGTGTCGGTGACCTGCGTGTTACCACCGCTCTCGGCGGTCTGGGTGCCGGCCGCCGGTGCCGCGAGCGCGAGGAGCCCTGCCAGGATCGCGGTACGGGCGATCCGCTGCGAACGCGTGCGAGTTGACTTCATGGTGACGATCGGTGTGGGAGACAAGCGTTCCGCCCGAGGCTGCCGGGGTGGGTCGAGATCAGGTACGAGATCGACCCCCGAGCGGATTTGGCCGCCGCCGCAACCCCAGAAGACGAAGGGGTTTCCGGATCGACGACGGCACGGTCGCTAGGAAGCTGGTCTTTCGATTAATCATGGCTCAGGACTCGAGACCCCGCAAGTGGATCTGTTACAGGTCCGTGCCTAGCGGTTCTCCTGGGTACGGGAGAGGGTGATCTTGAGCTCCTGGGAAGCCTTTTCGCGCACCTCGATCCGCTCCGAGTAGTTCCGGAAGCCGGCCCGGCTAACCTTCAAACGCCAAAGGGCGCGCGGAACCGCCTCGGCCCGGTAGTTTCCCTTCGAGCGGCGCTCCAGGCGCCAGGTCTGGGCGCCCTGGACCGCACCCCCCTTCTCCGCCGCGATCGGCCGCAGCAGCACCTGGGCCTGGTCCACCGGCCGCCCCTGGTCGTCGCGGACCTTCACCGTCAGCCGCGTGCCCCGCACCAGCTCGACGCGGCCCAGCTCGACCATCTCGGCCGGCTGGATCTCGAACGGGCCGCGGCGCTCGGGCACATAGCCCTTGGCCTGGAAGGTCACGCGCCGGCGCCCGGGCTCCAGGCCGCTGACCTCGACCCGCGGCCCGCGGATGGTCAGGAGCGCGCTCTTGCCGATGCCGCGCACCTTGAAGTCCTCGAGCGGCCCGCCGTCCGAGGTCCACACCTCGCCGCGGAACCCGGCCAGCTCCGGCCGCGGCCGCCGCGCCAGCTGCAGCAGGATCTCGTCGGAGCCCGGCAGGTCGACCCAGGCCGGCTCGGCGTGGGCCAGCTCCCAGTCGTTGGCGCGCACCGCGGGATGCCAGCGCCCGCGCGTCAGCCGGTCGAAGCGGAAGCGACCGTAGCCGTCGGTGAAGGCCAGGTACTTCATCCCGTTGCCGCCCGCCGCCTTGAGCGCGGCGGCCTCGGGGCTGCCCTCCTCGATCGCCAGGCGCACCTGCAGACCGCTGACGCCGGCCCCGCGCTCGTCCGCGACGCGGCCCTCGACCACGAAGGCGCTCGGGAGCGTGAGCTCGACCTCGCCCATCCCCTCGGGCCCGATCTCGACGCGCTTGCGGCGCGTGCGGAAGCCCTCGGCGGCGGCCTCCACCACGACCGCGCCGACCGGCACGCCGCTGAACTCGAAGAAGCCCTCGGCGCCCGACACCGTCTCGCGGTACGGCGCCGAGGTGCGCACGTGCACCGCGCGCAGCGTCACCTCGGCCGCGTCGATCGGCACGCCGTCGTCGGCGCGCACGCGGCCGCTGAGGCGCGCGCCCGAAGGGAGCCGCACGACCAGCCCTTCCTCGGCGCCGTCGGCGGCGAGCGGGCCCACCTTCACCGAACCGGGCGGGCCGGCCTCCAGGCCGCCGGGCGGGAAGGCGAGCACCACGTGCTCGCGCTCGGGCTGCACGCCCTCGATGGCGAAGGCGCCGTGCTCGTCGGTCTCGGCCCCGGGCCGCTTCATGTCGCCGCCGGTGCGGAAGGCCTTCTCCAGCTCGCCGCGCTGTCCCGGCGTCAGCACGACCACGCGGGCCCCGGGCAGCGGCTCGCCGTCGGCGTCGACCACGGTGCCGGCCAGGCGCGCGGGCGGCGCGACCTCGAAGGTCTTCGACACGGTGCCGAGCGTCGGCGGCAGCTCGGCGCGAGCCGTCTCCTTGGCGCCCCAGGGGAGGCGCAGCGAGACGCGCTGCTGCCCGCCGGAGAGGCCTTCGAGGCGCACCTCGCCGTCCGCGCCGGTCTCGCCCTCGACGTCGAAGGCGCCCTCGGCGCCCGGCGGCAGGGGGCGCTGCTTGGAGCGCGCCGAGACGCGCACGCCGGAGAGCGGCGTGTCCGTCCCCGCCACGACGACGCGCGCCACGAGCACGCCGCCACGCTCCGCGAGCAGGCGCACCTCGCGCTCCTCGCCCGGGTCGAGCTCGATCCCGCCCAGCGGCTCGACCAGCACGCCCGGGGCCAGCACCGACACGTTCCACGCGCCCGGCGCGAGGTCGGGGAACAGGAAGCGCCCCTGGCGGTCGAGCGGCACCGACTGCTGCGCCTCCTGCGAGCGCACGCGCAGGTCGTGGCCCCAGAGGAGCGCGTGCGGCGGGTCGGCGCTCTCGGCGAGCCCGGGCGGCGGCCAGGGCTCGACGCGCCCGAGCAGGCGCGCGGAGCGCTGCAGGAAGAAGCGGCCGTCCTGGGAGAGGTCGACGGTGGGCGAGCGCACGTCGACGTAGCCCGGGTGCACCACCGAGAGCTCGGCCGCGTGCCCCGCGGGCCAGGCCAGGTCGAAGTCGCCCTCGGCGTCGGTGGCGGTGTCGACGCGCAGCGAACCGTGCGAGAGGACCACGCGCACGCCCTCGATCGGGCGCCCGCTGTCCTCCTCGAGCACGCGCCCCGACCACGGCTCCGGCGGCGCGAGGAGCGTGCCCCGGTCGCCGCCGGTCGCGTCGAGCAGCCAGGGCTCGTCCGGCCCGCCCGCCGCCAGCGCGCCGCGCGCCTCGGTGCGGCCCGGGCCGGCCTCGCCGCCTCCGGCCAGCGCGCGGCGAGGCGTCGCCCGCCG
>JBCCGI010000105.1:0-23345 GCA_039029355.1 Planctomycetota bacterium
ACGCCGATGGCCTGTAACCATATTGAGGAGACAACTCTGCGTTATATGTGGAGTTGTCTTTTCAATTTGATAAGTATTATGATAACAACTTCATATCCTGGCGTTGGAGAACAACTGCAGTAGAAGATTCTGCTATAATACTTTCACTGGCCTTCGTACACACTTCGCCATGCTGCCGTGAACAGGGACAGACCAGGAACCATGGGTATATATCATCTTGGGCGCTGCCTCATCAACGGGAGCCTCGGACCCGGCCCGGGACGATGACCGACCACAAGGACCAGAGTCTCAGCGCGCTCCTCGCCGGCCTCGGCACCGGCGACCGCGCGCTCGAGGACGAGCTCGCCCGGCGTCTGCACGGCGAGCTGCGCGCGCTTGCGGCGGGCCAGCTGCGCGCGGCGCCGAGCCAGGCGTCGCTCCAGCCCACCGCCCTGGTGCACGAGGCCTGGCTGCGCTTCTGCGCCAGCGACGGGCTGACCTTCGCCGACCGGCGCGCGTTCTTCGCCTTCGCCGGCACCGTGATGCGCGCGATCCTGGTCGACCGCGCGCGCGCGGCCGCGGCGCTGCGCCGGGGCGGAGATCGCCAGCGCGTGAGCCTGCCGGGCGGGCTGGTCGAGCGCGAGCCGGCCGAGCTCGACCTGCTCGCGCTCGAGGAGGCGCTGGCCAAGCTCGAACAGCTCGACCCCGAGAGCGCCAAGCTGATCGAGCTCCGCTTCTTCGGCGGCCTCTCGCACCCGGAGATCGCCGAGATCACCGGCGGATCGCTGCGCAGCGTCGAGCGCCGCTGGCGCTTCGCGCGCGCCTGGCTGCACTCGGAGCTCGCCGACCCCTAGGGGGCCGTCCGAGCCATCGCCGTCCTCCTAGCGCTGGTCCAGGACGCCGAGCCCCTCGCCGAAGGGATCGCGCAGGGTCCAGGTCAGCGCGCTGTAGGTCACGTCGTTGGAGTAGGACGCGTTCCAGAGCGTCGTCCGCGGATCGGCAAGACCGCCGAGCGCCCGGGCGGCCGCGGCGCGCACGGGGAAGCTCTCGTCCTCGTCCGCGAGCACCTCGACCAGCGGCGTCACCGCGTCGCCGTCGAGGAGCGCGCCGAGGCCGGCGACCCAGGCGGCCCGCGCCGCCGGATCCTCGGCTTCCTGCGCGCGCTCGACGAGCGCCGGAACCACCTCGCGGTGGCCGAGGAGCCGCAGGCCCACCGCGACCGCGACGGCGAGGTCGGGCGTCGGCTCCTCCTCTTCGAAGGCGGCGAGCAGAGCCTCCTTGGCACGGGTCGTCGTCAGGAGTCCGAGCGAGAGCGCCGCGTGGGCCCGGTAGCCGCTGTCGTCGGACCTCGAGAAGCGCTCGAGCAGCTCGTCCTCGGCGTGCACGTCGCCGAGCAGCCCGAGGGCGAGCGCGTACGGCGCCGCGTCCCCGTCGCTGCGCGTCTTGTCGTGCAGATCTCGCAGGGCGGCGGCCATCGAGACCGGCACGGAGGCGCGGGCCTGGGCGCGGTGGTGGCCGAAGACCGCGACCGACAGCGCCGCCCAGGGCTTCATCGTGGCCTTGCCCTTGGCGAGGCGCCGCGCGAGCCACGCGGCGGTCTCCTCGGCCGTCTCCTCCTCGCCGGCGCCGGCGCCGTCGCGGGCGCCGACCTCGGCCAGCGCCACGGTGGCGAGGCGGCGGGAGAGGGGGTCGCCGTGGGCCACTGCATCGTGCAGCCCCGCGCGCACGCGCCGGTCGACGTCCTCGTCGTCGGCGTCCGCGATCAGGCCGAGCCCGATGACCGCGCCGTTCTTCACGGGGGCAGGGCGGCGGCTCTTCGCGTCCGCGACCTCGAGCAGGGTCTCGGCGGCCAGCGAGCGGAACGTCTCGGGAGAGCCGGCCGTGAGCTTGCCGAGGACCGCCGAGGTGTGGGCATGCAGCCACGGGTCCAGGGTGTCGTCGTCGAGCGTCGCCAGCAGGTAGTTCGTCAGCGTCCCGCCGCACAGGTGGCGGCCGCCGACCTCGAACATCCCGTGGGCGACCTCGTCGACCTCGGAGCAGAAGGGAACCGGGAGCTCGCCGAGCGCGAGGACGCAGGCGACCTGGGTCTCGGCGGTCACCTCCCCGTCTCCGAGGACCGAGAGCAGCGCGTCCACCAGCGGCAGGCGCTCGTAGCGGCTGTCCTTGCCGACGAGCCCGATGCCGTAGGCGGCCATGGCGCGCAGGCGCGGGGACACGCGCTGCTCCTCGTTCACCAGCTCGCGCCCGCGCTCGGTGTCGAGGGCGAGGTCGAGCAGCGTCCCGAGGACGTCGGGATCGCCGTGGAGCGCGAGGGCCAGGGCCGCGGCCTCCTTCACCTCCGGCGCGCCTACGTCGAGGTTGATCGCGGCGTACTCGGGGAGCGCGGTCGACGGCAGCTGGACGCGGGCGAGGGCGAACAGCGACTCGCGCTGGAGGCCGATGTGCCCGCCCTTTTCGACCACGGCGCGCAGCGCGGGGACGATCTCCTCCAGGACCTGCTTGCGGTCGGCGCCGAGGGTCGGCGCGCCTCCGTCCGCGCTGACGGTGTCGCGGCGCTGGAAGCGCGCGGCGAAGTCGAGGAACGGGTCGCGGTTGTAGAGCCACCAGTGCCCCCAGTGCGTCGGGTCGGGGGCCACCGCCCCGCCTCCGGTCTCCGGCAGCCAGAGGGGCGAGCCGGGGGGCGGCGTCGGCGTCACCGGTCCGGTCGGCGGCGTCGGCGCGGGCCCGCCCGACGTCGGACCGGGCGGGTGGGGCATCACCGGCCCGCCGGGCCCGGGCGTGGCCGGACCGGTGGGCGCGCCCGAAGCGGGCGTCCCGGCGGGTCCCGGATAGGGGATCCCGTCCCACATCGGCATCGGCTCCGAGGAGCACTGGGCCAGGGGGGCGGGGGCGAGCAGGAGCGCGGCGGCGCCGGCGATGAGCGTAAGCGAGGGAATGGCGTGCATGGGAACCTCCACGCTGGTGCAGCAAGTGAGGGGCCCCGGGTGTGTACGACCCGCGGGAAACGGAAAATGTGCCCCGGAGACCGCAGAAGTCGTCCCCGGGGCGGGACCGTGGCCTGCGTTCGCCCCAGCCGCGTTACCGAGGGCACGCCGTTCTTGACTCCCACGGCAACGCGACCACCCGCCGTCGCCAAGGCGCCCGGTTGAGGCCGGTGGGTCGCACGCCCCTCCGCCGCCGCGCCCGGGCGCCTGGCTGGCGAGGGTCAGGTCGAGCGCGTCGGCGGGAAAGGGCGAGCACGACGATCGCCGCGCCGCGGCCGGCCTCGCGAAAGGGGCTCGCGACCTTGTGCGGACTGCGGTTCAGAAGCCCAGCTCGAGGTCGAGCGCGTTCGTCAGCACGACCTCGACCTGCCCCGACGCCCCGAGCTCGAGCCGCGCGGCCTGCGCGGGCACCTCGACGCCGAGCAGCGGCGCGGTCGGCGGCACCGAGATGTTCAGGGTGCCGAGGCCGGTGACCTCGAGCAGCGGCGGCAGCACCAAGAGCTCCCATCCGAAGACGAGCACGCCCTGCGCCGGCCCTCCCAGGCCGAACACGATCGGCGTCGAGAGCGTGAGCGTCCCGACCAGCGGCGTGGTCTGTACCTGGGCGACCCAGGTCCCCCCCACGACCGGCGAACCGGCGCAGCTGAAGTCGGGCGGGTTGAGGCCGAGCAGTCCGCCGCGGAAGGCGCAGGTCGCCGGCGGGTAGCTGAAGGTCGCGTCGAAGGCGAGCGCGTCGACGGACTGGGAAGTGGGCCCGATCGGGAGCACCTGCCCGGTCGCCGGGTCGATCCGGGTCAGGTGCGGGTCCCACGATCCGCGCGTCGCGCCGTACAGCTCCCCGGTCTCCGGATGGAACGCGAGTGCACGATGCCGCTCGACCTGACCCACCGTCGCGGGGATCGCACTCGCCGCGCCGGTGGCCAGGTCGAACGTCACCAGGCTGAGGAGGTCGTCGGGCGAGCCGTACAGCGTGCCGTCGATCGGATCCCAGGCGAGGCCGTTGCCGCCTCCGCCGAAGCCGCTCGGACCGACGGGCGTGGCCTTGCCGGTCGCCGTGTCGATGCGGTGCAGCCCTTCCTGGGCGCACCCGCCGCTGTGGGCGTAGCCGTAGAGCACGTCGAGCAGCGGATCGTACGCCAGGTCGGTCATGCGCTCGCACTCATGGTTGAAGGCGCCGATCAGCGAAGGCTGGCCGGTCAGCCGATCGATCTCGATCAGGCTGGCCTCCGCCGAAGGGAGCCGCAGCGCGGACGCGACCAGCCGGCCGTCGCCGAGAACGGCGAGACCGGTCGCTCCGGTGTACCCGGGCATGTCGCCGATCAGGGAGCCGAACCCCGTATCCGGATCGATACGCAGGAGGCGCGACTTGTCCTCGTGATCGCCGGTCGTGGCGTAGAGCGGCGGACCGGTCAGCTCCGGCGGCGAGAACGCGATGGCGTCGAGCCAGGGCGTGGGGCCGATGGCGGTAACGCTCAACTCGACCGCTCCGGGCACCAGGCGGACCAGCTCGGAGCCGGCCGCCGAGAAGCGCGACCCGATCAGCTCGCCGTCGCTCGGATCAAAGGCCAGGGCGGAGATGCGTGCGTTGGGGCCGACGCTGCCGAGGGTGGACACGACCCCGCCCGGCGTGTCCACCTCCACCAGGTCGGGGCCGAGGGCGGCGATCAGCCTGCGCTCGGCCTCGTCCCAGACCAGCCCGCGGCCTCCGCCGGTCGGCAGCCCGGTCAGGCTCAAGGGCGCCAGGTTCACGGGGTCGAGCTCGAGCAGCGCGTTCGGTCCCCTGGAGTTCGCGAAGATCCGGCCCGTCGAGCGGTCGTAGGCCAGGTCCGGATAGCGTGCGAACCCCGACCCCGGCACGATCTGGGTGCCCGCCCCGGTGGCGGGATCGATCTGGATCAACACCAGCGACGAGGAGGAGTCGAGCGCGCTCGCGATGAGCCTCCCGTCGTTCAGGAAGACCATGCCGGAGATACCGCCGTAGCCGACGGGTCCGATCTGCACGGCGGCCCCGGTGTGCTTGTCGATCCTGTAGAGGACGGAGAACGCCGTCCCGTATAGGGCGGACTCGGCGGCCGCGGCGAGCGGAAGGAGAGCGAGGAGTGCGAGAGCGCGGAGTAAGTGCTTCATGGTCGAGCTTGGAGGTCGGGGATCCTGCAGGGCGCGCGAAGGGCGGCCCGCAGGCCCACCGGCAGGCATCCGGGCACCCCGCCACCTTTTCGAAAGATCCGGACCGCGCCGGCCCGGTCCGTACACTCGGCTTGGATTCGCCTCCAGCCACCGATGACGCACGACCACCAGCAGGCGCGCGAGCTCTTCGAGGAGCTGGTCGACGCCGACGCCGCCGAGCGCGCGGCGCGCCTGAGCCAGATCCGCGGCCGCGATGCCGAGCTGGCGGCCGCGGTCGAGCGCCTGCTGCGGCACGAAGCGCTCGCGGCGGGGTTTCTGGACGCGCCCGCGCCGGACCCGCTGGGCGGGCTGGCCCCCAGCGCGGCCCTGCTCGCCGGACGCGAGGTGGACGGCTACCGCATCCTGCACCCGCTCGCGAGCGGCGGCATGGGCACCGTCTTCGAGGCCGAGCAGGAGCACCCGCGCCGCCGCGTCGCGCTCAAGACGCTGCGCCTCGGCGGCGAGTCGAGCGAGGCCCTGCGCCGCTTTCGCGTCGAGGTCGAGGTGCTGGGACACCTCCAGCATCCGGGCATCGCACAGATTTTCGACGCCGGCGGAATCGAGCTCGACGACCTGCGCCTGCCCTACCTGACGATGGAGCTGATCGAGGACGCGCTCCCCATCGTGCGCTACGCCGACGAGCATCGCCTCGACCCGCCGCGGCGTCTGGCGCTCTTCCGCGAGGCCTGCGAAGCGGTGCACTACGGGCACCAAAAGGGCATCCTCCACCGCGACCTCAAGCCGGGCAACGTGCTGGTCGACCGCGCGGGCCGCGTCAAGCTGATCGACTTCGGGCTCGCGCGTGCGGTCGACCCCGAGGCGCTCAACGTGACCCAGGCGGAGACGCGCGCCGGCGACGTGCTGGGAACGCTCGCGACGATGAGTCCCGAGCACCTGTCCGGCCGGCCGTTCTCGATCGACACGCGCAGCGACGTGTACTCGCTCGGGTGCATCCTGCTCGAGCTCCTCACCGGCGCGCCCGCCCACGACCTCGCGGGGCTCTCGCTGGCCGCCGCCCTGCGCCGGCTCGCCGACGCCGAGCCCGAGATCCCCGCCGATCTGCCGCGCGACCTGCGCTGGATCCTGCGGCGCACGCTCGACCGCGAGCCCGACCGCCGCTACTCCACCGCCGCCGAGCTGGCGGCGGACCTCGAGCGCTACCGGCGGCACGAGCCGGTCGCGGCGGCGGCGCCGAGCACGCTCTACCACCTGTCGCGCTTCACCCGCCGGCACCGGGTGCTCCTGGCCGCGCTCGGAGCCGTCGTGCTGGCCCTCGCCGCCGGCCTGGGGCGGGCGGAGATCGAGGCCCGCCGCGCGCGCCGCGCACGCGACGAGACCAGCCGCCAGGCGCAGCTCACCGGGCGCGTCAGCGGCTTTCTGGCGGACCTCTTCGTGTCGATGAACGCCTACCTCGAGGGCGCGGACGCGAAGGTGCGCGACCAGCTAGAGCGCGCCGAGCGCAGCCTGACCGAGGTCGACGATCCCGAGGCGCGTGCCGTGCTCCAGGGGCTGGTCGGCGAGGGCTTCCTGAACCTCGGCGAGCTGGACCGGGCCGAGGAGCACCTGGCGCAGGCGAGCGCGCTCGCGCGGACCAGCTTCGCTCCGGACGCTCCGGAGCGGCTCCACGTCGAGGTCGTATGGGCCGACCTGCTCGAGGAGCGCGGCCGACTGACCGAGTCGCGCGACCTGTCGCTCGACCTGCTGAGCCGCGCCGAGGCTGCGCTGGGCGAGGCCCACCGCGACGCGCGCCACGCGCGCACGACGCTCGGCAGCTGCTACGCGAAGCTCGACGACCCCGAGCGCGCCCTCGCGCTGCACCGCCGCTCGCACGCGATCGAGCTGCAGGGCGGCGGAGCGGGCGGCACGTTCGACCTCAGCCTGCGGCACCGCATCGCGACGCTGCTCGCCGCGCTCAAGCGCTACGACGAAGCCGACGCCGAGTTCGACCGCGCGCTCGCCCTCGCCGTCGAGGGCGACGAGGCGCTCTTCCAGACCGTCGTGCGCATGGACTACGCGAACAGCCTCTGGTCGCGCGGCCGGACCGCGGAAGCCGAGGAAGAGTTCGAACGCTGCGAGGCCGAGTTCGCCGCGCGCGGCGGCACCGCCTCGAACCGCTTCGCGGTCGCCGTCAACTACGCCAACCTCTCGCTGCAGCTCGGCAAGCACGAGCGCGCCGAGGCACGCCTCGCGCCCGCGCGGGCCCTCGCCGAGGAGCTCGAGGGCGGCGCCGGCCCGCGGCTGCTGGTCGTCGAGAGCCTCGCCGCGCGCCTGGCGGTCGCGGCGGAGGACTACGACGCGGCGGAGACGCGCGCGCTGGACGCGCTCGTGCTCTCGCGCGAGGTGTTCGGCGAGGGCAACGGGTACCTGCTCGAGCTCGCGCGCGGCCTGGCGACGGCACGCGAGCGACGCGGCGACGCCGAGGGAGCGGCGCGCGCGCTGCGCGAGCTGCACGCCGAGTACGCGGGCGTGCACGGCGAGGACGACCGGCGCTCGGTCGACTTCCTGGTCTCGTTGGCCGAGCTCCTGGTGCGGGCCGAACGCTACGAGGAGGCCCTCCCGGTCGCGGAGGAGTTCCTGCGCCTGAGCCCCGAGACGATGCGCACCTACGCGGCGCGGCAGGCGTTCGTCGCGAGCCTGCGCGCGCGGGTCGAAGGCGAGCGCGCGGACTCCGGCTCGTGATGCACCCTGCCCCCCTGATTCTCAAAGAAGTGCGCCGCGCCGGAGTGCACGCCGCCGACCTGGTCGCCGTTGGCTCCCGCGACCGCGAAGTCGCCGGAGACCGACACCGAAGCGCCGAAGAGCCCAACGACCCGGGGGTCTCGCCGGTCCGCTTCATCGGCACTGTGCGACGGCCGGTGGAGCGGCTCCGAGGCGGGTCGCGGCGAGTCCAAAGGGCGGCGTTCAGGACGGACCGGCGACGGGGCGTTCGCCTCGGCACCACACGCGCTGCGAGCCTGCGCTATCCTCGGGCAAGACCCCAACCAAGAGTCGCCCCTTGCAGAGCGCTTCCCTCCTCCGCGCCGCCCTGATGGGCCTGTTCCTCGCCGCGCCCCTGCCCTGCCAGGAGGCGCTCCTCATCGACTCCCACGGACAGCGCTCGGCCCCCGGAAGGACCGGCGGCGGCCGGCCGGTCGGCGAGCCGGGTCCCGCGGCGGCGGATCTCGTTGCGCCGGACTGGTCGCCGATCGGGCCCTTCGGGGGCGATGTGGCGGACGTCGCGGTCTCGCCGGTGGACCCTGCCATCGTGCTGGCCGGTGTGGCGCCGGCGAGCGTGCTCGGTTCGCTGTTCCGGTCCGTCGACGCGGGGACGACCTGGTCGGAGGTCGCGGCGCTCGACGACACGAACGTCTACGACATCGAGTTCGCGCCCAACGGGGACGCCTTCGCCGGGACCTTCTACGGGGTGTGGAAGAGCTCCGACGGCGGAGCCAGCTGGCAGAAGCTGCCCGCCCCGTTGGGCATCAACGAGAACGTCTTCGAGGTCACGCTGTCGCCCTCGCAGCCCGGGCGGATCTGGATCGGCGGGGACGACAACGGCGGCGCGCAGTCCGATCTGGTGTTCCGATCCGACGACGGCGGGGCGACCTGGGTCGACGTGTCGCCGCCGACCAGCAGCCAGGACTGCCTCTCCATCGCGGTCGATCCGGAGGACGCCGACCGGGTCTTCGTCGGGTTCCGGGGCTTCGCCGGCGGCGGCGCGCTGTGGTTCAGCACGAACGGGGGCGCGAGCTGGAGCGACGTCTCCGCAGGCCTCCCCCCCACCGGCGTGGTCGACCTGCACCACGACGGCGAGCGCGTGCTGGCCTGCGGCGGCCAGCTCTTCGGAGGGCAGGACTTCGGGCTGTTCGAGTCGACGGACGAGGGCGCGAGCTGGGTCGCCCTGCACGACGCCACCTGGCCCAGCCTGGCGGCGAACGACATCGAGATCGACCCGGCGGACGGAGACCGCTGGTTCCTGGGCACGGTGGGAGCGGGGGTGTTCCGCTCGGAGGACGGCGGAGCCACCTGGGACTTCGGTATCGGCGGGACCGGCGAGCTCTCGGTGAACGAGATCACGTTCTTCTCCGCCGGCACGGCGCCGATCTGGATCGGCTGCGATGCCCTCGCGGTCTGGCGATCGGCGGACGGCGCGACCTTCGCCCCCTCCTCGGAGGGCATTGCGGCGCTGCGGGTCAGCTCGGTCGCGGCTCACCCTAGTGTCCCCGAAGAGCTCGCGGTCAGCTTCGAGAGCCTCAACAGCGGCGGCGTCTACCGCTCGACCGACAGCGGGGCGAGCTGGGACCTGGAAGCCGTGCCGCCCATGCGCTTCTCCACGGTCGAGTTCGCCCCCGACGGCGCGCTCTACGCCCTCTCCAACGGGCCGACCACGATCGCCGGCGAGGGCGTCTACCGCCGCGCGCCCGACGCGACCTGGACCGCCCTCGGCCCCGATCAGAGCGAGTTCCTCGATCAGGAGCTCTTCTCCCTGGGCTTCGGCCACGCGAACCCCGACCTGCTCGTCGCCGGCGGCAGCGACTTCGCCTTCGCCGGCACCGAGGCGGGCCTGTGGCGCACCAGCGACGGTGGAGCCAGCTGGACCCGCGCCTTCGAGGGGACGGTGGGAGGCGAGGAGGTGCGCGATGTGATCGCGCTGCCCGACGGGACCGACCAAACCTGGCTGGCGGCCTTCGACACGACGGCTCTGGCCAACCCGGGCGGCGTGCTGCGCTCCGGCGACGGGGGCGCCAGCTGGCAGCTCTCCAGCAGCGGCCTGGACCCCGACGCCGACTGCACCCAGCTCGCGGTCTCAAGCGCCGCGCCGGGCACCGTCTACCTGGCGGACAACGGCAAGGGCCCCGGCATCAGCGAGGGCGGCTTGTACCGCTCGAGCAACGGCGGACTGAGCTGGTCAAACACCGGGCCGCTGAGCGAGATCCTGGGCGTCGTCCACGACCCCTTGGTGCCCGACGTGCTCTACATGGCCGAGCGGGCGGGCGGACTCTTCGAGGTGCCCTACAGCCACGTGACGGTGACCGAGAACGCCGGGGCCAGCTTCGCCGCCTTCGACGCGGGGCTAACGGAATCGGGCAGCTTCCGCGACCTCGAGCTGGCCGCGGGCTCCTGTACGCGCCTTCTGCTCGCGACCCACGAGGGGATCTGGAGCACGCTGGCAAGCTGTGCGCTGGAGGCCGACGTGACCCAGGTCTCGCTCTCCACCGGCGGCCAGCAGAACCTGAGCCTGCAGGCGGGCCCCGAGCACGCCGGCCGCAGCTACGGCATCGCCGGCAGCGCTTCGGGCACTTCGCCGCCGACCCCGCTGGGCTCGATCCTGCTCCCGCTGGTGCTCGACCCGTATCTGCTCTACACGCTGTCCCACCCCGCCACTGCGCCCCTGAGCGGCTTCCAGGGTGTGCTCGACGCCGAGGGCGCCGGGAGCGCGTCGCTGACCTTCCCGCCCGGCTTCGACTCCAGCCTGGTGGGGCTGACGCTGCACCACGCCTTCGTGGTCTTCGTCTTCGCACCGGGCTTCGAGCCGCTCTTCGCCAGCAACGCGGAGCCGTTGCAACTGCTGCCTTGAGCCGAAGCCGAGCGGCAGCAAGCCGACCGGCACCGAGGCGGAAGCCGCCTCCACACCGTCGGCCATCCTGCAGTTCCTGCTGCGGAGCTCCAATGCGGCCAACGGCCTCTTCGCGGCGTCGCCCGGGGTGACGCTGCATCTGCCCGACCTCGGAGTCTGCCCCAGGCACCCACGCGACCACGACGCACGTCGGGCCGAACGATGCGCGCCCATGCGGCGCGCCAGACGTTCGCCCAGAGCCTGCGCACGCGGGTCGAAGAGCGCCGCTCCGACCCGAGCTCCCGAACCGCGGCCGCGCCGAGCGAGCAGGTCAGCGGACGCGCGCTCGGTCGGGCCCGCCCTCACCCTCGGCGCCCTCGGCCTCGGGCGATGCCGCGCTCTCCCGGCGCGAACGGCGGGCCGCCAACCAACGCGCTCCCGCCACCGCCAGGACCGCGAGCCCAAGCCCCAGGACCGGCCGCACGGTGATCCACGCCGACACCAGACACGCCACCACCGCGCACGACAGGCCGATCGACAGCTTGTCGGCCCGCGCCGTGCGCCGGCGGAGGGTCTGCAGGGGGCGATCCGGGTCGTCGATGACGCGCATGGGGATGGAGGCTTGCAGGGCTCCACCCGTAGAAACGCACGGACTGCGCGGCTCCGGGCGGCCTTCTTCGGAAAAGGACCACGCACGCACCGCTCGAGGTGCAGGCCGCGTGAGCTCGATACAGAAACGATGGACACGCCCCCGGCCCGCCCCCCCGCCTTCGCCCGGGCCCGCTCGCTGGCACGCCTCGCGCTCCTGACGCTCGCGAGCTCCTCCTGCGGCTACTTCGCCGGCGGCGAGTGGAGCGACGACCCCGCCAACTGGGAGCGCGCCTTCCGCACCCCGCAGCCCGCGGGAGCCGACGTGCTGCACTCCTACTACACCCGCTCGGGCCACTGGTCGTACGAGTTCGAGGGCTACTTCGCGCTCGCTCCGAACGACGCGCTGTGCGAGCGGATCATCGCCGACAACGCGCTGGAGCGCCTCGCGGACGAGCCAGCGGAGTGGTACGGCCGGCCGGCGTGGTTCCGGCCCAAGCCGGCGGCTGCGTACGAGGCGTGGGGACCGCGCGCGGAGACGCTGAGCCAGCTCCGGCTCCTGGTCGACCGGGACAGCGGGCGGCTCTTCCTCTACGACGCGGCCTTCTGAGCCGGCGCAACTCAGATCCCGATCTGCAGCCGCAGCCCCTCCGTCAGCCCGATCGGCGCGACCGCCGCCGGCGTCAGGTCGAGCAGCAGCCCCTGCGCGTGCAGCGACATGTTCAGCATCGCGCAGTCGTCGGGAATCGGCACCGCCACCGGCGCCGGAGCCCCGTTCCACGGGAAGCCGGGCGCCTGCGCCAGCGGGCCGAAGGGGTCGAGGAGCAGCTCACCGGCACCGCCGAAGCCGAGCATGCTCCAGCCGCCGAGCAGCGTGCCGCAGCCACCGGCCGCGACGCCCGCATCGAGCCCCGCGGACAGCGCCAGGAACGTCGGCGAGCCGAGGGCCTGGGTGCCCAGCGGGTTGTGGATGCCGAGCACGAGCGTGCTCGCGAGCGCCGGCTCGCCGTCGATCACGGTCAGGCTCCCGGTCGGGTTCAGCCCACAGCCGCTCAAGGGCAGCACCTTCGGCGTCGCCACCGGGCAGACGTACACCGCACCGGCGTTCGACGCGCCGTCGTCGGCGCCGGACACGCCCACCAGTGCGGTCGTCCCCGCGAGCGCAACCGCGTTGCCGAACCCGTCGTCTTCGGCCGCGTCGAACGCTTCGATCCGGCTCGTCTCGACCCACGTTCCGCCGAGCTCCTCGAAGAGGTAGGCGGCGCCGATGTCGGCTCCCGCGACGCCGTCGGTGCGCGTGGCGCCGATCAGCGCCGTCGTGCCGGAGATCGCGACCGAGCGCCCGAATCCGTCGTCCTCGGAAGCGTCCGAGGCAATCAGCGTCGCGGTCTCGACCCACTCGCCGCCCTGCCGCTCGAAGACGTAGACGGCACCGGAGTCCGCCCCCGCTCCGTCGTAGCCCCAGGCGCTGATCAGCGCGACGTCGCCCGACACGGCCACGGCCGAGCCGAAGCCGTCGTTGTAGTGCGGGTCCGAAGCCCGCAGCTTGGCGGTTTGAACCCAGCCCGCCCCGTCGTCCTCAAAGACGTAGACCGAGCCCGAGTTGTCGACCCAATCGTCGTCGTTGGGCGATCCGATGAGGAGCGTGTCGCCCGACGCGCCCACGGCGATGCCGAAGGCGTCGTTCTCCTGCCCGTCGCTGGGCACGAGCGTCGTCTCGTACTGCCAGTCGCCGAGCTCGAGCTCGAACACGCTCACCGACCCGACGCCGTCGTCGCCGGACGCGCCGACCGCGGCCGTGTTGCCCGACAGCGACAACGCGTTGCCGAAGAAGTCGGCGTTCTCGGGGGCCGGGTGCAGGAACTTGGCTCGCTGCAGCCAGGGCGCGCCGTCGAAGGGGCGCTCGAAGAGGTAGGCGGCTCCGGCGAACGAGCCGCCCTCGTCGTCGGCGTTGGCGCCGATCAGGGCGTTGTTGCCGGAGATCGAGACCGCGTTGCCGAAGTTCTGCGACGGGGCGGCGTCGAACGGAACGACGGTGGAGGTGTTCATCCACACGCCGCCCTGGTTCTCGAAGAAGTGCGCGGCGCCGATCTTTACGCCGACGAGCTCGTCGCCGTTGGCTCCGACGACGGCGGTGGTTCCGGAGACCGAGACCGAGGCGCCGAAGAAGCCGGCCGGCACGGGGGTGTCGTCGTTCAGCTTGGACGGTTCGGGGCACTGGGCGTGGAGCGGCCCAGTCGTTGCGAGGCTGAGCCCGAGGGCGGCGGTGGTGGCAAGGGCGGGCTTCATTTCGAGGCTCCTCCGCGGGTTGCGGGCGGTGGTGCCGCCGGGCGGGTGCCTGTGGCGGCGGGGGGTGGGTGAATTCGGAGTCCTCTGGAGCCGTCCGAGTTGAGCCGCGAAGCCGCCACGTTTCTCGGTCTTTCTTGAGGCCTGCACCACGCCCGTGACGGGCCGCGCCGCGGAGGCTACGCTGCCGCCGAACTTGGGCCTTGGTGCTTCCCCCCATGTCCAGACGCTATCGCGCCTTTCTCAGCTACTCGTCGCGCTACGCCGCGTGGGTCGACGTCCTGCATCGCAACCTCGAACGGGCGCTCGGCAAGGACAGCGTGTTCCTCGACCAGCGCTCGATCGGCGTCGGCGAGTCGTGGGTCTCCGCGCTGCAGCTCGGGCTCGATCAGGCGGATCACGTGGTGCTCGTCGCCACGCCGGAGTCGTTCGCGTCGCCGTGGGTCAACGAGGAGATCCAGGCGATGCAGTCCGACCTGGTGCGGCGCCAGGGCGAGCGCCCCATCCTGCCGCTCCTCGTCGTCGACACGCCCTGGCCTCCGTTCCTGCGCGGCAAGCAGCACCTCGACTTCCGAGGCGCGCGCGGCGAGGTCTACCGCGAAAGGCTCGGCGAGCTGCTCGGGGCTCTCGGCGGCCATGCTGTGCCCGACGAGCTCGACGAACCGCCGAGCGTTGCGGACGACGAACTGCCCGCGGACCTGCGGCAAGAGCTCGTAGCGCTCGTCGCGGAGCCGCTCGACAAGAAGCCCTACCGCCGCGCGCTGGCGACGGCGATCGGCCAAGGCCGAGGCGCGCTGGAGGACTACGCCTCCACCGAGTTGACGGCCAACGCCGCGGTCGTCTTGTGTCGCGCCGAGGACACCGCCAAGAGCGGCGCGCTGCGCCTGCTTTCGGTCGTGGCGGAAGAGTACGAGGACGCCGGGCTCGCCGAGCGCATCGGCGATCTACGCGCTCGTCTGGAGGCGCTCGAGAGCGACGCGGCCGGCCGGGACCTCCTCTCCCGCTACCGCGCCTACGTGAAGGACGCCCACCGCGAGCTGGTGCCCTACTTCCGCAAGGGAGCCCCGGCCGCGGTGCTGGAGCACGTCTACGTCGAGCTGGAGCTCGACGGCGACCGAGCCGGCGCCAAGCTCCGCACAGAAGACCCAGCCGCGCTCCGCGGCCCCAAGCGGATCCGCGACCTTCTGAACCTGTCCGCGCTCGACCCGTCGTGGGTCACCGGGCGCTGGGCTCTCAAGGGCGACCCGGGGGCCGGGAAAACGACGCTGCTGCGCCACTTCGCCTACCAGCTCGCCGACGAGGCCAGCCCGTGGATCACGGTCTACGCGTCGCTGCCGCGCCTGCTGCGGGAGCGCGAGTTCGTCCTCGACAGCCTCGAGCGAAGCCTGTCCCGCGGCGGGGCCGCCAAGGGGCTCGCGTCGACCCTGGACCGCGAGGGCGAGGAGGGTCGGCTGGTCGTGCTCCTCGACAGCCTCGACGAGGTGCCCAGCGAGGACCGCGTCGAAGCGCTCGAGCTGATCCGTGAGCTCTCCCGCCGCTGGAAGAGCTCCCCCCTGGTGGTCGCGAGCCGCCCGATCGGCTTCGAGAGTCCGGGCAGCGAGTTCCGCGAGCTGAACGTCCTGCCGCTGGACGACGGTCGGCGCCGGGAGTTCCTCGCGCGCTGGTTCGCGCCGCCCGGCGCGGAGCCCGAGTGGCAACGCGCCGACGCCGCACTCGTGACCCTGGGCGCGCACCGCAGCCTGCGCGAGCTCGCGGGCACGCCGCTCTACCTCACCCTGATGGCCATCCTGCTCGCCGGGGGCGTCAAGCCCTCGCCGTACCGCACGGAACTGTACGATCAGATCTTCGATCTGCTGCTGGAGGGCAGGCACCGCGGTGGCCGGACCGATCCGCTGCCGCTCAGGAAGACGGTGCGCGCGGTCCTGGCCCAACTGGCGCACGGGCTGACCGAAGACGCGCTTACGAGCTGCGCCGTCGAAGAGCTGGAGTCGCGCCTCCTGGGCAAGGAGTTCGACGACCTCCGCGACACGCTCGAACGCCATGCCCCGTGGCGGGCCCGTCTGCGGCGCTTCCTCGACGACGTGGCCGAGCGCACCGGAATCCTCGGTCCCCACAACGGCCCCGACGCCGACTGGTGCTTCTGGCACAAGAGCTTTGGCGAGGCGCTGTGCGCCGAGGCCCTGGAGCAGCGCCACCGCGCCGGCGGCAACGAAGCCTGCCTCGCCGCGGTGCGGGAGGTCGAGGGCGACGCGGGACGCTGGGCCGAGCCCTTCGCCCTCCTGGCCGGCCGGATCGAAGAGCGCGACGCGCTGGTCGAAGCCCTGGCCGAGACCGACCGCCCGCTGGCGCTGCGCGCCCTGGCGACGGCCCAGGGGCTCGCGCCGGAGACGCTGCGCCGCATCCTGGAGCTCAGCGACGACTGGGAGGCGCGCCGCGAGGTGATCGCCCGGATTCCCGAACAGGTGGGAGATCCGGAACGAGCCGTGCTCCTGCTGGAACAGCTCGCGCGCGTGACGCACGATGGCAACGACCTCTTCTTCCTCGACCTAGCCCTGCACGACCTCGAACGGGAAGAGGCGGAGGTCGCCACCACCGCGGCGGCTATCCGCGGGCGGCTCTTCGAGCACCTGCCGGTCCCCGACCGGATCCTCTTCGAGCATCTTCCCGGGGAGGACGACCAACCGCTGTGGAGGCGGATCGAGCCAGGTGTTTTCCGGATGGGGAGCGAAGAGGGCGAGCGGGGACGCTACGACGACGAAGGCCCTGCCCACGAAGTCCGCATCGCGGCCCCGTTGGAGCTGATGCGCACCCCGGTGACGAACGCGATGTATTCGGCCTTCGACCCTTCGCATGCGTACCCCAAGGGACAAGAGGATCACCCGGTAGTCCAGGTCACCTGGTACGAAGCGGTGTCCTTCTGCCGCTGGCTGGGCGCTCGGCTGCCGAGCGAGGCCGAGTGGGAGTGTGCGTGCCGGGCGATGACCGATTCGCCGTTCAGCTTTGAGGGAGGCGAGGAGGAGCTCCTCGAGCATGGGTGGTTCTTCCGGAACTCCGGAAGGACAAGGCTCCCTCCCGAAACCGAGCGGGACTACGAGAAGGTCTACGGTGAATGGGGCTGCACATCTCACGCCGTTGCTCAAAGGAAGCCCAACCTCTGGGAGCTGTACGACATGCACGGCAACGTCTTCGAGTGGTGCCAGGACTCTTGGCACGAGGACTACGAGGGGGCCCCCTCGGACGGCAGTGCGTGGGAGGACAGCGGCTCCGAGGGCCGCGTGATCCGTGGCGGCTCGTTCGGCCTCACCGCGCGGTACGCGCGGTCCGCGTACCGCGACTACCGGCCCCCGTCGTTCCGCAACGACTACGTCGGCTTTCGCCCCGCCAGGGTCATCACGGAGTGACTTCACCACTTCTCCTCTTCCCAAAACAGGCTGGCATCCCCCGGCGCGTATCTCCGGCGCCGAGCGGCCCGTGCGAAGCCGGGCCCGACGAGGCGGCCGGTCCGGGCTGTACAGCGCCGTGCAGCAAAGCGAAAAATCTCGGAGAAACCAGGCAGGTCGGGCGGGGGCGGGTACGAGGGCGCCGGTATGCGCGTCAAGCTCTTCACCTTCCGCTACTCAGCCACGCTCGGCGGTTTCGACGAGGAACCGCTCCAGCACTTCCTCCGCGACAAAGAGGTCGTGGCCTTCCGCGAGCACTTCTACGCGGTCAACGACGTCCCGCACGTGACCTGCATCGTGACCTGGCAAGACGCGGTCGTGCCCGCCGAGGCGTTGCGTGCCGCCCGACAGGGGACCAGCCCTGAGCCCGGCCCCCGCCGTTCCAAGCGTGGCGCGCGACCGGATCCCAGCGCGGCGCTGAACGAAAGCGACCGCGTCCTGTTCAACACGCTTCGCGAGTGGCGCCTGCAAAGGGCCCGCGACCAGGGGGTGCCGCCCTACGTCGTGCTGACCAACCGTGAGCTGGTCGAGATCGTCGTCGGGAAACCCGACTGCGCGACGGCGCGCAGAACGCGCGGTCCGCGTACCGCAACAACCGGCACCCGTCGAACCGCAACGACAACGTCGGCTTTCGCCCCGCCAAGGCGTCGCACTTGCCCGATCGCGCGGGACGCGCCCGGTCCGACTCCGGCCGGTTCCGCGCGCTGCGCCCGTGATGCCCAGGCTCCTCTCCCGCGCCGGCTCGTCCGGCCGAACAGAACGCGCCGCTGGGGGTGGTAGGTGGTGAGCCACCGAAGCTCCTGGCGACGCACCTCCCCCACAACGCACGATTTGCCGGCGGGCCTCGCCTTCGGCTCGGCCTGGAAGAGCGCTCGGCGCTTCGCGCACGAGGCTCTTCGGACGCGTCGCCTCCCTTCGGGCGCTCGCGTCCTGTACTTCACACCGTCTTGCTCGAGCGCCGCGGCGCTTTGCCTCGGGCTCGGCTACGCCGGCCCGGGCCGCGCCGCTCTCAACGGGAAATCGTTGCTTGCGGGGGGCAAGTGGTGAAGTGGTGAAGTCACTCCGTGATGACCCTGGCGGGGCGGAAGCCGAGGGCGTAGACGCGGAGCGACGGGAGCCACCTGCTGCGGCAAGCCGAGCGCGCATACTGCGCGGGGCCGTCGAACGAACCGCCACGGCCCACGCGGTACACGGGGCCCCCATTCTCCCATGCACTGCCATCCGCGGGAGCCCCCTCGTAGCTCCCGTGCCAGGAATCCTGGCACCACTCATCCACGTTGCCGTGCATGTCGTACAGCTCCCAGGGACTCGCAGCGTAGGAACCAACGGGGGTCGTTTCAGAACGCTGGATGTTCGCCTGCTCCTCTGTAAGTGCGCCCCCTGTCGACCAAGGCGTCTTCGTCCCGGCACGACAGGCGTACTCCCACTCCGCCTCGCTCGGCAGCCGCGCGCCCATCCATCGGCTGAACATCACAGCCTCGTACCAAGTGACCTCCACCACCGGGTGGCTCTCGCGTCCCTCGGTGAATCGGTGGCCACGGTCGAACGCCGCATACATCGCGTTCGTCACCGGGACGCGCATCAACTCGAACGGAGCGGCGATGCGGACTTCGTGCGCTGGTTGCTCGTCACCGAAGCGCCCGGGGTCGTCGTCACCGCTCCCCATCCGGAAGTCCCCGGGCTCGATGCGCCTCCACAGCGGCTCGTCGCTCTTGCCGGGAAGATGCTCGAAAAGGGCCCCACTCGGATCGGGCAGGTGCTCGAACAGGCGCCGCCGCAGGGAAGCGGCCGTCTGCGCCCGGTCCGGGTATAGCTCTTCCGCCTGCGCAAGTGCGGCGTCGATGTGGTAGAGGTCCGCGCCGTTGGTCGTTCTGGCCCGCAGTCGGTCCAACAGCTTCAGACCTCGCTCCGGCTCGCCGACGAGCTCCACGATCCGGCCGTAGACGCGCCAAGTGCGCTCACTCTCGTCGTCGTCCTCGTCGTCGCCGCCCTCCCGGTCGCGGAGCCTCGTGATCGTCGACTCCAGCATGTCCTCGCTCACCCGCTGCGCGGTCGCGAGCGCGCGCAGCCCCAGCGGCTCGTTGACCTCGATCAGTGAACCGAGGAGTCGGTCGGCGTCCTCGACGTTCTCCTGCCGGCCGGTCAGGAGCGCGAACGGCTCGCCCCAGAGATCGAGGTTCGACGAGAGGTCGGCCGCGTGCTCCAGCGCCTGTTCCAGGCCCAGACGGTCGAGCCGCTGCGCCGTCAGGGCCTCCTGGAAGGTCCGGTGCCAGAAGCTCCACGAGGCCGCGAAGGAGCCCTTCCGCGCCCCCTTGGGCGAATCGTCCTTCAGAATGCCGGTGCGCTCGGCGACGGCGGCCAGGACCTTCGACGGGTCCTTCTCCCAGGGCGGCCAGTCGAGCAGCGTCTGGAGCTCCGCATCCTCCTCCGGGCCCAGGCGCGCCATCCGCGCCAGATGCTGCTCGAGGCCGCCCCACTCCACGGCCGTCTCGCCCGCCGCGGTCATCTGAAACGCGATGCAGGCGAGCGCGCTCTTCACCGCGGGCTTGCAGGAGACCGGCTCGGACGTTGGCTTGTGCTTGTGCTTGCCGTCCAACAGGAGGTCGAGCACTTGATCGTAGAGGCGGCTGCGCGAGGAGGACGGGCTGCCGCCGCTTTGGAGCAGCAGCGCGACCAGGGTGAGGAGGAGGGGGTTCTCCGCGAAGCCCCTCAGCCCCGGGTCGGCGCGGAGCTCGTCGATCCAGTCCTTCGAGGACTTGCCGCCGGGGCGGGCGTCGTCTCCCAGGCACCTGCTCAGCAGCTCGACCTGCGACTCCGCGTCCAGGTCGAGCACGTCGGCCTCGCGGAACGCCTTGCTCGGAGCGACGTAGCCAAGGCGCCGCGAGGTCACGACGAGCGCGGACGACTCCAGCTCGCGATCCAGCCGCACGAGCATCTTGCGCGTGTTCTCGATGTGCTCGCGCCCCACTTCGTCGAGCCCGTCGAGCATCACGACCAGGCGTCCCTCCCGGCGCAGCTCGTCGAGCCGGTCCGGCAGCGCGGGCTCGTTCCCCTCGTCCTCCACCAAGCTCAGGATGCGCTTCCAGGGAGTCCCGCCCCGGGCACCGACGAGCTGGCGCAAGCGGACGAAGATCGGAACGAGCCGGGCGCCGGTCTCGCGCGAGAGCTCCCACGTGAGGTGGCGCAACAGCGTCGTCTTGCCGCTGCCGGGATCGCCCAGGATCATCCAGCGCGCCCTGTCGCCGTGGAGCTCCAAGAGCTCGCGCAGGCTGCACCCGCGGCCGGCGGACTTCGAGAGCTTGAGCTCGTGCCTCGCCTGCAGGTCCAGCCGGACGTACACCGCGCCCATCTCGGCGTTCGTCAGGCGGTCCTGGAAGAAGGCGACGAGCTGGGAGTTGTCGGTCTCGACGCCGTGCAGGTAGAGCGGCAGCGGATCGGCGGGCGCGAGCGGGGCGGACGGCGCACGAAGTACGGGCACGCCGGAGCGAAGGCCGTCGAGAAAGCCGGGAAGGTCGGCGTAGTTCTCGCCGTAGGAGAGCGCGTAGATGCGCTCGTCGCGGCCGTAGCGCTCCTGGGTCGCGCGGAGCTCGTCCTTTCGAACGAGGTGGAAGTGGCGGTAGGAGCTCCCGCCAAGGTGCTTGGCGATCCAGCGACGCAGCGCGGTGAAGTTGGGGTCGTCGACGCCGGCTCCAAAGCCGATCAACACGAGGGTCCGCATCGCGCTCAGCGCGTGCAGCAGCGCCTGGGCGCGATCGGCGCCGAGCAGCTCGGTGTAGGACTCCACCCCGAGCACGACCGAGCTCGGATCGGAGTGGTGGCCGTGCAGGTGGACGACCGCGTCAAGGTCGCGGCGCAGGACCTCCTGAATCCGCTCGGGGTCCTTCCAGGTCACCGAAGGAACGCGGTGGACCTGGGTCATCAGGTCGTCGTAGTTCGTCGTGAACACGACCGCCCCGAGGCGCCGGATCGCGTCGAGCCAGGCGGTGTTCTCGGGCCGCAGCGGAGCGATGGTGTCCCGGAGCCACGCGCGGAACTCGGGGTCGGTGGAACCGCCGAGCCTGCGGGTGACCTGCGTCGCGACTCCGAGGAGCTCATCCAGGTCGCCCTCGTCCAGCGCGCCGAGCTGTCGCTCGGCCCAGCGCTTGGGAAGCTCTCCCGCGCGATCGAGCGCCGAACAGCGCTCCACCCCGCTGCGCAACAAGCCCTTCCAATCGGGCGCCTGGTGCGTCGTCGCGCGGGCCACGCCGGCGCCGGCGATCACGACCGCCTCGCCCCTTGCGATCCGGTCCGCAAGGTCCCTGGTCAGCGGGTCCTGACTCATCTCGATCTCTCTCCCTCCCGCCCTCTGCGGCGCCGGCGCGAGCTTGGGGCCGCAAAGAGATGGGGTGAGTGAGGGGAATCGAACCCCCGACCCCCAGATCCACAATCTGGTGCTCTAACCGACTGAGCTACACTCACCGACCGAGGGCGCGCCAGCTTCCCGGCGGGGGCGGAGGTTGTCAAGGGAGGAGGGCCGGTTCGTGCCCTCGCCGCGGTCCGGAGGGCGGGGATTCGGCGGCGGTCGGCAGGGCTTCGGGCGGCGCTAGGCCCCGTCGCACAACGGCGCGGTCGCCGGCCGCGGCGGCGGTTTTGGGTTTGGCTTCAGATCCGGGGGTGCCGGGGGCGATCCAGCGGGAGTTGCTCATTCGGCTGGGGAGCCGAGACCGGAAATGAAGCAGGTGGGAATTCTCGTCACCGTCCTGGTGGGGACGGCTTCGTGTAGCGTCGTGCCGACGGCGTCGATCACGCCGCGGTACGGACCGCTGGAGGTCGACGGCGACGTCGGCGTCTCGTCGCTGGGCACGGTTGCGACGACCGATGCCGAGAGCCTGGGGATGGAGGACGACGACTCGGTCTTCTCGCCGCGGGCCGACATGTCCTGGCTCAACTTCGATGCCTGGGCGTCGTGGTACGACGCGCGCTTCGCGGGCAACGGCATCGCCGAGGGGCAGCTGGATCTTGGGGGCGTGGTGATCGGGATCGACGACCCGGTGGTGTCCGAGCTCGACATGTTCCTGGCCTCGGGCGCGGTCACGTGGGACCTGGTGCCCAGCGACCTGATCGACGTCGGCGTGGGCCTGGGCTACGGGCTGGTGGACTTCGATGCGGAGATCCGCTCGCTCACGACCGGAGCGGAGATCGGCACCCAGGAGTCCTTCGGCCTGCCGCTCCTGGCGGCGCGGGGCGCCGTGGACTTCGGCGACATCGAGGCCTCGCTCGTGGTGGCCGGGCTGGCGGTGAAGGCCGACGGGGACGAGATCTCGATGCTGGACGGCGATCTGATGGTCCGCTGGTACTTCCTCAACGCCGGCCCCGCCCAGGGCGGGATCGCGCTGGGCTGGCGCCTGACGCGGGTCGAGGCGGAGTACGGACAGCTCGGCAGCCGACTGGAGTCCGACCTCGCCTTCTCCGGCCCCTACGCGGGCTTGACCATCCAGCTGTAGGGAGCGGATGCTGGCGGGCCCATGACGCCGCGCGAGCCCGACTCCGACCCGGCCGGCCCGGCCGGCGCCGCCCCCGACGAGGGCTGGCGCGAGCTCCCCGAGGGCGAGCAGCACTCCTGGGGCAACGTCTCCGACCGCCACTGGTCGCGGGCCCGCGAGGGCTCCAACCGCGAGGCGATCGACCACATGCGCGAGCGCTCCAAGGCCCCCGGCGTCGAGTCCGGCGGCGGCGCGCGCAACCACTACTGCATGAGCTGCAACGGGGTCATCCCGATCGTCGGCGAGGCCGGCGTCGTCGAGGCCCCCGAGCACTGCCCGCACTGCGGCGCCGCCCTCGACGACCGCGTCCGGGCGATGTTCAACTGGGTCGAGATCGACGAGCCGCCCCAGAGCGACGCCGGCGCACTGCTGCGGGTGGCCCTCGGCGGGCTGGCGGCGATCGTCGTGATCGCAGCGCTCGCGTGGCGCATACTGCAGGGATGGTAGAGGCAAGGGCAGAGGCAGAGGTCGAGGGCACGCGGGAGCGCCGGAGCGCGCGGACCCGCGCGGGAGCCGTGGCCGGAGAAGGCGTACGGGACCGCGCGGACGTCCAGGGCAGCAAGGGCACGCTGAGCGAAGGCGACACGGGCGGCAGGGCCACGCGGAGCGAAGGCAACCGGGGCAGTAAGGCCGCGCGAAGCGAAGGCAACCCGGGCAGCAAGGCCACGCGGAGCGAAGGCGACCCGGGCAGCAAGGCCACGCGGAGCGAAGGTAACCCGGGCAGCAAGGCCGCGCGAAGCGAAGGCAACCCGGGCAGCAAGGTCACGCGGATCGAAGGCGACCCGGGCGGTAGGGCGGCGGTACGCGAAGGCGACCCGGGCATTAAGGCCGCGCGAAGCGAAGG
>JBCCGI010000106.1:0-23336 GCA_039029355.1 Planctomycetota bacterium
CCCATTCTGGTGGGGGGGTCCCCGGGGGGCCCTGTCGGCCCCAAACCCACGCGGCGGGGGGCGGGGGGGGCCCCGGGGGTGGGGGGGGGCCCCCGCCCCACCTCCACCGGGGCGAAAGGGAGCCTCGGTAGCCCCGGAGGAGCGTCGATGAATCCCGCGGGACCGCGTGTCTTCATCTCCTACGCGAGGGCGGACGGCGAGGCGTACGCCCAGCAGCTGAGGGGCGAGCTGGAGGCGCTGGAACCCAGCCTCGTCCTATGGCGGGACCGCGAGAAGATGCTCGGCGGCGCCGACTGGTGGAGGCAGATCACCGACGCACTGGACCAGGTGCGTCACATGGCCCTGCTCGTCACTCCCCGAGCCCTCGAGTCGGAGGTGATCCAGAAGGAGTGGCGGTACGCACGCCAGCGCGGAGTTTCGGTGCTACCGATTCAAGTCCCCGAACAACCGGTCGACTTCGGGGCGATGCCGGGGTGGATGTCGAGGGTGCACTTCTACGACCTGGCGAGGGAGTGGCCGAGCTTTGCGGCGGCTCTTCACGAGACCCCATCGATAGCAAGGGTGCCTTTCATGGCCCCGGACCTACCGCGCGGCGTCGTCCCGCGGTTGACCGAGCTGGAGGCGATCGTCGGCGACGTCCAGCGGCTGCGAGACTCGACCGGTGACCGAGCCGTCGTCCTTCATGGTGCTGGAGGGTTCGGGAAGACGACGCTCGCGACGCTCGCATGCCACGACGATCGGGTCCAGAGCGCCTACGACGAAGGGGTGCTGTGGATGACCCTCGGGAAGCGCTCGGACCTCGTCGCCCCGGTCACGGCGGCCTTCGCGGCGTTGACCGGAGAGCGGGTCTCCTTCGTCGACGAGCGGGATGCGGTGAGCAGCTTCTTTGAGCGCCTTGGGGATCGGCGCTGCCTGCTTGTCGTTGATGACGTCTGGAGCCTGGGGCAGGCGCGGCAGTTGGTGCAGCATGGCTCCGAGTGCGCCAGGCTCCTCACGACGCGGCAGTTTGACATCGCGAGCGATTTCGCGGCGGCGCACGCCATCGGAGACATGTCGCCGGGCGAGGGCGCGGCCGTGCTACGCGGAGGCGGGGGAGACGGCGGCGACTGCGGAGCCGAGTACCGCGAGCTGGCGAGTCGATTGGGTGGGTGTGCACTCATGCTGAGCCTCGCCGGCGGCGCGATCCGCAGGCGGACACGCAGAGGCATAGAAGAGGCGCACGCCGTATCCGACGTCGAGAAGCGCCTGAGCGAGGGCGGGGCGGCGGCGCTCGACGCTCCGGGCGAGACCGATCGCACTCTGGCTCTGTCCGCGACTATGGACGCGAGCCTCGAGGAGCTCACCGACGAGGAGCAGGAGCGCCTTCATGAGCTTGGAGTGTTCCCCGATAGCGCGCGCATCCCTGTCGCCGAGGCGGTCGGCCTCTGGGGGGGCGATCGAGTGCGCGCCGAGCTGCTGATGGAGCGCCTCGCCGACGCCGCGCTGGTCCTGCTCGACCTTTCGGAGCAGGTCTTCCGGCTCCACACGATCGTGCGGCAGTACCTTGTCGCGCAGCTGAACGACCCGCCGAGCGTACACCGCAGGATCGTCGAGTCGTGGGGTGACCTCCGCGCGATCCGCGAGGACTATCCGTGGCGCTGGATCTCATACCACCTGGCCGGAGCGGGGCGGCGATCCCAGCTGACGGAGCTACTCACCGAGTTTGACTGGCTGAAGGCGAAACTCCGCGCTACCGACCCAGCCTGCCTGTCCGACGACTTGGCGGTGGCCGTGGCTGAGGAGCCTCGGCTCAGCCCGCTCGTGCACGCCATCCAGCTCTCGGCGCATGTTGTCGCCGTCGATCCCGAACAGCTCAGCGGGCAGGTCCTCGGTCGAATCGACGCGGGCCGGTCCGACCTGTTCGATCCCATTCGGTCTATGTGTGGGAGGCCGATTCAGGCCGCGAGGTCCTCACCTTCTGGGGGCACGCACCTGCGGACGTGGACGCCCTGGCCGTCTTCCCCGATCAGGTCACGGTGGCCTCCGGCGACATGCACGGGGTCATTAAGCTCTGGGATGTAACCACCGGCAAGGAGATCCGGACCCTGAATGGCCCGTCCTCCTCCCTCACCCTGTCGCCGGACGGGACCCGCTTGGCCGGTGCGGGGAACCTGAGCCTCTCCCTCAGCCAGCGATATGCGGGGTGGCTCCACCTGTGGGATCTGCGGACCGGCGAGGCGATCTGCACGGAACAGCTGCACAAGGGGCCGGGAGCCACCCTTGCGTCGTTCACGCCGGACGGCCGCTTCCTCGTGACGGGAGGGTCAGACATGCTCCTCCACGTGTTGGACGGGCGTACGGGCAAACACCTGCGGACGCTTGAAGGCCACCGCGACGAGGTCTCCAGCCTGACGACCTTGCCCGACGGGAGGGGGGCCGTATCGGGCGACCTGGGGGGCGAGCTACGCATGTGGTGCCTTGAGACAGGCGAGCTCCTGTGGACGATCGACACGGGTGGTTGGCAGGTCTTCGCGCTGGGGGCGCTGGCGGACGGGCGTTCTCTGCTGAGCGCCGGGCGCAAGGGGGCGCTGCAGGTTTGGGACATCCGGGAGGGCGAGCTCGAGCATGAGGTCCGGGGCATCCCGGGCAGCATCGAGTCGCTGTCGACGAACGGCGACGCGAGCCTGGTGGCAACCGGTTCGTCCGGTGTACGTCTTTGGGACCTCCGGGCCGACGATGGAGGGCGCCGCGCGGGCGCGCAGCAGATCTTCGATCTGGCCATCGCTCGCAACGGAAGCCAAGCCGTAGCCGGTTGCGAGGACGGCACCCTGCGGACGTGGAGCTGGCCCGACGCATCCGAGCAGCGCTCCTTTGCGATTCACGACAGCTGGATCAACACGGTCAGCGTGCTGCGCGGGGGGCGACAGGTGCTGACCACCTCGGGGGACGGCCTCATCAAGCTCGTGGACGTCGTAGATGGTGTCGAGCTCGCGGCCCTGCGCGGTCACGAGGCTTCGGTGAATGCGCTCGCGATTGCGGCGAATCGCCCCCGCGCCATCTCCGTCTCGGACGACGGGAGGGTGATCGTGTGGGATGTCGCGATGCGTTCTATCGAGCTCAACCTCGAGGGCCATGAGGACTACATCTGGTCGGTCGCGGTCTCCGCGGACGGGGCGATCGCCGCCACGGGTTGCGCCGACAAGTCCATCTTCGTCTGGGACCTGGAGCGTGGAAGGAGGTCGCGCAGGCTCGAGGGGCACAAGAACGCGGTGAGCTGCCTGGCCATGACGCCGGACGGCCGGCGCCTCGTGTCGGGGTCCTTTGGCGGAGAGATCAAGCTCTGGGACCTCAGCACCGGTACCGAGGTCTCTCGGTTCGAAACCCTGAGGCGCATGGCCGACCACGACGACTATGCCAAGACGGAGACGCTGACCGCGCTCCACGGGCTCGCGCTCCTGGCGGACGGCGAGCACTTTCTCACGGCTTCGGACGACTGCGCCGTCCGGCTGTGGAGCCTCCGATCGCCCGTCCCCAAAGCGGCCTTCGTCGGGGACAGCGTCATGCTCTCCTGCGCCACGAGTCCGCACAGCGACCACGCGGCTGCGGGCGACCGGATGGGGCGGCTTCATGCCCTCTCGCTCTCCGGACTCGGGCAGTCGCGCCGCATCCGACGCTGACGGGGGCCCGGCTCCTCGAGTTCTCGATGTCGCTGCGCTCGCCTGACACCGGTCCGGGCCTGGCGCCGCGGCCCAAGCAAAAAGGCGGCGCCGCCCCCACCGGGCGGCGCCGCCTGTTCTCGCGCGCGGTGGGGGCGGGAGAGCGTTAGCTCGCCGCCAGCGCCTTCTCGTCTTCCTTCTTCGACTGCTTCTCCTGCTCCATGTGCGCCCGGGCGCCGGTGCCCTTCTTGTCGGCGCGGTTCTCGAGCCAGAGCAGGACCGGGTTGGCGATGAAGATCGTCGAGTAGGTACCGGTCAGCACGCCGACGATCATCGCGAAGGAGAAGCCCTCGAGCGTGTTGCCGGTGCCGAAGTTGAAGACGAAGAGCAGCGTCACCGCGATGAGCGTCGTCACCGAGGTGAGCAGCGTCCGCGACAGCGTCTGGTTGATCGAGATGTTGAGGATCTCGGCCAGCGGCTTCTTCATGCGCGGCAGGTTCTCCCGCACGCGGTCGAAGATGACGATCGTGTCGTTCAGCGAGTAGCCGATGATCGTCAGGAAGGCCGCCACCATCGGCAGGCTGATCTCGCCGTTGATGATGCCCAGGGCGTTGAACAGCGTCAGCGCGCCGAGCGTGATCAGCACGTCGTGCGTGAGCGCGGCCACCGCCGCCCAGCCGTAGCTGTACTCGGCGAAGCGCACGCGGATGTAGAGCACGATCGCGAACAGGCTGACCATCAGCGCGATGATCGCCTTGTTGCGCAGCTCGCCGACGACCTGCGGGCCGACCAGCGTCGAGCTGGGGATCGGCTGGGCGAGGTCGAAGGCGTTGCCGTTCGAGTCCTCCTTGCGGTTGAAGGCGGTGCCGAGGAGGCTCTCCATCTCGCCCTTCTGCATCGCCGACGAGCGCACCGTGCCGCTGAGGACGTTCGGGCGCGAGCCGTCGGACGCGAAGGCGGGGGACTGCAGGCCCTTCTCGGTGAGCTGCGCGTGCACGTCGGCGACCGGGTGCTGGTCGACGAAGTACAGCGTGACGTCCCAGTCGGTGAACGCACCGTCCGGGCGCGGCTCGGAGACCTCGATCGGACCCTTCTGCAGGATGTCGGCGAGGTTGGTCTCCAGCTCGCGCTTGAGCCCGCTCTCGACGTCCTGATCCTGCGCCGCGTCGTCGACCTTGAAGGCGATGCGGAACGAGGTGAAGGAGTCGCTCTCGGCCTCGGTGCCGAGCACCGGCTTGACCTCGGCGGTCTCGCCGATGGCGCCGGGGATCGCGCCGACCAGGTCGCGGACCTTGTCGACGTTCTCGGCCACCTCGGTGCGGATCTGGACCTCGGCGCCGCCGAGGAAGTCGATGCCGAGCTTCTTGCCCGCCGGCTGCACCGCGAAGAAGCCCACGCCGAGCACGATCGCGGCCAGCGAGGCCATGGCCGCGACCTTCGCCTTGCCGATGAAGTCGTAGTTGGCCTTGACCAGCCACTTGCCCATCGGGAACGCCTTGACGTTGCGCTCGAGGCTCCAGTGGACCAGGAGCCGCGTGATGATCAGCGCCGAGATCATCGAGCCGATGATTCCGATCGACAGCGTCACCGCGAAGCCGCGGACCGGGCCGGTGCCGACGCGGTACAGGATGATCGCCGTGATCAGCGTCGTGATGTTCGCGTCGAAGACGGCGCTGAAGGCCTTCTCGAAGCCCGTCTTCGCCGCCTGCTTGACGTTCTGGCCCTTGTCGAGCTCCTCCCGGATCCGGTCGAAGATCAGGATGTTCGCGTCGACGGCCATACCGACCGTCAGGATCACGCCGGCGATGCCGGGCAGCGTGACGGTCGCGCGCAGGAACGCGAGGCCGCCGAGCAGCATGATCAGGTTCGCCGTCAGCGCGAGCGTCGCGAAGACGCCCAGGCGGCGGTAGTAGAAGATCACGAAGGCGAGGACCGCCAGGATGCCGAGCACGCCGCTGTACACGCCGCGGTCGACGTACTGCTGGCCGAGCGTCGGGCCGACGACCTCTTCGTGCTCGAGCTCCGGCTTGATCGGAAGCGAGCCCGAGCGGATGACGGTGATCAGGTCGTTGACCTCATCCGGCGTGAAGCGCCCCTGGATGATGCTCGCGCCGGACAGGCGGTCGTTGATCGTCGCCGTCGACTCGACCTGGTCGTTCAGCGTGATGCAGAGCAGGCGGTCGATGTTGTCGCCGGTGAAGTCGCCGAAGTCGCCCTTGCGCGACGGCTTCATCTCGAAGCCGACCGCCGGGAAGCCGGAGCTGTCCTGCGAGGGGTAGACCTTGGAGATGTCGGCGCCCGCGAACTCGTAGTCCGGGTTCTCGGGGCGCAGCAGCGGGACCGCGCGGTCGCGCTCGGCGAGGAGGCTCGCCTCCTCCGACTTGGCCGCGGTCGGCAGCCACTTGATGCGCGCGTTCGGTCCGCCGTCCTCGGGCTCGACCTTGTTGAAGTTCACGAGCGAGAGGCCGGGGTTGGCCGCGACCCACTCGTCGAGCTTCTGCCCCTCGGCGGTCAGGTCGGTGCCGGTGCCGGTCAGGTCCGAGGCCACCGCCTGGATGGCGAAGGACAGCTCGCCCAGGTTCTCGATCAGGTCCTTGATCGCGTCGTCGCTCGAGAGGAGCACCTCGGCGCCCGCGCCGTGGCCCGACTTCGGCGTCAGCCGGAAGCCGCGCTGCAGATTCAGCAGCCGGTAGCCATCGCGCTGGGAGTAGTGGATCTTCTCGTCGCCGATCTGGACCGTGCCCCCGCCCTCGGGGAAGTCCGCGGCCGAGGCGTTGTTCGGATCCAGCTGGATACCGAGCGACGACAGCGCGTCGAGGTCCTCGGCGATCGTCGACGAGGCGTCGACGGTCGACAGGTCCGGCGTGCCGGGCAGCTCGACGACGATGCGCTCGGTGCCCTCCTGTCGGATCACCGCCTCGCGCAGGCCGGTGGGGTCGACCCGGTTGCGGACGATGTTCACGACCTGGGAGAGGATCAGCGACGGGTCCTGGGCCTCCTGCTCGGAGATCAGGTCCTGCCGGCGTGCCTCATCGAAATCGAAGCGGTAGACCAGACGCGTCCCGCCCTGCAGGTCGAGACCCATCTGGAACGGTTTGTCCGGGATTAGGAGGAACGCCAGCGAGACAAGCAGCGCGAGCGTGACGAAGGTGACCTTGCGGGCGACGTTCTCGACCATCGGAATGGTTGGGGTAGGGGGCGCGCGGGGCGCCCTTTGGGAGTCGCTAGACCTCGACCGCTTCCGTGCCGGTCTCCGCGTCGGAGGCTTCCGCCGCCGCCTTACGGGCCGCCGCGGCCTCCTCGGCGGCCTTGCGGGCCGCCTCCTCGCGCTCGCGCTCGCGGCGCACCTTCTCGCCCAGCAGCTCCTCGACCCGGGTGCCCTTGCCGACCCGGTCGCGGAGGTAGTAGAGGCGTGCCTGGCGCACGTTGCCGCGCCGGCGGATCTTCACGTCCTTGACGCGCGGGCTGTGCAGCGGGAAGAGGCGCTCAACGCCCTCGCCCTGCACGATGCGCCGGACGAGCACCGCCTTGGCGATGCCGCGACCCTGGATCGCGAGCACGGTGCCGATGAAGAGCTGGATGCGCTCCTTCTCGCCCTCTTTGATGAGGTAGTGCACCTCGACGGTGTCGCCGACGTGCACGGCGGGGACGTGGTCCTTGCCCATCTCGGTGCCGAGGTCGTCGATCAGGCTCATCTTCAGCTCTCTCTGGGGTGGTTGCTGTCTTCGGTTCTGAATCGGGCGCGGCTCCGCTCAGGAGCCGAGGTCCGGGCGCCGCGCCCGGGTCCTGCGCTCGGCCTCCCGCTCGCGCCAGGTTGCGATCGCCCCGTGATCTCCGCTCATCAGGACGTTCGGAACCTCGCGCCCGCGGAAGACGCGGGGCCGCGTGTACTGGGGGTGGTCGAGACCACCTGTGCCCTCGAACGACTCCTCCTCGGCGGAACGCTCGTCTCCGAGCACCCCCGGGACGAGGCGCGTCACCGCCTCGACCACACAGAGCGCCGGGAGCTCACCGCCCGCCAGCACGAAGTCGCCGATCGAGATTTCCTCCCACTCCGCTTCGAGACACACCCGCTCGTCGATTCCCTCGTAGCGTCCGGCGAGCAGGAGCACCCGCTCCTCCGTCGCCAGCGTGCGCGCCGCTTCCTGCCGGAAGGGCTTGCCCGCGGGACTCAGAAGGAGCTTGCGGAAGGATCCGTGGCGCCGCTCCAACCACTCGACGCAGTCGAGGATCGGCTCGGGCTTCAGAACCATTCCGGGGCCCCCGCCGAACGGTCGGTCGTCGACGGTGCGATGTCTGTCCCTTGCGAAGTCCCGGAAGTCGACCAACCGTATCTCCACCAGGCCCTTCTCCTGTGCGATCCCGAGGATGCTGGAGTGCACATACGGCACCAGAGCCTCGGGAAACAGGGTCAGGACACAGAGCAGCACGAGGGGTCCCCCTCCGGTTTTAAGGGCCGAGCAGGTTAGAGCGAATCGGGGGGGCGGTCAAGGTTTCCAGAGCCGCAGGAGCGGTCCATCCTCCCCGGACCAGACGCGCCGGGCTAGGCTCTCGGTCGCCATGTTCACCGGAATCATCGAAGCCGCCGTCCCGGTCCTGGCCTTCGAGCCGGCCGGCGAGGGTGCCCGCCTGGTCCTGGCCCGGCCCGCGGAGGGCCCCGAGGGCCCCTTCGAGGCCGCCCTGGGGGACTCGATCGCCGTCTCCGGCTGCTGCCTGACGGTCGCCGAGCTGCCCGCGGACGGCTCGCTGGTCTTCGACCTGTCGGCCGAGACGCTCCAGCGCACCTGGTTCCAGGCCCTGGCGCCCGGCCGGAGGGTCAACCTGGAGCGCTCGGTGCGCCTCTCCGACCGCCTGGGCGGCCACATGGTCAGCGGCCACGTCGACGGCGGAGGCACGATCACGGCCATCCACGACGCCGGCGACGGCGGCCGGGTCTTCACCTTCGAGGTCGACCCGGGCCTGGAGCGCTACCTGATCGAGAAGGGCTCGGTGGGCCTGGACGGCATCAGCCTGACCGTGGTCGAGCCCCGCGACCGCAGCTTCGACGTGGCCCTGATCCCGCTGACCCTGGAGATCACCAGCCTGGGCCAGGCCGAGGTGGGCCAGCGGATCAACGTCGAGGCGGACGCGATCGGGAAGTGGGTCGAGAAGCTGCTGGTGGACGCGGGGCGGATCTAGGGGGGGGCTTGGCGGCGAGGCGAGGCGACGCTTGGCTGGGGCTGCGCCGCACCTGGGGGTGGCTTCCGCCGCTTTTGACGGCGCTCGTGGCGGGCGTGCTCCTGCTCGGCGTCGCGGAGGGGCTCCTCTTCGCCAACGCCCTGGTCCGCGGCGGCGACCTGGCCGGCCTGACCGGGCTCGTGCTCGGCGCGATGGCGTTGCTGATCTACGTCGCCGTTCCCGGCGCCGTCGGGCTGCTGTTCGCCCTGCCGGTCGTGGCCCTCTGGCGGCGTCCGCGCCGGATCCTGGTGCTGCGCCGCTTCCACCAGCGTCGCGGCGACCGTGAGCTGCGCCGCCTGCTGCGCCGCTCCGCGGCGCCTCTTGGTCACGTCTACACGCTGTCCGACCCGAGCCTGAGCGTCCCCTGGATGGTCCGCTTCCCGGTTCTCCTATCGCATCTGCTCGCGTTTCAGTTCCACCTGCGGACCGTCCGCGGCGCGCCCGGGGTCCGGCGCGTGGCGCGCGCGGTGGAGGTGACCTGGCTGAGGAACCTCAACTGGGCCCTCTCGTTCCGCAAGGTCTTCGCCGTGCGCACCGACGGCCGCGACGAGAGCTGGAGGCCCTGCGTGCGCAGCCTGGCCCGGTCCGCGGATGCCGTGCTGGTCGACGTCCGCGCGCCCAACGACAACGTTCGCTGGGAGCTTGGTCACTGCGCGGAGAGCGGCCAGCTCGACAAGGTCGTCCTGTTGACGTCCGAGGAGCGCCACGCCGCGTCTCGGGCCTATGTGGACCGGCTCGCGCTTGCCGGCCTCGGCGGCCGGCCGTGGCTCGTCGTAGACCGGGACGACCGCCGCGCGGCGCTCGAGACGCTGCGCGAGGTCGCGGACGGCGCCGAGCGCGCGGCGCCCGCACCAGATCCGGTGCCCAACGTCCTGGATCGGGTCGCGTGGAGCTACGCGGAGAGCGTCGCCGGGCTGCTCGGTTTGGCGTTGGGGCCTGCGCTCTGGCTGGCGCCGCTGGTGATCGGGTTCTTCCTTTGGCGAGACACCTACGGGGCGGGCTTCCGGTGAAGCGCGAGCCGGACGCGGTTGAGGAGCTGGTGGACCGCCTGCTCCACGAGGACGGCGCGGAGCACGCGGCCCAGCTGGAGGGTCAGCTCAGGCGCGTTCGTTGGCTGGTCTCCGTCGCGATCGGCTGGGCGATCGTCTCGGTCGTGCTGGCCGTGTCGGCGCTGATCTTCGGGCTGCTCTACCCCGATGCCGAGCTGTCCTCGCTCTACCTTCCCGGCGTGTTCCTGCTGGGCACACAGGCGGGACTGATCTTCGGAGGAGCTCTGGCCGTGGCTCTCCTCCTTCCGCGCCGCGCACGGGTTCGCCGCGTCCTCCGTCGCGCGGCGTCGTTGGGGCCGGAGCGACGGGCGTGGTTCTCGTGGACGCGGCTCGGCGGGATCTTCGCCCTGCTCCTGCCCGTGGCGTTGGCTTGGACCGCGTGGCGCCTCGGCTGGGAGGAAGCACGCTCGACCGTCTTTCTCGCGGAGGTCGAGGACCGCTCCTTCGACGACGTCGGGTTTCGCGAGGCGCTCGACGGATCGAGCGCGCCGGCCGCGCGGCTGCTGGGCGACGCGCTGCCTGCGGTCGGGCGCGGCGTGGATCCGGACGCCGCCTACCGGCGGGCGCGCGACGCTGCCGTCGGGCGCTGGGCGGGCATCGCCCGCGGGGTGAGGTGGCTCGCCTACGGCGCGGGCGCCGTCGCGTTGTTCCTCGTCGTCGCGCGCTTCTCTCGCCTGGCGCGGTCGGCGCCGGAGAGGCGCGTCGGCGTGCTCGGGATCTTCCTGGGGCCGCTGCTGTTCGCCCCGCTGGTCGCTGTGCTGGGTGCGGTCACGGCCGAGGCCATCGAAGCGCGCGCGAGCGAGTCCGGCCTGGGCCTCGCCGAAGTCGAGCGCGCCTTCGACACCCTGGTGCGCCGGCTTCGCTCGTCTCAGCACGCCGACGTCGTGGCCACCCGGCGGCGCGCCCTGGAGGCGAGCGCCGAAGAGGGCAGCGACCCCGTCTCCGACCCGCGCGAGACGATCGGCGCGGGCGGCCCGTACCACGTCGGAGTGCTCGGCCACGTGGACCACGGCAAGACGACGTTGACCGCGGCGCTGGCGTCCTACCAGGCGTGCCGTGGCCTGGCGGACCCGCTCGACCTCGAAGCCCACCGTGCCGCTGGCGAGAGCATGTCCTCCCGTTGGCGCGTACCGCCCGCGGTCGAGATCGGAACCGCGCGCGGGCGCTACGTCCTGCACGACTTCCCGCGCCACGCGGACGTCGCGTCGGGGCTGATCTCCGGCGCGGTGCGGCTCGACGCCGCCATCCTGGTCGTGTCGGCCGCCGACGGACCGATGCCGCAGGGGCGCGAGCACCTCGCCCTGGCGCGCGAGCTGGGGCTGCCTCCGCCGGTGGTCTTCCTCAGCAAGACCGACCTGGTGGACGACGAGGAGCTGATCGGGCTCGTGGAGCTTGAGGTGCGCGAGCTCCTGACCCACTACGACTACGTCGGCGACGACGCGCTGGTGCTCCGCGGCGCGCCGATCGAGGCGGTGCCGGCGCTCTGCGCGGGAGAGCCGCTGGACTCGGCGCGTCTAGCGGTGCTGGGGAGGCTTGCGAACGCTCTCGACGCGCGCGTTCCCGAGCCGGGCTCCGTCGCCGCACCCGACGCGGTCGAGAGCGCTGCGCCCACCGCGCGTATCCGGCTCTACACCAAGCACGACGGCGGCCGCGTGACGCCGCTGTTCTCCAAGGCCCCCGTCCGCCTGAGGTTTGAGGGAGCCGCGGAGGAGGTGCCGGCGGTGCTGAGCCTGCTCGAGGGGGCGGAGATGGTCATGACCGGCGACTCGGCGCTGGCGCGGCTTGGGCTCGAGGCGCCGCGGAGGCTGCGGGCGGGCATGTACTTCGCGCTCGTCGAGTCAGGACGCGACGTGGGCGCCGGCGTGCTCACGCCCTCCGACGAGCTGCCCGGAACCACGTGGACGCGCAGGCCTCCACCGCCGCCCGCGGGCGACGCCTTCGAGCGCCTGATCGCACTGCTCGCCGAGACCCGAAGCTCGGTGCTCGAGGCATGGGGCGGAAACCGCGCCGCCTGCAACCGCGTGGGCGCGGCGATGCGGGAGATCGTCGCCCAGGACGATGGGCTTGCGAACCAGGTCCGCCGCGAGATGCTCGCGCTGCGCGACGGCACCCTGGTGGTTCACGAGCCGGTTCCGCCCCTCGTCGGCCTGGAGCCGACGGGCCTCTCCGCCTTCGACGACCTCGTGGAGCGCCTACGCGACGCGGTGGAGGACGTCGACGCGGCGCGCGAGCTGGACAGCCACAGCGCCGCCGCGCGAGTCCGGAAACGGATGCAGGAGGTCAAGGCCGCGGCCACGGCCCTCCGCAAGGACGTGACCGAGATCCAGCAGGGCAAGCCGCCCCAGCGGCCCTAGAAGATCACCGCGAGGTCCGACATCGACCCGCCGTTCCCCCCGGCGGTCGCGTCTCCCAGCGGCGTCAGCGTGAAGGTCGTCGTGTCGAACGAGAAGACCTCGCCCGAGCCCGGCCCCAGCACGCCGCAGCCGATCGACACGTAGCCCACGCCGTTCGCGCTGAACGACATGCCCGCCACGGTGCACGGCGGCGGGTTGCCGAACGTGTCGAGCAGGTCGAACCCGGTGTCGGTGCCCTCGCCGGTCGCCTTGTCGAAGGTGAAGATGTCGCCGGGCGAGCCGTCGTAGTGGAAGCCCGTGGTGCCGTACAGCGTGCCGTCGGTCGGGTCGATCGACAGCGCCTCGACGCCGATCAGGTCGCTCTCGCCGACCAGCGTGGCGGCGCCGGTCTGCGCGTCGAGCTGCACCAGGCAGTCGCCGGCGAAGTTGCACACCGTGCCCCAGAGGAAGAAGCCGCTCTCGTCCCAGACGAGGGCCGGGCAGGCGTCGAAGCCGGTGGGGCCGGCCATGATGAAGTTGCCGTTCTCGAGCAGGTGGTACAGGTTGCCGCCGTCGTCGAAGCCGCCGGTGAACGAGAAGATCAGGCTTCCCGGGCGGCGGGTCATGCTGGCGAGCTTCGCCGGAAACTCGACCAGGTTGGTCGACGTGAACGGCGCCGTCGTCATCAGGTGCACGTTGGTCGCGGACGGAGCCGCAGGCTCGATCCCGACCATGAGGCTGGCCTGAGGGGGACTGGTGCTGGCAAGGCGGGCAAGGGACGCGGCGGCGAGGGCGAGCAGGCTGAGTCCGGAGAGCTTTCGCATCGATGCAGGCATGCCGACGCCGTGGGGGCACTGCGGACAGGACCAGCGGTGAGAGGGCTGGGCTCCCGGGGGGGAGGGGGGGGCAATGCGAGAGGCGCCGGAGGACCTTCCAGGCTAGGGGCACCTCCGCACCTGTCAACGTGTCCCGTCGCTAGAGCGCACCAAATATCGCCGTGGTGAAGGCGCTGACCGGCGCGGCCTCGCGATAGTCCTCCAAACTCCGGGTAAGTAGCTTCAGGGCAGTCAGGGCCTCGTCGTACATCTCGCGGTCGTTCAGGAGCAGGCCCACCGTGCCCTCGGTGCTTTGCAGGTTCTTCGCGACGGCGCGCAGGTCGGCGCTGGCGGCGCTGAAGTCGGTCAGGATCGCGCTGGCCTGCTGCGCGAGCTGCGGGTTCTTGAGGAGCTGGCCGAGCAGCCCCTCGCCCGACTCGAGGCCCGCGGTGACGCCGGCCAGGTTGCTGACGATGCTCCGCAGCTCGGCCGCGAGCGGGTCGTCCTCGGACAGCAGCGAGCCGAGCACGCCCTTGCCCGCCTCGAGGTCCGCCGCGACCGCCTGCAGGCTGCCGACCGTCTCGAGCAGGTTGTCGTAGAGCGCCGGGTCGTTCAGGAGCTTGCCCACCGTGCCCTCGCCGGCCTGCACGGCGGCGATGATGTCGCTGATGTTGGCCATCATCCCGCGCAGGTCCGACGCGGTGGCGCGCAGGTCGGTCGCGGTCGACGACACGTCGGCGGCCAGCGTCTCGTCGTAGATCAGGCGGTTGACCAGTCCGTCGCCCTGGCGCACGTCCTTCAGGAGCTGGTCCAGGTTGGTCAGGAACGAGGTCACCGAGCCGGAGTTCGACGAGATCAGGTCGCCGACCTCCTCGAGCGCCGCGATGGGGTTGCGACGCACCGAGCCGGCGAACGTACCCCCCGCGGAGAGCTCGACCGGGGGGCCTCCCGCGGGACCCGGGTCGATGTCGATGTTGCGGCCGCCGAGGAAGGTCGACTCCTCGATCGCGATCGCGTAGCCCGACAGCATCTCGAGCTGGGCGTCGAGGTGCATCGTGACGCGGATGCGCGACTCGACCGGCGCGTCGGGGCGGTACTCGATGTCCTTGACCCGACCGAAGCGCGTTCCGGCGACGAGCACCGGGTCGCCCTCGCGCAGCTGGTGCGCCTCGGGGAAGTCCGCGACCATCTCGATCGGTTCGCCGAACAGCGTGAAGTCCGTCAGGAACAGCGTGTAGAAGGCGAGGGTCGAGAGCGCGACGACGAAGAAGATCCCGAGGATGAACTGGCGTTGTGCGTTCATTGTGGTCGTGGGTTAGTCATGCGGCCGTGCGAGGAAGCTCCGGATCCGTGGGTGGTCGGACCGGACGAACTCCTCCGGGGGGCCCTCCGCCACGACGTGCCCCTGATCGATGAGCACGACGCGGTCGGCGACGACGAGGATGCAGCTCACGAGGTGCGTCACGACGATCGAGGTGATCGACAGGCGCTCGTTGAGCTCGCGCATCAGGTGGTTGATCGACATCGAGATCTCGGGGTCGAGGCCGGTGTTCGGCTCGTCGAAGAACACGATCTCGGGGTCGGTGACCAGCGCCCGCGCCAGGCCGACGCGCTTGCGCATGCCGCCCGAAAGCTCCGGCGGCTTTAGGTCGTAGACGTTCGGCAGGTGGACCATCTCCAGCCGCTCCTGCGCCTTCGCCCGGATGTCCGCATCGGACATCTTGGTGTTCTCGCGCAGCGGCAGGGCCACGTTCTCGCCGGCCGACAGCCAGTTGATCAGCGCGCCGTCCTGGAACAGGTAGCCCATGCGCCGCCGCAGCTCGCGCAGATCGGGCCTGGCAATGGTCTTCATGTCGTGGCCCTCGACCGCGACCCGCCCGGTGTCGGCCTGCAGCAGCCCGACCGCGTGCCGGAGCGTGACCGACTTGCCGATGCCCGAGGGGCCCATGATCGCCAGGGTCTCGCCCCGGCGCACCTCGAGGTCCAGGTCCTTGAGCACGACCTTGGGGCCGAAGCTCTTGCAGACCTTCTCGTACTGGATGACGACCTCGGGTTCGCTCATGCCGTGCGGTAGAAGAACCAGGTCATGAGGTAGTTCAGGACGATCACGAAGATGATCGAGTCGCGCACCGCGGCCCGCGTCGCGTTGCCGACGCCGAGGGCACCGCCGCTCGTGCGCAGGCCCGCGGCGCACGAGATCACCGCGATCACGATGCCGAAGACGAAGGACTTGAAGAGCCCGATGTAGACGTCCTTGGGCAGGCCGAACAGGGGCGACGGGGTCTGCAGCGCGTCGATCGCGGTGTTGGTGTACAGCTCCAAGCCGATCCCGAGCTGTGAGCGCGCCACCAAGCCGCCTCCGACGATCCCCACCGCGTCGCACAGGATCGTCAGCGTGGGGCAGAGGATCGCCAGCCCGACGAGCCGCGGCAGCACCAGGTAGCTGACCTTGTCGATCGAGAGCACCTCGAGCGCCGACAGCTCCTCGGTGACCGACATCGTGCCGATCTCGGCCGCGAGCGCGCTCCCGACCGCCGCGGCCAGGATCGTGGCGGTGATGAACGGGCCCATCTCGCGCGCCATCGTCAGCGACACCAGCGTGCCGATCTGGTCCTGCTGGCCGATGCGGCCCAACTCGATGCCGGTCTGCAGCGACACCACCATGCCGATGGAGAAGCCGACCAGGAGCACCACGTGCAGCGTCTTGATGCCGCCCACCCAGAACTGATCCAGGACCTGTGCCCGGCGGCGGCCGACCGACGGCAGACGCAGGAACACCTGGAGCAGGAGCTCGACTCGGTAGCCGAAGGCGGAGAGGAACGCGAAGAGGGCGGTCATGGCTGCCGGGGATCGGGCGCGTTTCCGGGGCCGCGGCGAGCCGCCGGCCAGCCGGGGCCCGGGAACGCGGGGGAGAGCATGTCAAATCCGTCGTCCTCGGTCCTGCGCCAGCGCAGGAGTCCGAAGAGCAGCGAGGTCTCCGACACCTCGCCGCCGGCGTTGTCGCGATAGTCGCGCTTGGCCCACAAGAAGGTGAACGAGCGCCGGTCCTCGTGAGCGTCGCGCTCGCGGCGCCACAGGTTCAGCCAGGCCCGCTCGCGGCGGATGCCGGCCTCGCGGTCGCGCTCCCACGACCACAGGCGCCAGAGATAGGAATAGTGGTAGGCCACGAGCTGATTGCGCTGGAAGGGGTCCAGCTCGGGGAAGGCGCCGCGCTGGCGCGAGCCCTCGTTCTCGACCACATACAGCGGCCAGAGCTTGCGCCAGGAGCTCTTGCGGCCGGTGGCGTACTCCTTGCGGTCCCAGCTCTGCCAGAACGGGATGATGTGGAAGGAGTCGCGCTCGGAGTCGAGGTAGCGCTCCTCGCGCACGTGCACGATCGGCCACAGGTAGCTCTTCGACTCGATCTTCTCGCCCTCCAGGAAGCCGAAGAACGGCCAGATGCGGCTGCGGGAGGTCTCGGCGGTGTTCTGGCCGCCGCGCTGGAAGCGCACCAGGGGCGCGAAGGCGTCCACCGCCCAGAAGTCGCCGCGCGGATCGCGCGCGTAGCCGAAGAAGGGCCACAGCACGGTGTCGGCGCGGTAGGTCCCGCGCTCGACCTTGCCCCAGAGCGGCCAGAACCAGAGCACGGTCTCGGGCTCCTCGCCGCCGCCGCCGAGGCGGTTGCGCTGGTACTGGAAGAAGGGCCAGAGGATGGCCAGCCGGTCGTAGCGGCCCTCCATGCGCGAGCGCAGGTAGAACGGGAAAATGTGGAAGCTGCGCTCGCCGCCGCCGGTGGTCCACCCCAGAAACGGGTAGAGGATGTGCTTCGAGTGCCGCTCGCCGGCGTTGACCGTGGCGTAGAGCGGCCAGAGGAAGAAGAAGACCTCGTCGTAGGTTAGGAAGCTCTCCAGCTTCCCGAGGAACGGGAACCAGCCGAAGGCCTTGCCGCGCTCGGAGTTGTCGCGGTAGAGCAGCCCGGGGAGCGACGCCAGCCGTTTCTCGCGCGTGCCGTCCGCGCGCTCGCCCTCGCGGTAGAGGTAGACCGGCAGCAGCAGCGACAGGGTCTCGCCGTCGCGGCTGTAGGAGTAGCCGAGCGGCGCCAGGAAGTACGAGCGCCAGTCCTCCTCGCCCTCCGCGTGCCAGCTGTAGAGCGGGCGCGCCGCGGCGATCAGCTTGGTGCCGGTCTCCTGATGGCGCACCGAGTGCAGCACGCCCCCGAGCGCCTCGGAGTCGACGGTGCCGTGCACGGTCGAGTGGCGGCTGTAGAAGGGCGCCAGGTGGCGCTCCGTGCCGGGGCCCGCGCAGGCCGGGATCAGGGCGAGCGCCACGAGCGCGAGCAGGCCAAGGGCGGTGGGGCGGTGGCGGACGAGCACCCGGCCGGTGTAGGCCCTCGAGGGGGCGAGGGCAAGGGTCCAGGCCGCGCGCAAAGTTCGCGACGGAGTCCGGCCCCCGGCCTGGAATCGCTGCGGGGATCGTGGAACCCTTGGGGGCGGCAGCTATGAAGACCTATCTCTCCGGCCTCCAGCCGAGCGGGCGCCAGCACCTCGGCAACTACTTCGGCGCCATCCGGCAGCACCTCGAGCTCTCGCGGCGCGACGGCGAGCACTTCTATTTCATCGCGGACTACCACGCGCTGACGTCCTCGCGCGATGCCGAGGCGCTGCGCGACATGGTCCGTGAGATGCTCGTGACCTATCTGGCGCTGGGGCTGGATCCGGAGCGCGTGACGCTCTTCCGCCAGAGCGACGTCCCCGAGGTCTGCGAGCTGAGCTGGCTCCTGGCCTGCGTGACCGGGATGGGGCTGCTCGAGCGCGCCCATTCTTACAAGGACAAGCTCGCCCACGGCGTGAAGCCCAACGTCGGGCTCTTCACCTACCCCATCCTGATGGCCGCCGACATCATCGCGTACGACTCCAATGTCGTCCCGGTCGGCAAGGACCAGATGCAGCACGTGGAGATGGCCCAGGACATGTGCGGGCACTTCAACGCCGTCTACGGCGACGCGCTGGTCCGCCCCGAGGCGCTCATCCCCGAGAACGCGCGGATGGCGAAGGTGCCCGGGCTGGACGGCGAGAAGATGAGCAAGACCTACGGCAACGACCTGTGGATCTTCGAGACCGGCAAGCCGCTCAAGAAGGCCGTCGGGCGCATCGTGACCGACAGCCGGCCGCCGGAGGAGCCGAAGGACCCCGACGAGCTGCTGCCGATCCAGCTGCTGGAGCTCTTCCTCGACGAGGGCGAGCTGGCCAACTGGAAGGAGCGCGTCCGCGCCGGCGGCGAGGGCGCGCCCGGGTACGGCCACCTGAAGATGCGCCTGAGGGACGCGATGGAGGAGCAATTCGCCGATGCGCGCGCGCGTCGCGAGGAGTTGCTCCAGGACCCCGCTGAGCTCGACCGCATCCTGGAGCGCGGGGCCGTGGCCGCGCGCGAGCGCGCGCGGGCGACCGTCGACCGCGCCTACGAGGCTTGCGGAATCCGCTGAGATCCCCCAGGAGACGCCATGCACCAATCGCGACGACCCCTGCTCCTCTGCACCCTCGCCCTCTGCGCCGGGCTGGCCGCCTGCTCGTCGACGCCGAAGGAAGACGACGGGCTTCCCCCGGCTCCGGCCGAGGTGCAGCTGGACGGGCCGTGGACCCGGGCCTTCCTCGAGCCGTGCTTCCTGATCGCCGACGAGATCGTGATCGAGGGGCCGGCGTCGCTGCGGAACCACCTCGCGGTGCTCCAGGACGCCAGCACGTCCGTCTACAGCGCCAAGACCACCGAGGCCGGCTTTCTCCAGGAGACCAACGCGCGGCCCGAGCTCGGCTACGTCGAGATCCGCGCCACGCTCGATTCGTGGAGCCTGGTCGCGTTCCGCCGGCTCGTATGGCTCGAGCGTCCCGGCGACGCGCCGGTGCGCATCCGCGCCACCGGCCAGGCCTCGTGGAAGCGCGTCGACGGCTCCGACGAGCGCGAGAGCGAGGTCCTGGAGTTCCGCGGGGAAGCCGCGCCTTGAGCCGCGCACGCGCCGGCGTCGCGGCGCTCTTGGCGCTCGTCGCCTGCCGCGCCCCGTCCTTCGACCCCTACGAAGAGGCCCCGGGGATCTACGACCGCTTCACGCCGCTGCAGCTGGAGGCGCTCGTGCAGGCGGACGAGCTGTTCGTGCGCGGCCAGGTGGAGGTCGCGCGGCGCTACCTCGCGAGCCTCGCGGCGGCGGCGCCCGACAACCTGGTCGTCGCGACGCGCCTGCAGGAGGTCGAGCTGCAGCTGCTCGCCGACGGGCTCACCGTGCCGGGCGTGGCGCTCGGCGAGGAGCAGCTCGATCCGGCCTCGCGCCTCCGCCCGCTCTACATGCGCCGCGCGCTGGTCGAGGGCACGGCCTCCGCCTACGTGCTGGCGGCCCGGCTGGCGTCGGAGGAGGAGGCGGCGATCGGCCTCCTCGACGAGGCCCTGCGGCGCGATCCGGACTGCGTCTGGGCGCACTACGCCTTCGCCTGGCACCACGCCGCCGCCCAGCGCTTCGGCGAGGCCCAGTCCGCGCTGGAGCGCGCGCTCGCGCTCGACCCCGGCCATCCGCCTTCGCGGCGGCTGGAGGCGGCGCTCCTGGCGCGCTCGGGCGACGTCGAGCGCGCGACGCGCGCGCACCGTTTCTGGCTCGAGCGCTACGGCGACGACCCGCGCACGTCCCGGCGCCACGCGGCCGATGCGCGGCTCGACCTGGCCGCGCTCCTGGTGCTCGGCGAAGAACCCGAGGAGGCCCTCGACGAGCTCGCCGCGATCGATCGCGGCGAGCTGAGCGACGCCACCAGCCTGGAGCTGGTGCGCGCGACCGCCCTGCAGGTCGCGGGCCGCGTATCCGCCGCCCTGGCGGTGGCCCGCGCGGCGGCCGCGGCGGCGCCGGACGACGTCCGGCCGCGCCAGCAGGAGGCGATCCTGCTGGGCGAGCACCTGGGCGACGAGCAGGCCGCCCGCGAGGCGTGGGAGGCGGTGCTCTCCCTGCTCGACGGCCCCGAGGACTCCGCCGGCGGGGCCTCCGAGTCCGCCGACCCGGCGGCGCGCGAGCTGGCGACGCTGCTGCTGCAGCTGCAGGCGCGGACGGCCCTGGCGCGGCTCGGCGCGGCGCCCGCGGAGGACGCGCCCGAGACGGCCCCAGCGCCCGGCCCCCCGGGGGACGGGGAGCCGCGGTGAAGGCCGTGGTCCAGCGCGTCGCGCAGGCCGAGGTGCGCATCGACGGCGCCTCGGTGGGGGCGGTCGGCCGCGGCATGCTGATCCTCTTGGGTGTGATGCGCGGCGACGCCGAGGGCCAGGCCGAGCGCCTGGCCGAGCGCATCGCGCGCTTCCGCTTCTTCGCCGACGAGAACGACCGCATGAACCTCGCCGCGGCCGAAGCGGGCGGGGCGGCGCTGGTCGTGAGCCAGTTCACCCTGGCCGCGGACGGGCGGCGCGGGCGGCGGCCCTCCTTCGACCGCGCGGCGCCGCCGGCCGCGGCCGAGCCGCTCTACGAGCACTTCGTGGCCCACCTGCGCTCGCTGGGGATCCCGGTCGAGACGGGGGTGTTCGGCGCGCGCATGGAGGTCGACCTCCGCAACGACGGCCCGGTGACCTTCGTGCTGGAGGAGCCCGCCGGGGGCGCTTGAGAGGCCCCTTCAGCGCCCCGCTAGCGGTCACAAGTTCTTGCTTGACGGGGAGATGGGGCGGTTTGACAATGAAGACCGTCGCCTGATTTAGGGCTCCTCCGAGGCCTCCGCGCCGGCCCTCGGCTCCCTACCGCTTGCCCCCCAGACCATGCACGAAGTCCACACCACCACGAAGAAGGAGCTCGTCAATCGGATCGCCGACTCGACCGGGCAGACGAAGGTGGTGGTCAAGGAGATCCTGCAGGCCTTCCTCGACGAGATCATCGACGAGCTCGCCCAGGGCAACCGCCTGGAGTTCCGCGAGTTCGGGGTCTTCGAGGTCCGCGAGCGCGCGGCGCGCCGCGCGCAGAACCCGCGCACGCTCGAGAAGGTTTCGGTGCCGGCCAAGCGCGTCGTGAAGTTCAAGGTGGGGCGCCTGATGCGCCAGCGCGTCTGCGAGGAGGCCGCCCCCGAGCGGCGCGACCCGCCGCCCCAGGTCAAGCCCGAAGAGCCGCCGAAGCCGGCCCCGGCGCCGCCGCCGAAGCCGACCCGCAACTCGCCGTTCTAGCCGGCTAGGCGCTCGCCCGCGCGCGCGCGGCTTCCAGCGCCTGGTCGAGGTCGCCGATCAGGTCGTCGACGTGCTCGATGCCGACCGAAAGGCGCACGAGCCCATCGCGCAGTCCGGCCTTCTCGCGCTCGGCCTTGGGGATGCTCGCGTGGGTCATCAGCGGCGGCACCTCGATCAGCGACTCGACGCCGCCGAGCGATTCGGCCAGCGCGAAGATGCGCGTCGAGCTCGCCATCGTCTTGCCGGCCTCGACGCCGCCCTGCAGCTCGAAGCTCACCATGCCGCCGAAGTCGGACATCTGCCGCGCGGCCACCTCGTGGCCCGCGTGGTCGGAGAGCCCGGGGTAGTACACCCGGTCCACCAGCGCGTGCTGCGCCAGGTGGTCGGCGATGCGGCGCGCGTTGGCGCAGTGGCGCTCCATGCGGATCGCCAGCGTCTTGGTGCCGCGCAGGATCAGGAACGAGTCCATCGGCCCGAGCTGTGCGCCGACCGCGTTCTGGTAGAAAGCCAGGTCCTCGCGCAGGGCGTCGTCGTTGCCGATCACCGCGCCGGCGACGACGTCCGAGTGCCCGCCGAGGTACTTGGTGAGCGAGTGCATCACGAGGTCCGCGCCGAGCTCGAGTGGACGCTGCAGGAACGGCGTCGCGAAGGTGTTGTCGACGATCGTGAGCGCGCCGTGCTTGCGCGCGATCGCGCTGCAGGCGGCGATGTCGCACACGCCGAGGAGCGGGTTGGTCGGCGACTCCAGGAACAGGTAGCGCGTGCGGTCGGTGAAGGCGGCCTCGACCGCGGCGGGGTCGCTCGCGTCGACGAAGCTGAACTCGATCCCGTAGCGCGCGAAGACCTTGGTGAAGATGCGGTACGTGCCGCCGTACAGGTCGTTGCCCGCGACGACGTGGTCGCCGGGCACCAGCCGGTCGCAGATCGCGTTCGTCGCGGCCAGGCCGGAGGCGTAGCACAGCCCCCAGGCGCCGCCCTCGAGCGAAGCCAGGTTGTCCTGGAGCGCGGTGCGCGTCGGGTTGCCGGTGCGCGAATACTCGTAGCCCTGCCGGGCCACGGCGGGGGCGTCCTGGAGGAACGTGCTGGTGAAGTACACCGGCGTCATCAACGCGCCGTTCTCGGGGTCGGGCGTCTGGCCGGCGTGGATGGCGCGGGTCTCGAAGCGGGAGTCGTCGGGGGTCTGCATCGGGTCGGCGGTCGGGCGCTTGGGGACGGGCTCGCCGCGGCCTCCCACACGGACCTGGGGGGCTTCGGCGCGGCGCTTGGCCCTGGATTGTAGGCGCGGTGGCGCGGGCCATCTAGAATCCCGCGATGCAGGGAGCGGTGGAGGAGAGCGCGCCGCCGGGCGGCGCGGCGGAAGACGCGCTGCCCCCGGTCTGGCCGGCGGCGCTCCTGTGCCTCCTCTTCGGCTGCTGGACGGCCAGCCTGGTCGATGCGGGCCGGAGCTATGGCTGGGACGAGTCGATGCACGCCCAGCTCCCGGCGGTGCGGATGGCGCTCGCCGTGCGCGCTGGCGAGGCCCGCGAGGCGGTGGAGGTGGCGCTCGGCTGCCATCAGTACCCCTTCGTCGCGCCGGTGCTGCGCCGTCGTTGGTCGCTTCATCTGCTTTTGCAAGTACTTTCGGTTGTTGGCCTTTCTCTTGGCACGGCTAGGCTTCTCCAGAGCTAGAGTTATACTGTTACTAGCAGCGTCAGCGAAGGTCAACAACGCCATCGCATTTTCGCAATGGGGATCGTCCTTGCGGGGTTGACTCAAGGCGTTCAACATGGATAGAGCAGCCATCTTGGATGCAAATTAGACACCGATTTAGACCACCGAGAGGAAGAGAGAATCCAGTTTGAAAGTGAAACTTCTACTTCAAGGTTGTTCACTCGCCTTTTGTACTCTCGCTTGTCGAAAGTCGAACAAGTCCAACTGTCGATGAGTCTCGATCGCCTTGCTGACCACAAGTAGCACTAGACAGCGGGCTGTACTGTGGGGGTGGGTACAGGCCAGTCGCTTGTACACGGACGGTCGACTTGTCAAGTAACAGTTAGTTACTTCCACTCGCGCCGAAGATGATGGGTGCAGTGAGGCGAGCGACACACACCAGCAGTCGGTACAAATAAAGGAAAGAGATGGGGTCGACTGAGACAAGGAGAG
>JBCCGI010000107.1:0-23291 GCA_039029355.1 Planctomycetota bacterium
CGCCTTCCAGGGCCCCCGAAAGACCCGCCCCACCCGCCGGAAACCCCACCCCAATCAACCCACGCACTCGCCACCCCCTCCCCGTATCCTCCACCGCCCCGAAACGGAGAGAGCCCACATGCCCGACCATCGCGACCAGGACCTCGCCCACTTCCGCGACATCTGCTTCGTCATCATGCCCTTCGGCACCAAGCCGATCGGCTCCGGTGACGAGGAGCACGACGTCGACTTCGACCGCATCTACGATGAGCTCTTCGTACCCGCCATCGAGGCGGTCGAGCTCCCGGCCGCCGAGGGCGGAGGCCGTCTCCGTCCGGTTCGTACCGACCGTGAGTTCTCGAGCGGGCACATCAGCCAGGAGATGTTCGAGTACATCGAGTACTCGCGCTTCGCGTTGGCCGACATCAGCGCGATCAACGCGAATGTCTTCTACGAGCTCGGCGCACGCCATCGTGCGCACGAATCCGGCACGGCGATCTTCCGGCAGGGCGATGCGGCGATCCCCTTCGACATCAACCAGATCAAGGCCTTCCCGTACGTCGTCGAGCCGGCGGACAGCCTCCAGGAGTCCAAGCAGCTCATCACGCGGGTCCTGACCGAATCGCTGGTGCGCAACGCATGGGACAGCCCGATTCGACTCGCGCTACGCGGGCAGCGGGGCGGGCCGGAGTCGGTGAACGACGTGCTCAAAGCGGCCGAGGACGCGCTTCGTGAGGAGCGCTTCGAGGACGCCCACAGGCTATGGCGCGACGCGGCCGTGCTCGACCCGAAGAACCCGCTTCACGACCTGAAGGCGAGCGCCTATCCGAAGAGCGAGGGCGATTGGGACGCGGTGGTGCAGCTGATGCACTCCGCGCTCGGCAAGGAGGCCGCGCTCGGAGCTGCGCGGAGCGAGTCGACCTACTCCGAGGCCTATCGCGAGCTGGGCATCGCGCAGAACAAGTCCGAGGGCCGCGACTTCCCGCGGGCCGGCGAGGAGTCCCTGCGGCGGGCCGTGAAGCTGGCTCCCGACGACTTCGACGCGTGGGCCAGCCTCGGCGGCGTGCTGCGCCGGGCCGGGGCCGACGACGAGGCGCTTCAGGCCTATGAGCAGGCCGTCGAGGTGTCGAACGGCCATCCCTATCCGCTGCTGATGGCACTGAAGCTGCGGGCGAAGACCTCCGGCGCGTGGGCGCTCGACATGGACTCGATGCTCCAGCTCGGACAGGCGCGCGGCTTCCGTGCGGCGCAGGTGCAGAACGACCCGCCGCTCGACGTCCCGTGGTCGTTCTTCGACCTGGCTGAGATCTCGATGTACCTCGGCAAGGCCGACGAGGCGCTCGAGGTCGCCGGACAGGGGCTTGCGCTCAGCACCTCGGACTGGATGCCGGGGACGTTCCTGTCGGCGCTGGGAATGCTGCCCGAGTCCGCCGATCTCGGGGCGCTCGATGCGCTGAAGGAAGCCGCGCGGAAGCGGAAGGCGGAGCTGGAGAGCTAGCGGCTCGTCGCGGGCGCTAGTCGCCGCGACCCGGCTCCATCCGTCCGCGCAGCAGCTCGACGAGCCGCTCCAACGCCACGACGTTGATCGGCTGGCGGTGCTCCACCGCGACGACCGCCGGCTCGCGGGTCGGCGCGTGGAGCCATGCCAGGGTGCGCGCGTCGACGGGCGGCGGCGCCCCGCGCGGCCCGCGAAGCTGTAGCTCCTCGACCGGGCTGTCCCAGCCGCCGACGATCCGCGCGGGATCGAGCCCGGCGTCGAGCAGGTGTCCGGTGTCGAGAGCGGCGCCGAAGACGTCGGGCTGATCGAGCTCGCGGAGGAGTCCGGCGACCGCCGCCGGATCGGTCAGCGCCCCCGCCCGCTTGGGGCTGAGCGGCTCGATCAACACCCGCACGCCGAGCTCGCGCGCCCGCGGCGCCAGCGCGGCGTAGAAGTCGAGGCAGCGTTCGACGGCCCGGTCGGCGACGGCCGGCCGAAACCCCGAGGCCGTCAGCACGCGCGGGATGCCGGCCGAAGCCGCGCGTCCGAGCACGCCGAGCACATACGGCAGCGCGCCGCGCCGCGCTTCGGCGTCCGCGTGCAGCGGGTGCAGCTCGTGCATGCCGAAGGCCTGCAGCGTAGGCAGCGGGACGTCGGGCGGCGCGAGGGCGAGGTCGGTCTCCGGCCGGTCCGCCGGCTCGACCGCGAGGCCCAGGCGGCGCGCGAGCTCCCAGCGCTCGCGCGGCGCGCCCGGAAGCGAGTCGAAGGCGTAGGCGAGGAGCGGCGGCGTCACGCCCCCAGAGCCTACCCGAGGCGCGCGGCGGTAGACTCGGGCGGCCGCCGGTCCCGCCGGTCCTGCCTGGCCGAACGACCCCACACTCCGCCGATGCTGCTCCCGCTGCTCCTGTCCGCCGTCGCGCCCCAAGAGGGCCAGCTCGCCTTGACCCCCGATCCCGACGGCCCGCGCGGCGCGCTGCGCGGCTCCTACGAGGTCTACGAGGACCGCGAGCGCCGCGACGGCCGGCGGCTGCATCTGGACGTGGTCGTGTACCGCGCTACCGGCGAAGAACCCGCCCCCGAGCCGATCTTCTGGATCGCGGGCGGCCCGGGGCAGCGGGCGACCGCGGTGGCACCGCAGTGGAGCCAGAGCCGGCTGCGCGACCGCTACGACCTCGTGTTCGTCGACCAGCGCGGCACCGGCGGCGACCATGAGCTCGCCTGCGAGCTCGGCGGCGGGTCCGACCTGCAGGCGTACCTCGACGCGATGTTCGACCCCGACTTCTACGCGGGGTGTCGGGACGAGCTGGAGGAGCGCTTCGACCTGCGGCTGTACTCCACGCCGATCGCGATGGACGACCTCGACGAGGTCCGCGCCGCGCTGGGGTACGAGCGCATCCACCTGATGGGCGGCTCGTACGGCACGCGCGCGGCGCTCGTGTACCTGCGCCGGCATCCCGCGACCGTGCGCGCGGCGGTCCTCAACGGCGTGGCGCCGCTGGCCTTCACCAATCCGCTCTACCACGCGGCCGAGGCGCAGGCGAGCCTCGCGCGGACCTTCGCCGACTGCGCGGCCGACCCGGCCTGCAGCGCGGCGTTTCCGGAGCTGGAGCAGGCCTTCCTCGCCGTGCTCGAGCGCCTCGAGGCGAAGCCCGCGCGCGTCAAGCTGGCCGACGCCCGCAGCGGGCGCGAGCACGAGGTGCGGATCGACCGCGACGCGTTCGCCGAGGCCGTGCGCGTGATGCTGTACTCGGTCCCGTCCGCGCGCCGCCTGCCGCTTCTGATCCAGCGCGCCTACGAGGGCGAGTACGCGCCGTTCGCCGCAGCGGCGGTGCAGGTGGGGAGAGCGCTGCGCGACCAGCTGGCGCTCGGCATGTTGCTCTCGGTGACCTGCGCCGAGGACGTCGCGCGCATCGACCCCGCGGACATCGAGCCCGCGACGGCGGGCACCTTTCTCGGCGACGCGCGCGTCCGGGCGCAGAGCGCTGTCTGCGGGGGCTGGCCCCGGGCCGAGCTGCCGGAGGGCTTCGCCGAGCCGGTGCGCTCGACGGTGCCGGTGCTGCTCCTCTCTGGCTCGCACGACCCGGTGACCGGGCCGCGCTGGGGGAGCGAGGCGGCGCGCCACCTCGACAACGCGCTGCACCTGGTCGTGCCCGGCGCCCACGGGGTGGGGGGGCCGTGCGTCAGCTCGATCGTGGATGCGTTCCTCGAGCGCGGCACGGTCGAGGGGCTGGACACGAGCTGCGTCGTGGCGATGACGCTGCCGCCGTTCGCGCTCCCCGATTGAATGGCGCGAACGCGCCGGTGAATGGCGCGAACGCGCCGGTGAATGCCGCGAACGCGCCGGTGAATGGCGCGAACGCGCCGGTGAGTGCCGCGAACGCGCCGGTGAGTGCCGCGAGGCGCCGGGCAGCGTATGCTGCGCGGCGTGCCCTCGATCGCCCTCGCCACCTACGCCGAGCTGCCGGACCTGGACGACGACGACCTGCCGCTCGCGCGCGAGCTCGCGGCGCTGGGCGCGCGCGTCGTGCCGGCGGTGTGGAACGACGCCGGCGTCGATTGGTCGGACTTCGACCTCATCGTGCTGCGCTCGTGCTGGGACTACGACCTCGACCCCGCCGGGTTCCTGCGCTGGCTGGCGCAGCTCGAAGCGGCGCGCGCACCGCTCTGGAATCCGCCGCGCGTGGCGACGTGGAACGTGGACAAGCGGCACCTGCTCGAGCTCGAGCGCGCGGGCGTTCCGATCATCCCCACCCTGCGCGCGCCCGCCGGTGACGCGCGTCGCCTGCGCGCCTGCCTCGACGAGCTCGAGGCGGACGAGGCCGTGGTCAAGCCGGCGGTGTCGCTGAGCGCGCACGGAACCTGGCGGACGTCGCGCGCCTCGGCGGCGACGGACGAGGCGCGCTGGCGCGAGCAGGTCGAGCGCTGCGACCTCCTGGTGCAGCGCTTCGTGCCCGAGATCGCGCGCGGCGGCGAGTGGTCGTTCGTGCACCTGGGCGGCGCGTTCTCCCACGCCTGCCGCAAGCTCCCCGCCGCGGGTGACTTCCGCGTGCAGCAGGAGCTGGGGGGCAGCCTCGAGCGCGTCGAGCCCGCGCCCGAGCTCGTGTCCCAGGCGGAGCGCGTCCTCGCCGCCCCGCCCGGGCCGCACCTGTACTCGCGCGTCGACGGCGTGGTCGTCGACGGGGCGTTCCTGCTGATGGAAGTGGAGCTGATCGACCCACAGCTCTACCTGCGCGTGGCGCCCGACGCGGCCCGCCGGCTGGCCGAGCTGGCCGTGGCGCGGGTCTGAGCGCGGCTCCCCTTTTTGTCCGGGTTCGGGGTAAGGCCGCGGGCCGCCGGGAGACTCACCCCGCGTCTGGCACGAAGGCCAGGCGCCCAAAACCCTGAAAGGACTCCCCGTGCTCAAGAACACGCTCCTGTCGACCGCCCTGGTCGCCCTCGCCGCCGCCGCCGCCACCGCTTCGGGCGGGCTCTCGGCGCCCGCCGGACCGCCCGCCTCCGAGGGCGGCGCGAGCCGCGCCTACCTCCACAGCTACAACGTGCCCGGGCACGGCGTCGCGCTGGAGGGCTACAGCCCCGTCTCGTACTTCGAAGGCCAGGCCGAGCGCGGCAGCGCGCTCTTCGCCGTCGAGCACGACGGGCTCACCTACCACCTGACCGACGCCGCCCAGGCGCGGAAGTTCGCGGGCTCGCCCGCGAAATACCTGCCCGCCTACGGCGGCTGGTGCGCCTTCGGGATGGCGGTGAAGGACAAGTTCCCGATCGACCCGACCCTCTTCAAGATCGTGGACGGGCGGCTCCTGCTGTTCCTGCGCAACGCGGGCGTGGATGCGCGCGAGCTTTGGGACAACGGCGAGGAACGCCAGCTTCTCCACGACGCGGACGCGCACTGGGGCAAGGTCCAGGGCTAACCTTCGGGGGCCTCCGGCGCCCGCCGGAGGCCGTGCCTTCTTTGGAGAACATCCTGAGAGAACGGTCCAACGCGGAGTGGATCGCGGCGCTCGGCGCCGGAGACGAGGCCGCCGTTGGCGAGCTCGGCGAGTACCTGCGCCGGACGCTTGCGAAGGTGCTGCGCCGCTCCGGCCCGAGCGCCGATGACCTCGCGGACTTCGCGCAGGAGGCGCTCGTGCGGGTGGTGGCCGGCCTGGCCACCTTCCGCGGCGACGCCGCCCTGCCGACCTGGGCCGCCGCGGTGGCGACGCGCGTCGCGTTCACCGAGCTCCGCCGCCGGCGCGCGCGCGAGGCCGGACGCGTGGCCTTCGACGCCGCGGCCGAGGAGGCGCGCTCGCCGGCACCGGATGCCGGCGGGCTCGAGCGCGAGGAGGTCTTCGGAGCGCTGCGGCGCGCCATCGCGAGCGAGCTGACCGAGCGCCAGCGCACGGCGGTGCTCGCGGAGCTCCGCGGCGTGCCCAGCGTCGAGGTCGCCGCGCGCCTCGGCACGACCCAGAACGCGCTCTACAAGCTGACCCACGACGCGCGCAAGCGGCTGCGGGCCGCGCTCCTCGCGCGCGGCTTCGACGCCGGCTCGATCCACGAACACGCCCAGGAGGGAGCCGACCGATGAACCTCGGAAGCGACGAGCTAAGGACCCTGCTGCGGCTGGTCGACGTCACGCAGCCCGCGGAGATCGACTGCGGCGAGTTCCTCGACCGCGTCGCCGGCTACCTCGAGCGGGTCGAGACCGGCGCGCTCGTGCCCGCGCCCGAGGACGAGGACCTGCTGCAGCACCTGCGCGCCTGCCCCGAGTGCCTCGAGGAGTTCGAGGCGCTGTACGCGGTCCTGCGGGAGCAGCGCGGATGAGCGCGCGGGCCCTCGGCCAGCTGCTGCGCGACGTGCGCGCCTGCCGCCTGTGCGAGGAGCACCTGCCGCACGGCGTGCGCCCGGTCGTCCAGCTGCATCGCCAGGCGCGCATCTTGATCGCGGGCCAGGCGCCGGGTCGGCGCGTGCACGAATCGGGGGTGCCGTTCGACGACCCCAGCGGCGACCGGCTGCGCGGGTGGATGGGGGTGTCGCGCGAAACCTTCTACGACCCGCGCTCGGTGGCGATCCTCCCGATGGGCTTCTGCTTCCCCGGCACCGGGCGCTCGGGCGACCTCGCGCCGCGGTCCGAGTGCGCCGAGGCATGGCGCGAGCCGTTGCTCGCCCACCTCGGCCAGGTGCGCCTGATGCTCGTGCTGGGGCGCTACGCGCTGCGCTGGCACCTGGGCGAGGCCGGCCCCTTGACCGACGTCGTGCGCCGCTGGCGCGACTTCGGCGAGGAGCGCATGCCGCTCCCGCATCCCAGCCCGCGCAACCGCGGCTGGCTCGCGCGGAACGGCTGGTTCGAGTCGGAGCTGCTCCCCGAGTTGCGTGCCCGCGTGACCCGGGCGCTGGGTGGCTAGCGGGACCGGGGGCCTCTGAGCGGGTGCTCTAAGGTGCTTTTGAGAAAGGGTTTGTGTGCAGCTCATGCGTCGCTGCCGATGTTTTGTCCAGTTGGACAATCCAGGTGGTTTGTCCAGTCGGCCAAGATGGGGGGATGCCCGAGCCCGAGCCCTCCACCCGCGACCGCCTCCTGGAAGCCGCAGCGCGCCTCTTCGCCGAGCGCGGCCGTGAGCTCGTCTCCATCCGCGACATCGCCGCCGCCGCCGGCGTGCGGCACGGCTGCATCAACTACCACTTCCGTTCGAAGGACGAGCTCTACCACGAGACCCTGATGCGCTTCGGGCCTGCGGCGGGCCGGGCCGAGCCGCCGCCCCAGCTGCCCGACGACCTGTCGCCCGAAGCCGCACGGCAGATCTTCGCCCAGGTCGTGCGCCAGGCGGTCGAGCTCGAGGTGCAGCCCCTCGACCCGGTCGCGGCCGGGCTCTTCCGCGGCGAGATCTCGCGGCCCGAGGGCCCCAACGATCTGCTCATCGAGCGCGTGATCCAGCCGCGAGCGAGGGCCATGGCGCGCCTGATCGGCGCGATGTTCCCCGAGCTGACCGATGAACGCGAGCGCGACGTTGCGGCGTTCAACGTGCTCTCGCAGTGCGTGTTTCTGCGCGCGGCGCGACCGGTGGTGCTGAAGCTCTTCGGGGTCGACGACTTCGACGACGAGCTGACCCAGCTCTTCGCAGACCGCATCGTCCAGACCGCGTTGAACGGGCTCGGCGCGCCGGTGGGGGAGGCGCGATGAGCGCGCGGCTCGCGCTCGTCGCGCTGTCCGCGCTCGGGCTCGGCGGTTGCCTCGGGCCGCGCACGGACGTCGAGCCGCTGCTCGCCGAGACCGCCGAGCTGCTGGGCGGAGCGCCCGCGACCGACGGCGCGGTGCTCGACGCTCCCGCCGACCGCTGGTGGGAGCGCTTCGGCGACCCGGTGCTCGATCAGCTGGTCGAGCTCACCCTCGCCGGCAACCGCGACCTGCGCCAGGCGGCCGCGACCGTGCGGGAGGCCGAGGCGAGCACGCGCTCGGCGCGCGGCGCGCGTGGCCCGTCGCTCGACGCCTCCTTCGCCGGCATCCGCACCCGCTCGCAGGCGCCGCCCGGCAACCCGGTGTACTCGACGCTGCTCTTCCCTCAGCTCACGGTCTCCTGGCGCGCGGATCTCCTCGGGCGGCTTCAATCCCAGGAGCGCGCGAGCGTCGCCGAGCTCCTCGCCGCCGAGGAGGACCGCGTCGCGCTGGCCCATTCGCTGATCGCGGAGGCCGCGCGCCTGCGCGTGTCGATCTCGCTGCAGGAGCGTCGGCTGAGCCTCTCGCGCGACATCGTCGCTAGCCGCACCAGCACGCTGGAGACGGTCGAGGGGCGCTACGAACGCGGCGTCGGCACGGCGACGGCGGTCGACGTGCACCTCGCGCGCGAGAACCTCGCCGCGGCCCGCGCCGCGCAGCCGCCGCTCGAGCGCGACCTGCAGCAGGCGCTCTTCGCGCTCGACGTGCTCCTCGGCCGCGCGCCCGAAGGGAGCTCCGCGCCCGGGTCGCTGTCCTCACCGCTGCCGTCCGCGCCGCCGCCGCCCGCGCAGCTGCCCGCGGCGTTGCTCGACCGGCGCCCCGACTTGCGCGCCGCGCGGACGCGGCTCGAGGGCGCAGCCGCCGGCGTGGATGTGTCGGTCGCGGCGCTCTATCCCGAGCTGTCGTTCTCGGCGGCGCTGGCCTCGACGGGAAGCGACCTCGACCAGGCCTTCGACCCCGACCGCTTCTTCGCGAACCTGGTGGCCGGGCTCGCCGGGCCGATCTTCGCGAGCGGGCGCCTGCGCGCGGACGTAGACGCGGCCGAGGCACGCCTCGAGGCGCTGGCGGAGGGCTACGCCGCCCAGGCGCTGCGCGCCGCGCGCGAGGTGCAGGACGCGCTGACCGCCGAGCGCGAGCTGCGGGCCGAGCTCGCGGAGCGCCTGCGCCAGCGCGACGAGGCCCGCATGGCCGAGGACCTGGCCCGCGACCGCTACGCGCGCGGGCTGCAGGACCTGCTGACGGTGCTCGATACCGAGCGCCGCCGCGCGACCGCCGAGGAGCAGGTGCTGCTCCTGCGCGCCAGCGTGTGGAACGCGCGCATCGACCTCCACCTCGCCCTGGGCGGGGACTGGCTCTCCCAAGATCCCTCGACCGTGTCCCTTCGATGAAGCGCTTCTTCCAGCTCCTGAGCTCCCTTTCGGCGTGGGTCGTGCAGCCGCTGCTCATCCTCGCCATCCTGCTCGTCGGCTTCGCGGCGGCGAGCCGGCTGTCGCTGCGGCGCGAGCCTCCGCAGCGCGCCGAGGCGCCGACGTACGCGCCGCTCGTGCGCACCGTCGTCGCGACGCCGCGCGACCACCCGGTGCGCGTGCACGGCAACGGGAGCCTCGAGGCGCGCACGCGCATCGACCTCGTGCCGCAGGTGGGGGGCGAGATCGTCGAGATCCACCCGGGCCTGCGCAGCGGCGGCAGCTTCCGCGCCGGCGAGGCGCTGCTGCGCATCGAGCCGCGCGACTACGAGCTGGCCGTCGACCGCGCCGAGGCCGACGTGGCCTCGGCCGAGACCGGCGTCGTCACGGTGCGTGCCGAGTCCGAGTCGGCGGTGCGCGAGTGGGAGCGGCTCCGCCCCGGCGAGCCGTGCCCGCCGCTGGTGCGCCTGGAGCCGCGCATCCGCGAGGCCGAGGCCGGCGTGCTGCGCGCCCAGGCCGACCTGGAGCGCGCGCAGCTCGACCTCCTGCGCACCGAGCTGACGCTGCCCTTCGACGGGCGCGTGGTCACCGCCGCGGCCGACGTTGGCGAGGTCGTGCCCGCCGGCCAGCCGCTGGGCGTGGCGTACGCGACCGACGTGTTCGAGGTCGCCGTTCCGCTGCGCGTCGAGGAGCTTGAGCGCCTGTGGCTGCCCGCGCCCGCGCGCGCCGAGCAGGCGTCCGCCGAGGGCAGCCGCGCCGTCGTGCGCGGGGCGGGCCTTGGCGGCCCGCTGGAGGTCTCCGGCCGCGTCGCACGCGTCTTCGGCGAGCTCGACTCGACCAGCCGCCAGGCGCGCGTCGTGGTCGAGGTGCGCGCCTCGGAGCTCGACGCCGAGGCCGCGGCGGGGCTGCTGCCGGGCACCTTCGTCGACGTCGAGCTCATCGGCCGCACCCTCAGCGACGTGGCGGAGATCCCGCGCGGCGCGCTGCGCGAGGGCGGCCGGGTGTGGACCGTCGTCGGCGACCAGCTGAGCTTCGTCTACCCCGAGGTCCGCCACCGCGGCGACGGCGTCGTGCTGGTCGAAGGCCTCACCGCCGAGACCCGGGTGGTCACGAGCAACCTCGAGGTCGTCACCGACGGCATGCGCGTCCGCGTGCAGGACGAGGGGGACGCGCGATGAGCGGCGCGGGCTCCCAGCGCGGGCTGCTGGCGTGGTTCGCGAACAACCACGTCGCCGCGAACCTGCTGATGGTGCTGTTCCTCGTCGCCGGCGCCAGCCTGGCGCTGTCGGTGCGCGTCGAGGTCTTCCCGGAGATCGACCCGCGCACCGTGACCGTCACCGTGCCGTATCCCGGCGCGACGCCGTCCGAGGTGGAGGAGGGCATCAGCCGGCGCGTCGAAGAGGCGCTCACCGGCATCGAGGGCATTCAGCGCGTACGCTCGGTGTCCGCCGAAGGGCTGGGCACCGTGACCGCCGAGCTCGAGGACGACGCCGACGACCGCGTGGTGCTGGACGACATCAAGTCGGCCGTCGAGGCGATCCAGGCCTTCCCGCCCCAGGACGCCGAGGATCCGCGCATCGCCGACGCCAGCGCGCGCCGCGGCGTGCTCACGGCCGCGCTCTTCGGCGACGCCGACGAGCGCACCCTGCGCGAGCTGGCCTACCGCGTCCGCGACGAGCTGACGGCGCTCCCCGACGTATCGCTCGTCGGCGTCGAGGGCGTGCGCAACTACGAGATCTCGGTCGAGGTGTCCGAGCGCGCGCTGCGCGAGCGCGGCCTGTCGTTCGAGGGCGTCGCCGCGGCGGTGCGCGGCTTCTCGGTCAACCTGCCGGGCGGCTCGATCCGGACGGCGGGCGGTGAGATCCTGCTCCGCACCGAGAACCAGGCCTACGACGGCGCCGACTTCGAGGAGCTGGTCGTGCGGACGCTGCCCGACGGGACGACGGTTCGCCTGGGAGACGTCGCCGAGGTGCGCGACGGCTTCGAGGACGTCGACCAGGCGAGCCTCTTCAACGGGCGGCCCGCCGCCTTCGTCCTGGTGTCGGCCGTCGGCGACCAGGACGTGCTCTCGATCGAGCGCGACGTGCTGACCTTCTTCGAGTCGCTGGCGCTGCCCGAGGGCGTCGAGCTCGCGGTCTGGGACAACGGTGCGGACGTGCTGCGGAGCCGCATCGAGCTCCTGCTGCGCAACGGCCTGATGGGGCTCGTGCTGGTGTTTGGCGTGCTCGTGCTGTTCACCGACCTGCGGCTCGCGTTCTGGACGACGATGGGCATCCCGATCTCGTTCCTCGGAGCGTTCCTCTTCCTGGTGGCGTTCGGCGGGTCGGTCAACATGATCTCGCTCTTCGCCTTCATCCTGGTGCTGGGGATCGTCGTCGACGACGCGATCGTGGTGGGCGAGAACATCTACGCCAAGCGCGAGCAGGGCCTGCCGCCGGCGCGCGCGGCGCTCGAGGGCCTGCGCGAGGTCGTGTCGCCGGTGACCGTCGGCGTGCTGACGACCATCCTGGCCTTCGCGCCGCTCTACTTCACCGAGGGCTTCTTCGGCGACATCCTGTGGGTCGTTCCGGTGGTCGTGGTCGGTGTGCTCGTGCTCTCGCTCATCGAGTCGTTCCTGATCCTGCCGGCGCACCTGTCGGGGGGCTCGTCGCGGCCGCCGCGCGGGTCGCTCGCGGCCGTGCAGCGCGGTCTCGGTGGCGCGCTGGCGTGGCTGGTCCGGCGCGTGTACGAGCCGGTGCTCGGGGTCGCGCTGCGCCAGCGCTACGCGACGGTCGCAGTGGCGGTGGCCACGCTCGCGGTCGCGGCGGGGCTGGTCGCAGGCGGGCACGTGCGCTTCACGCTGTTCCCGGAGATCGACGGCGAGAAGATCTCGGCGCGCGTCACGATGGCCGGCGGTACGTCGGCGCAGGAGACCGAGCGCGTGCTGCAGCACCTCGCCGACGCGGCCGCGCAGACGCGCGACGAGCTCGACGCACGCCGGCCCGCGGGCGCTCCATCGCTGTTCCGCAACGTAGCGCTGACGCTGGGTTCGCAGCCCTTCGGCGGTGGCGGCGGACCCGACGCGGGGCCCGGGGCCACCGGCTCGAACACGGCCGAGGTCGCGATCCAGCTCCTGCCCAGCGAGGACCGGACCATCGGCGCGGCGGAGGTCGTCGCGCGCTGGCGCGAGCTCGTGGGCGAGATCCCCGGGGCGACCGTGCTCGACTTCACCAGCAGCCTGCTGAGCGCCGGCGACGACGTCAGCGTCGAGCTGGCCCACGCCGACTTCGAGCGGCTCCTCTTCGCGGCCGACGCGCTGAAGGAGCACCTCGCGGCCTACGACGGCGTGACGGAGATCACCGACTCGTTCGAGCCGGGCAAGCGCGAGCTGGACTTCGAGCTGACCGAGGCCGGGCGGGCGTCGGGGCTGACGCTGGCGAGCCTCGCGCGTCAGGTGCGCCAGGCCTACTACGGCGAGGAGGCCCAGCGCGTCCAGCGCGGGCGCGACGACGTCAAGGTCCTCGTCCGCTACTCGGAGGAGGAGCGCCGCACGCTCGACAGCCTCGACGAGCTGCGCGTGCGGCTGCCGGATGGGACCGAGCTTCCGCTTGCGACCGTCGCCGACCAGCGCGAGGGCCGCGGCTACGCGACCATCGACCGAACCGACCGGCGCCGCGTGGTGCGCGTGACCGCCGACGTCGACGACGAGCGCGCGAGCGCGAACGACCTGAACCGCCTGCTGCAGGAGGAGTTCCTGCCCGGGCTGCAGCGCGACGTTCCCGGGCTCTCGTTCTCGTTCGAGGGCGCCGAGCGCGAGCGCCAGGAGAGCCTGGAGAGCCTCGTCGGGGCGCTGGGCGTCGCGCTCTTCGCGATGTTCGCCCTGATCGCGGCGCAGCTGCGCAGCTACACGATGCCGCTGATCATCATGTCGGTGATCCCGCTGGGCGTCGTCGGCGCCGTCTTCGGGCACCTGCTGCTCGGCTTCAACCTGAGCTTCTTCTCGGCCTTCGGCGTGGTCGCCCTGTCCGGGGTGGTGGTGAACGACTCGCTGGTGCTGCTCGACATGGTGAACCGGCTGCGGGCGGAGGGGCTCTCGGCCTACGACGCCGCCTTCCGCGCCGGCGCGCGGCGCTTCCGCGCGATCCTGTTTACCACGATCACGACCTGCGTCGGCCTCGGGCCGATCATCGCGGAGAAGAGCCTGCAGGCGCAGTTCCTGATCCCGATGGCGATCAGCCTGTCGGCGGGCGTAGCCTTCGCCACGTTCCTGACGCTGATCCTGGTGCCGGCGCTGACGCTGATCCGCGAGGATCTGCTAGGCCTGCTCCGCCGGCTCCGCGGCGCGGTATCGCAGCCCGTCGAGCCGCCGCCGCGGGGCGAGCGAACGGGCCCCGTAGCACAGCCTTGACGGGCACCTGACGCTCCCGCGCCGCCGGCCCGCGAATATCCGCCGGCCGGCGGCGCAAGGGGGGCGACGATCGGGACGAATCGGTTGGGCGCGGCCGGGTGCGCGTCTAGCATGCTCCTCAGATGGCCACGAACTGCTCCAACTGCGGTGCGGCGCTGGACGCCGGCGCGCGCTTCTGCCCGTCCTGCGGGACGCGCGTCGCCGGCGGGTCTGAGGAAGGCGGGCTGATCGGGACGGTCTTCAACCAGAAGTACCGGCTCGAAGCGCAGATCGGCGAGGGCAGCATGGGCACGGTGTTCCTGGGCGAGCACCTCGGCCTGAAGAAGCGCGTGGCGCTCAAGGTCCTGCACCGGGACCTCACGCTGGGCGAGGAGGTCCTGCAGCGCTTCCAGCGCGAAGGCATCGCGGCGGGCAAGTTCACGCACCCGTACGCGATCCAGATCTTCGACTTCGACCGCTCCGAGGAGGGCTTCTCGTACCTCGCGATGGAGTACGTCGAGGGCCAGAACCTGCGCGAGTACCTCAGCGAGCACGGCGCGACGGCGGTGCAGCTCGCGGTCGACCTGACGCTCCAGGTCCTCGCGGTGCTCGCCGAGGCGCACAGCCACGGCATCGTGCACCGCGACCTGAAGCCCGAGAACATCATGGTGCTGAAGAGCGCCGGTGGGGCGCTCAACGTCAAGGTGCTCGACTTCGGGCTGTCCAAGCTGGTCGATCGCCCCCAGGGCGCCAGCCTGATGACCCAGCCGGGCCGGATCCTGGGGACGCCGCTCTACATGGCGCCCGAGCAGGCGGGCGGCGAGGACGTCGACCACCGCAGCGACCTGTACGCGGCGGGGCTGATCCTCTACGAGCTGCTGGCCGGAAAGGGGCCCTTCCAGGGCGACACGTTCACCGAGCTCCTGGTGCAGCAGGCCACCGCCGCTCCGCCGTCGCTCGGCGAGACGCGGCCCGAGCTCGGCGTCTCGGCCGAGCTCGAAGCCGTGATCGACCGCGCGCTGGAGAAGGACCGCGAGCAGCGCTACCAAAGCGCGACCGAGATGAGCGACGCGCTCGGAGCGGCCTCGCTGACCGGGGCTCCGCGCCAACGCGGGCCGGGGGCGGCCAGCGACACGGGCGACGGCCGCTCGCGCTGGCGGACCTTTGCCCTCGCGGCGGTGATCTCGTTCGTGGCCTCGGTCGGGGCGGTGGTCGCGGGGCGCTTCCTCGACGACGGGGGGGACTCGACCCCGTCCGCCGAGGCGGTGCGCGTCCGGCTCAAGCCCGCCGCGGAGCGGTTCGACGAGGAGGAGCGCTACGTGCGCCTGCTCGACGAGGCGCGCTCGTCCCTGCGGGCCGGGGCGAGCGACGTCGCGCTGTCGGCGTTGCTCGACGCCGCCGACCTCTCCTGCCGCGACGCCGAGCTGTTCGTGGTGCGCGCGCTGGCCTACCGCCAGCGCGGCGACGACGACACCGCGGTGCTGGACCTCGAGGCGGCGCTGGAGGCCGACCCAGGCTACGCGGAGGCGGCCGCCATGCTCGGTTGGCTCGAGCTCGACCGCGGCCGCAGGGCCGAGGCCGAGGCGGCCTTCGCGCGCGGGCTTGAGGCCGACGCGACCTACCCCGCCGCGCTCGCCGGCCGCGCCGCGCTGCTGCGCGAGGCCGGGGACGCCGCGGGGGCCGAGGAGCTCCTCGATCAGGCGATCGAGCGCGACCGGAGCTGCGCGCCGGCGCAGTATCAGCTCGGCCTGGTGCGCCTCGAGCGCGGCGACACCGTCGGGGCGGCGACCGCGCTGGTCGAGGCCAAGCGCCACGATCCGCGCAACCCGCGCATCTTCGCCGCCTTGGGGGACGCCTACCGCGCCGACGGCCGCGACGCCGACGCCGAGGCCCAGTACCGGAGCGCGGTCGACCTCGAACGCAGCGCGCCCGGAGCCCTGATCGGGCTGGCTACGCTGTACGCCGAGCAGGAGCGCTTCGCCGACCTCATCGACGTGCTCGAGGTGCCCCTGGGCGAGGCCGCCGATCGGCCCGAGCTCGGGCTGCTGCTGGCCTCGGCGCTGCAGATGCGCGGCGACGGCGGGCGTGCCCGCGCGGCTCTCGAGCGGCTCGCGGGCGGCGAGCCCGACGCCCGTGCGCTGACGCTGCTGGGGCTGCTGCGGGCGCTCGAGGGCGACGCGCTGGACGCCGTCGAGTCCTTCGATCGCGCGCTCGAGCTCGACGAAGAGCTCGCTTCCGCCCACCGCGGCCTCGGCCTGACCCTGTTCCGGATCGAGCGCTACGAAGAGGCGGCGGCCACCCTGGAGCGCGCCGTCGAGCTACGGCCCGACGACGCCTATGCGCAGCTCATGCTCGGCGTGCTCTACATGGAGTACGTCACCGGCCGCGACAAGGCGCGGAGCTACTTCGAGGCCTACCGCCGGCTGGGCGGTGACGATCCGCGCCTCGACGGCTGGATGGAGCGCGTCCGCTAGAAGGCGAAGGCGCGGAAGTCGGCTTCGAGCGCCGCCACGTCCTCGTTGAAGAGCGCGTGGAGCGGATGCGACGAGGCGTCCTGGCCGCGCACCAGCATCGTGAGGTAGTCCTCGAACGGAGCGCTCAGCAGCACCCCGTTGTCGACCACCGTGCGCGAGTCCTCGCGGTAGATGCGCAGGTAGGTGAAGAGCATCGACAGCTCGACCAGGCGGTTGTGGAAGCGGTCGCGGTAGCTCTCGACGGGCGTGGAGAGCAGGTCGCGGAGCGGGATCCAGTCGTTGGGGAACTCGCTCGCGCGGAGGCGCAGCACCTCGGAGCGCAGGTAGGCGTAGTCCGCCGAGCTGGCGAAGTAGCAGGCGAGGCCTTCCTCGACCCAGTCCGGCGGGTTCGCGTCCGGGAAGGCCGCGGCGCGGAACTGGCGGAACGCGCCGTGCGTCACCCACATCGCGCGCAGCGGCCGGTTGCTGGTGAAGTAGGACGCCACCACGCTGTCCGGATGATCCGGGGCGTAGAAGCCCCCGATGAAGGACGAGTGCTCGGCGCCGTACTGGTCGCCGAAGACGTTGTACTCGGTCAGCGTGGGGAAGATCAGGATCTGGAAGCGGCTCGGGGGCTCGAACGAGGTGTCGAGCAAGGACTGGAACTGGGCGAAGCGCTCCTCGAGGTGCCGGGCGATCTCCATCCCGAACGCGTAGCTGTGGTTGGTGACGACCTCGTAGTGGGCCGTGCGGACGCGCCACGGGTCGCTCCAGGAGGAGTGGTCCTCCCAAAGCTGGATCGAGCGCTCGAGCTCGGCCTCGGCGCTGCCGATCGCGCGGTCGGCGAGGCCGGTGATGACCGCGTCGTCAGCCGGGCGCGCGGCTCCGCCGGGGAGCGCGACCAGGAGCGACAGAAGCGGGGCTCCTAGAGCCAAGCGAGGGGACCAGCTCACGGCCGGAGGATACGGGCTCGACCGGGAAGGATCTCGGGATCTTCGCGAGGATTCGCGCCCGCCCGCCCACGCGCCGCCGGCGGGGCTGCGGACGCTTCCATGCACCGTGCTTACGCCCGCGGCCGGGGACCGGCGATTGCGGGCTTGACGGAGCGGCCCGTTGCGGGACAAGCTGACCCCGTGATTCGTTCGATCGTCCCTCACCGCGATCTGCCCGCCGTCGTCGCCGACGCGGGGCACACGTGACTTCGCCGCCTTTCCCGGGCGGCGTGTCCGATCGGGTGAGCGAGCACGACGTTCCTCGCATCCCCTTTCCCGCCGAGACCTTCGCCGCCCGTCGCACGTGGTGTCGAAGCGTTTCGAGAGGCTGAAAGAGGATTCAGATGGAGCAGAACAGCACCCCCGAGCCGGCGGCCGAAGGCACGCCGCCCAGTCGCCGCGACGTCCTTGGTGCCGCCCTGGGCGCCGCGGCCGCGGGAGCCGCCGATGAGCAAGCGCTCTTCCTTCCCGAGGAGCAGTGGCGCGACCGCATGCAGGCGCCGGACGACGGCAAGCGCTACGGCTGGGTGGTCGACACCCGCCGGTGCTTCGGCTGCCACGGCTGCGAGGTGTCGTGCAAGGCCGAGAACGACGTGCCGCTGGGCAAGTTCATCCGTCAGACGATCTACCACGACTACGAGAAGTCCACCGGCGGCCTGGCGCGGGTGATGGTGCCGATGGCGTGCCAGCACTGCGAGGACGCGCCGTGCATCAAGGCCTGCCCCTGCGGCGCGCTGCACAAGGGCGCCGGTGGGAGCGTGGTCGTCAACTACGACGTGTGCTCGGGCCACGCGGCCTGCCGCGACGCCTGCCCCTACGGCGCGATCTACATCGACCCGGTCGCGAACCAGGCGGTCAAGTGCCACAACTGCACGCACCGCGTCGACGTCGGCATGGAGCCCGCCTGCGTGTCGACCTGCCCGAGCGAAGCGCTCTACTTCGGCGACCTGAACGATCCCGAGTCGGCGGTCTCGAAGATGAAGGCGAAGCTGGAGGGCGAGGCCGAGCTCAAGCCGCTGCGCCCCGAGAAGGGGACGAACCCGCGCATGCTGTTCGCGGTCGACAAGGAGCGCCCGATGGAGGCCTGGGAGGGCAAGGTGCCGCGCGAGGGCGAGAGCTACGCCACCGATGCCTACAGCGTCTACAGCTGGGGCGAAGAGGGCTGGGACGGGCCCTCCGACGACGATGCCGCGGACGAGGCGGAGGAGCGCTGATGCCCGCCGAACGCAACGAGCTGCAGCGGCGCGCGTTCCTGCGCCTGGGCGGGCTCCTCGCGGCGGGCGCCGCCGCCGGCTGCCGCGCGAACCAGAGCGCGCCCGACGAGAGGGGCGACATCCGCGGGCGCTCCGCGACCGCCGAAGAGAGCGCCGAGGTTTGGAAGCGCGGCGCCGGCAAGCCCTACGAGGTCGGCACCACGCGGGCGCCCGGCGTGTGCGAGCTCCCCGGGCCGTATCGGAAGACGCGCTTCCCCGACCCTGACAAGTACCGCGACACCAAGCAGGTGCCGGGCATGTGCCAGCTGTGCTCGACGGTCTGCGGGATTATCGGGCACGTCAAGGACGGCCGCATCATCAAGGTCGAGGGCAACCCGAAGGACCCGAACTCGCGCGGTCGCCTCTGCGCGCGCGGGCAGGCGGCTCTGAACCACCAGTACCACCCCGAGCGGCTGCTCTATCCGCTGCGCCGCGTCGGCGCCCGCGGCGAGGGCAAATGGCGGCGCATCACCTGGGAGGAGGCCTACGCCGAGCTGGCCGAGCGCCTCCGCGCCTGCCGCGCGAGCGACCCGGGCGAGTTCGCCTTCCACCAGGGGCGGAGTCGTTCGAAGGACGTCGTTGCGTCGTTCCTCAACTCGTTTGGCACCGGGACGCACCTGAACCACCGCGGCCTCTGCTCGGCGGCGCGCCGGGCGGCGAACCTGACGTACCTCTTCGAGTCCGACTGGGACCTCGGCAACTACGAGAACGCGAAGTACATCCTGAACTTCGGCTCGAACATGTTCGAGGCCCACCAGGGCCACGTGGCCGGCGCCCAGCGGGTGCAGAAGGGCCGCTTCGAGAACGGCGCCAAGCTCGTCACCTTCGACGTGCGCATGTCGAACACCGCCGGAAACTCCGACGAGTTCTTCCTGCCGGCTCCGGGCACCGATGGCGCGGTCGCGCTGGCGATGGCGCACACGATCATCGCCGACGACCTGGTCGACCGCGACTTCTTCGACCGCTGGGCCAACTGCTCGATCGAGGAGCTCCGGACTCAGCTCGCCGCCTACACGCCGGAGTGGGCCGAGGAGGTCAGCACCGTTCCCGCCGCCGATATCCGGCGCATCGCGCGCGAGTTCGCGGCCGCCGCGCCGCGCGCGACGACGATGTGCAACCGCGGCTCGTCGGCGCACGTCAACGGCTACTACAACGACCGCGCCATCGGCCTGCTCAACGTGCTCGTGGGCAGCGTCGGCAAGGTCGGCGGCTGGTGCTGGATGTGGACCGGCGGGTACGACTCGAAGCGCTTCCCGCCCCCGCACAAGCCCCCGAAGACCAAGGCCACGTCGCCGCTGTCCGATCCCCCGGAGTTCGTGCTGGCGAACACCTGGAACACCATGAAGGTGGGGGAGATCGTCTACTGGTACCTCGCCCAGGAGCGCGCACGGATCCAGGTCTACATGACGTACAACCTGGACTCGCCGCTCACGTGGCCCGAGATGGACGTTACGCGCAACGTCCTGCTCGACGAGGACAAGATCGGGTTCCACGTCTGCGTCAACCCGTTCTTCAACGAGACCGCGTCCTTCGCCGACCTCGTGTTGCCGTGGACGACGTACATGGAGCGCTTCGAGTGCGACGCCCGCGGCGCGTACAACCTGAAGCCGTACCTCGGCGTGCGCCTGCCGATGACCGAGCCGCTGGGCGAGGCCAAGGACATGCGCGAGATCCTGCCGGAGCTCGCGCGCCGTATCGGCGGCGGGATGGAGGAGTACTTCCCCGCCGAGCTGGACAACCGGGGCTACGTCGAGGAGTGGACCAAGAACGTCCCGTTCGACGCCGACAAGTACGGCTCGCCGATGGAGATGCTCGCTGCGGAGGGCGCCTTTGAGGACCCGGACGAGGAGCCCTACTTCGAGCCATATCTGCGCCCGCTGACCCCGGAGCAGCTCGAAGGCGCCGAGGTCGACGACGCGACCGGCATCGTCACCAAGGACGGCCGCGGCATCGGCATCCTGCAGGACGGGCGCGCGGTGCGCGGCTTCCGCACGCCGAGCCGTAAGCTCGAGGTCTACTCGGAGTTCGTCGTCCGCACGGCGCGCAACGAGGACACCTCGGACCTGACGCGCATCGCCAACTCGAAGGGCAAGAACCGCGCCGCGCACCACCGCGGGCACGAGTACGAGCTCAGCCCGTGGCCGATCTACATGGAGATCCCCGAGCACCAGGGCCTCGACGAGGACCAGCTGGTGATGACGTCCTTCAAGTGGAATGTCCACAACCACGGGCGCACGGCGAACCTCAAGTGGTGCTCTGAGATCGTCCACTCCAACCCCGCCTGGCTCCACCCGGACACCGCGCGCCGCTTCGGCCTGCGCTCCGGGGACTGGATCGAGATCACCGGCTACCGCTCGAAGTTGGTCGACGATGCGATGCCGGGTCTAGGGCTCGGCACCGGGCCGGTGTCGACGCTCCAGCTGCCGATCGTCGTCACGCGCGGGGTGCACCCCCGCGCGATCGCGATCTCGAACTCGCTGGGGCACTCCCAGTACACGCAGGTCGCGCGCGCCGAGCGCCGCTCGTCGACCGGCGACGAGGCCGCGGGGATGGACCGCGCCGGGCTGCGGGACGCGGACTGGGAGCGCAACATGTGGTGGGAGGACACCTCGGGCGACGATCGCTCCAAGTGGCGCCGCAACACCGGGCCGGGCTGGGCGCAGAACCACGTGCTGCCGATCGCGCCCGACTTCATCTCCGGCCAGCAGGCCTTCAACGACACCGTCGTACGGGTCCGGAGGCTGGCGTGACCCCATCCGTCGAGCTGGCGGCGGTGGCGCGGCTCTTCGGGCGGCTGCTGCTGCACGAGCTCGACGAGGAGGGCCGCGCGGCCCTCCTCGAGCCCGAGGTGTCGGAGGCGCTGATCGCGCTGGGTCTCGAGCTGGACGAGCTCGCGCCGGGCTGCGATCTCGACCAGCTCGCCGCGGTCTACCTGGAGGCCTTCCTGCAGCCGCGCGAGGGCGGTCCGCTGGTCCACTCCCTGTGGACCGGGGGCGCCTACGAGGGGGAGCCGGCGGTGGCGGTGCGCCGGCTGGCCGCGGCCGCGGGCGTCGAGCTGGACCGCGCCGCCGCGCGCGGCGCGCCTCCCGATCACCTCGGCTGCCTGCTCTTCCTGTGGGCGGCAACCTGCGAGGAGGCGCCCGAGGTCGCGGCCCGCATCGAGGCCGACCACCTGGGCTGGGCCTTCGCGCCGCTCGCGCGAACCGGCGCGGGCAAGGGCTTCTACCCGAGCCTCGCCCGCGCCGTGGCCGCGTTCCTCCGCGAGCTCGGCGCCCGCGCCTGAGGCACGCGGCCTACTTCGGCGGGCGCGGGTAGCCCGGGACGTGCCCGGAGTCGTCGCGCAGCATGCGCCAGGCGAGCTCGGCGGTGCCGAGCGCGTCGACGCCCACCACCCGGAAGGCGGCCCAGTAGTCGAAGCGCGAGTCCTTCGAGTGGACCACGTACGTGTGTCCGAGCTGCATCGGCGCGTCGGGGGCGAGCGCGTACTTGCCCAGGCGGCGCGCGTTCTTCGATACGCGCGACAGGTCGACCGGGCCCAGGTCCGCGATGCCGCCCACGTCGTCGGTCACGATGCGGACGCGGAAGGTCGGGCGGTTGTTGTAGCCGCGCAGCTCGAGGTCCCAGCTGTTGTTCACGAGCCGCGCGTCGTCGCGCGTCCCGTAGCGGAAGTTGAAGGTGGCGGCGACGAAGTTGTTCCGCTCGTGCGTGCGAGGCAGGAGGCGGACGCGCGGGAGCTTGCGCTCGGCGCGTGAGAGCTCGGGCGGCTGCGGACGCTCGGGGAGAGCGCGGGCGCGTTCCTGCTCTTCCTGCTTGTCGGGCCGCGGCGCGCGCGCCTCGCGCTCGCGCTCGGGCGGCGACACCGCGGCGCGCTTGGGGGCGGGACGCATGGACGCCTTCTTGCGCTCGCTCTTCGGCAGGGTGCCCGCCGGCTCCTTCGCGCGCGCCTTCTCGCCCGTGTCCGCGTCGCGGCGCGGCTTGGGAACCTCGACGACCGTCCAGCCCACGCGCCCGATCCGCGCCTTGCCGCCGTGCTCGCGCTCGACGCGCTCGAGCGCCTCCTGCACGATCCGCTCGAGGTCGCCCGCTTCGAGGTCGGCGCAGGGGTGCTCCGCCAGGTCGCGCGCGGTCGGGAGCCCGGTCGCGCCCTTCTTCGCCTTCTTCAGCGCCTCGTCGAGCTGCTTGCGCGTCAGCCCCGGCGCGATGGCGCGCAGCTCCGCGTCGGTCGGCAGCCCGCCCACCCAGACCTCGGCGCGCTTGGGGGAGGGGGCGGGCGCGGCGGGCTTCTTCTTGCCCTCCGCCGGCTTGGCGTTGGCGCGCCTCGTGCTGCTGGCCTTGGCGCGGTCCGAGGACGCGGCCTTCTTGGTCTCGGCCTCCGGGGCCTTGCGCGTCGCCTCCGCGTCCCGGCTACGGTCGGCGGAGCGCCGTTGCTCGGCGGGCTGCGGCGCGCGCTCCGGGGCGCGCGGGACGAGCTCGACCGAGAGCGCGGGCAGGCTGGCGAAGGCGAGGAAGGCGGCGGTCGCGGCGATGCGCGGGCCGCGGCGGCCGGCGGGCTGTGAGGATCGGCGCATGGTTCCAAGGATGTGGTGAAGGCGAAGCTCCAGCCCGCTCGCCCCGCGGTGCAGGGCCAGGGCGGGAAGGAGCGCGGAGGCGGCCGGCCGGCGCGCGAGCGCGAGCAGGAAGGCCGCGTACGACGAGGCGCGGGCACCGCGCGCGAGCACCGCGTCGTCGCAGGCCGCTTCGCGCAGCAGCGCCAGCCGCCGCTCGGCCATCCAGGCGAGCGGGTGGCACCAAAGAAGGTCGCGCGCGATGCCGGTCAGCCGGTGTACGAGGACGTCGTGCCGGCGGACGTGGGCGAGCTCGTGGAGCAGCGCGGCGCGCCGGCGATCGACGCTCCAGTCAAGCGCGCGCGCCGGCAGCAGCACGGCCGGACGCAGCGTGCCGAAGGTCCCCGGGGTCGACGCGTCCGGGTGCACCAGAAGTCGGACCGGGCGACGCAGTCCGAGCTCGTCGCCGATGGCCTCGGTCATCGCCTCCCAGACCGGGCTGTCCAGCTCGCGCGACCCGCGCGCGAGGGCGATCAGGGCGAGCTCCGAGCGCGCGCGGCGCAGGAAGAGCAGGAGCACGCCCAGCGCCCAGAGTCCCACGGCGGCGTGCCGCCAGCCGAGCGGCGTCGCGGCCGGC
>JBCCGI010000108.1:0-23075 GCA_039029355.1 Planctomycetota bacterium
CCCGCCCGCGGCCCTCCCCGGGCTCCCCCCCCCCCCCCCCGCCGGGGGCGGCCGCCGGCGCCCCCCCCCCCGCCGCCCCCCCGCGCCGCCCTCCGCCGCTACTGCACGTGGAGCGTCGCGGCCCAGGTCATCGACACGCCCTGGGCCGCCGCGTCGTCGAGCAGCAGGGCCTGGGCGAGGATCGGCACCCCCTTCATCGTCGCCAGGTCGATCGTGGCGGGGATCTGGAAGGTCGCCGTGCCGTCGCCGGCGACGCCGGGCGTGCCGTCCAGCGTCAGCGGCGCCAGGAACAGCTGCGCGGGGTCGATGTAGAGCGTGCCGCCGAGGAACGGCACCGCCGTGCTGGCGAAGCCGTAGGCGAGCAGGCCGGGCGCGCCGCCGAGGCCCTTGCTGAGCTCGAGCGAGGGCGTCCAGCCCTGGCAGGCGCCGGAGACGACGTTCAGGACGGGCACGAGGCCGCCACTCCCCGCCACGCCGTTGCCGATGTGGCTGCCCGAGGTCGAGCAGTCGTCGATGCAGAAGACGTCGACGCTGCTGGACGCCGAGGACGCGATCAGGTTGGCGCCCCCGAGCTGGCTCGGGTCCTCGGAGATCAGCAGGGCTTCGGGGACGGCGCTCAGCTCCAGAGACCCCGGATCGAACCCGTGCCCGAAGTAGGAGCACACCGGCGCCTTGCCCTTCGAGTCGAGCCGCACGACGCGCAGGGTTCCGCCGTTCTCGGTGCGACCGACGAGCACGATGCCGCCCTCGGGCGTCGCCGCGATGTCGAGCGCACGCTCGTCCGCCGGCGTGCCGAAGGCGCGCAGGTAGAGCGGATCGCCGTCCGCGCCTAGGCGCAGCACCGCCGCGTCGTCCTGATAGACGCCCGAGCCCGGCTTCGGCTGCGTGACGGCGAGCGCGAAGCCACCGTCGGGCAGCGCGATCACGCCCTCGGTCCCCGGCGTCGACCAGAAGAAGGGCTCCCCGGCATAGGTCAGGTAGACCGTGCTCCAAAGCGGCACCCCGCCCGCGTCGAGCCGCGTCGCGAAGATGCGCCCCTGGGAGAGTCCCGCGACGATCAGGCCGTCGTCCGCCGTGGCGGCGGCGTGCGCGGCACCCAGCCCGTCGGGCGAGCTGATCCGGATACGCGTCGGCAGGATGCCGCCCTCGTTCGCCCACGACAGCCGCACCTCACCCGGCACTCCGGTGATCAGCGCCACGCGCCCGTCCGAGAGCGGCTCGACCGCGCGCCCCTCTTCGTCGTTGATGCCGTCGCCGAGCAGTTGGCGCCAGTGCTCGTGCGTGGGCGGGTGGAACGACCAGACGAAAGGCCGCTCGACGCCGGACGCGGTCTCGCGCGTGCCGATCGCCACGTAGCGCCCGTCGCTCGTGCGGCAGGCGTCGCTGAGCTCGGTCGTCTGATCCGAGCCGCGGGTGCTCCACAGCTGCTGGCCGCTCATGCCGTCGATCAGGCACATCAGCGGCCGGTCGCCGGAGGTGCCGGCCAGGAACAGGTTGCCGTCCTCGTCGGGGAGGACCGTGCACCAGCGCACGTCCTCGGACGCCCAGCGGTGCTCGAAGGTCCGGTCGATCTCCCCGTGCGGGTCCAGCTGCAGGGTCTCGGCCTGGCCGCTGCCGCGGTAGGCGAGCGCGATGCCGTTCGGCCCGATGCCGATGGCGCAGGTCGAGCCGTTGTCGGCCTGGACGTTGGCGCTCCAGGTCTGGGCGGAGGCGAGGGTGGGGAGGAGGAGGCCGGCGGCGGTGGTGAGGACGGGGAGCTTCATGGCTTTGGAAGGGGGCAGGCGGGGTTCTAGGGGAAGGGGGCGCTGGGCCCGATCTGCACCCAGGTGCGCGGGGGGAGGTGGGGGGCTGCCACGCAAGCGGGCTTTCTTTGCGCTAGGGGCTTCCCGCTGCCCAGGCGGGCCGAAGTTGACACCTCCGGCGGTGCCCTCGACGATGCCGCGATGCCGCTCGATTGGCTCGCTGGCCTTGCGCTCTACAAGCTCGTGGAAACCTTCGGCACGAGCTCGATTCAGAGCGTCGTGTGCAATCTCGTTTCCGCGGTCGGGTACGACCTTGGGAAGGCGGGCGTGCGGCGGCTCGTCGCCGAGGAGGCGTTTCAGAGCCCCGACCTGCGCCGCGCGGTGCGCACGGCGGAGTGCCGCGCGCTGGCGGAGATCTGCGAGCAGGAGCTGCGCGAGGAGCATGGCGTCGAGGCCTCGTTCCTGGGGCAGCTCTTCGAGAAGGCCGAGGCGGGAGACGCGTGGCTCGACGCGCTGCGTCGCCGCATCTCCGACCGCCGCGTGCAAGCGGTGGTCGAGCTGCACGTCGACTGCCGCCGTCTGACGCGCCGCATCCGCAAGCGCTCGCCCGAGGAGCTGGAGCGAGAGACGCCGACTCCCGTTGCGCGCGTGTCCGAGCTGCTGCGCGGCGAGGAGGCGCTCGACCTCAACGAGCTGCGCACGGAAACCACCGACGCCGTCGTCGATGCGCTCGACGACGTCGGCGGCAAGGGCTGGATTCCGACGACGCTAAAGGCACGCATCCGGGAGCACTGGTTCGACGTGCTGCGCTTCGCGCTGCGCGAGGAGCTGAAGCGCGACCCCAAGGCGAAGAGCGCATTTGAGGTCGACGTGTTGGCACGCCTCGACGACGTGCCCGCAAAGCTCGACGAGCTGCTCGAGCGCGTCGCGGAAAAGGACCGCGCCGTCGAGGGCCTGTGGAACGGCCTCGAAGCGCTGGCCGAGGGCATCGACCAGCTCCAAGAGCTCCTCCAGCCGAAGCTCGAGCTGCGGCTGTTCGAGAGGCTGGGCGAGACCAACTACACCGACGCGCGCCGACTCAACCCGTTCATGCGCACGACGGAGGTGATCGGCCGCGAGGGCGAGATCGAGTTGCTGCGCGAGTGGCTCGACTCCGACGTCGACTTCTCGGTGCACGTCATCACGGGCAAGGCCGGCACCGGCAAGACGCGCCTGGCGCTCGAGCTCTGCGAGCGCGTGACGAACGACCAAACGTGGGACGCTGGCTTCCTCTCACGTGACGCCCTCGAGGCCTTCCTCCGCGAGAGCGCCCTGCGCCCGTGGAGGCCGGAGCGCCCCACGCTCGTGGTCCTCGACTACGCCGCGGCCCGCGCCCAGCAGCTCCGGCGCTGGCTTCAGAAGCTCGCCCAGTCCGAGACCGGCGCGCACCGCCTACGCGTCCTTCTCCTCGAGCGTCACGCGAGCCGTGAACGCGGCTGGATGCGCGACGCGCTCGGAGGGACGAGCCCCGCGGCCATGCTCCTGTCGGAGCATGTTTCTCCTGAGGCCCCACGCTCGCTCGACGACCGCCTGCTTCCCGACCAGGCCCGCGAGCTGTTCCGGACGATGTTCGAGCGCTCCGGCGGAGACTTCGGCGACGCCGACGCCGATTTCGACAGCAAGCTGACCGACCTCAGCCGCGGCCGCCGCCCGCTGCTCGTCCTGATGGCCGCCGGCGCGGCGGTCGAGTGGGGCATCGCCAAGGCGATCACGCTGTCGAGCCGTGAGCTGGCGGTCTACGTGGCGGACCAGGAGCGCGATCGAATCCGGAAGATCGCCGAGGAGAGGGACGTCTCTCCCCATCTGCTCTGGCATCTCGTGGCGACGACGACACTCTCCGGCGGCCTGCCCGTCGCTAGCTCGCTCGCGGTCATCACCGAGGAGTGCGAGGCGATCGGCGAGAAAGGGGCTCCCGCCGTAGTGGATCGTGCGTTGCGAGTCGCAATGCCGATCGACGACGGCCGGATTCCACCGCTTCTCCCGGATCTGATCGGCGAGGCGTATGTACTGTGCTACTTCAAGAAGGAAGAGCCCGACTCCGACTTCGGAGCGCGGCTACTAGAGCGCTGCCTGGAGCGTGGCTTCCGCTCGACTGCCGAGGTGGTCTTGCGTCTTGCACAGGACTTCTCCATCCCCCGGGCGGAGGGGCCTCAGGGCACCTCCTTCCAGCAGCACTGCGAGCGCCTGCTCGAACATCTGCTCGCCATGGCCCGCCAGACGCCCGAGTCCCTGGAGCTCGTCGCCGCCCTTATCCCACACGACACGACCTCGCTGCGCGGATGGTCGGATCGGGTACATGAGGCACGGCTGGCCTGGTTGGAGCGGATCGGAGCGAACGAGGATAGACGGCCGCCGCTGCTTTCCGATCTAGCCTACGGCCTCTCGCTGGCTGGGCGACGGGAGGAGGCGATGGCGGCGGCCGAGGAGGCGGTGCAGCTCTACCGCGAGCTGGCTGCGGCGCGGCCCGACGCCTTCAAGTCCGATCTGGCGACGTCGGTCAGCAGCCTCGGCGTCCGCCTGGGCGATCTCGGAAGGCGAGAGGAGGCGCTAGCGGCGGCCGAGGAGGCGGTGCAGCTCTACCGCGAGCTGGCTGCGGCGCGGCCCGATGCCTTCACGCCCGACCTGGCGGCCTCGGTCGGAAACCTCGCCAACGGCCTGGGCGAGCTGGGGCGGCGGGAGGAGGCGCTGGCGGCGGCCGAAGAGGCGATGCAGCTCTACCGCGACCTGGCGGTGGCGCGGCCCGATGCATTCACGCCCAACCTGGCGAAGTCGGTCAGCAACCTCGGCATCCGCCTGGGCGAGCTGGGGCGGCGGGAGGAGGCGTTGGCGGCGGCCGAGGAGGCGGTACGGCTGCGCCGCGAGCTGGCGGCGGCGCGGCCCGACGCCTTCACGCCCAACCTGGCGGCCTCGGTCAGCAACCTCGGCATCCGCCTGGGCGAGCTGGGAAGGCGGGAGGAGGCGCTGGGGGCGACCGAGGAGGCGGTGCAGCTCTACCGCGAGCTGGCGGCGGCGCGGCCCGACGCCTTCACGCCCGACCTTGCGGCCTCGGTCAGCAACTTCGCCATCGATCTGGGCGAGCTGGGGCGGCAGGAGGAGGCGCTGGCGGCGGCCGAGGAGGCGGTGCAGCTGCGCCGCGAGCTGGCGGCGGCGCGGCCCGACGCCTTCACGCCCAACCTAGCGGCCTCGGTCAGCAACCTAGGCACCCGCCTGGGCGAGGCGGGGCGGCGGGAGGAGGCGCTGGCGGCGGCCGAGGAGGCGGTGCAACTCTTCCGCGAGCTGGCGGCGGCGCGGCCCGAAGCCTTTACGCCCAACCTGGCTGCCTCGGCTAGCAACCTCGCCAACCGTCTGAGCGCGTTGGGGCGGCGGGAAGAGGCTTTGGCCGCGGCCGAGGAGGCGGTACGGCTCCTCGCGCCTCGCTTCGTCGCGTTGGAGGAAGCTCTCGGACGATGGATGGAAATCGTCCTTCGATGCTATCTGACTCGGTGCGAAGAAGCCGAGCGCGATCCGGACGAGGCACTCCTCCAGTCACTACGCCCCTTCTTCGATCTCGAGTCGTTGTACGAATAGGGGCGAGCCCCGCACGCCCGCGGGACCCGCCCCCTACAACCCGCGCCCGTCCCCCTACGGGAACCAGATGTCGATGATGAAGTTCCCCGACGTCATGTCGCACGCATCCAGCGGGAACAGGTACTCACACTCCACACAAGACACCCCCGTCGCCGCGCAGTCGAGGATCACAAACGCCGGCGACCCGTTCCCCGCCTCGATCAAGTCCTCGACCAGCGGGGCGAGGATCGACGCCACCACCGACGGCGTGTAAGTCGCATCCGGATCATCGAGCACCAGGCACTCGATCTTCCCGTCGCGCTTCACGCCGGTGCAGCTCCCGTCCGAACCGGTCGCCCAGAAGCGCGGGCGGATCTCGATCGTCGAGCCGTTGGGCAGGTTCGTCGTGCCGAGGTCCACCTTCCACTTGCCGCCGACGATCGAGCCGACGATCGACAGATCGGGGTCGCACACGCACGGGATCCCGCCCGCCGCGGGCGCCGGGGCGGCGGCGATGGTGAAGAGCTCGTCGGCCGCGGCCGCCACGGTGTTGTCGGTCTCGGCCCACACCCAGCTCGGGCTGGTCAGCGTCGCCAGCGGGTGGGTCCAGAAGTCCGTGTCGAGCGTGTCGCCGTTGCCGGTCGCGACCATCAGCTTCAGCGGCACGCCGATGTAGGGATCCGGCACGCAGGGGATGTCGATGGTGGCCGTGAGGCCGGCGGCGCCGACGGCGTCGAAGGGCACCAGCGCGCCGATCGGGCCGCCGTTGGGCGAGGGGCCCGCGGGGACGCCGACGACGCAGAGGTCGAGCGGGTCGTTGCCGAAGTCCATGCCGCCCTGGGCGGTGATCGTCACCAGCGTGCCGGCGACGCCGGAGGTCTGGGAGAGCGTGAACGACGGGCCCTGGCTGCCGCGGTAGCCGATCGGGAGCTGCTGCCACGGACTCGGGGCGCTCGCGACGGCGGCGATCGGCGTGGCGAGCTGGGTCGACGCGGCGACGCCGGCGGGCAGCAGCTCGAGGCCGGCGGGCTCTTCGCCTGCGTTCACCGCGGCGGGCGTGACGCCGCTTGCGTCGAGCGGCAGGAGCAGCGCGCCGGCCGGGTTGCCGGTGGCGTTCGCGCCGAAGAAGCGGACGAGCAGGTCGTCGTTTGCGCCTTGGGCCGCGGCGACTCCGGAGAGCGCGAGGGCGGCGACGCAGAGCGACCGAAGAGGCGAGTACGAGGACTGGGTGTGGTACGGATTCATTTTCTTTCTCCTCCGCCCGGGGGCGGAGCTCACAAGGTCAGGAGACTGCGACCGGCTCCCCGGCCGGTCGGGCTCCTAGCCGTTGCGAGCGCGCGCAACTTGCACGCGGATCGAGAAAACGTGGGCGCGCAAAAGCGCGCGATTGCGCGTTGGGTTTCGCGCTACGCGAGCGCGGCGGCCAGGCGGTCGAGCGCGGGCTCGACGCGGCGCGCTAGGCCGCGGTGTCCGCCGGCGTGCTCCTCGTGCACGCACGGCACGTCGAGCTCGGCGAGCCTCTTCACCAGGCGGCGCAGTCCCCACTGCAGGTGGAACTCGTCCGACAGGCCGCACTCGAGGTACAGCAGGCGCAGCGCGCGCAGAGCGTCCGCGTGTTGCGCGACCGCGTGCAGCGGGTCGAACGCGAGCCAGCGTTGCCACACCTCGTCGCGGCGCTCGCCGGTCGCCAGATCGAACGGCAGGTCGAAGCCGAGCGGCGCGTCCGGGTTGGGCGAGTAGCAGGCCGCCATCGCCAGCACGTTGATGACCGCGTGTCCGTCGCCGTCGAGCGAGGGCTCCTCGCGGAAGGCCTCGAGGAAGCGCTCGGGCAAACCCTCGTAGGCCACCAGCCCGCGCAGGCAGGCCAGGATCTCGGCGCCGAAGACGTTCTCGAAGCCGACGTCGCCCGAGATCGACGCGGCGGCGTCGAAGAGGCCCGGGCGGCGCATGCACAGGTGCAGCGCACCGAAGCCGCCCGACGAGCCGCCGACCACGGCGCGCGCGCCGCGGCGCGTGGGGTAGCGCTCGTCGACCAGCGGCACGAGCTCGTCGGCGACGTGGTCCTCGTAGCGGCCGACCGCGCTGGAGTTCACGTACTGGCTGCCGCCGAGCGCGGTGAAGCAGTCGGGGAGCGCGAGGATCGCCGGCCGCGCCTCGCCCGCGGCGACGGCGGCGTCGTAGCGCGCGACCAGGCCGCGCTTCCAGGGGTGCGTCTCGAGCTGGCTCTGCCCGCGCCCGGTGAACGCGGCGAGCACGAAGATCACCGGCAGCTCGGCGTCGCCCGGTCCATCGACGTTGGGCGGCAGGTACACCGGCAGCTCGCGCTCGTGCGGGTCGCCCAGCGCGTTGCCGCGCAGCGCCTCGCTCGTGACCGGCACCAGCTCGACGCGGCCGCGGAACGCCAGCGGGTCGTGCAGGCGCACCGTCACGCCCGGCTGCCGTAGGGGCGCCGCGCCGGCAGGCCGTGCTCGACGCGCAGCTTCTCGAAGCGGGCCTTCACGCCGTCGTAGATCAGGCGGCAGCGCTCGTCGTAGTGCGCGAAGGCGGACTTCATGCCGTTGAGCGTCAGGAGCTCCAGATCGTCGAGCGTGCACCCGAAGGTCTCGACCGCGATCGTGTACTCCTGGGTCATCGTGGTGCGGCTCATCAGCCGGTTGTCGGTGTTGAGCGTGACGCGGTAGCCGAGGTCGAGGAAGAGCGGGAAGGGGTGCTGCTCCATCGACGGCGTGGCGCCGGTGTGGACGTTGCTCGAGAGGCACAGCTCCAGCGGGATGCGGTGGTCGAGCACGTACTGCGCCAGCGACCCGACCTGGATCACCTTGCCGTCGTAGACCACCAGGTCCTCGACCAGCCGCGTGCCGTGGCCGATGCGGTGCGCGCCGCAGTACTGCAGCGCCTGCCAGATGCTCTCGGGGCCGAAGCTCTCGCCGGCGTGGATGGTGCGGGCGAAGTTCTCGCGCTGGGCGAGCTGGAAGGCGCGCACGTGCTCCTTGGCCGGGTGGCCGGCCTCCTCGCCGGCCAGGTCGAAGCCGACGCAGCCCTGGGAGCGGTAGGCGAGCGCGAGCTCGACCAGCTTGGTCGAGAGATCGGGCGACTCGTTGCGCATTGCGCACACGATCAGTCCGGTGGGCACGCCGAAGTCGGCCTCGCCGCGGGACAGCCCGCGCAGCACCGCCAGCATCACCGCGTCGAGGCCGAGGCCCGAGGCGGTGTGGAAGTGGGGCGCGAAGCGGACCTCGGCGTACAGCACGTTGTCCGCCGCCATGTCCTCGACGAACTCGTAGGCGACGCGCTCCAGGGCCTCGGCGGTCTGGAGCACGGCGATCGTGTGCCGGAAGCCCTCCAGGTACTGCGGCAGGTTGCCCTGGGCGGCCCCGGCGAAGAACCACTTGGAGAGGCCTTCGGGGGTCGACTCGGGCAGCTGGTCGTAGCCGGCTTCGTCGGCGAGCTCGAGGACGGTTTCGGGCCGGAGGCCCCCGTCGAGGTGCTCGTGCAGCAGGACCTTCGGGACGGCGTGGATCAGCTCGTGCGGCGGCTTGAGGATCGCGTCTTCCATAGATGGATTGACTGTAGTCCGGCGGAGCCCGAATCCAAGGCCGGCGCCCGGTGGCCTGCGAAGCCTTTTCCCGGGCGGTCCCTTCCGCGCATATCCATGGGATAGACTTCTGGACGGTCCGCCGCGGACCGATCTCTCTCCCACGGCCATGATCGACCTCTCACGCCTCTTCTCCCGCCTGGTCGCGCTGCACGGCTCGGTCCCGCGGGTGCTCTGGAAGGACGGCCGGGCATTCGACCCGATCCACATCTTCCTGGAGGTCACCTACCGCTGCAATCTGCGCTGCAACTTCTGCCAGTACCTCGACATCATCAAGGGCGAGGTCGAGACCGTCGGGCCGGTGAAGGAGTTCCGCTTCGAGGAGATCACGAAAGCCGTCGACGAGTTCCCGCGCGGCCGGCTGATCACCTTCTCGGGCGGCGAGACGCTGGTGCGGCGCGACTTCCCCGAGATCCTGCGCTACGCCTCGCGGCGCCACCGCACGCACATCATCACCAACGGCGCGCTGGTGAAAGAGGACAAGGCGCAGCTCTTCGTGGACTGCGCTCCCAAGCGGCCGTGGCAGAACGGGCTGGTGCTGGTCGGCGTGAGCCTCGAGGGCAACGAGGAGCGCCACGACGCGGTCGTCGCCAGAAAGGGCGCCTGGCGCAAGAGCATCGACGGCATCCGCCACCTCGTGCGCCTGCGGGCCGAGCAGGGCAAGAAGTTCCCCAAGCTCAACATGAAGCTGGTCGTCACCCGCGACACGGTGGGGGAGATGGTCGACTTCATGCACCTGGCCGCCGACTGCGGCGTCGACCTCGTGAACTTCATGGCCGAGCACGACCTGGTCGGCCACTCGGGGACGCTGATCTCCGACCCCGAACAGAGCCGCATCCGCACGCCGCAGCCGCGGCCCGAGGGCGTCGACCCGGACTTCCTGCGCGAGCAGCTGGTGCGCTGCTTCGAGCTCGAGCAGGAGCTCGACCTCCAGATCCGCACCACGCCGGCGAACCTGCCGATCGACGAGTTCGTGCGGCACTACACCGACGACCGCACGCTCGACCGCGAGGAATACTCCTGCGAGGGCCCCTGGTCGCGCATCCAGCTGACCGCCGAGGGGCGCTACTCGCCGTGCTACTACCTGCGCACCGGCGACTCGCGCCAGCAGACGATGCGCGAGGTGTGGAACGGCGAGGACTTCAAGGCCTTCCGCCGCGACCTGATGGAGCACGGCATCCACCAGGGCTGCAGCGGCTGCTGCAACCTGAAGTACGAGGGGCCCAAGCAATTCGGCCTCGCGGGCGTGGGGAACGACGCGGACTAGCGGGTATCCTGCGGCCCCGTTTTCGGCCCGCAGGAGATCCCCAGTGACCCGACCCGTCCGGCTTCGTTTCGCCCCCAGCCCCACCGGCAAGCTCCACGTCGGCGGCGCCCGTACGGCGCTCTTCAACTGGGCCTACGCCCGGCGCCACGGCGGTGAGTTCCTGCTGCGCGTCGAGGACACCGACCCCGAGCGCTCGAAGCCCGAGTACGAGACCGCGATCCTCGAGGGCCTGCGCTGGCTGGGCATCGAGTGGGACGAGGGACCCGACGTCGGCGGCGCGTTCGGCCCCTACCGCCAGAGCGAGCGCGCCGAGCGCTACCTCGCGGTGGCGACCGCGCTGTACAAGGCGGGCTGGGCCTATCGCTGCTTCTGTCCCCCCGAGCGCCTGACCGAGCTGCGCGAGGGCCAGCGCGCCCGCGGCGAGACGCCGCGTTACGACGGGCACTGCCGCGACCTCGACGACGCGGAGGCCAAGGCGCGCATGGAGGCCGGCGAGAGGCCTGTGCTGCGCTTCCGCGTGCCCGAGGGCGAGACGCGCTTCCAGGACCTGATCCGCGGCGACGTCACCTTCCAGAACGCCGAGGTCGACGACTGGGTGATGGTGCGTGCCGACGGAACGCCGACCTACAACTTCGTCGTCGTCTGCGACGACGCCGCGATGGAGATCACGCACGTGTTCCGCGGCGAGGAGCACCTGACCAACACGCCCAAGCAGGTGCTGCTCTACAACGCCCTCGGCCTCGACCAGCCGTCCTTCGGCCACTTCCCGCTGATGCTGGGGAAGGACAAGAAGAAGCTCTCCAAGCGCACCGGCGACACCGCCCTGCAGGACTACCGCGACAACGGCTACCCGCCCGAGGCGGTGCTCAACTTCCTCGCGCTGCAGGGCTGGGCGCTCGACGACAAGACCGACGTCTTCAGCGCCGAGCAGCTGGTGGCGAACTTCGACATCCGCAGCGTGTCGAAGGCCGGCGCCATCTTCGACCCGGACAAGTTCCTGTGGATGTCGGGCGAGTACCTGCGCGCCGATTCGGTCGAGCGCATCGCCGACCGCGCGCTGCCGTACCTCGTCGAGCGCGGCCTGGTCGCCGCCGCCGACGTCGAGCCCGGCGGCCCGAAGCGTGACTGGTACGTCGCCGCGGTGGCGCTGGTGCAGGAGCGCATCTCGCTCTACGCCGACGTGCCCGACAAGCTCGCCTGGCTCTTCGCGGCCGACGACGCGGTCGAGTACGCCGAGAAGGCTGAGAAGAACGCGAAGAAGCACGGGCCCGAGCACCTCACCGCCTACCTCGACTGGCTGCGCCCGCGCGTCGAGTCCGGCGTCGACGCCGCCGCGCTGCGCGACGCCACCAAGGAGTGGATCGGCGAGCACGGGCTGAAGTTCCCCATGCTCTTCCAACCGCTGCGCTGCGCGCTCACCGGCGAGCCGGGCGGCCCGGATCTCTTCGACACCATGACGGCGCTGGGAGCCGAGAGCACGCTGGCGCGGATCGAGGCGGGGCTGGGGCGGCTGGGCTGAGCTGCGCGGCGGGCGCGGTCCTCGCCCACCGGACGTGTTGGGGCGCGCACTGCGGGCCTCTCGGTTGACTCCTCACTCGGCTCCGCGCAACTTGTCCCCATGCGGATGCCGTGCCGGCGCATGCGTCAAGCCCGCTTCACCCGGGGGCGCGGAGCCTTCGACCGCAGGGTGGATCGGCGTAGCCCAGGACTTGCCCTAGGAGAGGATCCCAATGCTCGCAGTTCGTTGTGCCGTTGCGCGGAGGCTTCGGTTGAGCCTGACTCCGATCGCCTTGCTCCTCGCCAGCTGCCCGTCTTGGCGCTCGGTCGAGGTGGACGGCCAGACCTTTGAGTTGGAGGACTTCATCGACAACCTCCGGGCGGAGGTGCAGGCGAGTTCCGTCAAGTGGGGCTTCGTGGTGCAGCGCGGCCTGCTCGTGCAAGCCGAGGCCGCAGGCGCCAAGCGCATGGCCCCGGACAACTTCCTGACGGTGCCGTTCACCGTGGACGATCGGGTCCTGATCCTGAGCGTCACGAAGACGGTTACGTCGGTCGCCTTGCTGCAGATCCTGCGTCAGCAGAACATCCCGGTCGACACTCTGATTCGACCCTACTTCCCCGACTGGCCCGGGGCGTCGAGTCTGGACGCGATCACCTTTCGGCAGCTCCTCAACCACACCAGCGGCATTCGTGGCGACGACTCGGATCACGAGAGCCTTCAGGCTCTCCTGCTGGACCCACTCGCCGTGCAGCCGCCCGGCGAGTACACGTACGCCAACGCAAACTACGGGCTGGCGCGCGTCCTGATGGCCTCGATCGCGCACGGGCTCTCCGTCCCTGGAATGACCGAGGAGGAGGCCGTTGCACAGTTCTACCTGAGCTACGTTCAGGAGAACGTGTTCGACGAGGTGCTCGGTGGCAGTACGACGATTCCCTTCGAGCCCGAAGGGACCCTGCCGACGCTCTACTACGACGTGAACGCGCCCGGACAGGCGGGAAGCGATCTACTGGGCCCCGGAGCACTCCTGGACCCGGGATCGAACGGGGCGCACATGTCCCTGATGGAGCTCCACGCTTTCTGGCTGCAGCTTTGGCTGTCCGGGGACCTCCTTGGTGACGCCGATCTCGGCGACATGTTCAACAGCAACCTCGGGCTGGCGACGAGTCACCCGCGGATTGGGGCGGTTTCCAGCTCGAGCCTCGAGCCTCTGTATGGGCAGCAGCGATCCCAGAACGGCCTCGACGGAGGCCAGATCTTTCAGACGATCGTGATGGCGTTCGACATGCAGGGCAACGGGTGGATCGACGAGGACGACCTCTTGGTGACGGCGGTGTACAACGGCGATCCGGCGCGCTGGCTGCCCGCCATGACCGTCCGAGCCTACGACGCAACTTGGAAGTAGCCGCAGATGGCCCGAGACCGGCCATGCCTAGGCGCGGGCCGGCGGCACTAGGGAGGGCTATAGCTTCGCCTTCTCGCAGCGCTTGACGAAGTCCGCGAAGCCCTCCTTGCGGGCCTCCTCGTAGAGCTCCACCAGCTCTTCGAACGCGGCCTTGTCCTTCTTCGAGAGCTTCACCGTGCCGCCGTCGGACCACTTCTTGAGCTGGTCGAGCACCTCGACGCAGCGGTAGGAGAGGAAGCCGCCCGAGAGCAGCTCGACGCCCGCGTCGAAGGCCTTGTCGGGCTTCTTCTTGCGGTTCTTCCAGTAGTCTTCGAGCGCGTCCTGGGCGGTCTTCTCGAGCGCGGCGATCGCCTTCTTCTGCTTCTTCAGGAACTCCGCCTGGGCGGGGACGCCGTGGAAGTCCTCGACGAAGCGGATCAGCTCGCCGGCCCAGGTGCCCTTCGAGAGCTCCCCTAGCTTGCCCTTGCCGAGGCCCTTGGAGATCGCCTTGGCGTGGTCGGCGGCCAGCTTGTCGACCGCGTCGGCGGCCGAGCGCCCGAGCTTCTTCTGCTTGGCGCTGGCGCCCTCCAGGCCGCTGAGCCGGTCGGCGACGGCCCACAGGGCCGACCAGTTGGCGCCCATCGGCAGCTTGGGCTGCGCCAGCGTCTCGACGCAGGCGGCGACGCCGTCGGGATCGTCGCTCGTCATGCCCTCGCACCAGGCGAGCACGCTCGCGGCCTGCATCCAGTGCGGGCGGTGGGGCCAGTCGAACAGCGTGCGCATGTGCACCAGCGGGAACTTCTTCTCGCGGTAGGCGCCGGCCGAGTAGTGGCTCTGGCCGTACGGCACGTGATCGTCGGTGCCGTGCAGGAAGCCGATCGCGACGTGGTGGGCCTTCTTGGTCATCTGGGTGTTCGCCCAGGTGCCGCTGGCGTGGCCGCAGACGCCGTCGATGTCCTCGGGGTGCTCGCCCGCGTAGTAGAAGACGAAGAAGGAGCCCTGGCTGTGGCCGTACAGGTAGGTACGGCGGACGTTCCAGATCTCCTTGAGCTCGCCCAGGAACTCGTGCAGCCGCTCGACGTCCGACGAGCCGCCCAGGAACTCGGCCGCGCCGGTGTTGGTCTTGCCCTTCGGCGTGGTGCCGTCCGGCGACACGATGATGTCGTCGGGCCGGAACTCGTCGATCGGGTGGTTCAGGAAGGTCCAGCGGTGATCGAGCCCGTTCCCGTGGAGCACGACCGTCAGGTTGGCGCCCTTCTCGGGGTCGTAGCTCTTGGGCACGTAGAACTCGAAGGGCAGCTCGTCCTCGCCCGAGGTCCACTGGTAGACCTTGCCGGGCTTGGCGGAGCGCGGGTCCTCCTTCGGGTTGTCCGCGGTGGGCTCGCCGGCGAAGAGCGAGGCACAGAGGGTCAGCGAGGCGGCCAGGAGGGCGAGGGGAGCGGGCAGCGTCATGCGGTGGGGCTGGGGTCTGGGGGAGACCCGCATCGTACGGCGGGGGACCGCCGCGCGTTGGTCGGTTGCCCGAAGAGCTCGGGCGACGCTCGGTCCGGGGCCCCCTCAGGCTCCGTAGCCGCGGTGGAACGTGTAGCGCGTGCGCACCAGGTCCATGTCGAGGTTGAAGGCCACCTTGATCATCCCGTAGTTGTCGAGCTGGGTGTCGGCCTCTTTGTAGTCTCCCCGGCTCTGCCAGGTGTGGGCCCGCGACAGCATCTGCCCGACCCGCGTGCGCGGGTTCTCGACCGCCAGGAGCGCCCGGCCCGACACCAGCACGCCGGAGGCACGCTCCAGCTCGCGGTTCAGCCCGTGCCCCAGGAAGCCCGCGAGGCCGCCGCCGGCCTCGGCCGCGATCCAGACCTCGTGGTCGGCCGCGTCCTCGCAGTAGCTGGTGATCCAGCGCGCCATCAGCTCGCCGGCGCGGCGCGGCGAGAGCTCTGTATCGCGGTGGAAGCGGTTCTGCAGGAAGCGCGTCGCCGCCAGCGCGCGCACGGCGTCGAGGTCGCGCGGCTCGTACGGACGCACCTCGCCGTCGAACCCGAAGGCCCGTGGGTCGCAGCGGCCGGTGCCGCGCCGCGCGGTGTCGTAGCTGAGGGTGACCAGGGTCTCCATCAGGCGGAAGCCGGCGTCGGTGAGCGCGTGGTAGGCGGGCAGGTTCTCGGTGTCGGTGCGCACCGACACGTGCCGGTAGCCCTCGCGCGCGATTCGCTGCGGCAGCTCGGCGAGCAGCGCGTCGAACACCGTGCGCGGTGCCGGGTGGTCGGCGCGCGCGACGAGGACCGGAATCCCCGCGACCTCCATCCCGAGCATCTCCGAGTCGCTCTCGATGTGCCGTAGAACCAGGAGGCCCGCCGGCGTGCCGTCCGCGTGCTCGGCCACCAGCGAGAGCGCGCGCGGTCCGCGCGCCGCCGCCGCGATGGTGCCGCAGAGGTAGGCGAGTGCGCCCGCCTCGGGAATGCGCGCGACGCGGCGGTAGTCGCCGAAGGGATAGCCGGCGGTCAGCGCGGCGAGCGCGGCTTCGTCGAGGCCCGGGACCTCGCGCACGACCGGGCGACCCGCCATCGCCCCGCTAGGCGCGGCGCGCGCGCTCGATCGTCTCGGGGCCAGCCCACACGTAGAGCGTGCTGCCCCAGCCCATGCCACCGCCGAGGGCGAGCATCAGGAGCCTGTCGCCGTCCTGCAGGCCGCCGCGCCGCTGGTGCTCGTCGAGGGCGATCGGGACGCTGGCGCTCGAGGTGTTGCCGGTGTGGTCGATCGACATCACGACCTGCTCGTTCGTGATCCCGGCGTTGCCGAGGCCGTCCTCGACGATGTTCGCGCTGGCGTGGTGGGGGATCAGCGCGTTGACGTCGGCCGGCGTGTGCCCGGAGCGCGCGAGCACCTCCTCGACGCAGCGCTGGATCGTGCGCACGGCGAAGGGGTAGACCTCGCGGAAGTCGCTGATGAGGTAGTGCTCGCCGGCTTCGAGCCCGGCGGCGGTCAGCGGCTTGCGCGAGCCCCCCGACGGCACCCGCAGGGCGCGCCCGGCGGCTCCGTCCGAGCCGGCGTAGAAGGCCCGGAAGCCGTAGCGCTCCTCGACCGGCAGGTCCTCCAGCACGACCGCACCCGCTCCGTCGGCGAAGAGCCCGATCATGCGGAAGTCGCGCTTGTCGACGATGTGCGTCATCTTCTCGCCGGAGATCACCAGCGCGCGGCGGTAGCCGAGGCTCTCCATCAGCGCGTCGCCGACCATCAGCGCGTTGAGGAAGCCGGGGCAGGCGTCCTGCAGCTGGTGGAACACGGCGTCGCAGCCGAGGCGTTCCTGGACGACCGAGACCGAGTGCGGCGCGACGTGGTCGCTGGTCGCCGTCGACATGACGATCACGTCGATGTCGGAGGCGCTCAGGCCGGCCGACTCCAGCGCTCGCTCGGCGGCGATGGCGGCCATGTCGCCGGTGCTCTCGTCGTCGGCGGCCCAGTGCCGCACCTCGACCCCGTAGCGGCCGCGCAGCCACTCGTCGAGCGAGCACCCCGCGCGCTCGGCGTCGAAGTTTTCGACGTAGGCGGAGAGCTCCGCGTTGGCGACCTCCCGCGCGGGGAGATAGCTGCCGGTTCCGGTGATGACGCGGGCCATGAGGCGGTGATTGGGGGGGCTGTGGTGGCGTGACTGCCGCGGTCCGGGCAGCCGAGGGAATCCTACCCCCCTGGGGCCGTCCCGGCCCAAGGGCGCCGCCGGGAAACCCTTTCGGGCCGGCGGGCGCTCGAACTCAAGGCGAGCCCGGATCTGGACGATGCAGCGGACCGGAGCCCTCGGGCTCCGCCTCCCGAACCGAGCGATGAGCCAATCGAAGAATCCAGCTCGCCCCGGCGACGACGCGGTCTGCGCCGAGGTGCGCAAGCGGATCGCCACGCTCATGCACGACAGCCGCGCCTCGAAGCAGGCGCGCGAGCTGCGGGCCCACGTCGCGCGCTGCCCGTCCTGCGCCGAGGCCTACCGCGGCGCGATGGCCCAGGCGGCGCGGGTCGGGCACGACGTGCGCACCGAGCGCACCGAGCGCGAGCGGGTCCGCCGCCACACCGAGCTCAAGCGCCTGTCGCGCGGCGCGGGGCGGAGCACGCCGCGCTCGCGCCTCTGGCTGCAGACCTTCCTGGTCTCCGCGGGGCTCTTTTTCCTGCTCACGCGGCTCCCGCTGATCGGCGGGGGCGGCGCGCTCGCGCTGGTGCGGGCCGAGGGCACCGCCCAGGCCTCCGGCGAGCGCGTCACCAACGCCGGCCTGCCGATCGAGCTGGGCCGCGGCGACGCCTGCAACACCGGCGCGGCCTCGCTGGCCGAGCTGGAGTCCGGCGCGACCCGGCTGGTGCTGGGCGCCAGCACCGCCGTCCTGATCGAGGAGGCGTCGGGCGAGCCCGGGCCGCGCGTGCGGCTCCTGGCCGGCGACCTCGACGTGAGCGGCGAGGGTGTCGTCACCACCCAGTACGGCGTGGTGCGGATCGGCGACGGGCGGACGTCGCTGGAGCTCGACGCCGAGGGCCTGCGGGTGAGCTGCGCCGAGGGCCAGGCCGAGGTCACAGGCCCCCTGGGCGTCCACTCGCTGAGCGCCGGCGACTCGGCCGACGTCGGGGTGGGCGGGTAGCCTCCGGGCCGGGCTTGCGCCGTCCACGGGCGCCCGGCGACGATCTCCAGACCGATGCCTCCGTCCCCTGAAGCAACCGCGCCCGAGCTGTCGGTCGTCGTCCCGGTCTACCGCAACGAGGACACCCTGCGCGAGCTGCTCGACCGCCTCGAGGCCGCGCTCGCCGGCGAGTCGTTCGAGCTGGTCCTGGTCGTCGACGGCTCGCCGGACCGCAGCCTGGAGCTCCTGCGCGAGGAGCTGAAGCGCCGCCCGGCGCTGGTCGTGGTCGCGCTGACGCGCAACTTCGGGCAGCACGCCGCCCTGTGCGCGGGCTTCCTCCAGGCGCGTGGGCGGGTGGCGCTGATCCTCGACGCCGACCTCCAGCAGCGGCCCGAGGATCTGCCGCGCTTCGTCGCGCGCTGGCGCGAGGGCTACGACTTCGTCAGCGGGCGTCGCATCGTCCGCCGCGACCCCTGGGTGCGGCGCTTCGCGTCCTTCTGGCTCAACCTGATCGCGCGCTGGCGCACCGGCGTGAAGCTCGCCGACTGGGGCTGCCCGATCGCGGCCGTCGACCGCGAGATCCTGGACCGGATCCCGGCCGAGGGCGAGAAGCGGCGCTTCCTGAAGCCGCTGGTGGCGCAGCTGTCGCGCCGCTGGGTCGAGGTGGAGGTCGAGGGCGACGGACGCGACGGCGAGAGCTCGTACTCCTTCCTTGCCCTGGTCGGGGTGGCGCTCGACTTCGTCGTCTCGTTCGCGAACCGCCCCTTCCTCAAGCTGGCGGGGCTCGGCTTCCTGGGGCTCGCGGGCTCGGTCGCCGCGGGGCTCGTCTACCTCGGCCTGCGGCTCGGCGGGGCGATCGAGCCGATCCCCGCGGTCCAGGTCACGGTCGTCCTGGGAGCGCTGCTCGGCGTCCAGATCCTGGTCCTCGGCGCGCTGGGCGAATTCACACACCGCATCTATCGGCTCGTCCAGGGGAGCCCCTTCTTCGAGGTGCAGGCGACCCACGCGCACGGCGAGGGGTAGCCCGCCTTTCTCACGGGTCTCGTGACGAATGCGGGCCAGCGCCGCAAAGCGTCCCCAGGCCTTGGACGGAAGGCACGCCGTTGGGACACTGGCCGCGCGTTGGCGATGCAGGATCCCTTTTTCGCGCAGCCCGAACGGGTGCGCCCCGAGCCGCGGGCGGCGACCGCGCGCGAGCTCGTGCTCGTCGCCCTGGTGGCGTTCCTGGCGGCGCTGCCGTTCCTCGACAAGGCGGTCGGCCAGGACGACTGGGCCTACCTGACCCTCGGCGAGCTGGTGGCCGACGGCGCGGCCGGCGGCGGGGGCGGAATCGCGGGGCTGCTGGAGCGCGAGACCCTCTACCAGGGCCGCCCGATCACGGTCGGCCAGGGCATCTACCACGGACCGGTGTGGCCCGGGCTGCTCGCGGCCTGCCGCGTCTTCGGAGCGGAGCGCGCGGTGCCGCTGTCGCGTCTGCTCGCGGCGTTCTTTCTCGCCCTGCTCGCGGCGGCGGTCGCGGGGCTCGCGGCGCGGCTCGGCGCACCGCCGGTTCCGACCGGGCTCGCCGCGGCGCTCGCGCCGGGGCCGCTGATGCTCGCGGGCACCGCGATGACCGACCTGCCGATGGTGGCGCTCTTCGCCGCGTCGCTCGCCGTGGCGGCGAGCGGCATGGAGCGCGGCTCGCTGCCGCGCCTCGCGCTCGCGGGCGCGCTCGGGCTCGCCTGCGCGCTGACGCGCTACTACGGCGCGGCGGTGGTGCCGATGCTGCTCGTGCAGCCGCTCCTCTTCGGCCGTCTGCGGATCACGAGCTTCCTGCCCGCGTTCGTCGCCGCGGCGGGCTTTGGCGGCTGGGTCGCGCTGTCGTCGTCGCTCTTCGGCCAGGCCGACCCCGCGCGCGGCGTGGCGGCGCTCGACGAGATCGCCGGCATCGATCACCGGAGCACGCTCTTGGCGGCCGTGTGCGGGCTGGGCGGGATGGCGAGCGGTTGGCTGCTCGGCGCGCTCTTCGCGCCGCGCCGGCTGGCGAAGGCGGTGCTGGGCGACCCGCTGGTGCTGGTCCTCGTCCTCGGCGGGCTGAGCGTCGGCGCCTGGCTCGCGATCGAGGCCGCCGCGCTGCACGGCTTCGCCCCCGCGGGTCTGAACGGCGCGCTGCAGGCGCTCTTCCTCGGCTTCGGCTCGGTGCTGCTCGCGGGCGCGCTGCTGCCGCTCCTCGACGCGAGCGCCTGGCGCGGCGGCGGGCTGGCCGCGTGGCGCGCGCGGCGCGGCGGCGATGCGTGGCTGGCGCTCTGGATGGCGGGCTTCGTGGTCGCGGCGACGCTGTTCGTGCCGTTCGGTGCCACGCGCTACGTCCTCCCCGCGCTGCCGGCGGCGGTGCTGCTGGCCGCGCTCTTCTGCGTGCGGCGCCTGGGCGCGGGCGCCGCGACGGCGGCGCTGGCGGCGAGCGCCGCGCTCGGCCTGGCGTGCGCCATCGCCGACGAGAACGCCGCCGGCGTGTACGCGCGCTACAGCGAGAAGATCGGCCAGCGCCGCGCGCCGGGCGGACCGTGGAGCCAGACCGGGCTCTGGGTGTGGGGCGAGCTCGGCTTCCGCTGGTACCTCGAGCGCGACGCCGACGCGCGCGTGCTCCCCTCGGACTCGAACGAGCCGGTGGCCGGCGACCGCATCCTGCACTCTTCGATCTGCACCGCGAGCACCGACGACGGACGCTCGGGCACCTATCCGCTGTCGCGGACGCTGCTGCCGCGCATGTACGCCGAGGACCACGAGGTCTGGCGCGACGGCTGGCCGCTGCGCGTGCACAACCCGCGCTCAGGAGCCGGCTTCTACCACTCGAGCGCCGGCATCCTGCCGTTCGCGCTGAGCACCGCCGACCACGACGAGTTCCTCACCTGGCTCGTCAAGGACCCGAGCCCGCTGCTGGAGAGCTTCCGCTTCGCAAAGGTGGAGACGCTCGAAGAGCCGCGCCTGCCCGGTGGCAACGTGCGCGTCGAGCGCTTCTTCGTGCGGCCCGACCTGCCGACCTTCCCGGCGGTCAAGTTCCACTTCCCCGGGCGCGTCACCTGGCGCGGCGTCGCGGTGCCGGCCGACCGGCCGTGGCTCACGCTGCACGTAGGCGAGCACTACCGGCTGGTGCGCGAGGCGCTCGACGGCCCCGGGTCGATCGTGCGCGTCGTGGTGGGGGGCGAGGTGCTGGCCGAGCTCGCCATCGACTCGCGCCGGCGCGAGGAGGATCGCGTTTGGTTCCGGCTCTCGCTCGACGTGTCGCGCTGGGCGGGATCCGAGACCACGGTGGTCTTCGAGGTCGAGGCCCAGGAGGAGCACGCGCCGCCGGCGGGCCGCCCGCCGGTGACGATCGTGGGGTTCGCGGATCCGCGCTTTTCGGCCGAGCCGCTGCCGAAGGAGGAGGAGCTGGATGGGGATGGCGGCTAGCGCTTCGCGCGATTCATCGGGCGCTCCGCGCGATTCATCGGGCGCTCCGCGCCAGCGCCCGCGGCGCTTCGGTCCCGGGCGGCGCGGGGCGGTGCGTGCGGTGGAGACCACCCTGCGGCTGCTCGGCGGGCGCGCCTTCTACCGGCGCGCGTTCCTGGGGCCGGGCCGCTTCGAGGTGCGGCGCGAGCGGGTCGAGGTGCCCGGGCTTGGCGCCGGCCTGCGCGGCTTTCGGATCGCGCACCTCTCCGACCTCCACGCCGGGTCCTTTCTCGGCCCCGGCGACCTGCGGCACGTGGTCGACGCGCTGCACGCCGAGCGCGTGGACCTCGCGTGCCTGACCGGCGACCTGGTGACGCGGCGCTGGGACGAGGCGCTGTCGCTCGTCCCCGACCTCGCGCGCATCCGCGTCCCCGAAGGCGTGCTGGGCGTCTTCGGCAACCACGACTACCACGGCCGGCGCGAGGGCTCGATCGCGGCGCTCTTCGCCGCCGCGGGCGTGCGCATGCTGCGCAACCAATGCCACCGCGTGGAGACGTCGGACGGCGCGCTCGCCGTGGTCGGCCTCGAGGACCTGGAGGAGGGCAAGGTGATCGACGTCGAGGGCGCGCGCCGCGGCGTGCGGGAGGGTGACGTCGAGCTCGTGCTCTGCCACAACCCCGCCGGCGCGCCGCACCTGGCGCGCACCGGCTGCGCGGCGGTGCTGTCCGGGCACACCCACGGGCACCAGATCGACCTGCCGCTCGTGCGCCGCGCCGGCCCGCCGCACCCGGGCGACCGCGTGCAGCACGGCCCGACGGCGTGCATCACGAGCCGCGGCCTCGGCGTGGTCGGACTGCCGCTGCGGCTGCGCGCCAACCCCGAGCTGGTCGTGGTCGAGCTGGTCGCGGCCGAGGAGCCGCGCTGATGCACGGCGCGCTGGCGCTGCACCGCGGCACGCTCTTCGTGGGGCGCTGGGAGAAGACCGCCCACGTGCGCGCCTTCGACCTGGACGGTGCGCCGCTGGAGGCGGGCTTCTCGTTCCGCGACCCCGAGCTCCAGCGCTCGGTCGCCGCCGGCCTGGCGGTCGACGACGACCGCCACCTCTGGGTCGCCGACACGCCGGCGCAGCGCGTGCGGCTCTTCACGCTCTTCGGGCGCGAGATCGGCGGCCTCGGCGTGGGGGGCGAAGACCTGGCTCCCGAGCTGATCCCCGACCGCGCCGGCGAGGTGCGGCGCCCCGTGGACGTCGCCGTCGAGGGCGACTCCGACGCGGTGAAGATCGTGGTCGCGTCCGGCGGCGAGCGGCGCCACGCGGTGCAGGTCTTCGGCGGCTCGGGGCGGCTGGTCGCGTCGCTGCGGCCCGGCGGCGATCCGCGCGGGGTCTTCCGCGGCGTTGCGGGGGTCGGCCTCTCCGGCCGCACCATCGCGGTGGCGGAGGGCGGGGCGGAGCGCATCCAGGTGTTCCGCGACGGCGACTACCACTTCTCGTTCGCCCCGCCGGACGCGGCGACGGCGCGGCGCTTCGAGCCGACCGCGGTCGAGCCGCTCGCCGACGGCCGCTTCCTGGTCGCGGGCCGGGGAGCGGGGAGCGGCCTGTGGCTGTTCGGCGCCTCCGGCGGGCTGCTCCTGACCCTGGCCCGCGGGGGCGAGGACGAGGGCGAGGTGCTCGACCCCAGCGACCTCGCGGTCGAGCAACGGGGCTCGGACCGCAGCTCGCGCGTCGCCGTGATCGACCGCGACGGCGAGCGCGTTCAGGTCTTCACCCTGGAGGGCCGGTGTTATGGCGCTTTTCCAGGACTCCCCGGGGCGCAGGGGGTTTGATGGGGGCATGAGCCCCCGCGCGCCCCGCTGGATCCTCGCCCTGCCGCTCGGACTGGGCCTCTTTGCCCTCGGGGTGCTGGTGGGCCTCGAGCCGCGCGACGGCGGCCGGGCGCGGGGCGCGGCGGGGGAGGACGCCGCGGTGGCGCTGCCCGGCGGTGCGGGCTCGCGCGACGCAGCGCGCGGCGAGGCGTC
>JBCCGI010000109.1:0-22955 GCA_039029355.1 Planctomycetota bacterium
CCGTCGCGATCTCGGCGGCAGTCACGGCCGCTGGATTGGCCGCGGCGGAGAAGTCGATCGAAACCTGGGACTGACCGTCGACGGAAACCAGAACGGTTCCGGATGGTGTGAACGCCGACAGGTCGTAGGTGCTTCCGCTCGGCGGCGCCGCACACACGCTGGCGGTCGAGACCGGCGAGGAGATGGGGCAGCTCGCGACCAACGCGATGACGGGCGTCGCGGGCGAGCTCGCCGTATTGGTGCTCGGGCTGACGCCCGACGCCCTGCTCTTTCCACCGTGGCTCGGCACCCTGCTGGTCGGCGCGCCGTTCCTGGCGCAGCTGGTCGGCGTCGTGCCGGCGAGCGGGGTCCTGACCTTTGAGCTCCTCACGCCGACGATCCCCGGCTTCGAGGTGCTGCAGTTCTACGAGCAGGGGGCCTTCGTCGACCCGTTCAGCGGGGCGATCGCCCTGTCCTCGCCTTCGTTCCCGGTGCTGCTGCAAGCCGGGTTGGCGCCCTAGCTCGGAGTCCTCGCACGATCGCGAGCCAGAGTCGACGAGGTTGCTTCGCGGTCGTGCCTTGCGGGTGCCGCCCCCGCGGGCGGCCCCGAACGGATCGTCGAGGACGGCGGCCGCGAGCTTGTGCAAGCTACGGGCTAGGCTGAAGCCCGCGTCGCTTCCACCTCGGCGACCGGGACGAGGCGCGCCGAGGACTCGAGTCCGGGCAAAAAGGAACCCCGGCCCCGCGCGCGTCGCGGCGGTTCCGGGGTCGTTCCGTTGTGGAGGGGTGCGCGCTAGTCGCTCGACTTGTCGCCGCCTCCGGTGCCATCACCGGGGCCCTTGCTGTCGCCGTCACCGCTCTGGGTGCCGTGCTCGATGGCATCGTTCGATTCTTCGGCGTCGCTTTCGGAACCGCCGCAGCTGGTGGCGAGGAACGGGACCGCGAGGAGCGCGGCGAGCGTGAGAGATCGCATGGGTCTTCCTTGGAGTTGTCCGTGTGGGGCCGAGCGAGAAGATTGCGAGATCGAGAGCCGTGATTCCAGCCCCTAGATCCCGGGGACCCCCCAGGGCATCCCCTCCGAGGCCCGGCTGGGGGGCTCCTTCGCCGGGCCGCGGCCGAAATTCCGCTTTCGTGGCCCGGCCGGCCCGGGGGCAGGGCCGGGCGCCGGGATCGGGCTAGCGCAGGTCCTCGACCTCGGCGTCGCGCAGGCGATAGAGGCTGCGGACAAACCCATCCTCGTCGAGCTCCTCCCCCACCTCCAGCACACCGGTCACCGCCAGGGGCGCGTAGCCCGAGCGCTGGATCACGCCGTCCGAGCCGGGGTGCGCGTCCACCCACTCGTCGAACACCGGCGTCGCGCCGAAGCAGCAGCCCGGCGGAAAGCGCGCGAGCATGAAGCTCTGCACGGTGCCGATGCGGAAGTCGACCGTGATCATGAAGCCCTGCAGGCGCACGTGCTTGCCGTCCGCGGCGCGCATCGCGGGCGGGAAATCCGCGGCGGTCAGCGGCTCGGGGTCGGCCCCGCGCAGCTCGGGCGGGTCGTAGTCGGGGAAGGTGAAGAGCGAGAAGTCGAGCACCAGCGGGTCGTCCGCGGTGCCGCTGCCCTCCACCTCGGGCGCCTCGGCCTGGGCCTCCGCGCCGGCCTGCGCCGCAGGGCGCGGCACCGCCGCATCCAGGGCGCGCCCGGGCGCGGGCGGAAGGCCCGGCAGCTCGGCCGGGCTCACGCGCCCGAAGAGCGAGCCCACGAGCGCCGCGGCGGCGAGCAGGAAGAGCGCGAGTTCGGCGAAGCGCATAACGAGCCCGCAGTCTACCTCCAAACCTCGATGCGTGGGCGCGCGCCCCCGGCGGCGAGGCGCGCGCCGTCCGCCGAGAGGGCTAGCGTGCGCAGGCCTTCGACGCCGGTCTCGATGCGGATCAGCTCGAACCCAGAGGCGGCGTCGACGACCTGCACCACTCCATTCGAGCTGCCCAGCACGAGCCGCGCACCGTCGGGCGAGAAGGCCAGGGCGCTGACGTAGCCGCCGTAGAGCGGCGCGACGCGCGCGCGCTCGGCGCCGCTCTCGAGCTCCCACAGGAAGGTCTCCGTCCCGGTCGCGGTGGTGGCGAGCAGCGGCTCGCTCGGCGACAGCGCAAGCCGCGACGCGCGTCCTAGCTCATCGCTGCGCAGGGCGGCGAGGCGCTCGCCGGTCAGCGCGGAGAAGACGCGCAGCGTGCCGCCGGGCGCGGCGAATACGTTGCGCTCGCCGAGCGGGCCGAGGGCCGCGGCGAAGATGCCGCTGTGCGGGCCCGGAAGGAGCGCCAGCTCTTCGCCGCTCGCGGCGTCGAGCAAGCGGACCCCGCCGTCCTCGGTGAGCGCGGCGATGCGCTCGTCGTCGGGGAGAAAGCGCACGTCCACGACCGGGCCGACGCTCGGCGGCAGCTCGCGGCGCTCGCGAAAGTCCGCCCCGCTCCACAGAAAGAGCCCGCCCTGGCGGTCGCCCGAAACGACGCGCGTGGCGCCCGCGTCGAAGGCGACCGCGCGGGCCGTGACCGGGTGCGCCGAGAGCGTGTGGAGCAGCGCGCCGCTCACCGCGTCGTGCACGCGCACCTCGCCGTCCGCCGTGCCGGAGACCGCCAAGCGCCCGTCGGCGCTCAGCGCCACGTCCTTCACGAGCCTGGCGCCGACGTCGATCACCAGCCGCGGAGGCTCGGGTCGATCGCGCCATAGGCGCACGCGCTCGTCGGCGCCCGCGAAGGCGACGCCTCCATCGGCGAGGAGGGCAACGCGCTCGGCCGGCGCGTCGATGCGCAGCGCGCGGAGCGTCGCGAGCGTCGCGGCGTCGCGCACGCGCAGCACGCCAGCGTCGCTCACCGTCGCGATGAGCCGGCCGTCCGGGCTCAGGTCGACGGACGAGATGTCGCCCTCGTCCTCATCCAGCTCCCCCACCCGCTCGCCGTCCGACGTGCGGAGCAGCGCGGCGGCGCCATCGCCCGCGCGCGCGATCAGCAGCTCGCCGTCGGCCGAGAGCACCAGCGACGAGATCCACTCGTCGTGCGGCTCGAACACCGTCGGGTCGTCGTCCGAGCGGAAGCGCCAGAGGTGCACGCCGCCGTCCTCGTCGCCACAGGCGAGCAGCTCGCCGTCCGCGTCGATGGCGAGCGACTCGACCGCCACGTCGAGCGTCAGCCGCGCGACCTCGCCCGCGGAGTCCCACACAAACACGTGGCCGCCGTCGGTCGCCGCGGCCAGGGTGTCGCCGGCGGCGTCGAGCGCGACCGACCAGGGGCGGTCGTCGAGCTCGTGGCGCGCTAGCTCGCCGCCCGCCGCGCTCCAAAGGCGTACCGTCCCGTCGTCGGAGCTGGAGGCCACGCGCGTTCCGTCCGCGTCGAGGGCGACCGCGAGCACGTCGTCCTCGTGCCCCACGAGCTCGACCGATCCGCCCCCGTCGGCGCCGCCGACGGTCCAGACGCGCACCGCGCCGCCGTAGCCGCCCGAGACCAGCACGGGCGCCTCGGCGGCGGCGTCGATGCAGAGGACCGGGCGCTCGTGCCCGGCGAGGACCCGAACGCGCCGCTCGGAGAGCGCGGTGAGGTGCGTCCACTCGAAGCCGCGCAGATCCTCGGGAAGCGAGGCGAGCCGGGCGTGCAGCTCGCCCTGCTCGCCCAGGCGGTAGAGCAGGCGCGCCGACTCGAAGCCGAGGTTGTAGGCCCGGCGGCGCTCGGCCGCGACGCTGGCAGCCGCCGCGGAGCGATCGCGGTCGGCGCGCGCGCGGCGCTCGGCCTCGGCCTCGGCGCGGTCGGTGGCTGCGGCGCGCTCCGCGTCGAGCTCACCCGCCCGCGCCGCGAGGCGGCCGCCGTCGTCGACCAGCCCCGCGACATGCGCCTCGAGGCGCGCGCGCGAGGCGGTCTGGAGCGCGGCCACGCCCGCAAAGAGCAGCGCGGCCGCCCAGAGCAGGCCTGCCCGCGCGCCGCTCAATCCGATCCGGACCCCGCGGCGCCGCCCGCGCCGGCGCCTGAGTCCGTGCCGGCCTCGACGGCCGCGGCTGCGTCGCGCGCCTCGCGCGCTTCCCGCATGGGGTTGGGCCGGTCACGGTCGTTCTTCTCGAGCTGCATGCGCTGCGGCATGACCTTGCGCGGGAAGTGGTTGTCGTCGAGGTCGACGTCGGCCGTCTCGAGGTGCGGGTCGAGCACCACCCGCGCGAGCGTCTTGGGAGTGCGCACCATCTTCGAGACCGTGTCGCCGTTCTGGCGCCAGATCTCGGCCGGCACGCGCACTTCCTCGACCGAGCCGTCCTCGAAGTGCAGCTCGAGCAGCACCGGCATGACGAGCCCGCCCTGGTTGGCGATGTCGATCACGTAGAAGTTGGAGCCGACCGTCAGCAGCTCGCGCTGGTCGTCGTCGAGGCCCTCCAGTAGGTCGGCAAAGGCCTTCCGGTCCTTCTCGGTCACGTCGAGCTCGTCGTAGGAGTTGTAGAAGTCCTTGAGCTCGGGGAAGGCGTCGACGCGCTTCGGCAGCGGTGCATTGCGGCGCTGCGAGAGCGTCTCGGGCTCCGCGTCACGGTCGGTGCGATCACGGCCCTTCTCGACCTCGGGGTCGCGGGTGTCGACCGTGTAGAGACGCACGCCCTCCACGGACAGGTCGCAGTGGTCGGTGGTGTAGAACCACCCGCGCCAGAACCAGTCCAGGTCGACCGCCGAGGCGTCCTCCATCGTGCGGAAGAGGTCCGCCGGCATCGGGCGCTTGAAGCGCCAGCGGTTGGAGTACTCCTTGAAGGCGAAGTCGAAGAGCTCGCGGCCCATCACCGTCTCGCGCAGCACGTTCAGCGCCGTCGCCGGCTTGGCGTAGGCGTTGTTGCCGAACTGCAGGATCGACTCGGAGTTGGTCATGATCGGGACCTGCCGCTCGTCGCTCATGTAGCCGACGATGCGCTGGGCCTCCCCGCGCCAGGAGGGGTAGTCCTCCTCCCACTCCTGCTCGGCGAGGTACTGCAGGAAGGTGTTGAGCCCCTCGTCCATCCAGGTCCACTGGCGCTCGTCGGAGTTGACGATCATCGGGAACCAGTTGTGCCCGACCTCGTGGATGATGACCGAGATCAGCCCGTACTTGGTGCGCGAGCTGTAGGTGCCGTCCTCCTCGGGGCGCGGGCCGTTGAAGCAGATCATCGGGTACTCCATGCCGCCGACGGGCCCGTTGATCGACCAGGCGACCGGGTACGGGTAGTCGAAGGTGAACTTGGAGTACACGTCGATGGTGTGCGCGATCGCGTGCGTGGAGTAGCGGCTCCACAGCGGCTCGCCCTCCTTCGGGTAGAGCGACATCGCCATCACCGTGCGGTCGCCCAGCGGCACGCCGAGCGCGTCCCAGATGTACTTGCGCGACGAGGCCCAGGCGAAGTCGCGCACGTTGAGCGCCTCGAAGATCCACGTCTTGGTGCCGCCCGGCTCGCCGGACTCGGCGGCCAGCGCCTCCTCGGGCGTGACGACGAAGAGCGGTTCCTTGGCGGTTTGGGCGCGCTCGAGGCGCTCGCGCTGCTCGGGCGTCAAGACCTCGTCGGCGTTCTGCAGCACGCCGCTGGCCGCGACGACGTGGTCGTCGGGCACGGTGATCGCGACGCGGTAGTCGCCGAACTCCAGCGTGAACTCGCCGCGGCCGAGGAACTGCTTGTTCTGCCAGCCGGTCACGTCGGTGTACGCGCACATGCGCGGGAACCACTGCGCCAGCTCGTAGAGGTAGTTGTCGTCGTCCTCGAAGTACTCGAAGCCGGTGCGGCCCCGCACCCGTTTGCTGTCGTTGATCGCGTAGTTCCAGTCGATCCCGAAGCGGAACGTGTCCCCCGACGCGAGCGGCTCGGGCAGGTCGACGCGCATCATCGTGTCGTTGATCGTGTGCGGCAGCGCGTCCCCCCCGCGGTCGTTCCACACGCGCGTGATCTTCGCGCCGCCGTCGAACGTCTCGCGCGCGAGCATGCTCGCCATGCCGCGGTAGGACGGCTCGTCGAGGTCCGCGCCGGCGATCTTCACCGCGTGCGACTCGGGCGCGAAGATGTTGGGGTCGATCTGGACCCACAGGTAGCGCAGCGTGTCCGGCGAGTTGTTGTAGTAGGTGATCGTCTCCGAGCCGGTGAGGTGCTGGCGCTCATCGTCGAGGCTGACCGCGATGTCGTGGTCGGCGCGCTGCTGCCAGTACGCGTGCCCGGGCGCGCCGGACGCGGTGCGATAGACGTTGGGGCTGGGCAGGAGCTCCTCGAGCTGCCGGAAACGGTCCTCGCGGTCGTCGCCGCCCCCGAGGGCGACACCAGCGCCGAGGAGGACCAGGAACGGGACCGCGAGACGAAACTTGGGGGGATTCATGCTGCGGATTCTATCAGGAGGCGGCGGCGGCCAAGAGCCGGGCCAGATTGGCCTCCATAAGCTCCAGGTAATCCGGCCCGCCCGGGCCCGGAGCGGCCTCGCCGGGCGAGAACAGCACGCCTTCTAGGCCCGGGATGCCGAGCTCCGGCTCGACCGGCTCCGACTCCCACAGCAGCACGTGAGCGCGGTGCTCGCCGGTGATCCGCTCGCGCAGGTCCTCGCGCTGGGCGCCGGTCAGCTCCACCGCGGGGTCGAAGTCGAAGTTGTGCACCTCCAAGCCGTAGCGCCGCGCGAGGTAGTTGTAGGCCGGATGCGAGGCGAAGAGCGCGACGTCGTGCAGCAGCGACGCCAGATCGGTCAGCGCGGCGTCGAGCCCGCCGAGCTCCTCCTGCAGCCGGCGGTGGTTCTGCGCGAAGGCGTCGGCGTGCGCGGGGAAGGTGCGCGCCATCGCGGCGTGGAGCGCCTCCGCCTGCCGCGCCGCGAGCACCGGGTCGAGCCAGGTATGCCCGTCGAGGCCGGCGTGCGTGTGCTCGCCCCCGGGACCGTGGCTGTGCGTCGTGGCGCGGTCGTAGGAGAGCCACCGATCCTCGAAGCCGTCCGCGGTCGCGACGGTGCGGCTCGGCGGCAGGCTAGCGCCGTCGACCCACTTCTCGAAGCCCGCGCCGTTCAGCGCGATGAGCGCCGCGCGCTGGTACTCGGCCAGCGTGTCGCGGTCGGGCTGCCAGTAGATCGGGTCCGCGCCGTCCGGGAGCGGGCAGACGACGGGCACCGCGCCGCCCGCGATGCGCTCGGCCATCCACGTCGTGGGATAGAAGGTCGTGTAGACCGCGGGCGTGAGCTCGGCCGCGCCGGCGTCGGGCTCGCCGCCGCCGCACGCACCGAGGACCAGCGCGAGCGCGAACGCCGCGATGCGCCTCACCGCACCACCCCCGCGAGGTCAGGCACGAGCGCGCCGGCCAGCGCGACGCCGGCCAGCGCCAGCACGCCGCTGAGCGCGATGACGAGCAGCACCTCGGCGCCGTAGAGCCGGACCACCAGGCCGCGCTAGGCGCCGATGCGGTCGAGCGTGCGCATCTCCGCGGCCCGGATGCGCATCGAGAGCAGAAGGACGAGTGCGGTCATGGCGAGGGTCGATGCGGCGAGCACCAACGAGAAGGTATCGAGCAGCGCCTTGATGCGGAACACGAAGCTCAGGAGGTCGTCGATCACGGCGCTCGGCACCACCATCTGCCAGTCCCCCGCCGCGTTGACGCGCGACTTCATCAGCGTCGCGGCCTTGTCGGAGGCGGGCAGCACGAGCACCGCGCTGAGCGGCAGCTCGTCGGGGCTCGCGTGGTGGTGGAAGCTCGCGAGCGTGTCGGGCGTGACCTCGTTCACCTCGATCAGCGCGCCGCTGAAGGCTACCGCGCCTTCCGAGCGGCCGATCACGAGCGAGGCGTCGATCTCGTCGGCCGGCGCATGGCCGTGGGTGAGGCCCTCGAGGATCCAGGCCGTCTTCACGTCGACGAAGAGCGCCTCGTCGTCCGCCGTCCCGCGCGGCGCGAGCACGCCGGCGACGTGCATCTTCAGCGCCGGGGGCTTGGTGATGTCGTAGAGCTCGCGCGGGTCGCTGAAGATCGAGTCGCCGGGCACGAGCCCCAGCTCGGCCGCGACGCTGGCCCCGAGCACCGCGTCTCCGAGCACCAGCGGCAGCGTGCCCGCGGCGGGCGCGAGGCGCCGCAGCCCGAAGTACTCCGGGCTGGTGCCGACGACCGGGTAGCCCTGCGCGGTGAAGCGCGCGTGGAGCGGGATACAGACGCCCTCGCCGGCCTCCTGCAGCGCGTCGAGCTCGGACCACGGCACCGGCTCGACGTCGCTCTCGCGGAAGTAGAGCGCCGACAGCACCAGGTCGAAGCGGCTGCCGCGGGCGCCGAGCACGAGCGGCGTCTCGGCCCCGCGCTGCACCAGCTCGGCCTCGTAGCCGGACACGAGGCGCGCGGTCGCCAGCGGCAGGAAGATCGGCACCGCCAAGCAAAGGACGAGGATGGCCGAGCGCACGCGGTCGAACAGCAGCCGCCGCCATGAGAGGAGCAGCAGCCCCCTCACGTCGCGGCCCCGCCGCGCAGCGCGCGCATGTCGACCACGCGGTCGAAGCGGTCGAGCAGGCCGTGGTCGTGCGTGACGAAGAACACGGTCGCGCCCGCTTCGCGCGCCTGCTCGAAGAGCAGCTCGAGCGTCGCGCCGGCCGTCTCGGGGTCGAGGTTCCCCGTCCCCTCGTCGCACAGCAGCAGCGCCGGCTCGGTCACCAGCGCGCGGCAGACCGCGATGCGCTGGCGCTCGCCCTGGGAGAGCCGCGCGGGCAGCCGGCGCAGGAGGTGCGCGACGCCGGCGCGCTCGGCCAGCCGCTCGGCGCGCGCGCGGGCCGCCGCGTCCGGGCGACCGGCGCCGAGGTGGTACGGGAGCAGCACGTTGTCGAGCGCGGTCAGGTACTCGAGCAGCTCGAACTCCTGGAACACCATCCCGACCCGCGCCAGGCGCCAGGCGCGGCGCTCGTCCTCGCCGAGGGCGGAGACCTCGCGCCCCTCGACCGAGATGCGGCCGGCGTCGGGCACGCGCACCCCGCCGATCAGGTCGACCAGCGTCGTCTTGCCGGTGCCGCTCGGACCGATGCAGGCGACGCGCGCGCCGCGCTCGACGACGAGCGCGTCGACCTCGAGGCGGAAGCCGCCCTCCCCTACGCCGTCGCCGTACGCGAAGCGGACGCCCTCCAGTTCGACACCGGCCGCGCTGGGCACTAGATGTCCTCGAGATCGGGCGGGAGCAGATCGGGCAGCGGGTTCGGCTCGAGCGCGGGCATCTCACCCGCCTCGGGAAAGCCGTCGGGCGGTGCCTCGCCGAGCGGCGCCGCGTCGACGCGACGCTCCGACAGCACCTGGTTGGCGGCGATGCGCCAGCCCTCGCCCGTGTCGAGCACGGTGTAGCTCGCGCGATACTCGTTCGTGCGGCTGTGGGCGTGGCCCCAGTGGTAGACGGCGCCCTCGACCTGCCACAGCGCCTCGACGTCGAAGCCGGGGCGGTCCGCCGGCGGGCGCCGCTCGATGGCGGAGACCTCGGCCTCCAGGAGGTGCACGGCCTGGATGCGGCTGACCGCGCCGCCCGCCTCCTGCAGGATCAGGCCGCGATACACCTCGCCGTAGAGCTCGTCGAGCAGCTCGCCGTCGACGCTGCGGGCGAGCGCGTCATAGACGTCGCTCTCGTCCTCGTAGTCGAAGGCGCGGTAGATGTTGGCGTGCAGCGGCCGGAAGATCTCGCGCGCCTGCGCGTCGTCCGGCAGGCCGGACGGCCCCCCCGGCAGCGGGATGCGCGCGTAGTCGCGCGCGAGCGCCGCGCCGGCGAGCGCCGCGAGGACGGTGAGCGGCGCCGCGCGCCGCAGCCCCGCGCTCGCCCCCGGCCGCAGCGCCGCGACGAGCACCGCGAGCGCCACCAGGCCGAGCAGCGCGCTCACCGCCGGTACCTCGCGCGCCGTCCCGCCCTCGGCGGCGGGCACCGGCAGGAAGCGCTCGGCGGTCCGCACGCCGCTCCCGCGCCAGCGGTACTCGGGCTCGTCGGCGGTGAACGTGACGAGCGACGTCTCGCCCTCCGCCGACAGCTGCGCGGTGATCTGCACCGGCGGCGTCTCGCTGGGCGTGGACAGCACGGCGTCGGGCGGGAAGGGTCCCCAGACCAGGCGCACCTCGCGCGGCGGGGAGAGCGCCGAGTACTCCAGGTCGAGCGCCACCTTGATGAGCGCGCGCGCGCCGAAGCGCGGGAAGAGCGGGATCAGGTTCTCGGGCGCCTGGGTCACGGCGAAGCCCGCGTCGACCGGCGCGACGCGCACGCCGTCGATCTCGACCGTGTTCTCGCGCGCTAGGTAGTCGACGAGCTCCGCGCGCAGGGCCTCGGCCTCGACCTCGTAGAGCGTGTTCGCGTCCTCGCGCGGCACGTCCAGGATCTCGTCCACAAAGGCCAGGTTGAGTCCGACGCTGACCTGCACGCGGTCCTCGCGAATCAGCACGCGCACGTCGGCGTCGGGGCCGTCGCTGGGGTGGACGGACCCGCCGCCGAGGGTCGGGAGCACCGAAAGCAAGAGCGCGGCGATCACGGGCGCAGTTTATGGCACGGCGAGCGTTGCTCTTGCACCTTTCCTACAAGCGGCCCCCCCTTACCGCTGGCAAACTGGTGCCCCTACCCCAACCCGAGTCCCGCTGAAGGAAGCTCCATGTCCGACCGCTTGACCGCGCTCCTCCTTCCCCTAACGGCGTCCGTCCTGTCGCTCTCCGCGTCGGCCCAGGAGGAAGCGCCCCCGCGCACGAACGACGACCCGATCTCCGCCGCGCTCGCCGAGGTCTCCGAGGACGTGCGCGTCTACAACGAGCACCTGGTCACCCTCGCCAGCCCCTTCATGGAAGGCCGCGTGCCCGGCTCGCGCGGGATGGAGATCGCGAAGGAGTACGTCGAACACTGGTTCGAGCACCACGGGCTCAAGGCGCCCTTCGAAGGCGAGAGCTACCGCCAGCCGTTCGAGCTGGCGGGCCGCGCGAAGCTGCTCAGCCAGAGCTTCGCCGTCGACGGCCTCGACCGCGAGTTCACGGCCGAGGAGGACTACACCGCCACCTCCGCCGGCTCGTCGGGCAAGCTCACCGCGCCCGCGGTCTTCGTCGGCTACTCGATCGGCTCGGGCGAAGGCGGCTACACCAGCTACCCCGAAGGCGTCGACCTCAACGGCAAGATCGCGGTGATGTTCCGCTTCGAGCCGATGGACGGGGACGGCGGCTCCAAGTGGAGCGAGCGCGGCTGGAGCAGCTCGGCGAGCTTCGACTCCAAGTTCCAGGCCGCCAGGGAGGCCGGCGCGGCCGGCGCCGTGATCATCAACCCGCCCGACGCTGACGACCCGCGCGTCGGCCGCCTGATCTCCTTCCGCGGCGGCGGGCGGCGCACGCTGCCGGGTCCGGTCGTCATGCTAACCACCGAGGCGGGCGCCGACCTCCTCCGCGCCCTGGACCCGAAGGGGCGCACGATCGAGGAGCTACGCGCGCTCGCCGACCGCGATGACGTGCCCTTCGAGCCGTTCGAGCTCAACCACGAGCTGACCATCGAAGCCGAGATCGAAGAGAACGCGATCACCGCCGAGAACGTCGCCGGGCTGGTGCCCGGCAAGGGCGCCCTCAAGGACGAGCTGGTCGTGATCGGCGGGCACCTCGACCACCTCGGGATGGGCTCGTTCGGATCGCGTGCGCCGCGCGAGGAGCGCGGCAACACGCTGCACCCCGGCGCGGACGACAACGCCTCGGGCGTCGCGGCGCTGATCCTGCTGGCCGACCGCCTGATCGACGACTACGCCGCGCTGGACGAGGGCGCGGACGCGCGCAGCGTGCTCCTCATTGCCTTCAGCGCCGAGGAGTCGGGGCTGAACGGTGCCTTCCACTACGCCGAGAACCCGATCGTGCCGATCGAGGACCACGCGCTGATGATCAACTTCGACATGATCGGACGCATCATGGACGGCCGCCTGTCGGTGTCCGGTCCCAGCTCGGGCAAGGGCATGGACGAGTGGGCGCAGCCCTTCTTCGACGAGTCCGGCCTCGACGTGCAGGTGCCCTCGCGCGTGGCCGGCAACAGCGACCACGCGGCCTTCCTGCGCCGCGAGGTCCCCGTGCTCTTCGCGATCATGGCCGACCTGCGCAAGCACGAGGACTACCACACCCCCGGCGACACCAGCGACAAGATCAACCGCATCGACGCGATGCGCACGGTCGACCTCTTCCACAAGCTGGCGCTGAGCGCTGCCACGCGCTCCGAGCGCTTCGAGTTCCAGTCCCAGCGGCGCGGCGGCGGCGATGCCTCGGCGCAGAGCACTCCGGCCGCGAGCGCCCCGATGCCCAAGGTCCGCGTCGGCATCAGCCCCGCGGTCGGCGAGGGCGAGGGGCTCGGCATCCTGATCGGCCAGGTCACGCCCGCCAGCGCCGCCGAGGAGGCCGGCATCCAGGCCGGCGACATCCTGGTGCGCTGGGACGGCGCCAAGGTCGCGGACCTGATGTCCTGGATGGAGACCCTCGCCGGGCACGAGCCCGGCGACGAGGTTCAGGTCGGCGTGAAGCGCGGCGGCGAGGAAGTGACCCTCACCGTCAAGCTCAAGGCGCGCGACGGCTAGCGGCTGCCCCCGCGACGCAACCGCGCCGGGCGGCTAGGCCGAGCTACCGCGAGGCCGTCCGGCGCGACGCGATCGCGTTCTGGATGCGCACCGGCGTGGTGCGCCGCAGGTCCCACGTGAGGCCGAGCCAGGACGCGGTCCAGATGACCCACTTGGTCGGATCCGGCTGCCACCAGCGCACCCCGTTGCGGTAGTCCATCGGGAAGCGGTGGTGGAAGTTGTGGTAGCCCTCGCCCAGCGTGATGAGCGCGGTGAGGAAGCTGTCCTGGGCCGAGATGCCCTCGTCGTACGGCTTGCGCCCGATCATGTGCGCGAACGAGTTCACCGAGAAGGTCGCGTGCCACTGGACCGCGAGCCGCAGGAAGCCCGCGACGAGCAACGCGCCCCACGGGTCGCCCCAGAGGAGCCCGAGGCAGAAGGGCAGCAACGCGCCCGACACGACCGCGATCGGGATGTAGTAGCGGTCCTGGAAGCGCACCAGCGGGTCCGCCATCAGGTCGCCGACCAGCGTCTGCTGCCGCGAGCTTTCGCGGTGCAGCACCCAGCCGATGTGGGCCCACCAGAAGCCGCGCTTGATGTTGTACGGGTCCTGGTCCGTGTCCGTATGGGCGTGATGACGCCGGTGATCGTCGGACCACTTCAGAGCCGAGTTCTGCACCGAGGCCGCGCCGAAGAACAGGTAGAAGGCCCGCAGCAGCCAGTGCGCCTTGTACGTCGGGTGCGAGAAGTGGCGGTGGTAGCCGCCGGTGATCGACAGCCCGCAGAAGGCGAAGTAGACGAACCCGAGCGCCACCGTCCACCACGAGAAGTGGACGAAGATCAGGTAGAAGATCGCCACCACCGCCAGCAGGTTCGCGGAGGCGATGAAGCTGATGTTGACCCAGTCGCGCTCGGTCTGGTTCAGCGGGAGGTGGGTCGCCGGGGCCTGCGCTGCGGCGGTTCCGTCCTTCGGGGTCATCGTCTGGGGCATGTCGGAGAGGGGGACGCCTGAATGGTGCCTAGCGCGGTGGCCAGGCCGGCCATGGGGGGTCGCATGCTCTGGTCCTCGACGCAGAATCACAAGTCACGAAACCGAGAATCCTCCTAGCCACGAAGATCGTCCGTCGCCGTCCCAACCTGTAGTGGGCGCTTCCCGCGCCCCCAGGGAGCCGTCCCAGGGCCCTCCAGCGGGCCCCCGGAGGCGGGAACCGGCGACCGGGCTCCCCCTCCACACTATTATAGGAGGCGGAATGACGCTCCCCCCGACCCGCCCCCTGCTCTCCGCGCGCCTACGGTCGCTCCGCTCGGCCGGGCTTCTCCTGCTCCCGCTGCTCCTCGGGCCGGCCCTGGCCGCCGACGACGAGACCGCGCCCGCCGCCGCGCCGGACTTCGAGCTCGACGTGCGGCCGGTGCTCCAGGACTTCTGCTTCCGCTGCCACGGCGAGAAGCGCCAGAAGGGCAACGTGCGACTCGACGTGCTCGACCCCGACCTGGTCGAGGGTCCCGACGCCGAGGCCTGGCACATGGCCCTCAACATGATCCAGTCCGGCGACATGCCGCCGCCGCGCATGTCGCAGCCGACCGACGAGGAGCGCCGCAAGGTCGTCGCCTGGATCCGGTCGGGCCTCGACGCCGCCGCGCGCGCCGGCGCCGGCGAGCGCGAGACCGTGCTGCGCCGGCTGACCAAGGCTCAGTACACGAACACGCTGCAGGACCTGCTCGGCGTGCCGGCCGACTTCGGCAACGTGCTGCCCGACGACGGCAAGTCCGAGATGGGCTTCACGAACAACGGCGAGGTGCTGCTCTCGTCGCAGCTGCACCTGGAGTACTACCAGAGCATCGCGCGCGAGGCGCTCGACAAGGCCCTCGCCATCGGCGAGCGGCCCGAGGTCACGCGCTATCGCGTCACCTTCGGCAAGGGCCGCGGCAAGGACCTGGCGGCGGGGCACACCGGCGGCTACCAGTCGGTGCCGCTCAACACCAACGACTTCACGGTCGACATCCTCGACGCGAGCGGCGCGCCCAAGGTCGGCGCCACCCCCCAAGAGCAGGAAGCGCTCGACGAGATCAAGCGCCGCATCAGCATCGGCCTGCGCGGCTCGTCGCAGAGCCGCTTCCGCGTGGTCGACGAGGGGATGCTCTTGTACTCCGCGCTGCCGCACAAGGAGAAGGTGCCCAAGGCGTGGCAGGGCCCCTCCCCCAACGTGAAGCTCGAGATGCAGCGCTGCTTCCCCGAGGAGGGTGACTTCGTGATGCGCGTGCGGGCGTCGCGCGGCTACCTCTTCGAGCACAGGAAGCGGATGCTGATCGAGCTCGAGCAGCCGATCCCGCTCAGCGCGCTCGTCGGCGAGCCGGTCGACGTCGCGACGCTGACCGGCGCGATCGTGCTGCGCGCGCCCGACAGCGACGATCACAAGAACCTGCTGCCCGGCGGCGCTGGCGACGAGCTGCTCCTGCCCGAGATCGTGACCGACCCGAGCTCGGCGCGCTTCAAGGTGAAGGTCCCCGCGGACGGCTACTACCAGGTCGACCTGGTGCACCCCTTCATGCCCGCCGACGCGATGCCGTCGGTGCGGCTGAGCCTCGCGTCGCAGAACCTCGACCGGCGCCTAGAGCCCGACGAGGTCGAGTCCGCGCCCGAGCGCGTGGTCACCGCGCTCGCCGCGGCCTATCTGCCGGCCGGCACGCACGACCTGCGCGTCGGCGGCCCCTTCTTCGTCGGCTTCAGCCACGTCGTGCTGACGCCGATCACCGAGGAGCACCGCGCGGTCGCGCCACTGATCGCCCGCACCGACGAGCTGGCCGAGTCGCTGCAGGCGAAGACCCCCGGCCTGCGCGCGTTCGTCGGCACGCGCCTCGACGACGGGATGGACTACAAGACCTTCGACGTCCACCGCGAGGTCGACGCGCCGCTGGGCGAGCCCGCGACCTACTCGTTCGTCGGGCGCCTGGAGAACCTGCCGATCCCCGAGCCCGAGTCGGGCGATACCGAGGTGCTCTCGGGCTTCATGCTGCTGGGGGTCTGGAACGACCACCTGGTCAAGGACGCTTCCGACCCCGGGCCGCCGCTCTTGATCGAGTCGATCGAGTTCGAGGCGCCCTACTTCCCGGAGTGGCCGCCGGCCTCCCACACCGCGATCTTCTTCGACTCGCCGAGCCGCGCGATCCCCGAGGTGTACGCGCGCGAGGTGATCGAGCGCTTCCTCGGCCGCGCCTTCCGCCGCGACCTGAGCGCGGCCGAGCTCGACCGCTACATGGCCTTCTGGCAGGCGATCCGACCCGACCACGACACCTACGAGCACTCCGTGCGCGAGGTGCTGGTGGCCGGGCTGTGCTCGCCCCACTTCCTGTTCCTGGCCGAGCCGGTCGCCGAGCCGGAGGCCGAACCGGCCGGCGACACGATCCGGCCCGACGAGGCGCTCGCCACGCGGCTCGCGTACTTCCTCTGGAACTCGCCTCCGGACCGCGAGCTGCGCGACCTAGCGCGCGAGGGCCGGCTGACCGAGGAGCTGGAGGCCCAGGTCGACCGCATGCTGGACGACCCGCGCGCGTGGCGCTTCGTGCGCTCGTTCGTCTACGAGTGGCTGCGCATCGACCGCCACGAGACGATGGACGTCAACGTCGACACCTATCCCGCCTTCACGCGCTTCGTGAAGCGCGACATGTCGGAGGAGACCTACCACTTCGTGCACCAGGTGCTCGCGCGCGACCTGAGCGTGTTCAACCTGGTCGACTCGGACTTCGTGATGCTCAACCAGAACCTGGCGGAGTTCTACGGCGTCGAGGGCGTCGAAGGCGCCGAGTTCCGCCCGGTGGAGCTGGCGCGCGAGCGCGGGCGCGGGGGCCTGCTCTCCCAGGGCGCCTTCCTCAGCGGTCACTCCGACGGCTCCCAGGCGCACGCGATCAAGCGCGCCGTGTGGGTGAAGGAGAAGATCCTCGGCGACCCGCCGCCGCCGCCTCCGCCGAACGTGCCCGAGCTCAACCCCGAGGCTCCCGGCTTTGAGAACCTCACGCTGAAGGAGCAGCTAGAGCTCCACCGCGACAGCCCGTCGTGCATGGACTGCCACCGCGGCATCGACCCCTACGGCGTGGTGTTCGAGCGCTACGACGCGGCCGGGCTGTGGCACGAGGAGCGCGACGGAGAGCCGATCGACGCGCTGTCGACGCTGCCGGACGGCGCCGAGGTCGACGGCGTTTCGGGACTCAAGGCTTACATCCTCGAGCAGCAGCCCGACGCGTTCACCGGCGCGCTGATCGAGCACCTGTACGCCTTCGCCTTGGGGAGAGACGTCCACTTCGCCGATGAGGAGGAGCTGTCCCGAATCCTCCTGCGTGTTAAGTCGGACGACTATCGGATGCGATCGGTCATTAAAGGTATCGTATCCAGCTCGTCGTTCTCGCAGCCCTAAGCCCCCACACAAAGCATGAGCGCGAAGTCCTGGCACCTCGATCGAAGGACGTTCCTCCGCGGAGTCGGCGTGGCCTGTGCGGTGCCGTACCTCGAGGGGATGAGCTTCGCCTCGCAGGACGCCGCCGAGCCGCCGCGGCGCATGTGCTTCGTGTACTTCCCGAACGGCTGCAGCCTGCCGAACGAGAAGGACGAGGAGAACGCGCGCTGGCGCTGGTTCCCCTCCGGCGAGGGCGAGGACTTCCGCTTCACCGACGTGCTGTCGGCGCTGGAGCCCTTCCGCTCGGACCTCTCGGTGCTCGGTGGTCTGAGCCACCCGAAGAGCCGCCACCTGTTGGGGCACATCGCGGGCGACACGTGGCTAACCGGCGGCGACGTCCGCGGCGGCGAGTACCGCAACACGGTATCGGTCGACCAGGTCGCCGCCCGGCGGCTGAAGCGCTTCACGCGCTACCCGTCGCTGGTGCTGTCGACCGACGGCGGCGTGGGCTACAAGTCGCGCGTGTCGACCCTGTCGTTCGACCTGAACGGCAAGCCGGTTCCGTCCGAGTGCAACCCGCGCGCGATCTTCGAGCGCTACTTCGCCCCCGAGAAGGGCGGCACGACCGAGGAGCGCCGCCGCAGCCTGCGCCAGGGCCGCAAGATCGTCGACCTGGTACTCGAGGATGCCAAGAGCCTGCGCGGGCGGCTAGGCGAGCTCGACCGCCACAAGCTCGAGGACTACCTCGACTCGCTCAACGCGGTGGAGGAGCAGATCAAGCGCAGCGAGGCCTGGCTCGACGTGCCGCGCAAGGAGGTCGACTCCGAAGCACTCGCGCTCAGCGTGCTGGCGAAGGCCGACCCGAAGGCCTACCTGCGCACGATGTTCGACCTGATGGTGCTGGGGTTCCAGACCGACATGACGCGCGTGATGACCTACATGATGGCGCGCGAGGACGGCATGGGCTTCGGCGACGGCTGGCCCAAGTCGGGCGTCGGCATCCCGCGCGGACACCACACGATCAGCCACGACACCCACGAGGGACACTGGGCCGAGTGGGGCCGCTACGACCAGTGGCTCGCCCAGCAGTTCGCCTACTTCGTCGGTCGCATGAAGGAGACCCGCGACGAGCACGGACCGCTGCTCGACCGCACGATGGTGCTCTACGGCAGCGCGTGCAGCACGATGCACAACGCCAGCAACTACCCGCTGGTGCTGGCCGGGGGCTCGCAGCTGGGCGTGAAGCACTCGCACTACACGCGCTTCCCCGACGAGGTCCACTGCTCGAACCTGTTCGTCAGCATGCTGCAGACGGTTGGCGTCGAGACCGAGTCGTTCGCCGACAGCACCGGAGCGATCTCCGGGGTCTTCGCCTAGGGGCGAGGCCCGCCCGCAGCCGGCTCTCGATGCGCGACACGGGCTCGCGGCGGTGGTCCCGCCGTCTCGCGGCGGCGACGCTCGCCCTGATCCTAGGCGTGGCAGGCGCCGAGAGCGCGGCGCGCTTCGCCGAGCGGACGCGCTCGTCGACCCAGAAGCTCGACGTCTTCGAGCGCGACCAGGAGGGCTGGACGCAGCGCTTCACGATCGACCCCGACTTCGGCTTCCGGCCGCTCTTCGGCGGGCGTGACTACGACGAGCGCGGCTTCCTGCACAACGCCTACCCGCTTCAGAAGACGCCGGGCGTCGAGCGCGTGCTCTTCCTCGGCGACTCGGTCACCCGCCGCGGCCGCATCGTCGCGGCGATCCGGGAGCGCTACGGCGAGGCGAACCGCGAGTACTGGAACGCCGGCGTCGAGTCCTTCAGCCTGGTCCAGTCGGTGCGCTACTTCCTGCGCTACGCGCAGGCGTGCGACCCCGACCACGTCGTCTTCACCTTCCACTACAACGACTTCCAGACGACGCCCGTCACCTTCCTCGACGAGGACGACGAAGTCGTGCTGTACGCGCCGACGCGTCCCCGCCAGGACGTGAACGCCTGGCTCTACAAGCGCAGTTCGCTGTATCGCCGGGTGCTGAAGACGCTGGACTCGCGCGCCGGCAACGAGGCCATCGTGGCCGAGATGAGCGCCGCGCTCGGCGAGCTTCGCGCCTGGACGGACGCGAGCGGCGCGCGGCTCTCGGTGCTGCTGTTCCCCTACCTCGCTCCCCGCGAGCAGGGGCTCGCGGTCCACGATACCTGGCGCGAACAGACCTTGGCGCTGTGCCGCGAGCACGGCCTGCGCACCTTCGACCTGCTGCCGACGGTCGCCGAGACCCTCGCCGCCGGGGTGGCGGTCGAGGAGCGGCCCGGCGACACCGAGCACCCCAGCGACGCGCTGGCGGAGGCCTTCGCGGTGTTCCTGGAGCGCGAAGGCCTGCTCGCGCGGTAGCCCGCGAGCGCCCCCGCGCCGAGCACGGTGCCCGGCGCGTCCGCCCCGTCGGGGAGCCCGCAGCCGCCGGTGATCGCGGTGTCGAGCAGAGGCGACGCCGACCCGGCGCGTACGCTGGGCTTCGTCGGCACGCCCGCCTACGCCGCGCCCGAGAGCTTCGCCGACGACGAGGCGCCGCTCGACGTGCGCGGCGAGGGGTTCTCGCTCGGCGTCCCGCTCAACGAGCTCCTGGCGGAGCGCCGTCCGTACCCGGGCCCGGCTCTGGACCTCCTGGCGGAGATCGAGGCGGCCTCGCCTCCGCGGCTGAGCGCCTGGGCCGGGCTCAACCGCGGGCTCGACACCATCGCGCGCAATGCACTCGCGCCGCAGCCACCCGAGCGCTGTTGCTGGCCGAGGCCGAGGAGCAGTTCGGTCCCTTCGACCTTACGGTGGCCGAGGTCTGCGACGCGCTCGGCCGGCTCTACCTGCGCCGCGACGACCCGGCGGAGGCGGCGGTTTATATAAGTCGCACCGACGAAGCGTTCCGCCGGGTGCTCCCGGCCCGGCACGCGCGCCTGGCCGAAACGCTGGTCAACCTCGGGCGCGCGCTGATGGATGCCCAAAGGCCGGAGCGCGCGCGAGACGCGTTCGCGGAGGCCGTCGAGATCGATGCTCCCGGGGGGCTGACAAGGCTCGCCAGGGACGATCTAGAGCCCGCTAAAGCCCCGATCGGAGCTCGCTGAACGGCGAGCAACTTCTCCGATTTCTTCGTGAACCGAGCGCAAATTTAGGCCTCCGGTGAGTCCCCAATGAGCCCGAAATGAAACGACTTTCACCGGCTCATGAATCACAAGTCATGCAGCGTGAAATCTAAACAACTTCCAACTTGTTTGCGATCTGGGTGTAGAGCGCGGGGTGTGGAAGCGCTAGAACCGCGCAACCGAAAGCGAGGTGGTCAATCGGTCCACTCACCCTCCGGGGCGTCCCCTCGAATTGCCGGTTGGCGCGGTCACGCCGCGTCCGGAAACAGCCACCAAGAGAACGACACCCAGCCGGCCTCTCCAACCCGTGCCGGCCAGGCATGAGACCGACCGAAACCATGTCCTCCAAGATTCGTGCGTTGCCTCTCGCTCTCCTCTCGGCGCTTGCCCTGACGGCGCCCGCGTCCGCCCAGTCGGACGTCCCGGCCTCGCCGGGAGACGTCGTGGGCTTCCTGGAAGTCGAGATCCCCGAGAGCGGCTCGTTCCTGTTGCACGGGACGCTGCCGCTACCGCGTGGCACCTGGATCAAGCCGAAGGCCGTCGGGCCGCTCCTGGTTCTCAACCACGACGGCACCCCCGTCGGCACGCAGACCGAGGCGGTCTCGCGCTACGCTTCGCCGCAGGACGGCGTCGACGTGGCCGAGGTGATCGCCCGCGTCCACTCGGGCTCGGCCACTCCGGGCTCGCTGCACAAGTACCGCGTCGTCTACTACCCGCACCTCGTCGAGACCCCGCCCGCGCCGTCGATGGACGCTCTGCTCGAGGGGATCTTCAAGCCCGCACTCAACGTGCGCCAGCTCGTCAGCGACCCGGACGCGCTGATCGTCGAGGCGGTCGACGCATTCGGCAACAGCTACATCGCGTCGCCCTTCGACGGCAGCGGCAGCCTTGAGGTGTTGCGTCACGGGCCGATGCAGAACGAGCTCAAGATCTCGCAGACGCTGATGCCGGCGCCGCAGGTCGGCGGGCCCCAGGGCACGCTGCCGCACCACCTGTCGTTCTCGATCTACCTGACCGTGACCTCGCAGTCCGAGGTCGTGGGGCTCGACATGCGCATGCACAACGCGCATAGCGGCAACGACACCAGCGATGTCGCGGACGACCCGCTCGGCACGGTGTACTTCGACTCGATCAACCTGTACCTGCGTCCGGAGTGGGCCGCCGTGCAGGACTTCACCGACCCCTTCCTCGACATCCCCAAGTCGGCGGGGCAGTACTTCAAGTACCCGCTCGTCAAGCCGAACCCGGGCGGGAAGGTGCACGCGATGGAGTGGCAGAGCCAGTTCCACCGGCGCCTGGCGCTCGCTCCGATCGCGCAGGTCGAGCACGCCCAGGAGATCCTGCGCGGCGAGGGCCTCGGCTTCGCCCGCAAGGGGCAGTCGCCGGTCGGCAAGAAGCTCTGGTCGTGGTGGAACCTCGAGACCGCGCGCTGGTTCCCGCAGTCGCACGTGCTGCCTTCGCTCGACCACATCGGGCTCTCGGTCGTGCGCTCCGAGTTGAAGTGGGACCTCGGCCAGGTGCAGCCGCACCTCGAGCAGGGCACTTCCAAGGGCGACTACCCGGTCCAGGCCACGGTCATGGGCTACGCCCACCCCTACGGCGTGCCGTATGGCGGCATGGCCAGCGGCAACGAGATCTTCCTGGTCGACGGGGTTCGGACCGTGGCGACCAGCTCGCGCGACGGCTACCAGCTGTACCGCATCCTGCACCGCATGCACTCCGACCGCATGCCGAGCGCGTTCTACAACATCGACGGCAACCCGACGGCCGTTGACGACTGGGTCATCGACGCCGCCGGCGACAACGATTTCCTCGACTTCACGCACTTCATGCTGCCGGTGCTCGACGACAAACCGGATCCGTTCGGGCTGTCCGACGCGCCGACCTTCCACGACGACTACGTCAAGGCCAACAACCTGATCGCGCCGTACGCGGAAGAGCTCTGGAAGTACGACCCGCACGACTACCAGCACCTCGTCCGCTACACGCGCTCGGCCAAGACGCTGGCCTGGCTCGCGAACGACTCGCTGGCCAAGGACGACCTGCGGATGCAGGCGGAGAACTTCCACCTGTCGTACCACAGCTATAAGAACGGCGCCTGGGGCTACGTGCAGGGCAGCGGCCTGCGGCACGACCAGAACGAGGTCGAGCAGTACGGCCCGGCCGGCATCACGTTCGGCCGCGGCGAGGCCTGGGGCATGGACGCCGCCATCGCCGCCTACGCGACGGGCAACAACGACTGGCGCGCTGAGAACCGCGCATGGATGGACGAGATGGCCCACCTGATCGCCGACGGCCAGTCGTCGTGCAGCGGCTTCATCCAGGCCACCGTCAGCGAGAAGTTCTTCGACAAGAAGTACCGCGCGCGCCAGATCATCGAACAGTCGATCACCGAGAACGCGCTGGTCGGCATGGTCGAGACCGTGTACCGCGGTGACGATCCCGGGCGCACCAAGATGCTCGAAGACGTGCTGCGGGCGTCGCTGTACGCCATGCTCTCGCCGATGGCCTGGTCGCCGAACGAGCAGTCGCCCTGGGCGCACACCGCGGTCGGCGAGAAAGAGGTCGGCAGCCCGATCTTCTGCTCGGTCGATCAGCTCCCGAACGTGTGGCACTCGTCGTGGACCGACGCGTTCCAGAACTGGTCGTCGTTCGCGTACGGGTTCGAGCTGACCGGCGACATCGTGTTCCTCCAGGCGGCGGAGTATCAGATGGGGTTCGACCTCTACAGCGCGCTCCTCGCCGACGGCACCGACAACCTGCAGAACCGCGCGGCGCTGCTGGCCCTGGCCCAGCAGCTCGCCGGCACGCTGTAGGCGCAGTCCGAAGCCCGGAGGCACCTGCTCCTTTCCCCGCCTTCCCGCTGTCCACCCAAGGTGCGCCGATCCTCCCGGCGCACCGCCACGGATCCGCAACACGCAGTACAGCGGGTAGGCGGGGAAAGGAGCAGGTGCCTCCGGGCTTCGGACTGCGCCTACAGCGTGCCGGCGAGCTGCTGGGC
>JBCCGI010000110.1:0-22875 GCA_039029355.1 Planctomycetota bacterium
GCGCGCGGCGCCAGCACGCGGCCCACCGCGCCGGCCAGCGCCGCCGCCGCCGCGGCGTGCCCCGCCAGCCCGACCGCGAGGAAGGGCCACGCGCGCACCGGCTCGCCGCCCGCGGCGCGCAGGAGCGCCCACAGCCCCCACAGCGACGGCCGAAAGAAGGTCGTGCCGCCGTCGGGCTCGTGCGCCGACGCGCGGAAGCGCGCGAACAGCGACAGCGGATCGGCCAGCAGCGTGAAGTCGTCCTGGCGAAAGGGCAGCCCCAGCACCCAGACCTGGGCGGCGAGCGCGGCGAGCGCCGCCAGCAGCGCGGCGCGGCGCCAGGTGAGCGTCGGCGGCGGCGTCAAGCGCGCCATGCGCGGACCTCCGCCAGCTCGCTCTCGCCGAAGCGTGCGGGTGCAGCGGGCACTCCGGCGAGCTCGAAGGCCGGCGCCACCTCCGCCGCGGTGAGCGGGCCGTCGACCTCCACGCCGGCCGAGCGCGCGGCCCACGCGACCAGCGCGCGCGCATCGAGGCCCTCCTCGCGCAGGCTGGCCAGCCCCAGGTCGCCGCGCCGCTTCGCCAGCCGCTCGCCGTCGTCGCCGACGACCAGCGGCACGTGGACCCAGCCGGGCTCGCCCAGCCCGAGCGCCGCCCCGATCAGCCGCTGCCGCGCCGCCGACGAGAAGAGGTCGTCGCCGCGCAACACCTCGGTGACGCCCTGGCGCGCGTCGTCGACCACGACCGCCAGCTGGTAGGCGAACACGCCGTCGCGCCGGGCGAGCAGGAGGTCGCCGACCTCGGCCTCCACGTCGAAGGCCGCGTCGCCGCGCAGGGCGTCGCGCACCGTGACGGGCCCCGGCGCAACGCGCAGCCGCACGCCCGCCGGCCCCTCGGCGGCGCGCTCCGCCGCGGCCACGTCGGCGAAGCGGTCGCGGCAGGTCCCGGGATAGCGCACCTCGCCGCCGGGGGGGGCGCTGGCGGCGGCCAGGATCTCGCGCCGCGAGCAGACGCAGGGGTAGGCGGCCCCGCTCGCGAACAGGCCCGCGACCGCCTCGCGGTAGGGGGTGAGGTCGGCGGACTGGCGCAGCACCTCGCCGTCCCAGTCCAGGCCGAGCCACTCCAGATCGCGCAGGGCCGTGTCGACCAGCTCGGGCCGCGCGCGGGCCGCGTCGAGGTCCTCCAGGCGCAGGCGCACGATGCCCCCGCGCCGACGCACGCTCCACCAGGCCAGGAGGAACGAGCGCGCGTGCCCCACGTGGAGCTTCCCCGTCGGGCTCGGCGCCAGCCGCCCGACCGGGGCAGGAGGGCCGCCAGAGCCGCCGGGAACCGTTTTCGCGCCGAAGGGCATGGGGTTCTTACGCAGGATACCCTTCCCGCCCGGGGGCTCCCTGGCGGGATCCCCCCGCGGCTTTTAAGTTGGGGCTTAGCCAGCTCTTCTCCGCTCCCACCACCGTCCCGATCCGAAGGCTCACGATGACCCTGCGGCGTGCGCGCCTCGTCTCCACCTTCGCGCTGGTCTCCGGACTGCTCGCACTCACCCCCTCTGCCCCCGCGGCCCAGATCCAGGGCTCGTTCGTCGAGCGCGCCGCCGAGCTCGGCCTCGACCACCTGCACGTGACCGGGCTGGACGAGATCGGCATCTCGGTCGCCCACGACACGCTGCAGTCCGGCGTGAGCCTGGGCGACCTCGACGGCGACGGCGACCTCGACGTGGTCGCGTGCGGCGGGGTCGGGACGAACTCGGTCTTCCTTAACGAGGGCGGCACCTTCGTCAAGGCGGTCGACGCCCTGGGGCTGGAGGTCGGCGAGCTCGACCGCGTGGCGGCGCTGGCGGACTTCGACGGCGACGGCGACCTCGATGTGTTCCTCGGCGCGCTGGAAGGCGGCGCCGGGCCACTGCCCGGGCGCAGCCGGATGTACCGCAACGACGGCGCGGCGGGGTTCACCGAGGTCACGACGCTGGCGTCGACGCGCGGCGCGGGGCACTCGCTGTTCGCGCAGTGGGCCGACCTCGACCTCGACGGACTGCTCGACCTGTACGTCAGCGAGTTCCACGGCACGCGCAACCTCTTCTACCGCAACAACGGCGACGGCAGCTTCTCCGAGCTGGGCGCCGCGACCGGCCTCGACTACGGCGGCGCGACGCACGTGACCGCGGTGGTGGACGCGGACGGGGACGGGCTCCCCGACGTGTTCGTCGCCAACGACTACGTCGTGTCGCAGTGGACCGGCCTGCCGCTGAACATCGGCGACGCGCACCTGCACGCCCAGCCCGATGGGACCTACGTCGACGTGTCGGCCGGCTCGGGCTACGACCACGAGCGCGGCATCATGGGCCTGGCCGCCGGCGACGTCGACTACGACGGCGACTTCGACATCTACAAGTCCGATGTCGAGGAGAACTGGTTGATGGTCAACGAGGGCTGGCCCGGCAGCGGCGTGGCCTGGTCCGAGCAGCAGACCTTCTACGGCGTCGAGAACGACCTCGTGCCCGACCCCACGAGCCCGGTGGAGACCGGCCGCTCGGTGGGCTGGTCGACCTTCTTCTTCAACGCGGACTTCGATCCGTGGATCGACCTCTTCCTGGTGAACGGGCGCGTCGCCGGCGTGAACGCGTCGCAGCAGTTCTCGCCCGCGAACCAGCCGAACTACCTGTTCCACAGCGACGGCCCGGCGGCGCAGTTCACCTTCACCGACCGCTCGGTCGAGGCGGGCTTCACCGAGGGCATCGACGACCGCGGCGCGGCCTACGGCGACGTCGACCGCGACGGCGACCTCGACCTCTTCGTCTCGCCGGCCTACGGCGCGCTGCGCTACTACGACAACCAGATCGAGCGCGACGGGCAGGGCACGCTCTCGGTGCTGCCGGTGTGCAACACCTCGGCGCCCGGCGGCTTCGGCGTGATCGCGCGCTACACCGACTCGCTGGGCTACCCGCACCTGCGGCTGATCGGCGGCGACGGTCCGACGGCGTCGCAGCACGAGAACCGGGCCTTCTTCGCGCTCGGCGACCAGCCGGCGATCGACCTCGAGGTCGAGTTCCCCTCGGGCGTCACGCTGAGCTTCCCGCAGGCGCCGGCCGACTCCGAGGTCATCGCGGTCGAGCCCGAGCTGATCCGCATCAGCGCGCGCACGCTGCCGATCGCGCCCAACCCCGGCGTCGCGGGCACGCGCAACCAGCCGACCGGCACGGGGCCGGCGGGCCTCTATATCGTGACCGCCTTCGCGCACGACGCGACCGGAACGCCGCTGGGCGCGGACGCGGCGGTCACGATCGAGACGCCCGGCCTGACCGCGCTGGGCGGCGTGATCCACATCCAGGGCAACGAGTTCCGGCGCTACTTCACCGCGCCGGGCGCGCCGGGCGACTTCCGCACCGAGGTCGCGTTCGACGGCTGGACCGTGGGCATCCGCCCGCGCGTGCGCTTCTTCGACCCGACCGACCGGACCGGCACCGAGATCGACGTGGTGCCCGAGGCCGTGCGCGCGGCCAGCGCCGACGAGTTCACGGTGATCGTCGCGCCCAAGGACGCGAACGGCGTCTCGCTGGGAAGCGGCGACACGGTCGCGATCCAGATCGCCGGGCTCGCGCCGCTCTCCGGCACCGCCGACCTCGGTGACGGGCGCTACAGCGCGACCTTCCCGGCGCCCGCGACGCCGGGCGTGTATCCGATCGACGTCGCGATCCACGGCGCCCTGCTCTCCGGCCTGGCCGAGATCGAGGCCGGCGGCATCGCGGTGAAGTCGTCGTCCCTGCTGTACCAGGAGAAGCCCTACGACTTCCACTCATCCGCTCCGCACCAGCTGAAGCTCGCGCTGACCCCGCGCGACGCGACCCAGCTGCGCCTCGGCCCCAAGGCGGAGCTTGTGCTGACCGCGCAGCCCGACGTGGGCACGCCGCCGGTGGTCGTCGAGACCGGCTTCTTCCCCGAGGGCCAGCGCGACGGGCAGTTCGTGTACGTCCTCTCGAAGCCCGTCGGCACGCCCGAGGGCGATGCGACCGGCCGCCTGCAGCTCCTGGTCGACGGCGTCGACCTCGGCTTCTTCCCGTACGTCTTCTAGCCAACGCCATGCTCCAGCTCGCCCGTCTCGTCCTCCCTGCGCTGCTGCTCGCCCAGCCGGCCTGGTCCCAGCTGTCCGGCGGGTACGTCGAGCGGGCGGTCGAGCTCGGGCTGATCCATGAGGTCGTCTCGGGCCTCGATCAGCTCGGCGAGAGCAACGTGGTCGACACCTTCCAGGCCGGCGTGTCGGTCGGCGACCTCGACGGCGACGGCGACCTCGACGTGTACGTCGCCGGCGGCGTCGGCCCCAGCCGCATGTTCCGCAACGAAGGCGGGTCGTTCACCGACGTGACCGCGGCGCTGTCGATCGAGACCGGCGACCTCGACCGCGTCGGCGTGTTCGCCGACTACGACCGCGACGGCGACCTCGACCTGTTCGTCGGCATGCTCGAGAGCGGCAACGGCGACTCGCTCGGACGCGGCCGGCTCTACCTCAACAACGGCGTGGGCGACATGCGCGACGCCAGCGCGCTGTCGTCGCCGCTCGGCGCGGGGCACACGATCTTCGCCCAGTGGGCCGACTTCGACCACGACGGCCTGCTGGACCTCTACACCTGCGAGTTCCACGGCTCGCTGAACCGCTGGTACCGCAACAACGGCGACGGCACGCTGGTCGAGCGCGGCGCGTTGATCGGCCTCGACCACCCGGGAGCGAGCCACGCGAGCGCGGTCTTCGACTCCGACGGCGACGGGCTGCTCGACGCCTTCGTCGGCAACGACTACGTCGCGGCCGACTGGGCCGGCCTGGCCACCAACACCGGCGACGCGCACTTCCGGGGCCGCGCGGACCACACCTTCATCGACGTGTCCGAGGGATCGGGCTACGACCAGATGGTGGGGATCATGGGCCTGGCGCTCGGCGACGTCGACTACGACGGCGACCTCGACATCTACAAGACCGACGTCCGCGACAACTGGATGATGATGAACGCGGGCTGGCCGGGGTCGGGAGTGCCGTGGGAGCGCCAGGACGCCTTCTACGGCATCGCGAACCCGTTTGTGCCGGACCCCGACCACCCCAGCGGGCTCGGGCTGTCGGTGGGCTGGGCGGCGATCTTCCTGAACGCCGACTTCGACCCGTACCTCGACCTGTTCCTGGTGAACGGCAAGGTCGCCGGCGTCCATCCGGTCAATCCGTACACGCCGTCGAGCCAGCCCAACTACCTCTTCCACGGCGACGGCCCCGGCAACCAGTTCAAGTTCACCGACCGCAGCGTCGAGCTGGGCATCGACGACAACGTCGACGACCGCGGCGCCGCGGCGGGGGACATCGACGGCGACGGGGACGTCGACCTCCTGGTGACGCCGACCAGCGGCCGGCTGCGCTACTACGAGAACCGCGTCGAGCGCGAGGGCCAAGGCACGCTGGTCGTGCGCGCCGAGTGCGGCACGTCCGCGCCCGGCGGCATCGGCACGGTCGTGAGCTGGACCGACTCGCTGGGCTATCCGCACCTGCGCATGATCGGCGGCGACGGGCCGACCGCGTCGCAGCACGACAGCGCCGCGTACTTCGCGCTGGGCGCCGAGCCGGCGGTCGACGTGACGGTGCGCTTCCAGTCGGGGCTCGAGCTGACCTATCCGCAGGTGGCGGCGAACAGCGAGCTGGTCGCGGTCGAGCCCGAGCTGGTGCGCGTCCCGTCGCGCACGGTCGCGATCGCGACCGGCAAGACGATCGGGCCGGGCAGCGCCGGCGCCGGGGCCGCCGTGGGGGCTCCGCACTCGGGCACCTTCGAGATCCTGGTCGCGGCCCACGACCGCAACGGCAACCCGCTGGGCCCCGACGCCGACGTCGCGATCGAGATGCCGCGCCTGCGCGCGGCGGGCCCGGTCGAGCACGTCACCTCGAATCGGTTCAGGCGCGAGTTTTTCCTGCCGGCCCAGACCGGCACGCACCGCGTGCGCGCGCGCTTCGACGACTTCCAGCTCGCGATCCAGCCGGCGATGCACTTCTACGACCGCACGGACGTGTCGGCGACGACCGTGCGGCTCATGCCCGAGTGCGTGCGCGCCGGGTCGGGCGACACGTTCGAGGTGCACGTCGTGCCGAAGGCGACCGGCGGCATGCGCCAGCAGGCGCTCCAGTCGGTGAGCCTCACGGTCGCGGGGCAGACGCCGCTCTTCTCGACGGCGCTGACCGACGGCTTCGTCGCCTACACCTTCGAGGCTCCCAACCTGGCCGGCGACTACCCGATCGAGGTGACGCTCGACGGAGCACTGCTCGCCGGCGCGCCGAAGATCGAGGTCGCGGGCCCCGCCTCCAAGGGCCAGACCGAGGTGCAGCTAGAGCAGCCGCTGCTGGCCCAGTCCGCCGCGCCGCACCAGCTCAAGCTCAAGCTCACCCCGCGCGACGACCAGGAGCGCCGCCTCGGGCCCGGTGCCGTGCTCGACCTCAGCGCGATCCCCGCTGCCGGCACCGTGCCGGTCACGCTCCGCGGCGATCTCTTCAGCCGCGGCCAGGACGACGGCGACTTCGTGTTCGTGCTGGAGAAACCCCTCGGCACACCCGACGGAGACGCCACCGGAGACCTGCAGCTGGTAGTCGACGGCGTCGACCTCGGGCTGTTCCCGTACGCGTTCTGATCGAGCTCCGGTTCGGGGGGCCGAACCGCGCCGGATTTGGCATGATCCCGCGCATGTCCTACGCCCCCCTTCTCGCGCTCGTTCTGTCCCTGCCCCTCGCCTCCCAGGAGGCCGCCCCGGCCACGCCGGCGGACGACCCCGAAACCTCCGCCGAGGCGACCGAGGAGGAAGAGGAAGACGAGGCGCTGCTGTCCGCCGGAACGCTGTCGGCCTTCTCGTTCCGCTCGATCGGCCCGGCGCTGATGTCGGGACGCATCGCCGACATCGCCGTGGATCCGGCGAAGCCCAACATCTGGTACGTCGCCGTCGGCTCGGGCGGCATCTGGAAGACCGTCAACGCCGGCACGACCTGGACGCCGATCTTCGACGACCAGAAGTCGTACTCCATCGGCTGCGTGACGCTCGATCCGAACAACCGCCACACCCTGTGGGTCGGCACCGGCGAGGCCGTCGGCGGCCGGCACGTCGGCTGGGGCGACGGCGTCTACCGCAGCCGCGACGGCGGCGCGACGTTCGAGCACCTGGGGCTCGAAGACACCGAGCACATCGCGAAGATCGTCGTCGACCCGCGCGACTCCGACGTGGTCTTCGTCGCCTCGCAGGGGCCGCTTTGGTCGGAGGGTGGCGAGCGCGGGCTCTACGTCACGCGCGACGGCGGCGCGAGCTGGGGCCCGGTGCTGACCGCCGGCCCGTGGACCGGCGTCACCGACGTCGTGCTCGACCCGCGCAACCCCGACGTGATGCTCGCCGCCACGCACCAGCGCCACCGCACCGTCGCCGCGCTGATGAACGGTGGGCCTGAGTCCGGCATCCACAAGTCGACCGACGGCGGCCGCACCTGGCGCAAGCTGAAGCGCGGGCTGCCCGGTGGCGACCTGGGCAAGATCGCGCTCGCCGTGTCGCCGCAGCGGCCCGACGTCGTGTACGCCACGATCGAGCTCGCCGGTCGCGAGGGCGGCTTCTGGCGCTCGACCGACGGCGGCGAGAGCTGGGACAAGCGCAGCGACTACGTCTCCGGCGGCACCGGCCCGCACTACTACCAGGAGCTGTGGGCCGACCCGCACCGCTTCGACGTGCTCTACCAGGCCAACGTCCGCCTCGGCCGCACCGAGGACGGCGGCGAGACCTGGGACTACGTCGGCAACGGCAACAAGCACGTCGACAACCACGCGGTCGCGTTCCACCCGACCGACCCCGACGTCGTGATCGCGGGCTGCGACGGGGGCATCTATCGCTCCTATGACTACTGCGGCACCTGGAGCTACGCCGCCAACCTGCCGCTGACGCAGTTCTACAAGCTCGACGTCGACTACGACTGGCCGGTCTACCACGTCGTCGGCGGCACCCAGGACAACAACACCCAGTACGGCCCGGCGCGCACGCTGCACGAGCAGGGCGTCTCGAACCGCGACTGGCGCATCACCATCGGCGGCGACGGCCACGACAACGCCATCGACCCCCAGGACCCGAACATCATCTACTGCGAGTCCCAGCAGGGCTACCTGCGCCGCTTCGACCGCAGCACCGGCGAGTCGGTCGGCATCCGCCCGCAGCCCGGCGCCGGCGAGGAGACCTTCCGGTTCAACTGGGACTCGCCGATCCTGATCAGCCCGCACTCGCACACGCGGCTGTACTTCGGCTCGAAGAAGCTCTTCCGCTCGGACGACCGCGGTGACTCGTGGACCGCGATCAGCGGCGACCTGTCGCGCGACGTGGACCGGCTGACCATGCCGATGATGGGCCGCGTGTGGAGCATCGACGCCTTCTGGGACCTCTACGCGATGTCGCGCTACGGCAACATCACGTCGATCTCCGAGTCGCCGGTGGTCGAGGGCCTGATCTACGTCGGCACCGACGACGGCCTGCTGCAGGTCACCGAGGACGGCGGCGCCAACTGGCGCAGCATCGACTATCCCGACGGGATCCCGGACGGCTCGTTCGTCAACGACGTCAAGGCCGACCTGCACGACGCCAACACCGTCTACGCCGCCTACGACAACCACAAGCAAGGCGACTACGCGCCCTACGTGCTGCGCAGCACCGACCGCGGTCGCACGTGGACGTCGATCGTTTCGGACCTCCCCGAGGAGAACCTGATCTGGCGCATCGAGCAGGACCACGTGAAGCAAGAGCTCCTGTTCCTCGGCACCGAGTTCGGCATCTACGCCAGCGTCGACGGCGGCGCCGCGTGGCTCAAGCTGAAGGGCGGCCTGCCGAACATCTCCTTCCGCGACCTCGCCGTGCAGCGGCGCGAGAACGACCTGGTCGGCGCCTCGTTCGGCCGCGGCTTCTACGTCCTCGACGACTACAGCCCGCTGCGCGAGCTGAGCGAGGAGGGCCTGGCCGCCGCCGAGGTGCAGCTCTACGCCCCGCGCACCGCGCTGCTCTACATCGAAGACGACGAGCTGGGCGGCCGCCGCGGCTCCCAGGGCGACGCCTTCTACGTCGCCGACAACCCGCCCTACGGCGCGGTGATGACGGTGTGGCTGCGCGACGACCTTCAGAGCGCCGCGGGCGCCCGCAAGAAGGCCGAGAAGGAGATCGCCAAGGAGGGCGGCGACACGCCCTATCCCGGCTTCGAAGCCCTCAAGGCCGAGGAGCGCGAGAGCGAGCCCGCACTGCTGATCGAGATCCGCGACGCCGCCGGCGCCGTGGTGAACCGCATCGACGGGCCCAGCAGCAAGGGCCTGCACCGCATCGCCTGGAACCTGCGCTACGCGCCGTTCACGGCCGAAGGCCGCATGGGCCCGCTCGTGACGCCCGGCCGCTACAGCGCCCAGGCGTTCCTGCGCCGCGCGGGCGTGTCGACCGCCGCCGGCGCCCCGGTCGAGTTCGACGTGCAGGCGATCGGCGAGCCGACGCTGCCGCGCGTGGACCGCGCCGCGACGCTCGCATTCCAGCGCGAGCTGGGCGACTTCCAGCGCGGCGTGGTGGGCGCGCAGCGCGTGCTGAGCGACGCGCTCGCGGACGTGCGCGCCGTCTCGGGGCTCGGGTCGCTCGAGCTGGCGCTGCTCGACGAGGCCGAGGCACTGGAGCGGCAGCTCCAAGAGCTGCAGGACGCGCTGACGGGCAACCCCCTGCCGGGCCGTTACAACGCCGAGAGCGTACCGTCGATCACCGGCCGCCTGCAGACCGCGCTGTGGGGGACGCTGAACCAGACGCACGGCCCCACGGCGACGATGCGCGAGCAGATGGCGATCGCCAAGAGCGAGTACGAGGCGCTGGAGCCGCTGCTTCGCAGCACGCTCGAAGTCGCCGTGCCGGAGTTCCTGTCGAAGGTGAACGCGACCGGCGCGCCGTACACGCGCGGCCGCGACATCCCGAGCGTGCGGTAGCAAAGCCAACCCGCGGAGGCGGCGGCCCAGCCCCGCCTCCGCCGGGCTTTCCCCCATACCGCCGCCCTCGGCCTCCGCCTAGACTCGCTCGCCATCCCTTGCCTATGCACCGACGACGCTACCGCGCCTTCCTCAGCTACTCGACGCGTTACGCCGCCTGGGTCGACGTGCTGCACCGCAACCTCGAGCGCGTCTTCGGCGAAGACAGCGTCTTCCTCGACAAGAAGTCGATCGGGCCGGGCGAGTCGTGGGTCGAAGCGCTCCAGCGCGGGGTGGCCAACTCGGACCACCTCGTGCTGATCGCCACGCCGGAGTCCTTCGCCTCGCCGTGGGTCCGCGAGGAGACCGCGGCGATGCAGGCCGACGTGCGCAACCGCCTCGGCGACCGGTCGGTCGTTCCGGTGCTGCTGGTGGACGCGCCGTGGCCGCCGTTCCTCCGCACGAAGCAGCACATCGACTTCCGCGAGGCCGGCGGAGCGCGGTACCGCGACCGCCTCGGCGCGCTGATCGGCGCCCTTGGCGGAGATGCGCTGCCCGACGACGTGGACGAGCCCGCGCTGCCCGTGCGCGACGACCTGCCGGTCGAGCTGCGCGAGGAGGTCCAGCGCTTGGTCGCCGAGCCGCTCGGCAAGCGCGCCTACCGCCGCGCCGTCGCGACCGCGATCGGTGCCAACCGCAACGCGCTCGAGAACTTCCCGAGGACCGACCTGGCCGCGAACGCGGCGCTGGTCCTCTCGCGCGGCGACGACGACGCCGCCAGCGCAGCCACGCGGCTCCTGAGAATCGTGGCCGAGGAGTACGAGGACGAGACCCCAGACCTCGCGTCGCGCGTGGCCGCGCTCCGCAAGAGCGTCGCCGATCTCGGCGAAGGCGACGGCCTGCTGTCGCGCTACCGCGCGCACGTCGAGAAGGCCAACAGCCGGCTGATGCCATACTTCCACCGCGACCGTGCCGCGGCCGACGTGCTGGAGCACGTGTACGTCGAGCTAGAGCTCGGCCGTGACCCGACCCGCCGCGCGGGCAAGCTGCTTGAGGGCGAGCTTGCGACGCCGCAGCAGATCGGCGACCTCGTCGACCTGGACCCCGCGCAGCACTCCTGGGTCACGCGCCGCTGGGCGCTGAAGGGCGACCCGGGCGCCGGCAAGACGACCCTGCTGCGCCACTTCGCCCACGAGCTGGCCCGCACCGGCTCCACGCGGCTGCCGGTCTACGCCTCGCTGCCGCGCCTCCTGCGCGAGCGCACGCCAATCCTGGAGGGCATCGAGCACAGCCTGTCGCGCGCCTTCTCGGCCAAGGGGCTGACTTCGACGCTCGACCGCGAAGGCGAGGAGGGGCGCCTGGTCGTCCTGCTCGACAGCCTCGACGAGGTGCAGAGCGACCGGCGCCAAGACGCGCTCGACCTGATCGGCGAGCTGTCGCGCCGCTGGAAGGACTCGACGCTGATCGTCGCGAGCCGCCCAATCGGCTTCACCAGCCCGGGGGCGGACTTCCACGAGCTGCGCGTGCTGCCGCTCGATCGCGGGCGGCAGCTCGACTTCCTCGGCCGCTGGTTCGCGCCTCCCGGAGGCGAGCCCGACCGCGCTCGCGCCGAGACCGTGCTCGCGCGCCTCGCCGATCATCCGGACCTGCGCGCGCTGGCGGGCACGCCCCTCTACCTCACGTTGATGGCGATCCTGCTCGAGCGGGGAGTGGAACCCTCACCGCAGCGCGTCACGCTGTACGACCAGATTTTCGACCTCTTGCTCGAGGGCAAGCACCGTGGCGATGAAGCCGTCCCGCTGGGCCCGAGCCAGGTCGTCCGCCGCACGCTCGCAAGGCTCGCGCTGGGGCTCGTCGAAGACGATCGCATCGGCGCCTCGGTGGGCGAGCTACACGAACGCCTGCTGCGCGAGGACATGGACGACCTGCGCAAGACGCTCGAGCGCCAGCCGGACTGGAGTCGCGACCCCCGTCGCTTCCTCGACGACGTCGCCGAACGCTCCGGCATCCTGGGACCGCACGACGGCCCCGACACCGACTGGCGCTTCTGGCACAAGAGCTTCGGCGAGGCGCTGTGCGCCGAAGCGCTGGAGCAACGCTACCGCGCGGACGGCAAGGAGGCCTGCCTCGACCTCGTGGCGAAGATCCAAGGCAACGAGGGTCGCTGGGCGGAGCCCTTCGCGCTCCTCTCCGGTCGCCTCGCCGGCCCCGACGAAGCCGACGACCTGCTGCGCTCGCTGGTCGAGCAGAACGAGCCTCTGGGCCTGCGCGCCCTCGCGACGGCCCAGCGAGTGGGCGTCGACACGCTGGCGGAGACGATCGCGCGGCTGAGGCAGAGCGACGAGGAGTCCTGGGCGGTCTACGGCCGCGTTGTCCAGCTCGTCGGCGACGTCGAACGCGGGTTGCTGCTGCTCGACCGTCTGCGCAGGGATACGCGCAACGGCGCCGAGCTGTTCCACATCGACGCAGCCCTCGCGGCGGTGGAGGCGAACGAGGACCATGCCGAGCACGCAAGAGCTCTACGCGGTAAGGTCTTTGACCACATCGACCCGCCCCCGGCCGAGCTCTTCACGACGTTGCCTACACGCGACGGCGAGAGGCAACTCTGGTGCTCGATTCCCGCCGGCGGCTTTCGCATGGGCAGCGAAGAGGACGAAGCGGGGAGTATCGACAACGAGCATCCGACGCGCGGCGTCGAAGTCCCGGCCTTCGAGCTGTTCGCCGCACCGGTGACGAACGCGCAGTACCTCGCGTTCGATCCGGGGCACCCGTTCGATCCCGGGCTGGAGAGCTGCCCAGCCGTCAACGTCACCTGGTTCGAGGCGGTCATGTTCTGTCGCTGGCTCGGCGGGCGGCTTCCGAGCGAAGCGGAGTGGGAATACGCGTGTCGGGCTGAGACGACGACGCCGTACGGTTTCGACGGAGGCGAAGAGGAGTTGCTGGAGTACGGCTGGTTCTTCCGAAACTCGGGGGAAGAGCTGTTGCCGGCTGACACCACTCGGGACTACGAGAAGGTCTACGGCGAGTGGGGGTGCAGAAGCCGGGCCGTGGCGCAGAAGAAGCCGAACGGTTGGGGCCTGTACGACATGCACGGGAACGTGTGGGAGTGGTGCCAGGATCGATGGCATGACGACTATGGCGGAGCTCCGACAGACGGCAGCGCGTGGGAAGAGGGCGGCGCCGTGATCCGCGTGTTCCGTGGAGGCTCGTTCGGCCACGCCGCACAGATCCTGCGCTCGGCGTACCGCGACTACTGGGATCCGTCGAGTGGCAGCCGCCGCGTCGGCCTTCGTCCCGCCAGGGCACCAAGGGGTGACTTCACCACCTAACCCCGTGCCCCTACGTTTCCTGCGGCCAAGCCGCCCAGAACGCCACTCCGGCGCCGAAGTGCCCGCGCGAAGCCCTGCCCGAGGTGGCTGGCCCCACTGGGCGAGCGCGCGACGAGGGCGTGCCGCCGTACGTCGTCCCGACCAACCGCGAGCTGGTCGAGATCGTCGTGCGCAAGCCCGGCAGCCGGACGGCGCTTGGCAACGTCCCGGGTGGGGCAAGGCAAAAGGTCGAACGCTATGGGGCGGAGACTCTGGAGGGGCTCGGCAGCCCCGAGGAGATGCTCGCCGAGCACTGAGCTGGCCGGGGCTTCCGCATGAGCGCCTGTCCAGCGGGCCGGCCGCCGCTGCTCGATCGAAGGATCGATCCACGCCAGCTTCGCCTGCCGAATGGGAGGAGGCACGCACGCCGCCCTGCGCCACGCACGCGGGTTGGTTCGAAGGTACGGCTGGTTCCTGAAGCTCGATATCGAGCACTGCTTCGAGACCCTAGCGCACGGCGTCGTCCTCGAGACGGTCGAACGCGTCGTGAAGGACCGCCGCGTGCCTGAGCTGTGCGAGCACATCGTGTAGGTGGGGGGCGACGGCCGCCGCGGGCTGCCGATCGGAAACCTGTCGAGCCAGTGGTTCGCGAATCTCGTGCTCGACCGCGTCGACCACTTCGTGCAAGAGCAACTGAGGATCGGCGGGTACGTCCGCTACATGGACGACTTCGTGCTGTTCGCCGACGCGCAGGGTGCGCTGGCCCACGCGCACCGAGAGATCGAGGCCTTCGTCTACGGGCGCCTTCGGCTGAGGCTCAAGGAGCGCGCGACGATCCTCGCGCCGGCGCGCGAGGGCCTGCCGTTTCTCGGCTGGCGCCTGTACCGCGGCACGACGCGGCTGCGCCCGGCCAACCTGCGCCGCACGCGGCGGCGGCTGGGGCGCCGGTTGGCGGGGTCTCGAGCCGGCTGGATCGACGAGCGGCAGCTCGCGGCGGCGGTGCGCTCGGTCACCGAGCACCTGCGGCACGGCGACACGCGGTCGCGGCGCCGCGGAGGCAGTTGGTTGGGGGAGGAGCCACCGGCTCCGAGAACCGCGTGATCCGCGGCGGGTCGTTCAGGAACCCCGCGCAGAACCTGCGCTCGGCGTACCGCAACAACTGGCACCCGTCGAACCGCAACGACAACGTCGGCTTTCGCCCCGCCAAGGCGTCGCACCGCCCGCTCGCTCGGGCCGCGGCTGGCTTCCGCTGGCCGGTCCCGTGCGCTGTGCCCGTGATGCCCAGGCTCCTCTCCCGTGCCGGCGCATCCGGCCGAAGAGAACCGCGTCGCCGGGGGTGGTAGGGGGAACGCCACCGAAGCTCCTGGCGATGCACTCTCCGTGGGGTGCCGCCCACGAATTTGCCGCGGGCCTCGCCTTCGGCTCGGCCGGGAAGAGCGCTCGGCGCTGCGCGCACGAGGCTCTTCGACCCTTGCACCCTGCGGGGCTCGGGTCTGGACTTCCCGCCGTCCGCGCTTTGTCCGCGGCGCTTGCCTCGGGCTCGGCTGCGCTCGAGCCCGGGCCGCGCCGCTCCCTTTGGGCAGTTGGCTGGGAATGCCAGACGCAAGTCGTGAAGTGGTGAAGTCACTCCGTGATAACCCTGGCGGGGCGAAAGCCAACGAGGTCGTTGCGGCTCGACGGGTGGCCGAAGAAGCGATACGCGGACCGCGCGAGCTGCGCGGAGCTGAAGAACGAGCCGCCACGGATAACGCGGGACTCGGAGCCGCTAGCTTCCCAAGCGCTGCTGTCCGCCGGAGCCCCGTCATAGTCCCTGTGCCAGGAATCCTGACACCACTCCCAAACGTTGCCGTGCATGTCATACAGCCCCCAATCGTTCGGCTGCATGCGGGCAACCCGCCTGACCCTGCAGCCCCACTCCCCCCACGCCTTGTCAACGTCCCAGGTGGTCTCGGCCGGCAGAAGGCGCTCCCCTGAGTTCCGGAAGAACCACCCGTGCTCCAGGAGATCCTCTTCGCCTCCTTCGAAGCTGTACGGCGTCGTAGTCCCTGCCCGACACGCGTACTCCCACTCCGCTTCGCTCGTCAGCCGGTACCCGGCCTGCTCGCAGAAGCGAACAGCGTCCTCCCAGGAAACTCCGACAACCGGTAGCTCGTCATCTCTCGCGACGTCGCCCCCCGTCGTCGTGTTCCATTGCGCGACCGTCACAGCAGTCTCCGCCAAGTAGAACGGCCTTGCGATCGTCACCCGGCGCTGGGGCCCCTCGTCGGAACTACGCCCCGGTTCGTTGCTCGGAGAACCCATCGTGAATCGCCCGCTGGGAATCAAGACGAATGCCACGCCGGTCCGAGGATCCCGGACCCGTTTTGGCCAGTCGTCGGAGAGGGTGCGGTCGAGGATCTCCCACGAGGCGGGAAGACCGGTGCTACTCGGTGGTGTGGCCGTCGAGCCCCTGCTCCTTCGAACGCGGCCGTCCGGCACGACCGGCCGCTGCGCCCGAGCTGCTGCCGGCGACTCAGCGCCTTCTCGGCCCGGCTCCCGGGTTGCGGTCTCGGAGATCGCCGAAGTCAGTTCGGTGGACGACGCCGGCCGAAGGGAGGGGTCCTGCGCGAGGGCTCGCCGGACCGCATCGGCCCCCGCCGCCGAAAGGTCGGCCGCTTCCAGCGCCAGCTCGATGTCGCTCTCGAGCCGCCCTCGCAGGGTCCCTCCCGACAGAGCCCAGAGCGCGGTCATCGCCAGCGAGTACACGTCGCTCGCGTGCGAGGCACCGCCCTCGCCGCGGAGGACCTCGGGGGCGGCGAAATCGTAGGTGCCCATCCCCTGGCCGAGCATCGTGCCCTGGGTCGACTCCGGCGCGAGCACGAGGTCGAAGTCGGTCAGGTAGGCGGCCCCGCGTACGCCGAGCAGGATGTTGGCCGGCTTCACGTCGCGGTGGACGATGTCGTGGCGCGTCGAGGCGTAGTCGAGACCCTCGGCGACCCCGGTCAGCGCCGCGAGGAGCTCGTCGCGGGTTCGGGCCTCTTTCAGGACCGCGCGGCGCAGGTCGGCTCCGTCGACCAGGTCCATCGCGAAGAAGAGCCAGCCGAACTCCTCGTCGCGCTCCTCGGGCTCCAGGACGCGCACGATGTGGGGGTGCTCGAGCTTGGCCTGCTTGCGCGCACCGGAGAAGAAGCGCCGGACGCGGCTCTCGTCCTGCATCAGGTGGCCGTGCAGAATCTTGAGGGCGACGAAGGCCTGGCGGCGGCGGTCGAAGGCCTTCCAGACCTGGGCGAACCCGCCGTTGCCGAGGAGCGCTTCGAGGGCGTAGCGGTTCGCCCCGATGACCTCGCCGGGTTGGGGGGCGGGGATCTTGCGCAGCTGGGCTTTCTTGGCGCGGATCTCCGCCGCGAGGTCGGTCGTGTCGGCTCCGCCGGCGCGGAGGGACTCGAGCTGCTGGATCATGGTCTCGAGCTCGCCCGGTTCGCGCGCCGGCAGCGGCGGCGCGGCGTTGGGGCGCGAGGAGCCGAGCAGCTTGTCGAGTCCGGCAAGCACGGGTTGGAGCTCCTCGGCGTCCGCAGCGCCGCCCCAGGCGGTCAGATCGGCCGTCTGGGTTTCCTGGAACCCCAAGGGCGGGTCGCGATCGTCGATGCGGACCGGCACCAGGATCTCGCGTCCGAGCCCACTGTTGGCCTCGCCGCAGACCCACTTGGACTGCACCGACACGTTCGACCAGACGACCACCACCGCCCGGGCGCCCTCGAGCGCGTCCCCGATGACCTTGCGAAAGCCCTCGCCTGGGAGCACCTCGCGGTCCCACCAGACGGACCAGCCACGCGCCTGGAGGGCGGCGACCAGGGGTGCAACGCGGTCCGCGTCCTCGCGTGCGTAGCTGAGGAAGATGTCGTGGGGCGGGCTGGGCATCGAGGGGCGAGCGACACTCGGTGGCCCTAGAGGGTAGCGCGCGGCGCCGGCGGCAAGCCAGCTCGTGGTGGGGGGCCGGCGCCGCCCAACCGCGAGCCGTTCCGGCCAGCCGCGGCCCGCCTCGCGAGACCTCGACGTTCGAAGCGGGGAGCCTCTCCGCCGCGCCGCGGATCTCCGCGCAATCAAAGCCGCGAGCCGGCGCGGATCGCGGGCTTTCCCCAGCTGCGATCTCTGATGGGGTGAGGAGGTCGGTCCTCGGAATGGAACCTCGCGAAGTCGACGCGGGCTTGGGGCCGAAGGGGCGAGCAGCTTGCCGAGGCCGCGAGCACAGCCGGAGGTGTCGAGCGCCGTGCCCGGCCCCATGAGCACAGCTCGGAGCCCCTTGCCTCTCTACCGCCACGCACGGCGCACCTCCCGGCGGGCGCGGTGCGCCCGTACGATGATTGCAGCTCAAGCCTGTCCAGCCGCCATAAGGACTCCCCGCCCTGGAAGCGGAGCGACAGCCCCCAAGCTTTTTCGCGTTTCGATGGGCAGAACACCGGGCGCCGTTCGCCTCACCTCTGGTCGCCCCGACAATCCGCACCTTGCCCGAGGACTTCGGATGAAGCAGCAATTCATCGAGGAAGAGCTCCTGCCCACGATTCGGCGGGCCGTCGGACGGTACGCGGGCGGCGTCCTGAGGCACTACGACCGCGCCGACGTGGAGCAGGATGTGCTGCTGAGGTTGCTGCGCGACAGCGCGGCCAAAGGGCGACCGCCGACTCAGCTGTTCGCCTGGGTGGGGAGGGTCGCAAGGCACAGGATCATCGACCTGGTCCGGCACATGCGGCCGGTGCGAGGCGAGTCGCAGGTTCCGGCGGAGCGGTGGAGCGTGGGTCGCGGGACCACCACAGGCGAGGTGACCAGCAAAGACCTGCACGAGGTCGCCCTCCGCCGGGTCTCGGGCTGGATCCAGGAGCTGAAGAACGAGGAGCAGCGGGAGGTCGCAGCGCTGATCATCGACGAGGGCCTGTGCGACGCCGAGGTCGCGACACTGCTCGGCAAGTCGCAGGGGGCGGTCTACAAGCTTCGCACGCGGGCGCTGGAGCACCTGCGGCGGCGGGCTCGGGATACGCCTCTGTAGCGGGCCTCCGGCCGAACCATGGGCGACACCCTCCGCCAGGCCGTGGCCAGCGTGATCGATCGGCTCGACGACCAGGCCGAGGGCGGCCGCTTGCCGTCGTTGCCGCCGCGGCTGCTGGCGGCGCTCGCGCGGTTGCGCGAGGAGGCTTCGGACGCCGCGGCGGCACGGGTGGTTCTCGACGCTCTGGGCGCAGAGGAGCGTCCCCTGGTGGAGCGCTGGCACGAGCAGCTCGCCCGCGACCAGGCGCTTCTGCCAGAGCGCTTTCGGCTGCTCGGACCGATCAAGGAGGGAGGGCAGGGCATCGTCTACGACGCCGAGGAAACCCTGCCCCTTGGGGGCGGACCGTCCGGCGCGCCGGCGCCGAAGCGCCGCGTGGCCCTGAAGGTGCCGCGGATGGCGGATCGCCGTTCGCCCGCGTGCCGGCGTCGCTTTCGCCGTGAGGTCGACTGCCTCGTCAAGCTGAACCACCCGGGCATCGTCACCGTCTTCGACGCGGGTGAGCTGCGGCAGCAGGAGCAGACGAGCCGGGGCGCCGCGGAGCGCGGCGCCGCGCTGTTCTTCACCATGGAGGTGGTCGGCGGGCGGCTCGCGACGCTGGCGGACCTCATCGAGGCCGAGCGGCCCTCGGAGGAGCTGTTGGAGCTCCTCGCGGACGCCTCGGAGGCCGTCGCGCACCTGCATGAGCGCGGGCTGATCCACGGGGACATCAAGCCCGAGAACGTCCTGGTGACCTCCGAGGGCAGGCCGCTGCTGGCCGACTTCGGGTCGGTCTCCGAGCGCGGTGCGCAGGACTCGCCGCCTCGTACGGAGGCGTACTCCCGCCCGCGCGCGCCGGGCGAGCGACCGAGCGAGTCGTGGGACCTCTACGCGCTGTGCGTGAGCGCGACCCAGGTGCTCCTGCGCTGCTCTCCGCACGACACGAGCCGACGCTTCGGCGAGCTGCCGCCTTCGCTGTGCAAGATCGTCATGACGCTGACCTCAGGGGCCAGGGCTTCCGAGCACCGCGCGCGGGAGCGACCCGCTAAGGCGCTCGCCCGCGCCCTCCGCCGCTACGTACGTCAGGAGCACGCCTTCGTCTGTGCGGGGCCTCCGCTGTTCGTCTTTGCGTTCGGCGTGCTGCTGAGCCATGCGATCATCAACGGCGTCTTCCTGGTGCACGGGGAGTCCACGCGCGCGGCGACGCAGCTCGCGGTGATCGTGTCGGTGGTCATCTTCCTCTTGGCCTATGGGCCGATGTTCTGGCTCGCGTCGCGCCTCCCCGCCGACTCGCTTCAGATGAGGCCCGTGGAGCGCGTGGCCGTGTCGCGCTGGGCTTCGCTTCGGAACTGGATCGCCGACGCGGCTGGGCCGCTCGAGATCCGCATCCGTCCGCGCCAGTTCTGCATCGGGCTGTGGTTCGGGCACGCCGTCTCGGGCCTGGTCGTGATCGTCAGCTCGATCTCCGCGCAGCCGCCTCCGCGCGACCTGCGGGCGATGGTGAACGGCTCCCTCGACGCGTATCCGGTCCACTTCCTGCTGACCGGCCTGGCGCTGTGGGCGATGGGCTGCCTGTTCGCGCGGCGCTTTCAGCTGCTCGGCGCGCTGTGGATCGTCTCGGCGGGGCTGCTTCAGAACCTGCCCCAGCTCCATCGCTGGGGGCCGCTCCTGTTTGGCGTGAGTGCGAGCCTGTCCTGCTTCGCGGTCCTGCTCGGCACCCGCGCCCGGCTGCGGCGGGGGACGGTCTCGGCTCCGTCGCAGCTTCCCGGAGGTCCTGGGCATGTCGCGTGATCCGTCGCGCTCGCCCGCCGGGGGGCAGCCCCACCTCGCGGGCGCCGGAGCGATGCGGCGGATCGAGCTCTCGCTCGAGCCTGCGCTTCCCCGCGAGGGCCGCGTGCCGTGCTACGTCATCGGCCGGCCGGGAGCGCGCTGGGAGCTGCTCTTCCTGCACGGCTTCGGACGGAGGCCGACGTACTACGGTCGCTTCCTCGCCGCGTGCGCCGCGCGGCTGGACGCCCGCATCGCGGCTCCGTTCCTGTTCGGCAACGGAGCACTCCGGCATCCGCCGACGAGTCTCGCCCAGAGCGAAGCCCTGGCGCGGGCCGCGCTGGACGCGCTCTCCTCCGCCGCTTGGGGGCGCTCTCCGGAGGACCTCGCGCAGGGGCCGGCCCGCGGCCTCATCGTGCTCGGACACTCCTTCGGCGGCATGATCGCGCATCGGCTCGCGGGGGTCGGGCCATCGGCGATCGCAGCCATCAATCCGAGCCTGCCGGTGGGCTACGGGTTGGCGGGCTACGCGCGCCGCTCGGTGCGGATGGCGGTCCGCCTGCAGCGGCGGCGGTTCGGCCCGGGCGCGCCCGCCGACGTCCTGGGCCTGGGCGCCGGGATCGACTTTCTGGGCAGCGTGCTGCGCCGCCCGGGTGCGCACGCCCGGCTCCTGCGCGCCCTTGGAAGGTGTCGGGTGAGGGACTTTCGACCCAGCAGCGCGGGCTCCGGGACGCCTCCGATGGGGATGCTGGTCGCGGCGGGGGACGAGTTCTTCCAGCTCGACGTCGAGCTCGAGCAGGAGCTCCAGCGCGCGCTCTCGCCGTATCGCATCCGACGCCTGCCGAACCTGGGGTCGCACGAGTGGTTGCTGCTCGACCCGCACCTCGCCTGCGCTGCGGTGACCGCGCTGTTGGGCGAGCTCGTGCCGGGGGCGGCCGGCGGCCCGATGGGCGGCCGCGGCGACTAAGTCGCGCTTTGCCGTCGGTTCGCGGCGCGCCGACCGCCCTGGAGCTTGGGGCACGGTTCCGACGAGGGTGCCGGCCTCCTTCCCAAGTCCCGCACCGCAAGGAGCCCGCCAGAATGAAGACGCCGCTTACGATCCTCGCGCTCGCCGTGACCCCGGCGCTGATTCCCCAAGCCACGGCCCCGGCCGTCTCAAAGGTCCCTTTGCCGCAGCGCAACCTGCTCGGCAACGGCGGCTTCGAGTCCTGGTCCCTCGGCCATGTGCCCGGCGGGCCGCTGGGGCCCGACCTTTGGTACACCGCGGGCGACCCCACGCTCGCCTTCGACCAAACGGACATGCAGTTCACGCGCGTACCCGAACAGGCCGCGCTCGCCGCGGACTCGTGCTTCGCGATGAAGCTGGTCCCCAGCACCCCGGGCAGCTACGTGGCCCAGACGCTCGAGAGTGGCTGTCAGCTCGCGGGCCGGTGGATCACCTTCTCCGCCGACTTTAGGCCCGAGCCCGGCTTCGTTGTGGCAAAGCCCGCGGTCGAGATCCATGACGGCATCGGCCAGTCGCAGTCTTGCGAGGTCATCTTCGGAGCCGACGGTTGGTCGCGCTTGACCGTGCGCCACCTGGTCGACAGCGCGGCGACGACGGTCGAGCTGCGCCTCATTCCCGGCGGCATCGTCGAGGTGAACGACGCGATGGCGATCGCCGGCAGCCTTGCATCCGCGGCCTACGTGCCGCACCGCAACCCCGAGCCGGTGCTGTCGGAGCTGCCCCTCGGCAGCATCATCGGCTGGTTCCGCTTCGACCCCAGCATCCCCATCCCCGAGGGGTTCGCCCTCTGCGACGGCGCTCCGATCGCGGACCCGAAGTCCCCGTTCTTCGGCAAGGCAACCGTGGATCTGCGCGACCGCTTCGTGCGCGGCGTGGCCGACGTCGAGGCGATCGGCGAGGTCGGCGGCTCGCAGGCCGTGAACCTCTCCCACGGCCACGGGATGCACCACACCCACGATGGTCAGACCGGCTATCCCGACTCGGTGGGTTACGACTTCTGGATCGACTGGCAGGGCTGGGGCAAACCGGCCCTGGACAACCACCGGCACACGTTCACGACGGGTGGCCCGAGCAAGTCCACTACGGACAACGCCCTCGGCGACGTGTCGATCGTGCCGCCGTACGTCGGCCTGTTGAAGCTCTTGCGCATTCGCTAGCCGCCGCGGCGTTCGCGGTCCCGCTTTCCGGCAGCCAGGCCGACCCGCTCGGAGCGCCCCCGGGCCACGCACGCGGCGGGCGGCCGGCGCTCCGCAATCCAAACCACAAGGACATCATCCATGAAGCTCGACGCACTCTCCTCGCTCCTGGGCGCCGCTTGCCTCGGCGCCGCCCTGTTCACCATGTCCGCGCTCCAAGCACCTGCAGGATCCACTCCCACGACGGCGCCCTGGGGCTGGCCGGCCCTGACGATCACCGGACCGGTTCAGATCGACGGTATTCCGACGGCCCAACAGATGACGCGGATCGTCGAAGGGACCCCTTTCCCGGTGCCTCCGGGAAAGCTGCTCGTCTGCACGGGTCTCGGGAGCAACGTTCCGGGGACGAACGACGAGCTCCGGGACCTCTTCGTCGCCTTCGACGGAGAGGACGTGCTGTCGGCAAGGACGCTTCAGCAGTCGACCTACCCGAGCATCACCGGCGGCGGCCCCTCGATCGCGTCCATCCCCCCCGGCCTGGTTGCCCCCGAGGGGACGGTGGTCGAAGTGTCGGACAACGTCGGCACCGCGATCCTCCTCGGCTACCTTGCGGACGCCTGATGCGCCGCTGAGTCCGCTCGCGCCGCCGGCCGACGCGGCGGCCCAAAACGAGCGCGACGTGGGGGGGGGGGCGGCCCCCCCCCCACCCCCCCAAAACCCCACCCCCC
>JBCCGI010000111.1:0-22874 GCA_039029355.1 Planctomycetota bacterium
GCACGAACGCCGGCGGCCTGCGCGCCTACTCGGGCTTCGACGGCACCGAGATCTTCACGGTCTTCGGCAGCGCGAACAACGACCGCATCGGCGCCGCCGTCGGCGCCGGGCACGACGTCAACCTGGACGGCTTCCCCGACGCGATCGGCTCGGCCACGAGCGGCAAGGCCAAGGTCGCGTCGTTTACGCCGCTCGGCCTGACCCCCTTCGGCACCGGCACGCCCTGCGCCGAGACGCAGCCGCTGCTGGCGAACGCGGTGCCGATCGTCGGCGACGCGGGCTTCGCGCTCCTCTCCTCCGAGGCGCCGCCGCTGCTGCCGGGCGTCGTGGTGCTGGGCGACACCGCCGACGTCGCGGGAACGCCGCTGCTCGGTGCGCTGCTCCACGTGGCGCTGCCCCCGACGGGCAGCTTCGCGCTGTTCCTCGGCACGCCCGCGGCCGACGCGAACGGCTCGCTGACGATCCCGCTCCCGATCCCCGCCACGCCCACGCTCATCGGCGCGACCGTCGCCGCGCAGCTCGGCACGGCCTGGGCCAGCGGCCCGTGCGCCGGTAGCTTCACGAGCTCGCGCGGACTCGAGCTCGTGCTCCAGTAGCCGCGACGCAAAGCTGAGTAAGAACGGGGGCGTGGAGCAATGCTCCGCGCCCCCGCTTCGCATTGGGGGGCAACCGAAGGAGCCTGCCATGCGTCTCTCACGACCCGCGCACACCGCGCTCGTCGCCGTCCTCCTGTTTGCCCCGACCGTCGCCCAAGGTCCGCTGCCGGCCGAGCAGCCGGACGAGGTCAAGGAGCCCCCCGCCCCCGCGCCGACGAAGGAGGGCGAAGGCGTGCTCGCGCTGCACGCGGCCAAGGTCCTCACCGCCGCGCTCGAAGGCGAGCAGGTGATCGACGGCGGCACGGTGCTCGTCGAGGACGGCAAGATCCTGGCCGTCGGCGAGCGCGACGAGATCGAGGTGCCCGAGGGCGCCGAGGTGCGCGACCTCGGCGACCAGTGGATCATGCCGGGGCTGGTCGAGCTGCACTGCCACGTCGGCGCGCCGGTCGACATGTTCCCGGTGGAGATCAACGCGCCGGTCTACCTCGCCAACCCGGGGTTGCGCGTCAGCGCGTCGGTCGTGCCCGAGAACCGCCACCTGCGGCGCGGCCTCGCCGGCGGCGTCACGACCGTGCTCTACATCCCCGGCAGCGCAAGCAACGTCGGCGGGCAGGGCGTGCTGCTGAAGATCGGGCACGACACGTACGAGGAGATGGAGCTGCGCAACCCCGGCTCGCTCAAGGTGGCCCAGGCCGGGAACCCCGAGAGCTGGGGTCCGGGCGTCGCGCGCTCGTTCCAGAACTGGCACACGCGCAACCTGTTCCGCCGCGGCCGCGCCTACGCCGAGCGCTGGGAGGCGTTCGAGCGCGGCGAGGGCGAGGAGCCGCTGGTCGACCTGCAGCTGGAGGTCTTCCGCGACCTCTTCGCGCACCGCACGCAGATCTCGACGCACACGCAGTTCTACCAGGTCGTGATGACGACGATCCGCATGCTGCGGGTCGAGTTCGGGCTCGACGTCTACCTCGACCACGGCACGTTCGACGGCTTCCGCGCCGCTGAGCTCGCCGAGGAGGAGGGCGTCCCCGCCATCATCGGCCCGCGCATGCTCACGCGCAGCGTCAACTTCCCCGGCCACGGGGCCTACGACACCGACGGCCGCATCCTGGGCATCTGCGCCGAGTACCAGCGGCGCGGTCACAAGCACATCGGCTTCAACACCGACTGCGTCGACGACGGCACGCGCTTCAACGTGCCGGCCCAGGAGGAGCTGTCGCTCCAGGCGGCGATGGCCCAGCGCTACGGCATGACCGACTTCGACCTCGAGAGCGTGCGCGGCCTGACGATCATCCCGGCCATGGCCGCGGGCCTCGAGGAGCGCCTCGGAAGCCTGGAGCCCGGCAAGGACGCCGACCTGGTGGTGCTCGAAGGCGACCCCGCCGACCCGCGCACCGCGGTCTCGCTGGTCTTCACCGACGGCGAAGTGGTGTACGACCCGGAGGTCGACGGCCGCCTCTGGTAGCGGCGCTCAGCCGTCGCTGCGCTCGGCCTGCATGCCCGCGAGGCTCTGCTCCAGCCGCTGCGAGAACAGCGTATCGCCGCTCTCGCGGAGGATCTGGAGCACGACCTCGGCGCGCGCGAAGTCCTGGAACTGCCCGAAGAACGAGCCCGCCTCGAAGAGCACCTGACCGGCGCTCTGCGGGTCGAGATAGGGCTGCACGTCGAGCGACAGGTTGGCCTGGAGCAACGGGCCGGGGCTGAGCTCCGGGGGCACGTCGGTGCCAAGCGCGGCGAGGCGGACCTCCGACAGCAGGTTCTCGTCGGTGTTCAGGGTCGCGTCGCCGGCCAGGGCGAGGGCCCCGCGCCGCGACGTGTAGAAGAACCACAGCAGGTCCCCCGGCTGGCGCAGGTCGTGCAGCCACAGAAAGCGGCGCAGGTCCGGGCTGGCGTCGATCGCGCCGGCCACGCGCTCGTGGCGCAGCAGCGGCGCCGCGTCCGAGCCGAGCAGGAACAGGTCGCCGGTGGCCGCGTTCATCCCGACGAAGCCGTGCGGGAAGACGTGGTAGAAGGTCGCGACGATCGAGCGCAGCGTGAGCTCGTCCATCCGGAACAGGTTCACCCACTGGCAGAAGATGCCGCCCTCGTTAAGCCGCGAGCGCACGATGCCGAAGAACTCGCGCGTAAAGAGGTTGCCGGCCCCCGCGAGCCACGGGTGCGAGGGCTGCGACACGATCAGGTCGTAGCTGCGCTGCTCCAGCAGCAGCGTGTTGCGCGCGTCGTTGAAGCTGAGCTCGATGCGGGCGTCGTCGAGCACCTCCAGCTCGCCCAGGTGCACCCGCCGCACGGCGTCGACGACCTTGCGCTCCAGCTCGACCACGCGGATCGAGGCCAGGTCGGTGAACGAGAGCGTGTGCACCGTCGTCCCGCCGCCGAAGCCGACGACGAAGGCCGACTGCGGCGCGGGGTGAAGGAAATACGGGAGGAGCCCCAGCAGTCCCTCGACCACCGACCCGAAGCGCGGGTTCTCCAGGTCGATGAGGGCCTCCTGGAGGCCGTTGTTCTGGATCACCGCGACACGCCCGTCGTACGTCACGGCCGACACCACGCCGTTCTTGCCCTCGCCGAGGTACAGGAGCTCGGCGGTCTGTTGCTCGCCCTCCACCGCGTCGCGCCGGTACTCCACCGAGCGGATCAGCGCCTCGAAGTCGAGCCCCGGCAGGAACGCGGCCGCCGCGGCGAGCGCCGCCGCCGGCGCCAGCACGCGGCTCGCGAAGCCGACCGTGCGCGGCACCGCGAACAGCAGCACCGGAGCGGCCAGCACCGCGAGCGCGAGCCCCAGGAGCACCCCGTCGGTCCCGCCCGCCGGGATCAGCCAGAAGCCGGCGCACAGCGAGCCCGCGATGCTCGCGAAGGTGTTGACGGCGTACGCCCGCCCGACGCGCTGCCCCACCTGCTCGACGCCGCCGCAGTAGACGCGCAGCGAGAGCGGGTAGAGCGCTCCGAAGAGGAAGGTCGACGGCAGCAGCAGCGCGAACACCACGCCGTAGCGGATCGCGTTGCGCGCGGCCCCGGACACCTCCAGCCCGTTCGCCCAGCGGTACACGTCCGGCACCAACGCCAGGCCGGAGCGCGTCGCGAGCAGCGCCGCGCCCAGGAGCACCAGCCCCACCGCGAGCGCGAGCCGCGGCTCGCGCACGCGCGCCAGCCGCGCCTTCATCACCCACGAGCCCAGCGCGATCCCGGTGAGGAACACCGCCAGGATGGCCGAGAAGCCGAAGACCGTCGTGCCGGTGAAGATCGAGAGCGCCCGGGTCCAGCCGACCTCCGCCGCGATCGAGACGAAGCCGGTCAGCGCCAGCACCGCGAGGGCGGCGCCGCGCGCGCCTCCGCCGGCGTCCGGCGCCTCGGCGCCTTCCCGCACCTCCGGAGCCGCGAGCCGCAGCCGCGGCCGCGCCAGGTAGGCAGCGGCCCCCGCGAGGACGTTCAGCAGCACCGCCGCGTGCACCGCTCCCCCCAGCCCGAAGCGCGGGATCAGCACGAAGCCCGACAGCACCGCCCCCGCCACACCGCCGACGGTATTCAGGCTGTAGAGCTGCCCGATACGCACCCCCAGCTCCTCGCGGCGACGCACGAACACCGCCGCCAGCACCGGAAAGGTCGCCCCCATCGCGACGGTGGGCACCGAGAGCAGCACGAACGCCAGCCCAAAGCGCGCCAGCTCCGAGCCGCCCAGCAGCGGCGCCTGCACGACGAGCCGGTTGAGGTTCAGGAGCACCCAGTAGAGCGCCATCCCGCTCGCCCCGAGGATCAGCTCCAGGCCGACGTAGACCCCGAGGTCGCGCTCGTCGCCGCGCACGAGCTTCCCCGCGAGCAGGCTGCCGGCCCCAAGCCCGAAGAAGAAGGCCGCCAGCACGGTCGCCACCGCCTCGCTCGTCGAGCCGACGCTCAGGCTCAGCAGCCGCACCCAGGCGACCTGGTAGGTAAGCGCGGCGGCGCCGGAGCAGATCAGCAGAAGGGCGGCGAGCGCGAGGTGCGGCGAGCCGCCGCCTTGGGAACTTTGGCGGGACACGGGGGCCATGAGTCTAAGCGAGAAGCGGCGGGCGTCCACGCCCGCGCGACGGGAGCCTTCGGGCGCCCAGGCCCGCTATTCCGGCGGGTTCGGCGGACGCCGCCGCTCGACCCCTAGGTGCTCGCCGGAGGGATACAGATGGCGCCCGTCGCCGGCCTGCTCGAAGGGCTCCTCGGCGCCCCGCCGCGCGCGCTTGCGGCCGAAGCGCGCGATCAGGAACTCGCGCAGTTGCTCGAAGCGCAGCGGCTTGGGCAGGTGGAAGTCGAAGCCCGCCTCCTCGCAGTTGCGGCGGTCCTCCTCCATCGCGTTGGCCGTCATCGCGACGATCGGCGTGTGGTCCGAGCGGCCCGCCTCGAACTCGCGGATCGCCCGCGTTGCCTGGAGGCCGTCCATCACCGGCATCTGCACGTCCATCAGCACGACGTCGAACTTGCGCTGCTCGACGGCGTGGAAGGCCTCCTTGCCGTTCTCGACCAGCAGCCAGGAGACGTCGAGCTTCTCGAGGAAGCGCGTGATGATGCGCTGGTTGACCGCGTTGTCCTCGGCGACGAGTACGTCGAGGTGCGACAGCGTGTCGGGCGCCTCTTCCTCCTGAGCGGCGTCCTTGCCGGGCAGCGCGGGATCGGGGCGCTCCTCGGCGATCAGGAGCTCGGAGATGCACCACAGGAGGTCGTCGCGGCGCACGGGCTTGGAGACCACCGAGCTGCGCCGCCCGCGGGCGAGCGAGCGCGCCTCGCTCATACGTGCGACCGGCGCCAGCACCACCAGCGGCGCGGCGGGACGCGAGGCCCCGGTCTCGGCCAGCTCGCGCGCCAGCCCGACGTCTAGCAGGCAGAGGTCGTAGCCGGCGCCGCTGTCGGACTCGGCGAGCGCGCGCGCCAGGCCTTCGAGGTCGGACACCGCATGGACGGAGTTGGCATCGTCCAGGCTGCGGGCCAGGATGCCGAGCGAGGTGCGGTTGCCGTCGCCGATCAGGACGCGCACGCCCGACGGACCGCGCGGGCGCTCGAGCGCCATCACGAAGTCGCGGCGGAACTGCACGACGAAGCCGAAGACCGAGCCCACGCCTTCCTTCGAGCGCACGAACATCTCGCCGCCCATCGCCTCGACGATCTTCTGGCAGATCGCAAGGCCGAGCCCGGTGCCGCCGTACGTGCGGTTGTGGGCCGCCTCGACCTGGGAGAACGGCCGGAACAGGCGGTCCATGCGGTCGGCGGGCACGCCGATGCCCGAGTCGCGGACCTCGAAGCGCAGGGTGGGCGACTCGGAGTCGTCGTCCTCGAGCGCGACGCGCACGACCACCTCGCCTTCCGAGGTGAACTTCAGCGCGTTGTTGGTCAGGTTCAGCAGGATCTGGCGCACACGGGCCGGGTCGCCGTGGAGCGCGTCGGGCACGTCGCGCTCGATCTCGCAGCAGAGCTCCAGGCCCTTCTCGTTGGCGAGAATCGACGCGGGCTCCAGGCAGCCCTTCAGCACCTCGGAGACCGAGAAGGAGATCTCCTCGAGCTCGAGCCGCCCCGCCTCGACCTTGGAGAAGTCGAGGATGTCGTTGATGATCGCGAGCAGCCCCTCGGTCGAACCGAGGATGGTGCGCGAGAACTCCTCCTGCTCCTGCGACAGCTCGGTGTCGAGCAGCAGCTGGATCATGCCCAGGATGCCGTTGATCGGCGTTCGGATCTCGTGGCTCATCGTCGCGAGGAACTGCGACTTGGCCAGCTTGGCCGCCTCGGCGCGCTCGACCTCCGAACGCAGCTGGCCCTCGCTGAGCTCGATCTGCGTGATCATGTGGTTGAACGTGTCGACGAGGATGCCGATCTCCTCCTCGCCGCGGCGCACCGCGCGGATCGAGAAGTCGCGCCGCGACGAGATCGCGTTCGCGACGTGCACAAGGTCCAACACCTGCCCGGAGAACTTGCCGTAGATGCGGCGCGAGGCCGCATAGGCGACGGGCGCGGCGAGCGCGATCAGCCCGAGCAGCACGCCGAGGCCGTTCACGGCGCGCAGGATCAGCGGGTAGGTGCTCCCCTGCACGAGCACCGTGCCCGACGGTCCGTCCGGATCCTGGAACTCGTGCCACACGCCGAAGTCCAGGAAGCCGCCCGACTGGAAGCCGAAGCCGGCGTCGCCGTCGGGGCCGAGGGTCGCGACCACGCCGCCGTCGTGGTTCTGCACCTGCACGAACTCGATGTCCTCCCACGGCACGCCGCGGGCGAGGTCCGAGAACTCGCGGCTGCGCGGCCCCGTCTGGGCGCAGGCCTCGGCCAGGTCCTTCGCCACGAAGCCCAACCGCTCGATCATCGCGTGGCGCGTGCTCAGCAGGTCGAGCGCTAGGAAGACGCTCCCCCCGAAGAAGAGCCCGCCCAGGCTCCCGGCGAGAACCCATACCGAGAGAATGCGCCGGTAGTTAAACGTACGGCGCGAGCGCGGGCTTTCCGCCGACGCTGAAGGTCCGGGTTGGGGAGCCATGCGGGAGACCAGAGGACCTCTCCATCGACCCTCCGCCCCGCGCAACTCGAGGCGGCCGGCCGTTCTGCGCACGCCTTTTCGTGGCCGCTCCGACCGAAAATCGTTCCCGCCGCCTCGGTTCGGCTAAGGCCGCGGTGCCGTCCCGTCCGACGACAGGAGCGAGGTCGCCAAGGAGCCCCCTTATGTCCGAACGACGCCGTACCGCCCGTGACCGTGCCTTCTACCGACTCGACGTGCTCAACAAGCGCGGCAAGCTCGTCGGCTGCATGGCGGACATCTCGCCCGGCGGCATGCGCGTCCGGCACATCGCCGACGACGACCTCCTGGCCGTCGAGCGGCTGACCATCGAGCTCCCGCGCTGGATGGGCCTGGGGCGTGAGCTGCCCGTAGCGGGCCGCTTCGTCTGGTACCGCGAGTCCGGCGGAGGCTCGGAGGGCGGCTTCGCCTTCAACGGCCTCTCGCGCAAGTCGAACGAGCTCGTGGCCCGGCTGATCGAGCAGATCTCGCTCGCCGCGCGCGAGGACGGGATCGTCACCTGGGACCAGGGCCCGCGCATGGCCGGCTGACGGCCCGCTCCGGCGCGGCCCTTTTTTGCGCCGGTTTCCGCGAAGGATCCCGAGGAGCCGGGGCACCAAGCCCCCGGAGCGGCCGCTGGGGCCGCCCACGGCACCGACCCCGAAGGATCCGACCATGCTCACGCACCACCCCGCCACGCTGCCCCTCCTGCTCCTCGCCGCCGCGCCGCTCGCCGGGGACGACGAGGCCACGCTGACCTTCGCGCCGCGCGAGGGCGCCTCGCGCCGGCTGTCGATCGCGGTCGAGCAGAGCCTCTCGGGCGCTGAGCTCGAGGTCACGATGAACGGCTCGGAAGTCCCCGGCCAGTTCCTGCCGGAGATCAAGATGGAGCTCACCGACCGGCGCGAGCTCGCGCTGACGGAGACCCAGACCGAGAGCGGCGCCGACGGCGCCGGCGAGTGGCTGCGGCGCTACGACGAGCTGGCCTGGACGAACGAGGGCCAAATGGACATGTCCGGCGGCGGCGCGGACGGGGCCTACCCCTGGGAGAGCACGGTCGACTCGCCGCTCGAGGGCCGCGTCCTCCGCTTCGCCTCGGACGACGGGGAGAGCTTTGACGCCGCGCCGGCGGACGGCGAGGGCGACGAGGACCTGCTCGATGGCGTCGAGGCCGACCTCGGCCTGCGCCGGCTGCTGCCCACCGACGGCGAGCCGCAGGCGATCGGCGCGAGCTGGACGGTGTCCGGCGAGGGCCTCGCGCAGCTCTTCGAGCCCGGCGGCAACCTGGGCTGGGAGCTGCCGCCCGACATGGCCCAGTACATGCGCCTGGACTACGAGGAGCGCACCCACGACGGCTCCCTGGAGCTCACCCTGACGAAGATCGAGGGCGGCGACGCGCCGCGCGCGATCTGCGCCGTGGAGGGCAAGCTGACGCGTGTGACGGTCCAGGAGGGCGACCTCAGCCAGGTCCCCGTGACCGACGGCACCGCGACGGACACCGTCGAGGAGGCCTGGGAGGTCGAGGGCCAGCTGGTGTGGGACCTGGCCGCAAACCAGGTCGCGGCGCTGACGCTCAGCGGCCCCTTCCTGCAGGAGACCCACACCGAGCGCGACCCCGATCAGGACGGGCCGACCTACCTCAGCGTCTTCCGCCTGCGCGGCACGCACAGCTTCCAGCTGGAGCGCGAGGCGCTCGAGGGCGCCGCGGTCGAGGCGTCGGTCTCGCGCTAGCGCAAGCGGACGCGGAGCTTCAGGACACGAGGTTCGCGCAAGCCCGCTTCGCCGCTCGGCGAGCGAAGCGGGCCGCAAGGGGCAGCGTCTAGAGCTGGCAGGCGTTGATCAGCAGCTGCGCCGCGCCGGCGTCGAAGCCGAAGTAGTCGTAGCCGATCACCACGAAGCGGCGCTTGCGCGCGACCAGCACCTCGTCGGGGTTGCCGGCGAGCGTCGCGACCGGCTCGAGCCGACGATCCGCGGTCGAGAAGGTCATGTTGCCGTTCTGGTAGGTCAGCTCGGAGATGCCCGCGACGAGCGGGTCCGCGGCGTCGACGATGGTGAAGGTCGCGAAGCCCGTGTCTTCCTGCACGTCCTCGATGTCGCTCGCCATCAGCGCGTCGACCACCGCCTCGCCGGGCTCACAGGACAGATCGCCCTCGGCCACGATCACGACGCCGCCCGCGAAGGCGAAGCTCTCGACCACCGGCGAGAAGCCCCCGAAGGTGGACTGGATCTCCAGCAGCAGCGGCTCGCCGGCCTCGACGAAGGTGCTGTCGACCAGCTCGGGAACCACGAAGCAGTCCTTGCCGGCGAGCTCGGCGGCGAGCACGTCCGCGTTGGTGGTGCTGGTCTCGGTGATGTTGGCTCCGGCGCCGGCCATCACGCCGACCATGTTGTCCTTCTCGAACCCGTCGTCGAGGAACCCGGTGTAGACCAGGACCTCGACGCCGCCCAGCGCGAGTCCGCCGTCGCCGGGGAGCACCAGCTCCGCGGGATCGGCGGGCACCGCGCCCTCGTTGGTGTCGACGCGGTCGTCGGCGGCGCCGCGGGTGAGCAGCGGGCCGACGGTGAGCAGACCGGTGGTGCAGATCAGGGCGAGACGGACGGCTTTCATGGATCTCCTCTCGGGACGATGGACGCACCGCCCCCGAAAGCGGGGGGCGGCAGGAGCGACATCCTAGCAGGCGCCAAAAGACCGGCGGGGCGCGACCGGGAGACAGGCGTGTAACCGGCGCCGGCCGGGGTTTACCCTGCGGGCATGGCGCTGATCCTGGACGGCCCCCTCGGCACCGAGCTGCTGACCCGCGGCGTGCCGACCCCGCTCCCCGGCTGGAGCGCGCACGCCCTGGAGAACGCGCCCGAGGTCGTCCAGGCTATCCACGCCGACTACGCGGCGGCCGGCGCCCGGGTGCATACCACCGCCACGTTCCGGACCCGCGCGCGCGTGTTTCCCGAGAGCTGGCAGGAGCTCGCGCGTACCGCCGTGCGGCTGGCGCGCGCGGCGCTCCCCTCCCCCGCGCACCGCCTCGCGGGCTCGGTGGCGCCGCTCGAGGACTGCTACCGCCCCGACCTGAGCCCCGCCGCGGACGACCCCGCCGGCACGCGCCGCGAGCACGGCCAGCTGGCCGAAGTCCTGGCGGGCGCGGGCTGCGACCTCCTGTTGTGCGAGACCTTCCCGCACGTGGACGAGGGGCTCCTGGCCCTCGAGGCGGCCCTCGCCACCGGCGTCGACTGCTGGTGCGCCTTCACGGCCGGCCCCGAGGCCGACCTCCTGACGCCCGCCGCCCTCGCCGAGGGCGGGCGGCGCGCGGCGCGCCTCGGAGCCAAGGCGGTGCTGGTCAACTGCGTCCCGGCGAAGACCGTCGCCGACTACGTGCGCGCCCTGCGTGACGCGGTCGGCTCCGAGGTCGCGGTGGGCTGCTACGCCAACGCCGGGCACGTCGACGACCGGCTCGGCTGGACCTCGGCGCCGGGCGCGCCGGAGCGCTACGCCGAGCTGGCGGCCGGCTGGGTCGAGGACGGAGCCACAATCGTCGGCGGCTGCTGCGGGACCGGCCCGGCCCACGTGGCGGCCCTGTCCGCGCGCCTGGCGGGCGCCTAGCGCCTCCCCCCCCGGAAGCGCTTTCCGCCGCCGCGGCCCCGCCGGCCGACCGGTTCCGTGGAAAACCGACAGAACGGCTAAGAAGCGCGCCCGCCGCGGACCGAGCAACGGGAGCGGCATCCACAAGTCTCGCGCTGCGTTGCGTGGCGGAGCGCGAAACGAAACAGGACGCCCCTTGCCGTGCTCCAACTCAGGGCCTTCCCTCTCGGGCCCCGGGCTTCGAGCCTACGGGCTTCGAGGCTAGCGGGATTCACCGTCGTCGAGCTGATCGTCGTAATGTCGATCCTCGCCGTCGCGCTCATGATGTTCTCGACCACCGTCGGGTCCATCACGCAGCAGGGGACCGTCAACCACGAGAACCTGATCGCCGCCGACGGAGCGCGCTCGTTCCTCGAGACGCTCCGCAACGAGGACTTCCGCGAGGTCTTCCAGCGCTACAACGACGACCCTTCGGACGACCCGCCGGCCCCCGCCGTCTCCCCCGGCTCGCGCTTCGCGATCGAGGGACTCGATCCGGGCGACGCGCCGGATGGGCTGGCAGGGCAGATCCTCTTTCCGACGCTGAACATCGCCGGCAACCCGCTGGGGCCGCCCGACCTGACGCTGCGCGAGGATCTGACCGACCCGGCCTTCGGCACGCCCCGCGACCTCAACGGCGACAGCATCATCGACGGCGCGGACCACACGCTCGACTACCTGGTGCTGCCGGTGGTCGTGCGCGTCCGCTGGGAAAGCAAATCGGGGCCGCGGGAGCTCGAGCTCACCGCCATGCTGTGCGAGCTGAACTGGCCATGAGGGCGGGCACAAACAGCCAGCGCGGCTTCACCCTGGTCGAGCTCCTGATCGTGCTCGCGCTGCTCGGCATCATCCTCGTGAAGGCGACGATGGTGATGACCGCCACGACCGACGTCGTCCAGCGCGAGTCGTCCGCGATGATGATCGAGGACCACGCGCGCGTCGTGCTCGACCGCATCGCGCTGGCGATCATGGCCTGCGACCGCGACTCGCTCGCCCCCATCCTGACCCCGAGCCACAGCACCGAGGTCAGCTACACCTTCAGCCTGGGGGTCGAGGACGGCGCGGTCGTCTGGGCCGACCCCGAGAACATCGCGCTCGACGGCGCGGCCGCGAACCAGGTGGTCTGGAAGCAAAGCCCGGACCTGCCCGAGGAGCGCAAGGTCGTCTGGAGCAACCTGGTCCGCCCGTTCCTGGAAGGGGAGGTCGTCAACGGGGTCGACGACAACGGGAACGGGCTGGTCGACGAGGAGGGGCTCACCTTCTACGTCGAGAAGAACCGCGTCACGATCCGGCTGAGCATCGAGGTCCCGGGGGAAGAGGGACAGCCCGCGATCCAGACCGTCGAGACCACCGTGACCGTTCGCAACAACCCGGATCCCGTTTAGGTGCTCCTATGAAACTACACCCGATCCGCGCTCCGAGGAGCGCCGCCCGACGCGGCACGGCCGTGCTGGCCGCGCTCGTGGCCAGCTTCGTGGTCTTCGCGCTCTGCATGGGCGTGCTGCAGCTCTCGTCCGGAGTCACCCACCGCCAGCGCCAGGCGGTGCACCAGAAGCAGGCCTTCTACATGGCCGAGGTGGGGTTGGCCGAGGCCTACGCGGGGCTCGCCGTGCAGAAGACCGGCAACGTCGGCACGCCGGACGAGCCGGCGACGATCGGCAACGGGGTCTTCTGGGTCGAGGCCACCGAGCTCGACGGCAACCTGGTCGAGCTGGAGAGCACCGGCCTGTTCGGGACGGGCCGCGTGTCGTTGTCGATGGTCGTCGAGCGCGCCCCGCTCAGCATCAGCGGCCTCGGCGTCTTCGCGAGCGGAGACCTGCCCCTGGAGGCCGGCGTGTTCGTCGACAGCTTCGACTCCGCGAAGGGCACCTACCAGGAGCAGGCCGACGCGGGCCTCAACGCCGCGGCGGTCGTCGGCTCGAACGGCGGCGTGCTGCTGAAGTCCGACGTCGTGCTGCAGGGCGACCTGGTCCACGGGCTGGGCGCGGTGGCCAAGCTCCACGAGGACGCGACCGTCACCGGCGACGTCGGCCCGCGCCAAGCGGCCGAGGTGCTGCCGCCTGTCGAGGTGCCCGACATCGCCGGCGACGCCGCGGTGATCGTCGACGGCCCGACCCCCTACGTCGTGCCCCCCGGCGAGCACGCGTTCGACAGCCTCGTCGTCCGCGCGGGCTCCGAGGCAGTGCTCACCGGCCCGGCGACGCTGGTCTTCGCCGAACTCGGCGCCGTCGATCAGGCGACCTTGACCTTCGACGACCGCAGCGGCGCGATCGACGTGTACGTCACCGACCGGCTCCTCCTGGCGGACGGCGCGGTCGTGCAGACGCTGGAGGAGGACCCCAACCAGCTCACGCTCCAGTTCGCCGGCGACGACACGGCCGAGGCGGTGCTCGCGGGCCAGGCCCGGTTCTTCGGCCAGGTCTACGCCCCCGCCGCGACGGTCGAGCTGGGCGCGGGCTTCGAGCTCTTCGGAAGCCTCGCGGTCGGCGCGCTCAACGCGGCGCCGCTCGCACGCATCCACCTGGACCTGAACACCGAGCCCACGCGCGAGGACGTGCTGCCCCCGATGTGGTCGTGGCAGATCGTCGAGCTGCCCACGGGCGTCGATGGGCCCGGCGATCCCTTCACGGCGCTGGGGCTCGACCAGGCGGCCCTCCCGGCCCCGGCCCAGGCGCACCAGGACCAGAAGCTGGAGCTGACCTACGTCGACCTCGGCGGGGGCACCCAGAGCTACTCCGGGATGGAGAGCGCGTTCGACTGGACCGACGCCCAGAGCGTGGTCACCGGCACCCGCGACGGCGTCGCCTTCGCGGCCATCCCCGGCGCGTCCTCGGCCGCGGGAACGGCCGTCGGAAACCCGCTCGACCCCGCCGAGCAGGCGCTGGTCGACTACATGCACTCCGGCGCGACGACGACCGAGATCAAGGACCACCTGGTCGCCAACTCGCCCGTCGGAGGGCCGGTGCTGGCCGAGCTCCTCGGGCTCACGCCGGCGGTCTCGTCGCCGCTGGTGTGGGAGGTGCTGGACGCCAACACGCCGCTCGGCGTGGCGACGATGCAGCTCCTGATCGACGATGCGGACTACGACTCGGCGGAGCTCTCGCTGACGCTGGTCAGCAACTCGCCGCTCGCTCCGGCGGTGCTCGACGCGGCCATCAACCGCGTTCCGCCGATGGACCCGGTCGACCTCAACGCGGTGCTCGCGGCGCAGTGAGCCGCGCGCCGCACAGGGGCCGGGGCGGGGGCGCGCGGGCGCTCGCGAAGGGAGCCGCGGCGCTCGCGCTGCTCGGCTTCCCGTCGACGGCGAGCGACGCCGAGCCCGCGCCGGATCCGCGCGTCGCCGCGCGCGAGCTGCTGGCCGAGCCCCCCGCGGCGTGGAACGAGGTGCCGGCGCTGCAGGATGCGCTGGTCGCGCTCGGCGCGGGCGCGCTGCCCGAGCTGTGCGACGCGCTCGGCCAGGCCGACCTGGGTGCGCCCGGCGAGGTGGCGGTCCGAGGCGTGTTCGCGCGCCTGCCCCGCGCCGACGTCGCGGCCTTCTTCGAAGCGCGCGCCGCCGAGCCGCGTCCGGCCGCCGAGCGCGCGCTGGACGTCGAGCTGCTCGCGCACGGCGCGACGCCGGACGAGCTCGGGCTCCTGCTGCGGCTGGCTCCGGAGTCGAGCGCCCAGCACATCGTCGAGCCCGAGGTCCGGGACGAGCTTCGCGACGGGCTCACGTCCGTCCTCGCACGCCATCCCGACGAGGCTCCGGCCGAGCTCGCGCGGCGGCTCGCCGGCGCACATCCCTCGCTGCACTCGGCCGCCGTTCAGGCGCTCGGGAGCGCGCGACCCGACGCCGCCCTCGAGGCTCTCGCGGACGTCGTCCGCGGCGTGCCGCCGGCCGCGCCGCGCGCGCTGGTCGAGCTGCGGAACGTGATCCGCGGCGACGGGCCGCGCCCGTCGGACCGCGCGCTGACCGCGCTGCGGGGCACGCTCTGGTCGACCGATCCCGCGGCGCGCTCGATGGGCGCGTTGATCCTCGCCGAGGTGCGCGACCGCGAGAGCGTACCGGAGCTCATCGACCTGCTGGTCGACTCCTCCGACGCCGACGAGCGCACGCTGCGCGACGCCGCCCTGCGCGCCCTCGTTGCTCTGACCGGCCAGCGCTTCGGCACCGACGGCGCCGCGTGGACGCGCTGGTACACCGCCGAGCACGAGTGGCTCGCCGCACGGGCCGGGTCGTGCGCCGCGGCCATTCGCTCCGGCGACGCGCAGCGCGCGTCCGACGCGTTGCGCGCGGTCGCCACGCACCGGCTGTTCGCCGACGAGCTCGTCGAGACCGTGCTGCCGGCGCTCGGGCGCCGCGAGCAGCACCTGGTCGTGCTGGCCTGCGGCGCGCTCGGCTACCTCGGCTCGCGCGGCGCGATCCCGGGCCTGCTCGACGCCCTCGAGCACGATGCCGCCGCGGTCCGCGCCGCGGCGCACGACGCGCTGATCGAGATCACCTCCCTGCGGCTCCCGCCCGACGCCGCCCGTTGGCGCCGCGAGCTTGCGCCGCGCTGAAACGCTCGCGCCCAGACCGTCGCCGCCCATGACCCAACGCTTCAAACGCCGCCGCAAGCTCATCAAGCCGCGGCTCCAGCTCCGGCTCGTCGGCACCTTCGCGGCCCTGACCGCGACGGGCTTCCTGCTCCAGGCACAGCTGTTCGGAGCCGAGCTGATGGACCTCGCCGCCGAGCTGCCCGAAGGCCGCGAGCACATCGAGGCCGCGGCGGTGCCGCTGGTGATGCGCACGCTGGTGCTCTCCTTCGGGCTGCTGCTGCCGCTGATCCTCGCGATCGGCATCGTCAGCACCTTCCGCATCGCCGGACCGGTGTACCGCATGGAGCAGCACCTCGGCAGCCTCGCCCGCGGCGAGCGGCCCGGCCCGTGCCGCATCCGCACCGAGGACGAGCTGCACGAGCTGTGCAACCGGCTCAACGCGGCGGTCGCGGCGCTCTCGCCCGAAGCGGCGGCGCCGGCCGACGATTCCGACGATCAGCGCGCGGCCTAGCCCCTCGTGGTGACTGCGGCCAGGAGACCGGCCTTCTCACCCCATCCGGCTAGCGCCCCGATCGAAGCTCGACCGTGACGAGCTTGTCGGCGGAGACGTCGAACGAGGCCTTGTCCTCCCCCGCCCCACCGGGCACCTCCTCGACGATCAGCGTCGCCGGGCCCGGCGGGACCGGTGCGATCGTGTAGGGCGCGTGGTTGAAGGTGTGGTACGACCGATCGTAGTCGAGCCGGAGCTCGAAGCTCGCGTGCCCCGTGTGCTCGCTGCCGTCCGCGTTGCGCAGCACGGCGTAGAGGTAGCCGTAGCCCGCGAAGTCGACCTCGATCTCGGCGCCGTCGTGGAGCACCACCACCTCGCCGAGCCCGTCCCCCTCCGTCGGGTAGGCGAAGGGGGCGTCGCTGCCGGCGAAGGCGTACGTGTACCTCCCGCACGGCACGCCCTCGAACGTGACCGGGGCGCCGCCGGATCCGCGGCGGATGGAGAGCGAGAGGCTCTGCCCGCCCTCGCCGTAGAGGTAGAGCCGCGTCAGCTCGAGCTGGCGCTCGGGCTCCGGCACCCACTCCTCCAGCCGGTAGCCCTGCAGCCGGACGGTCAGGGGCCCCCACTCGGTCGCGGTCGGCTCCAGGTGGACGGTCTCCTCGGTCGTCTCGCGCCCGGCCCACACCGTGGTCGACGCGGACCGATAGCCGGGTATGTCCGCCCGATACGGAATCGGCAGGCGGTCGACCGGCTCCTGCGACGCGAACGCAAGCAGCAGGTTGCGCGTGTCGCGCTGCGCGGGAAGCGTCGCGCGGACCGCGCCGGAGATCGCGCCGACGGGGTAGTTGCCGGTGTTGCGGGCTCCGTCCACTTCGGTGGAGTACGACACCCGGCCCAGCCTGGGTCCGGTCCGCAGCGGACCGCCCGTCGCGTCGCGTAGCCGCACGACCACCGAGCAGAGGTAGTCGACTTCGAGCAGCGTGCGGGCTCCCTGCGGATAGGAGACGGTCGCCGGCCTGCTGAAGGTCCCCTCCCCGTAGGCGTCGACCTCGTACACGACGGCGGGATCGAGGCACTCGAAGGCAAAGGAGCCGTCCGTCGCCGCCGTCGTCTCGTGCAGGGGCCGCGCGGCCGCGCCGTCGCTCTCCGCGTCCCACCCCATGTCCAACGGCCGGTAGCCCCTGGGCCAAGCGCGCACGGTGCATCCGCCGATCGGCGTCCCCGCGCGGTCCGCCACCAGCCCGCCGATGCGGAAGCAGGGCTCGTCGTCCGCGGCGCCCGGAGCCGGAGCCGGCTCGGCGGCGGAGTGCGGGGACGCGCTCGCGGCCCTCCCGCCCGCGCCCTCCGCGGAGACGAGCTCGGCGGAGTCGGCGCCGACGGTCGCATCCGGCCGGTGCGGCGGCTGCGCGACCGCCCCCTCGGGCCGTCGGAGGAGCCGCGCCGCGAGCAGCAGCGCGGCGACGCCCGCGGCGAGGAGCACGAGGCTCCTCCAGCGCTTCGCTCCGAACGCGCTCATCGGCGCAGCGCGGTCGTGGGCGAGTCCAGGGCTCCGGCCGACAGGACCGCGGTGTACGGGTCCTTGCAGATCGGCTCGCCCAGGTAGAGCGTGCACTTGCCGGTCGTCCCGCAGGCGGTGCAGGTGCCCATCGACTTGGCCTTCCACTTGCCGGCGATCCACTTCAGGAAGACCGTGCAGCAGTCGTCGAAGTCGCCCTGGAAGCAGCCGCAGTACCGGTAGCTCGTGACGTCCTCGAGGCTCGTCTGGGCCTCGCACTTCGGCCCGCCTTCACCGCAGTTGCCGGCGCAGATGAGCTCTCCGGTCCACTGTCCGCCAGCGGACACCGCCTCCTGTCCCGTGCAGCCGTCACCGGCGGCGGCCCGCTGGACCAGGAGCAGGGCGGCGAACAGAGCGGCGAGCGGAAGCACGGGCGTGCGGGTAAGCGATCTCATGGGTCTCTCTCTCGTTGGGGGAGGTGCGTCAGCGACGCAGACAAGGTCCGGGGAGAGTGCGAGTCGTGCTCCCGACGTAGCCACATTCTTGCCCGCCGCGGCGACGCCCTTCGAGCGCGTTCAGGGCTTTTGTCGCGCCACGTAGTCGATGGCCTACGCGCGGCGCAGGCCGTGACGTCTCTAGCCCTCTTCCGCACCGCCGCGCAGGCGGTCCGACAGGTCCATCAGCCCCTCGGCCGGCGCGCGGTCCGGCTCGTCGAGCGCGGAGTCGGCGCGGCGGATCGCCTCGGCGCGCGCGAAGGCCTGCCGCGCCTCGTTCATGCGGCCCAGCTCCTGGTAGCAGTAGCCGAGGTTGTGCCAGGCGTGGGCGAAGTCCTCGCGCCGGTCGATCGCGCGTTGGTAGAGGACGATGGCGTCCTCGTACTCCTCGCGCTCCAGCCGCTGCATCGCGTCGATGGCGAGCTCGTAGGCGCGGTCGCCGGAGACGTTCACGAACGGCCGGCCGACGGTCGACAGCAGCGCGATCGCGACCACCGCGACCGGCAGCCCCAGCCGACCCGCCGCGCGGCGCGCAGGGAACGGCGAGAGCCACAGGCCGAGCAGCCCGCCGAGCAAAGCCCCCACCCCGTGCGCCACGTTCGCGACCCGCAGCCACCCGAGCGCGGTCGCCGCCACGCAGAAGAAGAACCACACCGCCATGAGCCGCGTCGTGCCCTCGTCCATCACGCCCCGGAAGCGCGGGTGGTAGCGGTCCAGCGCCCAGAGCAGGGCGAAGAGCCCATACACCGCGCCCGAGAGCCCGATCGCCCCGCCGCGGAAGGCCCACTGGGCGGCGGCCCCGCCCGCGCCGAAGAGCACGTACATGCCCGCCGTTGCGAGCAGCCCGAAGACCGGCTCGACGATCTGCCCGAAGCGCCACACCCAAAGGACGTTGAAGATCAGGTGGAACAACCCGCCGTGCAGCAGGCAGGCCGTCGCCAGGCGCCAGGGCTGCTCGGGCCAGGTCTCGTAGTCGATCAGCAGAAAGCCGAGGTCCGCCCCGCGCATCCACTGCAGCGTCAGCCCGACCGCGGCGATGCAGGTGACGATCGTCGCGCGCAGGTCGAGGAGGTCGGGGTTGGTGACGGGCTCCGCTCTCATGGCCCCCCCATTGTGGGACGCGCGCGGCCCGATTCCGCGCACGATCCGCGCACAAGTCCGGAGCTGAGCTCCGGCCTACCCGCCGATCAGCAGCTCGAGCGCGTTGGTCAGACCGACGCCCACGCCCGCGCCGCCTCCGAAGGTCGGGTCGACGAGCGCGCCCTGCAGGTACACGCGCGTTCCGACCAGCGTGAGCAGATACGGCACCGGCACCTGCAGCCCTACCGGAGTGCCGGGCCAGGCCGAGCCGGCGATGGGCGTGAGGAACGCCCCCGGCGACAGGCTCAGGAGCAGCTCGCCGTCGGCGAGCGGGCCCGCCATCCCAAAGCCCGGCTGCAGCGCGCCGCAGGGGAAGCCCGGCGCCGGCGCGGCGGACAGGCCGAGCGCGCTGAGCGCCCCGGGGGACTGGGTTGCGAGCGGGTTGTGGAGCTCGAGCTCGACCGCCCCGCCGATGTGCGCCCCGGCGCCCGTCATCACCAGGCTGCCATCCGGGTTCACGCCGCAGCCGTAGGGCTGAACCGCGTCCGGATCGGTGTAGCGGATCTGCCGCAGCAGCCCGTCGGTGCGCACGAAGTAGTAGAGGTCGCCGGTGACCGCGTGGCGCTCGAGCGCGACGATCGTGCTCACGCCTTCGGCGAACGGCCGCACCGCGACGAGGCCGAGGTCGCCGTCGACCTCGGCGGTGTGGATCCAGCCCGCGCCGAAATCGGCGAAGAAGAAGCGGCCGTCGTAGTCGTCGGGATAGCCGCCCCCGCCGTAGACCGTGCCCCCGATGGCGCAGATGCCGAAGAAGCCGGGCAGCGCGCCGCCGTCCTCGTCGACGAACGTACCGGGCGGCTCGTACGCGGACGGATTCGAGTGGTTCCACGCGACCAGCGGCGGCGTCGGCGTCCCCACCTGCGCGGTGTTGCAGTTGGGGAAGTCCGGCGCCGGTGGATCGAAGGACGAGTACGACGCCACGGTCGTGTTCGCCTCGCGGCAGGGCCAGCCGAAGTTCTCGCCGCCCTCGCAGACGTTGAGCTCCTCCCACAGCGTCCAGCCCACGTCCCCCACCACCAGCGTGTTCGGCTGTCCCGCCGCCGGGTCGGTGGCGCCGGTGCCGGGGATCATCGCGACGCGGTACGGGTTGCGCAGCCCCAGCGCCCACACCCGTGACGCGTTGCTGGCGAGGTCGCCGTCGAAGAAGGGGTTCGAGGCATAACCCTCGCCCGTCTCGGGGTTGATCCTCACGATCTTGCCGGCGAGCGAGCGCAGGTCCTGGGCCCGGAAGGCACCCGAGTCCTGGTCGGCGGGCGTCGGGCCGAGCAGACCGGTCTCGGGGTGCAGCCAGTCGTCGAAGCCCGGCGCGTCGAAGCCGCCGGTGTCGGTGAGGTCGAAGTGCGCGCCGTCCCCGGTCGCGAGCAGCAGCGAGCCGTCGTCGGCGAAGTGCATCGAGCCGTTGCTGTGGCTGGAGTGCAGGCTCGCGATCGCGTCGGGCACCGAGCCATCGGGCAGCTGGTTGCCGAGCAGCACCTCGCGACTCGCCAGGTCGGCCACGATCTCGTCGCCGCTCGGGACCGCGCGGTAGCGCGTGAGCCGCGAGAACGAGAACTGGTCGTTGTGGTCGTAGTCGACGTCCTTGCCGGGGATCGGCGACACGGTGTAGAGGAAGTAGACCCACGAGGTCGGTCCGCCATCCGGGACGAAGCCCGGCGACAGCGCGATGCCGAGCAGGCCGCGGTCGAGCTTCTTGTTCACCTCGTCGCGCAGGTCGATGAAGTCGCTCGACTGGTACCCCTCGCCGTCGTGCACGAACACGCGGCCGGCCTGGATGATCACGAAGATGCGGCCGGCGGGCGATACCGCCATCCCCACCGGCGAGTTGACGTCGCCGGGGAGGGGGACGGCTTGGAACCCGTCGGGGAAGGTCTGCGGGGCGGACGGCGAAGCGAGCGCCGCGGACAACAGCAGCGGCGCGAGGAAGGCGCGGGTGGGCATGGGATCTCGCCTGGGCGGCAGGAAGAGCTGGGCGGAGGGGAGCACCGCGTGACTCCGGTTCTACTCCAAGCGACCGAAACGCGCTGCCCTCGCGCGCCGGCAGCGGCTTTGGGCCCGGTTTTTCCCCAGGGTTCGCGCGCTCCCTCTATCCTCAGGGCATCCCGGCACTCGCTCGTCTCTCGCAGCCCCGATACGGAGCACTCCATGCGCGCGATCGCCCTCTTCGCTCTCTTTCCCACCCTCTCGCTTGTCGCCGCGGCCCAGAACGCGGTCTTCGTCGTCGACGACGACGGCGGACCCGGCGTCGACTTCACCGACCTGCCCGCCGCGGTGCTCGCCGCCGCGGACGGCGATACGCTGCTGGTGCGCGACGGCCAGTACAGCGCCTTCGAGCTCGACGCCAAGGGCCTGGCGGTCGTCGCGGACGCGGCCGCCCCGCCGGTGATCGACGGCGGGCTGGCGGTGCGCAACCTCGCGGCCGGCCAGGTGGCGCTGCTGCGCGGCCTCGCGACCGGCGACGCGGCCGGCGACGGGCTGCGGCTCGCCGCCAACGTCGGCGCGGTGCGCGTCGAGGACTGCACCTTGGTCGGCGCGGACGGCGTCTCGCCGTCGCTGTTCATCGAGGGGCACGCCATGGGCTACGACGGGCTCTCGATCGCGGCCAGCGCCGACGTGTCGGTCGCGGGCTCTACCTTCACGGCCGGCGACGGCGCCAATCTCTACGACATCTACTACGGCGCCATGGGCATCGGCGGCGCGGGCCTGCGCGTCGACGACGCGAGCGTCGCGGTGTTCGACTCGACCTTCACCGGCGGCGAGGGCGGCAGCGACTCCAGCGGCTTCGCGCTCTCGGGCACCACCGGCGGCACCGGCGCGCTCGTGCTGTCGGGGCTGCTGCTGAGCTCGGGCTCGGCCTTCACCGGTGGCGAGGGCGGCAGCGGCGGCAGCGCGTGGTACTGGAAGGGCTGCGGCGACGGCGGCAACGGCGGCGCGGGGCTGCACGTCCTGGGCGGCGAGCTGGCGGACCTCGACAACGCGTTCGCCGGGGGCTCGTTCGGCTTCGGCGTGACGTACTACGGCTGCACGCACGGCGCGGACGGCGCGTCGCTCCTGGCGGCGCCGGGCACGCAGCTGACGCCGCTCGCGGGCGCCGCGCGCGGCTTCTCGACGCCGGCTCCGATGCGCGCCGGTGTGTCCTCCGACCTCGTCTTCCGCGGCGAGCCGGGCGACGTTGCGGTCGTCGGCTTCTCGTTCGGCACCGGCTTCGCCTACGTGCCGGCGTGGCTCGGCACGCTCCTGATCGGCGCGCCGCAGCTGGCGGTTGCCGCGGGCGTGGTGCCTCCGGGCGGTGAGCTCCTGGTGCCGATCGCCTACAGCGGCCTCGCGGGCGGCGTCGACGCCGAGCAGGTCTACGCCCAGGCCGCGTTCCTCGACGGCGCGGGCGTGCTGCGCCTCGGGCCGGCGTCGTCGACGGTGCTGCTGGCGCCGGGGTTCTAGTCTCCGCCGGCGACGGGCTCGAGCTCAACCTCGAGCCCGTCCGGCGCATCGACCTCGACGCGCACCTCGTCGCCCTCGCGGCGTGCCTCGACCGCCAGCGGTCCGCGCGCGGTCGGGACCGTCCCGCGCGCAAAGGCGAGGTCGCCGAGCCGCGGCGCGACGCGCGCGCGATCCGGCCCGCGCACCTCGACCCCGAGCACCGCGCGGTGCAGCCACGGAACCGGCCCCGCCGACCAGCCGTGGCACAGCGACGTCTCGTAGCCCCCGAAGCGCGCGTGGTCGGGACCGATCATGCTCGCGGCGTGCGGGTCGGGGGCCTGCTCCCACGCCGGCTCGAACGCCTCCCACAGCGACGTCGCGCTGACGCGCAGCGCGCCGCCCCAGTGCCGGCGCAGGTAGTCGAGCCCCCACGACACGCGCCCGAGGAGGCGCGCCGCCTCGAGGTCGCCGTGGCGGTGCCAGTGCGTCATGCGCAGCGGCGGGTCGGGGGGGGGGGGGCGGGCGGCGGCGCCGCCGCCCCCCCCGCCCCCCCCCCACCACCCCCCCCCCCCCCCCCCCCCCCCCCCCCCCCCCCCCCCCCCCCCCCCCCCCCCCCCCCCCCCCCCC
>JBCCGI010000112.1:0-21891 GCA_039029355.1 Planctomycetota bacterium
CAGGCCGCCGTAGAGCGGCGCGAACGTGTCGAGTCGGTTGAGCGCGTCGTACGTGCCGATCACGCCGCCGGGCGCAAGCGTGTCGGTGCGCGCCGCGAGGTTGTTCGCGGCGTCCCAGCTCCACGTCACGGTGCGCCCCGGACCCAGCAGGTTCTCGAGGTCGAAGTCCCAGAAGTCGAGCCGGCCGAAGCCGTCGTAGCCGAACTGCTCGACGCAACCGTTGGAGAGCTCGGTGCGCTGGATCGGGTTCGACGCCAGGTCCACCTCGATCTCGAAGCCCCGCAGCGGCGTGCCGCTCGACGAGAAGAGCCGCTCCTCACGCCGGCGCCCGGCCGCGTCGTGGTGGCGGACCAGCTTCGCGCCGCTTGCGCCGAGCTCGGCGCGGTGGAAGCGGTTCAGGCCCCACGGTTCGGGGAAGGTCGCGATCGTGGTCGAGGCAACGCCCTCGCGGACGAGGGTCGAGACGCGTCCGAGCTCGTCGCGCTCGCGGCGCACGCTGAGACCGGAGGGATAGCCCACCCGAACCGGGGCTCCGGCCGGGTCGACGTCGATCTGGAACGTGCGCGGAAGCTCGCTTCCCAGCTGCGTCTCGTCGCGGACGAGCGACCCCAGCGACGTGAGCTCCCGCCTCACCACCACGGTCGGGCCGCCGGCGACCGTCTCCGTGATCACGTTCGCGCGGTTCAGGGCGTCGTAGCCCAGCGTGCGGGAGACGGACGCTTCGGGGCCGGCCGCGTTCAGCCCCGTGAGCCTGCCGCCCGCGTCGTAGCCGTAGTCCCAGACCCGGCCGCCGGGAAAGGTCGTGAGATCGAGCCGGTCGTCGTCGTCGTAGGCGAGCGTCTCGGCGCTGCCGTCGTGGAACGTGCGCCCGGTCCGGCGGCCGAGCTCGTCCCAGGAGTAGCGCGTGTCGTGGGTCTTGGCGTCGGTGGTGAGCTCCAGGTTGCCCTCGACGTCGTACTCGCGCTGCACGACGCGATCGGGCAGGAGGCCCTTCGGATCGACCTCCGTGTGGGTGCGAAGCTGCCCGCGGCTATCGCGGACGAAGCGCTCCTCGCGGCCCTTGGGGTCGATCCGGTGGACGACTCGATCCTGGGCGTCGCGGAAGGTCTGCGTGACCCCTCCGGTCGGTGCCTGCTCGTAGAGCAGGCGTCCGTGGCGGTCATAGTGGAGCCAGAGCTTCGACAGCGCCGGTGCGCCGGGGCTTCCGGAGCCGCCGGTGTGCGTCGTGCGCGCCACCGCGCGCCCTGCGGGATCCAGCTCGTCGACCAGGCCCACGTCGTCCGTGGATCCGTACCACGTCTCGGTGCGGCGGCCGGCCGAGTCGTAGCGGTAGCGCTCGAGGCGCGCACCCGATCCGATCGTGCGCCAGCGAAGCTCGCTCGGGCGAACGGCCCAGCCTAGCTCCTCGTCGATCCACTCCGGCGAAGAGGGCGCGACCGAGCCGTCCGGCTTCAGGACCAGGTTCTTGCGCTCGATGCGCGTGACGCGGTCGCTGCTGTCGTAGTCGTACTTCGTGTGGGCGACCGAGCCGTTCTCGACCAGCTCCTCGGTGACACGCCCCGCGGCGTCGAGGAGGAAGCTGGTCTCGACGTCCAGCGGTGAGACGACGCGCTCGACCTGGCCGAGGCCGTCATAGTGGGCGCGCGTCGTGTGGCCGAGCGGCGTCTCCTCGTGCGTGACCGCTCCGAAGGTGTCGCGCTCGTAGGTGCGCGTCCCGAAGCTCTTCGTCGCGGTCTTGCGCTCGATCGACAGCACGCCTCCGCGGGTGTCGTAGGTCGAGGCGAAGATCGCGCCGCGCGGCGTGTGCTCTTCGATCACGTTGCCCGCGGGGTCGCGCAGGAAGTCCCAGGTGCCGTCCGCGAGGATCGCGCCGCCCGCGTCGTACACCCGCCGGCGCAGGCTCGTCATCCGGTCGGCGACGTCGAACGTGGCGCGCTGGTCGAGCCGCGGCGACCAGCCTTCGGCGTAGGCATCTCCGCCGCTCGCAAAGGCCAGCGGCGCGAGGGCCGCGAGCCGACCCGCCAGGTCGAAGAAGGCGCGCCGCACGATCGGCTTGCCGTCGCTGCGGTTGGTCACCGTGTGCGGCAGCAGCAGAGGCGGCGCGGACGCGGACGAGGAGCCCTTCGCGCTCGGCACCTCGCGGATCTCCAGCAGGCGGTCGCGGCCGTCGTAGGTGTACTCGCGCGTGCGTCCGTCCGGAAGCCGCTCCGAGGTGAGGCGCCCGAGCGGATCCCACTCGAGCTCGGTCGCGAGGTCGAGGCCGCCGTCGTCCTCGACGATGCGCGACACGTGTCCCCCGCTCCACTCGATCGTGGTCCGCATGCCCTCCTCGTCGACGGTCGCGACCAAGCCGCCGTGCGCGTCGTACTCGGCGGTCGACGTCGGGATCGCCGGCGTCGGGCCGGTCGTGGGCTCCGGACCGTCGGGAGCCGCGAGCGCGACCTCGGGCGCCTCCATCCGCGTCGGCTCGAACGATCCGCCCAGCTTGCCGTCGCCGTTGACGTCGTCCTTGCCGAAGTGCCCCTGCACGAGCGCCGCCCAGGCGGGCTCGAGCTCGGGGTCGGGCAGCATGCGCCAGAGCGAGAGGCGCTCGATCTCGCGCGCATCGTCGTAGGCGAGCTCGTGGTGCTCAAAGGACCGCGACCAGGTGCGCCCGAGGGGATCGGTGACGGTCGTTGGCAGGTTCGTGACCGGGTCGTAGCTGTAGGTGGTGATCCGGTCTTCCAGTCCCGAGCCAGCCTCGGCGATGCGGATCGTCTGCAGCACGTTGCGCTGCGCGAACCGATCGGGGTGCTGCGTGTCGTACACGAGCGCGGTGGCGCGGGTGTCCGTGTGGCCGTCTCCCCCTTCGACGATCGAGAGCAAACGGTACTCGTCGTCGTAGTCGTAGGCCGTGTACCAAACCGAGTTGGTGAAGCCCTCGTCGGGATTCACGTAGGAGCTGCTCGTTGCGCTCCAGGTCTTCGCGTCGGTGTAGCCGTTCACCACCTCGTGTGCGTACAGCAGGCCGTTCTCGCCGTGGTGGAAGCGCTCCGTCGAACCGTCGGCGCGGCGCATGCTCGTGGTGAGCCGCACGTCGGTGTGCCAGGGGCTCGTGTCCTCTTCGACCGGCGCGTAGCGGAACTCGGTCACCTCGCCCGCCACCTCGTGCGACGTCACCTTGTCGAAGCCGTAGCCGGTTTCGGTCTGGTACGTCACTACGACCCGCGGCGGCCCGCCGTCGTAGGCGATCGAGCTCATGTTGTGGTTGAGCATCGAGCCGGGGTAGAGGTCGAAGCCGGCCGGGTCTTCGTCGTAGACGTACTCGGTCCGGTGGCGCCCGCTTCGAATCACGTCGCCGCCGTCGAGGTACAGCGTCTCGGGCGACTCGACCAGCACCAGGTCGTGACGCGCGTCGTAGTCGTACCGGACCTCGCGCCCGGTCCAGTCAGTGATCGACTTCAGAAGACCCGACTTGGGATCCTCGTGGTACTCGAGCGTCACGACCCTCCCCAACGTGTCGACGATCTCGTAGGGATCACCGAAGCTGTTGCGACGGAAGAGAATCGCGTTCCCGTACGGGTCGGAGAGCGCCCGCAGCCACCCAACCGCCGCGGTTCCGAGCCCCGCGACCCACACGGGCGGACAGAAGTGAAACTCGCGTCCCTCCGGCGAGCGGTACACGAAGCCCGGCAGGTTGTTCGAGACGTCGCACGCGGTCAGCCCGTCCTTCTGGAGCGCGCGCACCTTGCCGAACTCGCCGTCGATCCCGATCCACATCCCCGGATCGTCGGGGTCGACCCGGAACGTGCTGGCGGTGCCGTCGCCCCATACGAGCTGGAGGATCTCCGGCAGCCCGCCGGGGTTGGGCCAGACCAAGAGGTAGGTCTCGAGCAGCGGCATGGTCCAGCCGTGGCCGAGGATGCCGCGGCGCGGGCTGCGGCTGGAGTAGTGCCGCTCGATCTCCAGCGACGGCCCACGCCCGGCGATCGACAGGTCGGTCGCCCGGTGCACGAAGGCACCCGAGGAGGTGCTGACCGGATCTCCGACCCAGCTCTGGAGCTCCTCGACCACGGTCTTGAACGGGTTGTCGGCGCCGAGTCCCTCGGGATCGATGAGCTGGCCGTTCTCGTCGTAGAACTCGAATCCCGTCAGGCCGCCCTGCTCCTCGCGCAGGAACTTGGCCGTGAGGTGGCTTCCCTCGGGGCCTTGGATGACGAAGCCCTCGCCTGCGAGCGAGAGGCAGATGCTCGCCAGGCCCTGCTCGAGCGTCTGGATCAGCCCGGACATCGACGAAAAAAGCTCGGCGTAGCCGGGCCCGAGGAGCTCGGGTCCGAGCTCGACGATCAAGGCGAAGAAGGCGTTGGCGAAGTCGCGCAGATCGCCTTTGAGCGACTGCAGGTCCTCCAGGGTCGCGTTGCCGTCGACCTCCTGTTCGCTGAACGCCGCGTTGTGTTCGTCGATGCGGGCGTTCAGGTCGCTCTGCACGGATGCCACCGCCTCGCCCAAGGTCAGCATGCTGTCGCCGTTCAGATCCTCGAAGGCGTCCGTCCAGCCGTCGTATCCGGGGTTCCCCGCCAGGCCTTCCATGAATTCAGCGGCGCCTCCGCCCGGCTTCAGGAAGTCGTAGGGCAGGAGCCCGCCCAGGTTCGGCATTTCCCCCGGCCCTTGGGGAAACACGTCGTACACGTCGGGCATCGTGTCGGCGTCGGAGTCCTTCCAGGCAGGGTCGTCCGCGTACGGCCAATCGGGATGGGAGGGGCCGGGTTCGTCCTGGTCATCGGGCCACGGCACGCCGTCGCCGTTGGCGTCGGAGAACGGGACCGGAACGCAGCTCACCGTGCAGAAGATGTCGGTCGAACACTCGGGACCGCAGGACGCGGCCGGTACGACCGGGCACGGGAAGTGGTTCTCGACGTGCCAGCAGGCGCAGGCCCCTTCGAACCCGCCTCCCCCTCCTCCGCCCCCTCCACCCGGAGGAGGCGGGTCCAGGGGCGGAGTCCCCCCACCGGGTAGACAGGCCTGTGACTGGTAGGCCTGGACCCCGTCCCCACAGTAGGGCAGCGTGGGCAGGCCGCTCGGGAAGGTGACGGGAGGCGGGCAGTCCGAGCAGCTGGTGTCGAGGCTCGGGGGCGGATCCTGGGGGAAGACCGCGGCGGGCGGGGCGGCGACAGTCGCCGGAGCGGTCGGGGTCGGCGGCGTAGCGCCGGAAAGGGCAAGCGAGCCGGCGGTCCACAGGAAGACTGCCGGAAGGGCGGCAAGGGCAAGGTGGCGTCTCACGGGTGATCTCTCTCCAGTCCTCGTGCGAGTTAGGGCTGTCCGGCCGAGGGCGAGCCAAGGCATCTAAGAAAGGAACGTCAGCTTTCAGCGGATACCGTGTCTCTCTGAAGGAAATGTCGACCTCCGGCATCGAGGCGGTGCCCGTATCCTCGCGGCTTCTCATCTCGACACGATCGCGGGAATCTCCGGCGGGATACTCTGGGCGACGTGCTGCGCCTCGCTCTCCTCGCCCTAGCCCTTGCTTCGCAGGATCGCATCCCCGAGCCCACGCGCCGTCTCGAGCAGGTCGCGGCCCGCGTCGAGCGCGCCCTCGACGTGCGTTTCGACCGCCTGCCCGCGGTGCGTCGGATCACGCGCGCCGAAGCGGTCGCCCACTCCCACGCGATGTTCGAACGCAGCTTCCCCGCGCCGCAGCGCGACGCGCGGATGACTCTTTGGACGGAGCTCGGGCTGCTCCCCGAGGACTTTCCCTTCGAGCTCCTCACGCGCCTCTCCGCGGCGCCGGTGCGCGCCCTCTACGACTCGAGCGCGGACGTGATCCTGGCGGGCGACGCCTGGGGCGACGACGACGAGGGACTGCTCTTCCACGAGCTGGTGCACGCGCTTCAGGACCAGGAGCACGACGCCTTCGAGCACCTGGTCGAGGCGGCCGGAACGCTGACGAGCGATGAGCTCTTCGCGTGGAAGCTGCTGATCGAAGGCGAGGCGCACTACTGGACGGATCGCGTCGGTTTCGAGGGCGATCGCGAGGAGCGCTTCCGCGTGCGTGCGCGCACCTCCGAAGACCTCGTGCGCAACGTACGCGCGAGCCAGGGCACCTTCATCGCGGCGCTCCTCGCCCGGACGCCGGCGCTGCTCGTCCGCCTCTGGTACGAGCCGGCGACGCGCGGGCGCTACTTCGTGCACCGCCTCGTCGAGGAGGGCGGAGCGCGGGCGCCGCGGCGGCTGTTCGACGCGTTCGACGCGGGCGCGAGGACGCCGACGACCCACGCGCTCTTCTATCCGGAGGAAGAGACACCGCCCCACCCCACGCTGCAGGAGGCGGGTCCGACTCCCGCTCCGCTGCGCGCGTGGACCCTCGTTGGCCGCGACCGGATCGGGGCCTTCGCCTGGCAGGCGCTGCTCGAAGCTCGGAGCGGCGACGCCGAGGAAGCCTTGCGCGGGTGGCGGGGAGACCGCGTCGCGCTCTACGAGCTGGGCGAAGCGCGGGTCTGCGTCGGGACGGTGGAGCTGGATCGGGAAGCGCGCGCCGCCGCGTTGGCGGAGCTGCTCCGCGCCGTCTGGGGCGAGGGCGCGCTCGTTGTGTCGCGTGGCTCCCAGGTGCGCTTCGCGATCGGCGAACGGCCCGCAGAGCTCGACGCGGGCGCGCTCTTCCGTGATTAGGCGCAGCCGCGCCGCGTGACGCCGCGCTACGGGAAGAACTCGAGCAGCGCCGCATTGCTCGCGAAGAGGACCGTCCCGAGCAGCGGGTCGGCGACCCCGTACGCGTGCGCGACCGTCGTGCCGACGAGCGTCGACGTCGCCCCGGGCGGCAGCACCAGCGCCGCCTCGGCCTGGGCCACGCCGTCCAGCAGGCCGACGCCGCCGACCACCGGTGAGCTCGGCCCGAGGCTCACGAAGAAGTACGCGTCGGGGTTGAGCGGCACCAGCACCGCGCCCAGGGGGAAGCCGGGCTCGGTGCCGGACAGCGAGCCCGCCAGGGCGAACAGGCCGCCGGCCAGCTCCGGGTCCGCGCGCAGGAAGAGCGTCTGGGTCCCGCCGACCGCGGCGGAGATCACCCCGGGCTTGCCGACCAGCGACGGGACGCGGTAGGCCGCGACGACGGCGTCGTCGTGGGAGGTCGGCACCGCGCTGGTGCCGGGGTCGGGCCCCTCGCTGTACCCGGCGACGAACACGCGGTGGCCCGGCGCGTCGAGCGCGACTCGCCACCCGGCGTCGACGCCGATGCCGCCGTCGTAGCTCGCGGTCCAGAGGAGCTGGCCGTCCGTGACGTCGAGCGCGTCGACCACGAGGTTGTCCGCAGCGCTGGAGGCTACGAAGAGCGTGGTGAGGTCGGCCTCGAGCACGAGATCGACGGGGTCGCCGGCGCCGCGCGACCAGAGCTCGCTCCCGTCGGCGAGGTCCAGGGCCACCACCCTGCCCCCCCGGATGAGATAGATCGCGCCGTCGCCGACGGCCAGGTCGGTGACCGGGCCCGAGCTGCCTTCGACCAGCGTCTTCGACCAGAGCTCGTCGCCGGTGGCGGCGTCGTTCACGAGCACGACGCCCAGGAGCGCCAGCACGGAGCTGTATCCGCCGCTCACGACCACCGCGCCGTCCGGGGAGACGGCGACCGTCGTGCCGACCTGGATGTTCCCGGCGCCGGCGGCCTCGAAGCGGGCCTCCCACAGCTGGGCGCCGCTCGCCGCGTCGAAGGCCACGGTGGCGAGCCCGTCGTTCAGCGGGATCTCCTTGAGGCTGCTCCCGGTCACGTAGAAGCGCGTGCCGTCCGGCGAAAAGGCGAGCTTCTGCGGGCGGTCGTCGAAGCCCGCGGCGTCGTAGTTCGCCTCTCCCAGGACGGCCGCGGTCACCGGGTCCAGGATCGTCGTCCGGTAGTCGTCCGCGGCGGGCCGGGTCGCGAAGATCCGGCCGTCGGCCGCGACGTCGAGGTCGAGCTCGTGGGGCTCGAGGAAGCCGTAGCTGGCCGGCAGAGCGGTCGTCCAGTGCTCCGCGCCGTCCGCGGCGCCGAAGGCGCGCACGACGAGCTCGGATCCGAGCGGCCACGCCCCGTAGAGCACGTCGCCGCCGGGGGAGTAGGCGAGGTGCGCGGGCAGCTCCTCGATCTCCTGGTCCACCTGCTGGCGGAAGGACCACAGTTCGGCCCCGTCCGCCGCGTCGTAGGCCGCGACGTCGACGAAGGTCCCCGTCGCTCCCTGGAGGTTGCTGGCCAGGCTCACCCGCTCGCCCCCGGGCGCGAGGGCGAGGCTCCTGGGCCCCTCGCGGCCGGCGGAGATCCCGGCCAGCTCGGCGAGCCACAGCTGCGCGCCGCCGGCCGCGTCCAGGGCGAAGACCACGCCGTCGGCGCTGTCCTCGGCCGCGGTCTCCAGCGAACGGTGAGCCCCCACCGCCACGCGCGTTCCGCCGCCGGTCAGGGCGAGGCCGGTCGGCAGGAGCTGCTCGCCCGGGGCGGAGGTCTCGACCGACCAGAGGAGGTCCCCGTCGTCGGTCTCGACCGCCAGGGTGTGCGCCGCGCCGGTCGAGAGGGCCGCGACGAAGGCCGCCGTCCCGTCGGGCGTCACGGCGATGCCCACCGGACCGTCGCCGGGCGACGGCGAGGCGTAGACCCGGTTCCAAAGCACCGCGCCGCTGGCCGGGTCGAGGGCTGCCACGCGCACGTCGTTGCCGCCCCCGGGGACGCCGGTGAAGCTCGACGCCGCGACCAGCACGCGCGACCCGTCCGGCAGGTAGGTGCCCAGCTGGAAGTTGGCGTTGGCGGCGAGCGTGCCCGTCCATTGCCGAGCTCCGGTCGCGGCCTCGTAGGCCAGGATCTCGGAGCCGCTCGGGATCACGCCGAGGACGATCAGCTGGGAGCCGTCCGGCGAGACCAGGAGGTCGGTGGGATCGGTCGCTGCCGGGTCGGGATCCACTCCGAACCGGTCCGACCAAAGGAGCGTCCCGTCGGCCGCGCCGTAGGCCAGCGTCACGCGCTCGTCCGGATCCGAGACCCAGTCGGTCGCGCCCGTGACGTAGACCGCCGCCCCGCCGGGGTCGACGGCGAGGTCGACCGGAAGGTCGTCCGCGTCGACGTCGGCGTCATACACCACGTCCCACAGCAGCGCGCCCGTGGCCGCGTCGAAGGCAGCGGTGACGATGTCCGACCTCCAGAGCAGCTCGTCCTCGTACTCCCCGCAGCCGAACAGCGTCGCGCCGTCGGCGCTCAACGCCAGGTGATCGAGCGTGCCGCGGACCCCGTCGGCGAACAGGTAGTCCGTCGCCGCGACCTCGGCGCCGGTCGCCGCGTCGAGGATCCAGAGCACCGTCAGCTCCTGGTTGTGGTGCACCGGGTGGTCGACCAGCCTGCGGGCCGCCACGTAGAGGCGCGTGCCGTCGGGCGACAGGACCGCATCCAGGATCGGAGACGCAAACGACGAGGGGTAGTACGGCGGGTCGCAGCAGACCGGCAGCTCGCGCCGCACCTCCCAGAGGGCGGCGCCGGTGAGCTCGTCGTAGGCGGCCACCTCCAGCCAGGCGGTGTCCAGGTCGCGGGCGGTCGCCGACAGGAACACGCGGCCCGCGCCGGCGGCGACGACGCCGGGGAGCTCGAGCAGCGGGACCTCCGTCGCGCGGCGCGTGAGCCACAGCAGCTCGGCTCCGCCGGTGACGGTGTGCTCGTCGCCTGCCGGATCGAGGTGAGGATCGCGCGGCACGGCGGCGGACGGCGACGCGAGGGTGAGCGAGCAGGCCAGGAGCAGGATCGGCGCTAGGAGGCGAGCCATGGGATCAGCCGGATCGGGAGCTTGGGTGCTGGAGGGAACGGTCGGTCGGGAGAACCTCGTCCCATCCTAGCTCCGCCCTCACAATCGAGCGCTCGTACCTCCCATCCGCCGGGCGACGCCGTCCGTAGGGATGCACATGAGCCACCTCGCCCTGCTCCTCGCCCTTGCCCTCCCCACCAGCGTCTCGGAAGACCCGGTCGAACCGGCGGTCTACGAGGAGCTCGCCCAGAGCCCGGACGGCACCGCCGCCGTGGTCGTGATGCTGCGCGGCGTCGAGACCACGGCCGCCGACCTCGCCGCCCATCAGGAGGCCGTCGCCGAGCGCCAGGAGCTGGTCCTCGCGGCCCTTGCTCCGGCCGACCTGGACCTCGGCTACCGCTACGCCAACGTCGCCGCCCTGAGCGGGCGGGTGACGGCCGGCGGCGTCGCCGTCCTGGCCGCCCACCCCGACGTCCTCGCGGTCGGGGTCAACGGCCGGGGCGGGATCCAGCTCGCCGAGAGCGTGCCCTTTATCGGCGCCGACCTGGTCCACGGGACCGGCGTGAGCGGCGCCGGGGTGACCGTCGCGGTGCTCGACACCGGCATCGACACCGACCACCCCGACCTGGCGGACAACATCGCGCCCGGCGCCATGCACTTCCTCGACGACGGCTGGACCGTCGGCGCCGGGGCCGAGGACGTCCACGGCCACGGCACCCACGTCGCCGGCATCGTGACCTCGAAGGGCGTGGAGTCCGCGGTCGGCGTCGCGCCCGACGCCGACGTGCTCGCGATCCAGGTCCTGGCCGACGACGGGACCGGCTGGATCACCGACTGGGCCGCCGGCGTCGACCACGTGGTGAGCGTCGCCCCCGACTACGCGAACCTCTGCGCGATCAACCTGAGCCTGGGGACCTTCGTGCTCTACGGCGCCTGCCCGTGCGACGACGAGGACTCCGCCACGATGCTCCTGGCGGCCTCGATCCAGGCCGCCAAGGACGCCGGCATCACGAGCTTCGCCGCGAGCGGCAACTTCGGCTCCTGCGGCTCGATGTCCAGCCCCGCCTGCACCTCGGCGGCGGTCGCGGTCGCGGCGGTGTACGACGCGCCGGAGGGCCTGGTGGATCACGGGGTCTGCGTCGACGATCCGACCGCGGCGAACCAGGTGGTCTGCTTCTCCAACCGCAGCGCCTGCAACCAGCTCGCCGCGCCGGGCTACCTGATCGAGTCCGCGGCGGTCGGCGGCGGCGTCGTCGCCTTCAGCGGGACCTCGATGGCGGCGCCCCACGTCGCCGGCGTGGCCGCGCTGATGAACGAGGTGAGCGCGAGCCTGACTCCGGACGTCGTGGTCGCGCTCCTCTCGGGAGGAGCCGATCCGGCCGACGACCCCTGCGGCGCCGGTCCGCCTCCCCTGACGGTGAGCGCCTGGAACGCCGTCAACGCGATCACGCCGCCCTTGGAGCTCGTCCAGGTGGGCCTGCCGGCCAACCCGGAGACCTTCGGCGTCGGGGTGACCAGCGCGCCGGTCCTCGACAAGGTGTGGGACCCGTGGATCGACCACACGACCTTCGCGACCGACGCGGTGGCCGACTTCGTCGCGGTGTCGCTCGTGCTGACGAACATCCCCACGCCCTTCGGCACGGTCCTCTGCGGGCTCGACCCGCTGCTGGTCGTGCTCAGCCCGGGCCCGGGGACTCCGTTCCACATTCCCATTCCGCTCGAGTCGGCCTACGCCGGCGCTAGGCTCGTCACGCAGGGCGGGAGCCTCGGCGCGGACGGCTCGATCGCGCTGGCGAACGGACTGGAGATCGTGATCGGTACGCACGCCGAGTGAGCGTCGGCAGGCGCGCGTACGGGGCCGGGGCCTCGGCGACCGCGGTGATGACGTCGCTGATGTGGCGCAGATCGCCGTGCGGGCACGCCCACCGACCGGCCACGGGCGATGGGCCCCGCAGGCCCGGCGTCACTGCACGAAGACCGAGAATCGGTTGGTCGTCTCCAGCGGCAGGGTGCCGGCGAGGTTGAGGAGCACCGCCTCGAAGCAGACCAGCGAGAACGGCGGCAGGTTGGTCGGCAGGGGCACGTCGAACTGCGTCCAGCCCTTGGCTTCGATCGGTTGCGTCCCCACCAGGACCAGCGCCGTGAAGGCCGAGCCAATCTCGAGCTCCACCACTCCCGGGAGGATCGACGGCGTGAAGTCCGGCGCGGCGCACAGGACCGCGAGGTGCTGGGGCTCTCCGCCGACGCGCGCCGCGATCGTCGCCCCGGCGGGGAGCGTTACGCCCTTGATGCCCTGCTCGATCTGCAGCGCCGGCGGGTCGGGGGCGACCACCTCGAGCGCCACGGACACGCCGCAGCCGCCGCAGCCCTCCTCGGCGAGGGTGATCGTCGTCGCGCCAAGGGCGTCCAAGAGCGGCAGCTCGAACGTGATCTCCCCTGCGTCGACCAGCGTCCAGGAGTCGTTCGCCGGGTCGAGCGCGACACCGTTGACCAGCAGCTCCTCCACCCGGTCGAACCCCTCGCCGATGAGGGTGAGGTTCTCGACCTTGAAGGGCTCCAGTGCGGGCGTCGAGCTCGGCTCCAGGGCGGCGATCGCCAGCGCGTCGACCTGTCGGAACGTCTGGGCGCGCCCGAGCTCCGCGGTCTGGAGCAGGTCGGGCTTGCCGTCGGCGTCGAGGTCGGCGGCGCAGACCGAGAAGACGTCGTCGAACTCGGTGCTCAGGGTGTGCTCGAACCAGGTCCCGGTCGGATTGCCCGTGTGCTCGATCCAAGCGAACCTCCCGGAGTTCGCCCCGCACAAAAGGTCGGGATCGCCGTCGCCGTCGAGGTCCTCGGCCTCGAGCTCGTAGGCCGCCGGGAACGTCACGGCGATGGGCTTGGGGGAGCTGAAGGTGCCGAGCGAGTCGGTGTTCCGGAACCACGTCAGCGGACCATCGATGCTGGCTGCGAGGGCCACGTCCACGTCGCCGTCCAGGTCGGCGTCGAGCGCCTCGATCGCCCGCATGCCGTCGATCTGGTTCCAGATCATCGAGCTGAAGGGCGCGTATCCGCCCAGGCCGTCGGTGTTCTCGGCCCATTGGAGCGCGTCGAAGGTGGCGACCCAAAGCACGTCCAAGTCGCCGTCGCCGTCGACATCCGCGGGCTCGAAGTCCTCGACCGTCCCGAAGTCATCGAGCACGTCGACGGCGCCGCCGAAGGAGCCGAACGCGCCCGGATGCCACTTGACCGCGTTCGAGCCGCGCACGGCGTCCGGCTTGCCGTCGCCGTTCAGGTCGGCGACGTGCACGATGAGCGTTGCCGTTCCGGTGAGCGATGCGATCGTCTCCTGGGGCCCGAAGTTGCCGAGCCCGTCCAGGTTGCGGAACCACACAACGGTGCCTTGGTCGTCCCAGCTGCCGTCGTAGGAGGCGAGGACGTCCACGTCTCCGTCCATGTCGAGGTCCGCGGGGTACATCGACGACACGCCCTCTAACCCGAGGCCGACGATGCGCTCGTAGCCGAACGCCCCCTGCCCGTCGTTCGGGAACCACGACAAGCGCTCCGCGGCGCGGAAGAGGAGGAGCGCGTCCTGATCGCCGTCGCTGTCCAGGTCGGCCGTCCGGATCGACCGCGCATCCCCGCCGCCCTCGGGCAGCTTCTCGAAGGGCGCGAACGCGTCGCCCGCTCCGTCGAGGTGCTCGATCCAGGTCAGGTGGTCGCTGAAGGGCGCGGCGGTCGCGACGTCCACGTCGCCGTCCCCGTCGACGTCGCCGGTGACGACGCTCTCGCCCTCTCCCCCGTAGCCCACCTGGGCCGGGTCCGCGAGGGTTCCGAGCCCGTCGGTGTTCTCGAACCACTCGACGAAGTCATCCTGCATGTGGACCCAGAGCAGGTCGCGGTCGCCGTCCAGGTCCAGATCCTCGCCGAGCACCTGGACGTTCTTGGTCGAGCTCGGGGTGTCCACCGCCAGCACGTGCTCCGCGCCCAGCCCGCCCGCGCCCGTGTTCTCGAACCAGGTGAGCTGATCGTACGCCACGACGACCACGTCGCGGTCCCCGTCGCCGTCCAGGTCCTCGGCCGTCACGAAGCTCGGCTCGTTCAGCGACGCGAGCACCTCCGGCGGCGCGAAGGAACCCAGGCCGTCGGTGTTCTCGTACCAGACCACCGCGTCCGCCGGGATCGACGTCGCGACCACGTCGAGGTCGCCGTCGGCGTCGAGGTCGGCGGCGCAGACCGAGATCACCGAGGGCGTGTCGGCGATCAAGAGCGGCGCGCTGAAGTTCCCGCCGCCGAGGTTGCGCAGCCAGCCCACGAGCCCCTCCGGGGTCAGCGAATACAGCACGTCGATGTCGCCGTCCCCGTCGAGGTCGCCCAGCGCCAGCGCGTTGTCGTCCGCGAGAAGTTCAGTGGACAGCGCCTGCGGGGCGCCGAAGGTCGCGGCGCCATCCAGGTTGGCCACCCAGCCCAGGTTGCCTCGGAGGCCTTGGTAGAGGATGTCGATGTCGCCATCGCCGTCGAAGTCGCCGGCGCGCACCCGGCGCACGTCGGGCAGGGGCGCGATGAGACGCGGCAGACTCCAGGTCGCGAGGCCGTCCAGGTTCGTGTACCACGCGAGCATGCTGGCTGAGGCCGCCAGAAGATCGAGGTCGCCGTCGCCGTCGAGGTCGGCGAGCTCGACTCCGTAGGGCTTGCTCTGGTCGATCGTGAAGAGCTCACCTCCGGCGAACTGCGCGCTGAGGGAGACCGAGGAGAGCAGCGAGAACCAAAGGGCGAGGGAAGTCCGTCGGCGCATCGGGTGGAACCTGGGAAGAGGACGGGTCGGACGTGCCTGCATCCTAGCAGCCCCTCGTCGCGCGCGCGCACGGAGAGGCCTTCCGCGGATCGAGCGCACTCACGGGCCCGGGTTCTCCCGGACCCGCCGCGGCGCGGCCCCCTCTCGACGGCCCCCGTGGGGACTTGCCGGCCCGATCTCGAGCTGCGGCGCGATTTCGGTGCGGATTCCGCTGCCGCCTTTCGGGCGGGTTCCCGTTGTGAGGGCGACGCGGACGAGGACGCCCTCGGTGCCCTTGGTCCTGCGACTTCCCCCTTGTGCGGCGTCGCCCGAGCGGGCGACCACCGACTCCCAACAACCAAACGACCCAACCGTTCCATGCGCACCGCATCGCCCCCTTCCCCCGCCCACTCCATGGGCTCGCACCGCTCCTTCCTCGCGGCGGGACTGCTCCTCGCCGCCCTTCCGACCGCCGCGTCCGCCCAGGTCTCGGACCTGGTGAACGACGGGAAGACCTACGTCATCGACTTCTCGGGAACCGACGAGGTCTACTGGATCCCGGACGAGTTCCCGCCGGGGGCGATCGACCTCTACGTCCGCGGCGGCCAGGGAGGCGACGCGACGTCGCTCTCCTGCTCGTCCGACGGTGGCAAGGGGGCCGAGATCTGGGCCACCTTCGAGGTCGGCAACGGGAGCAGCAAGCTGAAACCCGGCGGCCAGCTGAGGTTCGTGGTCGGCGAAGCCGGGGAAGACAAGTACGTCGGCGCCGCGGGTGGCGGAGGCGGGAGCGCGGTCCTCTATCGCTCGTCCACGTCGAGCTCGTGGGAGCTCCTCATGGTCGCCGGCGGCGGCGGTGGCGCTCACCAGGACGAGACCTACTTCTTCATCTGCCTCAACAGCGAGGACGGCAAGAACGCCAACGTCACCGCCGAGGGTGACCCGGGCGGCGGAGTGAGCTACACCGCGCCGATCGGCTACGGCGCGCTTCCCACCACCTCCGGCTCGAGCTACCTCTCCGGAGGCGGAGGCGGCCACGGTGAGCTCTCCGGGGACTACTCGGGATGCGGCGGACCGGGCTACCCCGACGGGGGCAGCGGCGGCGGGTCATTCGCGGACGGCGGCTTTGGCTACGGCGGCGGCGGCTCTGGGACGACCGGCGGCGGTGGCGGCGGCGGCTATACCGGCGGCGGCGGCGGAGCCTCCAACCGCGAAGGCGGTGGTGGCGGCAGCTGGGTCGACGAGAACCGCGCGGTCACGCACCTCATCGAGAAGGCCGGCAAGAAGGGCAACGGCAAGGCCAACTATCGATGCTACCCCTCCCTCGGGGCCGCGGAGTGCGCGGACGCAGCCGTCATCGACGACGACGACTACGAGATCACGATGTCGAACGCGGTCTCCCTCGAGCCGGACTGCCTAGGCAACCCGATGCCCGTCAGGCCCGCCTGGTTCGCGTACAAGAACACGACGCCGTTCGCAAAGGAGGTCACGGTTCGCACCGACAACATCGCCGCGCAGCTGTCCGTCTTCGACTCCTGCAGCGCAAGCGCTCCGTTCGCCTGTTCGGAGGTCACGTCGACGCCCGAGGTGACGTGGACGATTCCGCCCGGTGACAAGCACCGCATCCGCGTCACGACCCTCGCCGCGATTGGCCTCGTGCTCGAGGTCAGCTCGGACCTCGACGATCCCGGCAGCGGCGGCGGAGGCTCCGATCCGCCGGCCCCGACCTGCGGCCAGGCCCCGTTCGTCGAGAGTGACGCCGGGAACGACAACAACTACCCGTCCTACACCGTGCTCGGTGGCACGGGCTTGAACACGGCCTGCGGCGAGACCGTCGGCTCCGAGACCTGGTTCAAGTGCGAGTCCTGGGAGACCGACCAGTGCGTCAACACGACCGCGGTCGCGGCGCTGGCCGAGGACGTCCTCTCCGTCGAGGTCTTCGACGCCTGCAACGGTGAGCTCATCGCCTGCTCGCCCGCCTCGAGCTCCAACCTGGTCTCGTGGGTCATTCCGACCGGCGAGGAGCACGTGATTCGAGTCTCGTCGACCAAGTCCGAGGAGGTGCAGTTCGTCCTCAAGCACCGCGTGCCGCTGAAGAGCGCGACGTGGCTGCAGCTCGGCAACGGCCTGGCGGCCGGCGGCGTCATCCCCAAGCTCGAGGCCTACGCCGGCTGCAGCGGGGAGTGGGGCGAAGCGGCCGCGGTGGTCCCCGGCGCCCTCGAGGTTTCGCAAGCGGCGCCGCTCGCCCCCGCGGTGGCCATCATCGGCATGCAGGAAGCCAACACCCCGCTCTTCGGCGGAACGCTTGTGCCCAGCCTCGACATCATCGTCGGCGGGGCAACCGATGAGAACGGGGAGCTCGTGGTGCCGCTGACCTGGCCGAAGCCCACCCCCCAATGCCTCTCCTTCGTCACCCAGGTCTGGATCCTCGACCCCGCCGGGCCCGAGGGGGTCTCCGCCACCGACGCGCTTCGGCTGGCGTTGAACATCGATCCCTGCTCCCACGAGCCACCTCCCTTCGATCCCGAGTGAGACGTTCCCGAGCGGGAATGTCGTCGCCGGCCTGAAGAGCCCGCCCCTCCCAGGAGGGGCGGGCTCTTCCCGCTTTTTCCGATGCCGCCCTTGGGAGCCGTTCCCGTTCTCCAGGCGACGACAGTCGACTCCCGACGATCTCCGCAGGAACCCCAGTCATCGAGACTCAGACATGAAGCTCCTGGACCGCTCCCTTCCCATCGCCATCCTCCTGACGGTCGCCCCGTTGGCCTCGGCCCTCGACGAGCAGGGCGAGGACGACTTCGTGATCAGCGCCTCCGCCGGTCTGACCGACCACACCTTGGCGGAGGTCGCCAGCGCCCCCGAGATCGGGACGTACCTGGTGGTGTGGCACGCGAGCACCACGGGCTTCGGCGGTGCCACCCAGGCCCTGAAGGCGCGCCTCTACGACGCCGAGACCCGAAGTCCGATCACCGCCGAGTTCACGGTCGCGACCCTTACCGAGCATGAGTCGCACGACGTGGCTTACTCCTCGGCCCAGCAGGAGTACATGGTCGTGTGGACACAGGGCTCGAAGATCCACAGCGAGCGCATCGGCGCGAGCATCGGCGACCTCCGCTTCAGCTCGATCCTCCACGTGCCGAGCTTCGCCGGCGATCCCGAGGAGCTGTCGATCGCCTACGCCGAGGGCCAGGACAAGTTCCTGCTCGCTTGGCACCAGCCGCTGGCGCTGCCGCTCGCCAACGGCGACGAGATCCACGGGGGCCTGATCGACGGCGCCACCAGTGTCCACGGTGCGATCCAGACCTTCAGCTCGGACGAGGAGCTCGACGTCGACTCCCGGTCGATCCGGGCTGATATCGCCTACAACTCCACCGAGGAGCTGTTCGTGATCGTCTGGCAGACGAATCGCATCCAGGGCGGGTCCGCGCAGGGCGCCTGGAAGATCTGGGGGCGGCGCGTCGACGCGGCGACCGGCGAGTTGATCGGAGACGACATTTACCTCCTGAAGGACCTCGTCTCGGGCGAATCGAGCATGCGCAAGCCGCGCATCGCCTACAACCCCGCGAACGACGAGTACCTCGTCACCTACATCGTCAGCCTCTCCCACGTCTTCGGCACGTGGCTCGAAGGGAACGACCTCGGGTACGTGACGACCCAGGACTCGCTGAACGAGGTGGCGTCGTCGGTGGCCGTAGTCGCCGACACGCGCCACGGCGGCTTCCTCGTGGGGTGGACCGGCGCGAACGCCCAGGACGTCCGCGAGGTCTACGTCGCCCGCGCGGGCGACTCCGAGGACGGCTTCCTCGGCCTCGGCGAGCAGATCAGCGAAGCCGAAGGCGCGGACCCTTCGGTTCCCGGCGCGAAGGAGATCGCCTTGACCTTCGATCACGAGACCGTCGACTTCCTCGCCGTCTGGAACGCCGAACAGACCGGTGCGGACGTGAAGTCGAACGTGTTCGGGCAGTTCTGGACCGCCTACCCGACCGAGCTGGAAGCGACCGAGACGGTCCGCGCCGGCTCGAACCCCGAGGGCTTCTCGCCGGGGCAGACCACCGGCCCGGTGCTCGCCAAGACCTGGGACCCGGCCGTCGACCTCGCTCTCGATGACCTGGCCGGCGTGATGCTCCTCGGCTTCGCCGCGACCGACCTCACGGTGGCGGGCATCACCGGCGCGCTCCTCTGCGAGCCCTCCAACCTCACCCCGATCCTCGCCGACGACCAAGGCGGCTTCGCGGTGCCCATCCCCGAGCTCGCTGCGTTGATCGGCTCCGGCATGTGTACGCAGGCCTTCCGCATCACGGCGACCGAGATCGTCGCACAGAACGCGATCGACCTGGTCCTCGGGACCTTCTGAGCCGAAGACCACCCCGGCGCCCTGCCCCTGGAGGCGCCGGGGTCCGGAGCTAGGCGACGGTTGGGCGGCCGTCCGATCCTTCGGCCTTCGATACGCGGCCGCAGAACGGCGGAGCGGGAGTGAGGTTCTCATCACTCCGAAGTGGATGGAGCTGCTGGCTTCCCAGCCGTCCGCAGCCCTTGCCTCTGTTCGCGCACCCGCCGGCTCTCGCGACCAAGTCCATATCCAAACGGCCTCGGCGCTGCGACTCCCAGAATCGATGTCGCAGGCTCCTGAGCGGAGAATAAGCCGAGTTCGATCGGCCGCGGGCGGAGGCGGCGACACCAAGGCGGAGGTTGCTCCCGCTCCGGGAGCGCGTTCCTCTCGAACCCCTTCTCCAAGGACACGTGGCATGAAGCCCACTCGGATCCTCGGCGCCCTCTCCCTCGGCGCGTTCACGACTCTCGCACTCGTCGCCCACTCGGCTCCGCAGCCCTCCTCGGGCGGCGGGAGCTTCTACGACTACCCGCCCGGCTACCCCTTCGGACAGGACGGCACCGCCAGCCACCCCCACGGCTACGACGGCTACCCCGGCGACACGCCGGCGGACCTCGACGTCGACGGCGACGGGCAACCCGACTACACCGGCCAACCCCACGGCGGCCCCGGCGGCCAGGGCTTCGGCAACGGCAACGGCGGTCGCGGCGGCGACGGCGGCCACGCCAACAACCTGGTCGGGGGCGACGGCGGCCGCGGCGGCGACAGCGGTTCCTCCGGCGGCGTCGGTGGGCGCGGCGGCAACGGAGCGAGCGACTTCGTCAGCGGAGGCCTCGGGGGCGACGGCGGGCATGGCTTTGCCCGCGGCGGTCGCGGCGGCGATGGAGGCAGCGGCAGCGAGTCGTCCGGCGACGGCGGTGGCGGCGGCCTCGGCTTCGGGCCCGGCTCCCCGGGTGGACGCGGCGGCAACGGCGGCGCCGGCGGGGGCAGCGACACCTCCTCCGCCGCGGGCGGCAACGGCGGCGCCGGGGGCGACTCGGCCTCGGGCATCGGTGGCACCGGGGGCAACGGCGGCGACGGCGGAACGTCCGGGACCTACATCACCTGGATCGGTGAGGTCCACGGGCCCAAGTCCAAGCCCGGCGGGAAGGGCGGCCCCGGCGGCAGCTCGGTCGCCGGCCCCGGCGGCAACGGCGGAGCGGGCGGTGCCGGCGGCACCCAGGGGGCCGCGGGCGGTGACGGCGGCGACGCCGGCTGCGGAACGAGCCCCGGCAGCCCCGGAGCGGGGGGCGCGGGCACCGGCTCGCACCCCGACGGCGACGACGGGCAGGTCGACTGCCCTTAGGGTCGAGCGCCCCTAGCCAGGCCGCTACCGAGGTGCCCTGGCGCGCAGCGGCACTGGGAACGGGTCGTGCCCTTCCTCGACTTCCCGGCTCCGATCCGCAGGGTCATCTACACCACCAACGCGATCGAGTCGCTGAACGCCAGCCTGCGCAAGGTGCTCACGCCGCGGCGGCACTTCCCGTCGGACGAGGCCGCTCTGAAGGTGATGTACCTGGCGATCCAGAACCGCCAGCGGCGCTGGACCCGGCCGATGCAGTCGTGGAGCCTCGCGCTCCAGCACTCTTCCATCCACTTCGAGGGGCGCATCCCTCTCAACTGAAGTGCCGCGTCAGATGCGACTTACACAGCGAACCTGACACTCCCGACCGCGCGGCCTACTACCGCCCGAGGTCAAAGACCGCTTCACCCGAAGCTGTCGCTCTCGAGGTCGCCAGCGCCTTTTGACCGCTTCCGCGAGGTCGCTGCAGGTTCAGGAGGTCGCGCTTCTGTCGCCGGAGTTCCTGCTGCACTAGAGGATGAGCCACGATCTCTCGTTCTCGCTCCGGGGTCAGGGTGCCCATGCGCTCTTGTTCCTGAACGTAGTGGTCCAACGCGTCGCAAGCACGTCTCGCCGACCATGCGGCTTCCTGGCAGGTCGTACTTAGCGCTGCCTCCCACGAGTAGATGACCGCAGTGGAGGCATCCTCGGCGTACGGCTGATGCGAGCTTCTGTGATCTTCGCCGGGAACAAGAGCCTCGCAGCGCTCAATCTCGGCCGCGACCTCCTCGGCATCGAACGCTTGGGCAACTGCACACTCCCAAAGGCGGTCGAGTGTTGCCCCGAAGGGCCTCCGGGTCGCCATTTCCGGTCTGCGCGTTGAAGGAGATGTAGCATGGAAAAAGCCGCTCGGCGCAGGCGGCGGCGAACGCCACGCGTGCCGGCCTTGACAAGCCGTTGAGCGCAGCAACAAGATCCTCTTCATTGTACGTCAGGCTAGGCACGAGCTGGCCGTCCTAGGGCCACACTACCGTGGTTGCATCAATGATCGGTGCCTCCAGCTTCTTGAATCGCAGAGGAGCAGTCCGGGCAAAACGGACGCGTCGCGACAAGAGCCTCTGGCGAGAGGCCCGCCTGTTGCGCATGGTTCAGGGCCGTTACCTCAGCATGCGCGCCCGGCAGGCTGGCCGCGCTCTCCCCCGGTTCTAGTGCGGCGCGTTGAGCAGGAGATAGATCCCTACCGCCGCTAGCGACGACATCGCCCGCGTCCGTTCGGAGAACGGCCGTCGTTCTGTGAGACTGCGCCCTAGCATCGAGAGTTCCGTGGATTAGCCCAGCACGGCCAGCGAGCCGTTTGGTTCCCCGCTGGATGCCCTCCGTGATGAGCTTGGTTCCGACAGTTGCGAGAACACCGACGCCAATCCCCGCCCCCGCCGCGATGCCCTCGTCCACACCGATCGCCGTCAACCCCGATTCGACTGCCGTGCCGATCGGATCCAGCACCGCAAAGGCCGCATCGAGCATTCGCATCGACTCAAACGCCTGCTGCCCATCGTTGATCCAGTCGAGGGTCTGGTCGATCGACTCGTGCTCGCCGTAGGAGTGCTCCTGCTCGAAGGCATCCATCACCTCCTGGGGATCGCGTGCGACGAAGCGTGAGGCCTCGACGTCCAGGAGGCGCGTGCCGAGCAGGGCGTAGCCCGAGCGCAGGTCGAAGGGGCGCGCCTGGAAGAAGAGGTCGTTCTGGGCCGGGCTGGAGACGACCGGATCCAGGGGAGCCGAG
>JBCCGI010000113.1:0-21500 GCA_039029355.1 Planctomycetota bacterium
CACGAGCGCCTCGGCCAGGTCGGCCTCGGGGGGGAAGCCCGCCAGCGCGTTCTCGAAGATGCGCTCGGGATCCTCGACGTCGGCGCCGCGGCTCAGCATGCCGGTGGCCCAGTCGTAGCTCCAGGCGCTGCGGAGCCGCCGCGGGGGGCGCGTCTTCTCGACCTCGCCCACGAAGCGGCGGGCGGTGGAGCCGTCCGGGTCCAGCCGACGCCGGGCGATCGGCTGGGCCGGGGCGTGCTCGTCGGGGTCGAAGAACGGCATCGGGGGCTGGTCGGGCCAGAAGCCGGCGTCGCGGTCGGCGTTCTCCACCACGTAGCGCAGGCACTGCAGCTGGAAGGTCTCCATCACCGAGACCTCGAGTCGCAGCCACTCGATCGCCTCGCGCTGCTCGTCCGGCAGCAGGTAGGACCAGGCGCGGCGCACGCGGTCGTCGTCGGGCGGCTCCGCGGCCTCCTGGGCGGAGCCCGCGAGGGGCGCGGTCGAAGCGAGCAGGAGGGCGCCGAGGTGGGAGAGCCGCGCGGGAGCCATAGCCCCCGAGCTTAGCCGCTGGGCTCGTCCCCGTCGCCGCCGCGCCGGCGGCGTCTGCGGCGCCGGCGGCGGCGGCGCTTGCTGCGCAGCTGCTCCAGCTCCTCGTCCGGCACGTCGAGGGCCCGCCGGTAGCGCGCGGCCCAGCCCTCGTACACGTCCCAGCCCTGGCCCCAGGCGCGGGAGCGGAGGCGGAACAGGTCCAGGTACTCCTGGAAGCCGTCGGAGCGCATGAAGAGCAGCGGCTTGAAGTTGCGCGAGGCCGTGCCCTCGAAGCGCGGCTGGTTGGCGATGATCGCCCGGGCCCGACCCAGGATGCGCCGCGCCACCCGGGCGCGGGTGCCGATCGGCTCGATGATCTCGCTCGCCGCCCGCGCGAGGGCGTCCGGCGTGAACTCCTTGGCGCGGTGCTCGATCACGCGCAGGAAGAGCACCGCCAGGCACACCGCGCGGGTCGGCACCTCGCCGGCCTGGACGTCGGCGTCGAGGGCCTCCAGGAGCCGCCAGAAGAGGTCGGCGCGCTCGTGGGCGGCGTTGTCGGGGTCCTTGCGCGGGCCGAGGAAGCGGTCGACCTCGGGCAGGAGCACGGCGAGGGCGCCGCAGGCCCGCAGGCTGCGGAAGGCGCCCAGGGCGGTGCCCGAGCGCATCAGCTTGATCAGCTCCTCCATCACCCGCGGCGCCGCCGAGCGCTCCAGCTCGGGCGCCCGCCGGCACATCGCGCGCCAGGTGCGCTCCTCGATCCGGAAGCCCAGCCGGGTGGCGAACTTGCTCGCGCGGATGATCCGCACCGGGTCCTCGCCCAGGCGCACGTAGGGGTCGCCGATGGTCCGCAGCAGCTTCTCGTCGAGGTCCGCGAGCCCGTCGACGTAGTCCAGCACCTCGCGCCGCATCGGGTCCAGGAACAGCGCGTTGATCGTGAAGTCCCGCCGCCGGGCGTCCTCGGCCGCCGTCCCGTACTCGTTGTCCTCGGTGATCAGCAGGTCCTCGGAGCCGTTGGAGCGCGGCTCCCGCCGGAAGGTCGCGGTCTCGATGATGTGGTCGCCGTAGACCACGTGCACCAGCCGGAAGCGCCGGCCGATGATGCGGCCGTTCCGGAAGAGGTTCTTCACCTGCCGCGGGTGGGCCGCGGTGGCCACGTCGAAATCCTTGGGCACCCGCCCCAGGAGCAGATCGCGCACGCAGCCCCCGACCAGGTAGGCCTCGTAGCCCTTCCGGTTCAGACGCGAAATGACCCGCAGAGCATCCTGGTCGACCAGCGGCAGGATCTCCTTACAGGGCAGAATTCGCGGCCCGTCGCCATCATCGCCGGGACGGGCTTCCAAGGGGGACTCCATGGGGGGACTGGAATGGACGGCGACCGGCCCAGTCTACCGCCAGGGGCGGCCGAGTTTGAGCCCCTGCTCGGAGCGGGGCGCTTGCCCGGGCCCGGACCGACCTGTAGTCTCATCGGCCTCCATAGGGCACTAGCTCCAATTGGTTAGAGCGACTGATTCCAAATCAGTAGGATCGCGGTTCGAATCCGTGGTGCCCTGCCATCCCCCCAGACCTCTCCTTCGCTGATGCCTCCGAGCCCCAGGGATCCGGACGAAGAGCCGGCCGAAGACGTCGTCCCCGAGGACCTCGATCCCGAGCTGGTCGCCGACGATGAAGACCTCGCCGACCTGGTCGGAGAGGAGGACGAAGACGACGACGGAGAGGACGCGGACGAGGGCGGCGACGGAGACGAAGCCAAGGCCCAGAAGAAGTCGTCCAAAAAGGGCGACGACGAGGAAGAGGTCATCGAGTTCGCCACGGCGAAGATCGCCTCGGAAAAAGAGCTCCGCAAGGCCCTGGACTGGGCCTTCGAGAGCGAGAGCGACGCCGATCCCGAGCTGCTCGACAAGTTCGCGCGCCACGCCCGGCTGGTGCTGGAAGCCGCGCGGACGATGAACCTCACGAAGATCATCGAGCCGAAGGAAGTCGCCGCGAAGCACTACCTCGACTCGTGGCGCTCGACGCGCCTACTGCCGCTGATGGGCAAGACGCTGGTCGACGTGGGCAGCGGCGCCGGCTTCCCGGGCATCCCCATCGCGCTGTCCGAGCCGCACACGCGCGTCATCCTGATCGAGGCGGCGGACAAGAAGGCCGACTTCATCCAGTCCTGCGTCGACGAGCTCGGCATCAAGAACGCCACGGTCGTCAACGACCGCGCCGAGGAGCACCTGGCGCGCAACCGCTACGACGTGGCGGTCATGCGGGCGATCAGCTCGGTGCGCGAGAACGTGCGGCTGCTCCGCAAGGTGCGCCACTCGATCAAGGATCTGGTCATGCTCAAGGGCCCCTCGTGGTCGCGCGAGGTACGCGCCGGCGAGCGCGAGGCCGAGCGCCTGGGCTTCCGCCTCGACACGGTGTGGGAGCACGAGCTCCCCGACGGCCTCGGCGGCCGCGCCGTGTTGGTCTACGCCGCCCCCGGCGGCCAGGGCCTCTAGCGCCGCGGGAGGCGCCGTGCCGATCTGGGGCTGGATCCTGATCGGGCTGGGCGTTGTCGCCGTCGGCGTCGTCGTGGCGGTGATCTGGTTCTACCCCCAGGACAACTCCTTCTAGGCCGCCGTCGTCGCGCCGCGCCGACGGGCCGGGCCGGGCAGGTGGGGGTAGGGGAGCGCCGCCCCCCCCGGTGCGCCAGGAGGCCCGGGGAGCGCCGCCAGGCGCCGAGAGGTCGCGTGGCACGTCGGCCTCGCGGGCAAGGCGCCAAGGTCGCCGGAAGGCCCGTCCGCGGCGTTTCCGGCCCGTTGGGGCCTAGAACCGAGAACGCGGCGCGCTCGCAAGCGAGCGCGCCGCGTTGGGCGAATCCAGCCGTGCCGGGAGCGTCCCGGCCGGCGGGCTAGGTCTTCGAGGCCTGGAAGATGCTCTCGATCGAGTCGTTGAGCATCCCGTTGAACTCGTCGTCGTTCTGCTTCGCATTGAGGCCCTCGGAGAGCGCCCGCGAGAAGCTCGCGATCATGCCGCGGTTGCGGGTGAGGCGCGCGTTGGCTTCCTCGCGCGAGTAGCCGCCCGAGAGCGCGACGACACGCACCACGTTCGGGTGGTCGATGCAGGGCTGGTAGAAGCCGTCTTCCTCGGGGAGGGTCAGCTTCAGCATGACCTTCTCGTCCGCGCCGAGGGTGTTCAGGTGCTCTAGCATGGCGCTGCGCAGCAGCCCCTCGGCCTCGGCCTTCTGGGGGCTGTGGATGTCGACCTCGGGCTCGATGATCGGCACCAGACCCGCGGCGACGATGCGACGGCCGACCTCGAACTGCTGGTCCACGACGGCCTTCACGCCCGCCGGGTTGGCGGTCTTGATCACCGAGCGCATCTTCGTGCCGAAGACGCCGTTCGACTTGGCGCGCGAGAGCAGCGCGTCGAGCTCGGGCATCGGCTTCATGACCTGGGCGCCGTCGGCCTCGTCGGCCAGGCCCTTGTCGACCTTCAGGAAGGGGACGACCTGCTTGTCCTCCCACAGGAACTGGGCCGAGCCCTTCCCGCCGATCTCGCGGTCCATCGTGTTCTCGAACAGGATCGCGCCGAGAACGCGGTTTCCGCCGAAGCTCGGGCTGGTGACGATGCGCGTGCGCATCTCGTGGACCTTGGCGAACATCTCGTCGTCGCCGGAGTACTCGCTCTCCTCGATTCCGTACAGCCGGAGAGCCTTGGGCGTGCTGCCTCCGCTCTGGTCAAGGGCGGCGATGAAGCCGTCCTGGGACTGAACTTTCTGGAGCATCGAGTCGGTCATGGTCCTCTACCCGGGGAAGCGGGCCGTTAGCGGGGGGGGTTCTCGCAAGGAGAAGAGAGGAGATGGTGCCTGAGGGGGGAGTCGAACCCCCACTCCCTTATCGGGAACATGGACCTGAACCATGCGCGTCTACCAATTCCGCCACCCAGGCAGTGGGGGCGGGAGAATAGTGATCGCGCACGGGCCGGTCAACGACGAAGACCGGCCAGTTCCTCAACCGCCGCGAGGATCTCCTCCGCCACCCGCTGCTGGCCGTCCAGGCTGATGTGGTGGTCGGTGTCCCAGTAGAGCGGCTCGGCGGCCGCGCGGAAGGCCGGGCGCAGGTCCACGGCGCGGATCCCGGCCTCCTCCAGGTCCGCCAGCCAGGCGTCGGCGAGGCGCTCGTCGACCTCCAGCTCTTCGTCCGAGACCGGGAGGTAGCTCTGGGCGAGCTCCAGGGCGGCCTCGAACCGCTCGGGCTGGCCGTGGGCCATGGGAGGCAGGTAGACGCAGAGGAGCGCCGTCCCCATCTCCTCGCATTGGCGGGCGATCTCCAGCACCACGTCGCGCGCCATCTGGCGGGCGGCCGGCTCCTCGTCGGGGTGGTCGTGGAAGTACGCCACCTGGGAGTAGTACTGCGACGGGATCCCCATGTTCTCCTTCGAGAGGCGCACCAGGGTGCCGACGGTGCGCCGCTCCCGGCGCGGGCGCTTCTCGCCGCGGTGGTAGTGGTGCAGGTCCAGGGCGCCGTAGAAGTCGTTGCCGCCGTAGACCGTCACCACGAAGACGTCGGGCGCCAGGTGGCGGAAGCCCTCCAGAGCGCCGAGGTAGTTGTAGAAGCTCCACCCGCCGGTGCCGCCGTTCAGGCTCTCGACGCCCAGGCCCGGGTGGCGCTCGGCCAGGAGCCGCTCGAGCACGTTGGGGAAGGCGTCGACGTTGTCGCACACGCCATCGACGTGCGAGTCGCCGACCACCAGGATGCGCAGGTCGGGCTGCTCGGTGGCGACCTCGGTGTCCTCGCGCAGGCCCAGGGTGTTGGTGCGCATGCGCCAGCCGCCGCTCGGGTGCTCCTCGAGCACCCGGCGCCAGATCACGCTGGGCTTGTGGCGCGACAGCAGGTGGGGGTCGTAGATCTGCCCCGAGCCGATCGAGGGGAAGAGCTTCGAGGCGGCCTTCTCGCGCACCATAACCCGCGGCAGGGCCGGGGGCTCGGCCACCGCGCCGTCCGCTCCGGGCCCCGGCCCCGCCCCGATCCCACCGTCGGAGAGCGACATTCGCCCGGCCTCCGCCGCCAGCTCGGCGTCGCGCTCGGCGAAGATCTCCTCGATCTCCGCCCCCGAGTCCACCAGCTCGACGGTGTCCACCTCGGGCGCCTCGTCGGGCAGGAGCTGCAGCCCGACGAGCGCCGCCAGCCCGGCCGAGCCGAGCGCGATCAGTGCCTTCTGGGGAGCGCCTGCCATCGCTTGCAAGTCTCCCCCCCTCGCGCACGCCGGGCAAGCGGCTACCCTGTTTGCCCGATGTCCCGCGACAGCCAGACGACCCGCGTGATCACCTCGAACCGCCGCGCGCGGCACGAGTACCACGTGCTGGAGGAGATCGAGTGCGGGATCGTCCTGACCGGCACCGAGGTCAAGAGCCTGCGCGCCGGCCGGGCCTCGATCGCCGAGGCCTACGGGCTGGTGCGCCAGGGCGAGCTGTTCCTCCTGGGCGCCAACATCCCCGAGTACGCCCACGGCAACATCAACAACCACGCGCCGGCGCGCGAGCGCAAGCTGCTGCTGCACGCGAAGCAGCTGAGCCGCTGGGACCGCTCGGTGCGCGAGAAGGGCATCACGCTGGTGCCGCTGGAGCTCTACTTCCAAGGGCACCTGGTGAAGGTGCGCATGGCGCTGGTGCGCGGCAAGAAGCTCTACGACAAGCGCGAGGCGCAGAAGAAGAAGGACGCGAGCCGCGACATGGACCGCGAGATGGGGCGGCGCCGGTAGCGGCGCGGGGACTTCGAACCGGCGCGCCGCTCCGACGGGTGCGCTAGGGGCCGTAGGTCAGCGCGAGCAGGTTCGAGCTGACGACCGCCCCCGGCGCCGAGAAGTCGATCACGAAGACCTGGTGATAGAAGGTCAGCCCCGCGATCTCCGCCGGGACGACGAAGCCGCCGACGCCGAACGTGCCCGCGCCCGGCGCGCCCGGGGCACCGGCGAGCGGGACCTGCACCTGGGCGAAGCCCGGCTGGAAGGGGTCGACGTAGAGATTCGCCCCGACTACGGGGAAGTCGAGCAGGCTCGCCTGGTGGGGGGAAAAGACCAGCACCGACAGCGCCCCGCCGACCGCACCGCTGAGGCGTAGCTGGACCGACTCGCCCGCGCGGAACGGCCCGGTCGCGCCGAGGATCGGCACCATGCCGCCCGCGCCCGACGTCGGCGCGTGGGCCTGCACGCGCGCGCCGTCGCCGTAGGAGGGGTGGAAGGCGGCCGACTTGGCGATGTACTCGCCCATCAGGTCGGTGTCGCCGTCGCCGTCGACGTCGCGCGCGTAGAGGCCGGGCAGCACCTGCAGGACCGGCGTCTCGTAGTCCGCCAACGTCAGCACGCCGCCGGTCCCCGGCTTGCGCAGGAAGATGTAGGCCGAGCGCGGGTGGTCGGCGAAGGGGCCGACGACGAGGTCGGTCCATCCGTCGTGGTCGGCGTCGATTCCGATCACGCGCGCGCGCACGACCCACTGCGTCTGGTAGTCGAAGAGCAGGTCCGACAGGACGAAGCTCGCTTGCGCACCGGGCGCGGCGGTCGTGTTGAAGAGCACGCGCGGCCGGTCGTCCGCGTCGACGAAGCCGACGTCGGGCCAGCCGTCGTCGTTGAAGTCGGACACGACGTGCTCGCGGTCTTCGGGCACGGTGACGATCCCGGGCGCCAGCGCGAGGGCCGCGCCGAAGTAGGGCGAGCTGGCGCTCCCCGTGCCCTCGTGAAGGAACAGCGACTCGTCGTTGCCCAGCGCCACCGAGAGCGCGTCCGCGTGGCCGTCCTGGTTGAAGTCCGCCATCGCGACCACGTGGGAGCCGGCCAGGGCCTCGGCGTCCTCGAGGAACCCGCTCCCGTCGTTGCGGTAGAAGACGCTGCTGACGCCGCCGAAGCCGTCGCTCACCAGCACCCACAGGTCGACGTCACCATCGCCGTCGACGTCGGTCGAGAACCCGTTGTCGGCGCTGTTCTCGAACGGGTTGAAGGAGTGCCCGGGCGCTGCCGCGGGTCCGCCGAGCACGTACCCGCCGCCGCCGGTGTTGCGGATCAGCTCCATCTGCACGAAGCCGGGCGGGTTCAACGAGTAGCGCGTGTAGATCCAGTCCGGCGCGCCGTCGCCGGTGAAGTCGCCGAACCAGTTCGGTCCCGTGATATCCGTGCCGGGAGGATCCTCCGGCCACGCGGGCTGGTTGAGCTCGTCCGAGAAGCTGCCGTCGCCGAGGTTCCACTTCCCCTGGACGTGCGCCTGCTCGGGATCGCCGTCGCGGTCGAGGTCGTGGATCATGTGCTCGCGGAAGGTCGCGTAGCTGAACGGCATCTCCGGCATCGGAGCGGAGGTCAGCGCGCCGCGCGCGTAGTGCACGCAGCGCCCCGCGACGAGGTCGACGTCGCCGTCCTGGTCGAGGTCCGCCGCGCCGCCCAACGACCAGGCCCCGAGGCCGGGGATCTCGAACGAAGGCTCGAACGCGAGCCCGCCGTCGTTCAGCGCCACTTCGAAGGTGCTCTCGAAGTCGAGCTTCGGGAAGTCCGGGTCGAAGCCGCCGCCGCAGCAGACGCCGTCGAGGTCGCCGTCACCATCGAGGTCCGCCAGGTACTCCGCCGGCCCGCCGATGCCGGTCGGCAGCGCCTGCCACGCGCCGCCCACGTTCTCGAACAGGTCGTAGAAGCGGTCCGCGGCGCTCGAGGAGGGAATCCCGAAGGCGACGACGTCGTCGTCCCCATCCGCGTCGACGTCGCCGGCGGTCCAGAGCGTCTTGTAGGCGGCCCCCGCGGTCAGCGTCGCCAGCAACGTCGCGTCCGTAGCCGTGACCGCGTACAACTCCGCCGTCTCGTCCAGGACGGCGAGCAGGTCGTCGCTCCCGTCGCCGTCCGCGTCCAGGGTCCGCAGCTCGGTGTGTCCGTCGATCGCGATGGGGAGCGCGGCCGACGCTCCGCTGCCGAAGAACACGTCGACCCCCGTCGCCGTGGCCGGCGTGGACCACCGCAGCAGCGCGATGTCGTCCTTGCCGTCGCCGTCGTAATCGCCCGTCGCCAGGTCCACGACGAACGACGGCGTTGGCACGAGCGTCTTGCTGAACGAGCCGTCGGGCTCGCTGGTGTAGAGCAGGTAGGCGAGCTGCCCGCCGAGCACGAAGTCGTCGTCGCCGTCGCCGTCGAAATCGCCCACCTCGACGTCCAAGAGGACCGTGCCGGAAACAACGAAGGGAGGCGCCGTGTCCTCCTCGAGCGCCGGCACCAGCCGGCCCTTCTGGTCGTTGCGCCAGACGCGCACCCGCGCCAGGTTGCCGTCCTCGCGCACGACCGCGCCGACGGCGTCCATCCAGCCGTCGGCGTCGAAGTCGAAGAGGCGCTGGAACGGAGCGCTCTCCGCGTCCTCGTTCACGACGAGCGGCGCGTCGAAGGAAAAGTCGAGCTCCTGGGCCGCGGCCGCGGGCGCCGCGAGCACCAGGACGGGCAGAAGGGACGTGAAGGCGCGCATGGCAGGATTCTCCGGAAGACAGTGGGGGGCCACCGAACGCGCCGGCGGAGCTCGCCAGCTGCGTCCCTCTCCAAGACCAGCAGCACGGCGCCGGCCTCCGGCTCGGAGCCAGGGGGCCGGCGCGCCTTTCGCCGCCGACGACTACAGGCCGTAGGTCAGCGCGAGCAGGTTTGAGTTCACGACGGCACCCGCCACCGAGAAGTCGATGACGAACACCTGGTGGTAGAAGGTCAGCCCGGCGATCTCAGGCGGGATGACGAAACCTCCGACGGCCGGGCCGAAGCTGCCCTCACCCGGAGCGCCAGGCGTGCCGGCGAGCGGCACCTGGATCTGCGCCAGCCCCGGCAGGAACGGGTCGACGTACAGGTTCACGCCGGGCACCGGGAAGTCCGCCAGGTTCGTCTCGTGGGTCGAGAACACCAGCACGGACAGCGCGCCGCCGACGGCGCCGTTGAGGCGCAGCTCGACCGTCTCGCCCGCGCGGAACGGCCCGCTCGCGCCCAGGATCGGCACCATGTTGCCGGCTCCCGACGTGGGCGCGTGCACCTGCACGCGCGCGCCGTTCCCGTACGCCGGGTGGAAGGCGGCCGACTTGGCGATGTACTCGCCCATCAGGTCCTGGTCGCCGTCGCCGTCGACGTCGCGCGCCCAGCGGCCCGGCAGGACCTGCAGGATCGGCGCCTCGTAGTCCGCAAGGGTCAGCACACCCGACGTGCCCGCCTTGCGCAGGAACACGTAGGCCGAGCGCCGGTGGTCGCGGAAGGGGCCGACCACGAGGTCGGTGAGCCCGTCGCCGTTCGCGTCCATGCCGAAGACCCGCGCGCGCTCGTCGTCGTCGGTCTCGTAGAAGAAGAGCATGTCCGAGAGCGCGAAGGTGGTCTGCGCTCCGGGCACGGCGGTGGTGTTGAACAGGAGGCGCGGCCGGTCGTCCTGGTCGATGAAGCCAACGTCGGGCCAACCGTCGTCGTTGAAGTCCGCGACCACGTGCTCGTGGTGCTCGGGCTCGGTGTCGATGCCGGGGGCGATCTCGAAGCGCTCCGCGAAGTGCGGGAAGGCCTGGTTGCCGGTGCCCTCGTAGAGGAACAGCGAGTTCGTGTGGTTCCACGCCGCCGACAGCGCGTCGTTGTAGCCGTCCTGGTTGAAGTCCGCCATCGCGACGACGTGCGCGTTCACGAGCGTCTCAACGTTGTCGAGCATCGCGTTGCCGTCGTTGCGGTAGAAGACGCTGCTGATCGCCCCCAGCCCGTTGTTCACCAGCACCCACAGGTCGACGTCGCCGTCGTCGTCGATGTCGGCCGAGAAACCGTTGTCGACGCTGTTCTCGAACGGGTTGAACTGGTGCCCCGGAGCCGCGACAGGTCCGCCGAGCTCATACCCGCCGCCGCCGGTGTTGCGCATCAGCTCCATCTGGATGAAGTCGAAGGGCGGGTTCTCGGTGTTGTAGCGCGTGTAGATCCAGTCCGGCGCACCGTCGCCGTTGAAGTCGCCGAACCAGTTCGGGCCGGTCACCACCTCGCCGGGGGGCGCCGAGGGCCACGCCGCCTGGTTCAGCTCGCCGGTGAACGTGCCGTCGCCGAGGTTCCAGTAGCTCTGAATGTGCGCCGACTCGGGGTCGCCGTCGCGGTCGAGGTCGGCGATCGTGTAGTCGCGGAACGTGGCCGGGTTGAACGGCATGTCCGGCATCGGCGTCGCCGTCCGGGCCCCGCGCGCGTAGAGCACGCAGCGGCCCGCGACCAGGTCCTGGTCGCCGTCGTTGTCGAGGTCGCCCGCACCCGCCAGCGACAGCGAGCCGAGTCCGGGAAAGTCGAACGAGGGCTGGAACGCGAGCCCGCCGTCGTTGATCGCCACCTCGAAGGTGCTCTCGAAGTTCAGCGTGGGGAAGTCCGGGCTCCCGCCGCCGCCGCCGCAGCAGACGCCGTCGAGGTCGCCGTCGGCGTCGATGTCCGCCAGGTACTCCGCCGGCCCGCCGACCTCGCTCGGCAGCGCCTGCCACGAGCCTCCCACGTTCTCGAACAGGTCGTAGAAGGGATCGATCGCCGACGAGGTCGGGATCCCAAAGGCCACCACGTCGTCGTCGCCGTCCCCGTCGACGTCGCCGGTCGTCCACAGCGTGTCGGTCGTGACGCCCGCCGTCAGCGTCGCCACCTGGCTCACGCCGGCCACGGTGACCGTGAAGAGCCGCGCGACCTCGTCCTCGGCGACCAGCAGGTCGTCGGACCCGTCGCCGTCGGTATCCAGCGTGCGCAGCACGTTGTCGCCCGAGCCCACGATCGGCGCGCTGAACGTCGACCCGTTCGAGAAGTCGACCTGGATCTCCTGGGTCGCGGGCCACTGGAACTTGAGCAGCGCGATGTCGTCCTCGCCATCGCCGTCGAAGTCGCCCACGGCCAGATCCATGACGTCCGGGTTGACGCTGATGACGGTCTTCGTGAAGACGTCGCCGGGGTCGCTCATGTAGCGCAGGTAGCCCCCCTCGCCCCCGGCCGCGAAGTCATCGTCGCCGTCGCCGTCGAAGTCGCCCACCTCCAGGTGCAGCGGCTCGTCGCCCGAGTGGCCGAAGCCCGGGATCGTGGTCACCTCGAACACCGGCACGAGCCGGCCCTTCTGGTCGTTCTCCCAGACCATCAACTTGACCGAGTTCCCGTCGTCGCGAATCGACGTCCCGACGGCGTCGAGCCAACCGTCGGCGTTGAAGTCGAAGAGCCGCTGAAAGGGGGCTCCCTCGACGTCCTCGTTCACGACGAGCGGAGCGTCAAAGGGAACCGCGCCCTCCTGGGCCAGGGCGGGAGCGGAAGCGAGGAGAGCCAGAGCGGGGAAGAGGCGCCTGGACGTACGCATGCGGGGGATCCTCCTGGAGACGGGTGGGGGGGCCACACGAGGGGCCCTCAGGAGGACAACCGTAGCGCAGGCCCCTTCTTCGGGGCCGATCTTCGGAAAAGGAGGGAGAGCGAAACCTTGGAGCTGAGTGGGGGAGAGCATCCGTCACACCGCATGCTCTGCGCGCCGATCGCGTCGGTCCAATCCGGCCGAAAGGCCCTCCTCGACCGGAGCGGCGCTCATCGGGTGGAGCGGCAGCCCCCTGGCTCGGGGTGACCGCGCGACGGCGCGCTCTTGCCGAGCAGCACTCGCGGCCGCCCGCCGCTACTCGTACTTCTCCCCCTCGTGCCGGATCCAGCCTTCCTCGTGGTCGCCGTCGGGATCGTGGTGCGTCCAGTGCAGCACGCCGCCCTCGTCGTTCCACTCGTACTGGCCCTTCACGGTCACCCGATCGCCCTCGTCCAGCGGCACGCGCGGCGCGAGGTCGATGTTGTGCGCGACCAGCAGCGTCTGCCCGTCGGACAGCCGGATCAGGAAGCGCTGGTGCTGGCTGCCCTTGGTGTCGTCGCGCAGCACCTTCTTCACGGTCGCGTCGCACTCGATCATCACGCCCGAGCGCCCGCCGCGGAAGAGCGCCGCCACCTGGGCTGCTCCGCCATCGTCGTCGGAGGACTCGGGCTTGGGAGTCGGAGCCTTCGACGCGGGCGCACCGGAGCCAGCGGCCGGCTTCTCCGCACTCGGCGGCGGCTCCGGCAACGTCGCCGTGCCACCACCGGCCTCCGCATCGGAGTCCGCCGGCAACCACCCCTGCGACCGCGCCAGATAGAGCCCACCGAGAACAACCAGACCGCCGACCACCCGAAGCAGGCCGCGCGCCGAGAGAGTTGAGGGACGAGACGCCATCCCGACACTGTGCCTTACCGGGCGGCGAAATGCCCTAACACTCCAGTCAGCACCCCGCCCGACAGGCTGAACTCCGCCGGCACCTGTGCTAAGCTCCTCCCTCGACTACGGGGGCGCACTGGTTTCGACCGGTTTCGTCAAGCATCGGGTCGCGTGCCGGGGTTCTCAGGTCCCCCGCTAAATCCGCCTGGGAAACGGCTTTACATGCCGACAACTACTCTCTCGCTGCCTAGATATAGGTAGCCGTCTCCCCGGGGAACGCCCGCGGCCCCGGGAAGACGCCAACAGCGGGCTGGCCGGCAACCTCCGCGCCCCGGCGCGCCGGTGAGACTTTAGGGACGCTGGTCCAAAGGGAGCCTGTTCGCGAGCGCCCGGCGGATGAGATTCAAAACGCGGACTACGCACGTAGACGCTCGTCGCCAAGCGATTCCGGGACGCGGGTTCGATTCCCGCCGCCTCCACCAGTCTTGGGCCCGCAGGGCCTCCTGGACCTCTCGCGTGGGGCGAGGGGGTGGTAGCTACCCGCGCGGCGCCTCTCCACGACGCCCCAAGTGTCCTCGGCCCGGGCGAGCATCGCGAGTCGCTGCGACTCGCCCAGCGGCATGCTGTGGGAGTCGAGATACCACCGCCCGCCGCGCTTGGCACCGACGACCTCGCCGCGCGCCAGACGATCGCGGAGCATGCGGGGTGACACGCCCATGAGGGTCGCGGCTTGGGTCAGGCTGAGTCCATGGCGTGGGAATCGACGCACGACGACCGACTGCCTCCCCAGGGCGCGGCGGATTCCGCCGCGGGGTGTGGAGCTGCCTGGGCCGTGGCCCGCTCTCCGGCGGCGGGGTGGCGGCTTCCGCCGACGTGCCTCCCCCAGGGAGCACGATGCGGCGGATTCCGCCGCAAACCGGCGGGAAGAGGGGAGCGGCTCGCCGCACGCGGCGAGATCCGCCGACGAACTTGGCAAACGCGGGAGCGTGCAAGGCTCGCTAGGGCTCCGCGGACGCCGAATCAGTCGAGTGTGTCGAGGCCTATCCGCCGGAGAACATCCGTGCGGAACCACCGCCGCCGCTCTCGCGACACACTCAAAGATCGACTATCACCCCCCGGCGGGGAGGGCGACGCGGAACCCGACGCTGACGTACGCGTACCCCGGCACGTCCGCGCTGCGACAGGCCGAACGGCACCTCCCGGCGTAGTCCCAGGCGTAGCCACCGCGCAGGACGCGCTGGTCGCCTGTGGCCGCACCCTTCGGATTCTCTTGGGGGTCACTTGGGTAGGCTCCGAGCCAGTCCGAGCACCACTCCAAGACCAGCCCGTGCATGTCGTGCAGGCCCCATGGGTTGGCCGGCTTCTGCCCCACTTCGCGAGCCGGACCGTTCAAGTTGCCCCCGAAACACCCGATCCGCGCCAGGTCTTCTTCCCCGTCGCCAGACCAAAACCGCGTCGTCGTTCCTGCTCGGCAGGCACACTCCCATTGCGCCTCCGTCGGAAGCTCGCCACCAAGCCAACGGCAGTACAACCACGCCGACCACCAAGTCACATCGCGCACCGGGTGGTTGGGATGCTCTGCCGGTCGGCTCGCGTCGAAGAGTGCGTACTCGCCTTCGGTTACGGGCGTCGTCGTGAGCGCGAACGGGCTTAGCGTGACCTCGTGCAGCGCTTCGTCTTCATAGCGCTCAGGCTCATCCTCGGGGGATCCCATGACAAAAGTCACCGAGGAGCCCTCGGCGGGAATCCGCACGCTGGTCGGGGCCGATGGCTCGCCGGCCCTCGGCCAGCGGGCGCAGAGCCGGAAGAAGCGTTGTCGTTCGATCCCCACGCCGCTGCGCTCCAGTCCGTACAGGAGATGGGCGAGCCCCTCGGTCGACGCGTCCACCTGGACGCGTTCAAGCACGGCCTCGCGCACGGCATCGTGGGGGTGGTTTTCCAGGAGGAGGCTCTCCAGCAGGAGGCGCAGATCCTCGCCGTCCCATCCTTGCCCGTACTCGTCCGCCGCAACCCGATCGAGGAGGCCCAGGGCTTCGTCGATGCCGAGTCCCTCGAGCTGTGGAAGCGTTCGCGTAGCCAGCTCATGGCTCGAGGAAACGAGCGCCTCCAGCAGCCGCGCTCGACGCGGATCGTCGTTGCCGAGCAAGCCGACCAGCAGCGCGACGATCTCCCCCCAACGTCCGGTCTCGTCGTCCTCCTTCAGCCGGCTCACAAGCCACTCCGCCTCGTCGCCTTCCGCCGGTACGCGGCCGGCGGCGATCGCGACCGCGGCGAGGTAGTCGCGCAGCGAGCGGTGCAGGAAACGCCACGGCGTGCCCGGTCCGTCGTGGAGCCCGAAGATCCCGGAGCTCTGGGCCACGTCTTCCACGAAGGCCTGCGGCGTGTCCCAGGCGAGGCGTACGTAGCCCGCCAGCTCTTCGTCGGCGCGGATGAGGTGCCAGACATTCGCGGTGAGCTCGTCCGGGCTCCAACTCTCCCGTTCGTCGAGCGAGAGCTGCAGCGCCAGCGGCACCAGCAGGGCCCGCGCCGCCACCGAATCGCGCACGCCCCGCCGCACGAGCTGGCCGTGGCCGCGGCGCAGCAGGAGCTCGATCGCGCGGTCGTAGAGGCCGGTGCGGTTGAAGGGCAGATCCGCGGGGAGTCCCCACAGCTCCGCGCCCTCCTCGGGCTCGTGCGCCGTCTGAACGAGCTTGGCGAGGAGCGTGAGCAGGAGCGGGTTGCTAGCCAGCTCGGCCAGACGGCGGCGGTGAGCGAGCAGGGCTTGCGCCTTGTCGGCCAGGTCGGCGCCAAGCCACGCTTCGAGGAGTTGCTCCTGCTCCTTCGGCTGGAGCTCGAGCAGCCTCGCCTCGTCCAAGCCGGGAAGGCGCGAGGGGTTGTAGGCTTCGGGACGGGTCGTGACGAGCAACCGCGCTCCACGGTAGTCGTGCGCGAGGTTCACGATGCGCTGCTCGACGGCGCCTCGCTTCGAGCCCGGAACCTCGTCCAGGCCGTCGAGCAGGATCCACACTCGGCCAGCGTCCTCGGACGCGGCCTTCCGGAGCGCTTCCGCGAGCGTGCTCCGCGCCCCGGGCTCCTCCTCCGCTTCCGCCGCGACCAGGGAAAACGGGTCCACGCCCCCGGGCTCGCTCGCCCACGACGCCAGCGGCACCAGCACCGGCAGCGGGCCCTCGGCTTCAGCGCCGAGGCGGTCGACGAGCTCACGGCAAAGCGTGGACTTGCCGGCGCCCGGAGCCCCGCGCAAGACCCAGCGGCCGGTACGGCTGTCGGGTCGCTCCAGCAGTTCACGCAGGGTGCAGCGAACAGACCCGCGGCCTGGCTCCAACCCGTGCCGCGGATCGCGGGTGGGATGCGGCTCGACGCCGATCTGGACGATCGCCTCGTCGCCCGGGATGCCTATCTGCTCGAAGAAGGGAATCCGCGCGGAATGGGCGCCAACGAGCCATCGCCGGTAGCGAACAAGCGGCGCGGCTTCGTCCTCGTCAGTGCGTATCCCGCCTTTGCCATCCCGCCACTGCGCCAGCACGGTGCTGACACACGCAGCGAGGCTCTCCGGCGAAGTGAAGGAGTCGCACGGTCGTTGCCTGAGCAGCGCCCGGAGGTCTTCGAGCCCGTCGAGACGCGCCTCGACCTGCGCAAATCGCACCGGGTCGTTGCGGACCTCTCGCGAAGTCAGCTCGTCCTGCTCCCTAGGCCCTGTCCAGCCGAACTCTCCCTCGACGAGGAAGCCGAAAACGGGGATGCCTCGTTCGAGTGCGCACTGAATCTCTAGTGCGGTGATGCTCTTTGCGCCGTCTCCACCCTCCTCGACAGGAGGTACCCAGCCGTAACGGTGAGCGACAATCGCAATCAAGGCGTCGGACTCTTCGACATGCCGCAGACAGGCCTGAACGGATCGCACGGCTTCGGCCCCAAAGGCCTCCATCCGAATCGACTCCATTCCAAGTCGTTCGATCGCGAGATCGGCGGCGACTCGGTGCTTGCCAAGGTCTTCCTTGGTGGAACTCAGGAAGACGCGCGGCACGGGAGCGAGACAAGCGGGGGGCGGGCAGAGTGCGAGCTCATTGGCGAAGTAGGGTGCCCGGGCTCAGCCTTGCCGGCAAGACGCGGGCACCCCGTGGGCGACGACGGCGCTTTTTCGAAGGAAGATCGCAGGGGCCGCGGAAGTCCTTCGTTCCAAGGAATAGGACGCGCTGTGCCGCACCAGCGGTACAGTGCACAAGCTCGACCGTTGGCTCTCGCACCGCTTTTGCCGTACGAGCGAGCCTCGCACTTTGACCTTCCCGGACGGCCAATTGCCCACAAGCCGACCTACGGAAAGCTGACTGGATGGACCTGATGAGGGAACTTGTCTTCTCGCTCGCCCTGTTCCTCCTCCCCCTGACGACTGCCCACGCGCAGAAGCCCTATCACGAGTATCCCGACGGCTATCCTTTTGGAGCCGACGGAGACTTCAGCCACCCGAACGGTTGGGACGGATGGCCGGGCGACACGCCGCCGGGCACCCCGGGCGCTCCGTCAGGAACGCCGCCCAACGGCACCGATGGGGGAAACGGCTATGGCAATGGACACGGAGGGCACGGTGGAAACGGCGGCTTTCCCGGCGGGACGGGGGGCAACGGTGGCAGCTCAGGACCGACCGGTGGCGACGGAGGCCATGGCGGGAACGGCGGCACCGGCGGGGCTGGTGCTGGCGGACTCGGTGGACACGGCGGCAACGGCTTTGGGGATGGGGGCAACGGCGGAGCCGGCGGCGCGAGCAGCGGCGGGCTGGCCGGAGCGGACGGCGGCAACGGTGGAAACTCGACCGGCAACGGGGACGGCGGGAGTGGTGGCGACGGGGGCAAGGGAGGCTACGGCTCGAGCGGGAGCGAAGGCGGCGCCGGAGGTACGGGAGGACGGGGCGGCTCAGGAGCGGGGGGAGGCAACGGCGGGACCGGCGGAGCCGGCGGGTCCGGTGGAGGCTCAACCTTCGGCACCGGAGGCAGCGGCGGTGAAGGGGGCGACGGAGGGCACAGCGGCCCGGGCGGCGGTTGCGGTGGCAACGGCGGGGTTGGTGGTCAAGGCGGCAACGGTGCCGCCGGCGGTAGCGGAGGAGACGGCGGTGATGGCGGCAACGGCGGAACCGGTCACGGACACGGTGGTTGGGGAGCGCCCGGTGGTGCGGGTAGCTCCGGCCCGAAGGGCGCTTCGGGCGAAGACGGTGAAAACGGCGACGGACCGGCCGGCTGCCCCGTCTCGCCGAAGCCCTGGAGCCGCCTCCCGATGCTCATCCCCTGCCTTGAGTGCATCTCATCTTGGTAGTCCTCGTTAGGGAACAAAGGAAGACAAGCATGGCTCGCACGCTGTATGTCGCTCTCGTTCTTGCAGTCACCCTCTCCGCATCCATCGCCCACGCGGGAGGATCGTATGAGGACTACCCCGATGGCTATCCGTTCGGTGCGGACGGCGACATCACCCATCCAGACGGCTGGGACGGTTGGCCTGGCGACACGCCGCCCGGAACCCCGGGCGCGCCGTCAGGCACACCCCCCAATGGCACCGACGGGGGCAGCGGCTACGGAAACGGCAATGGTGGCAAGGGAGGTGACGGCGGCTATCCGGGAGGCCAGGGGGGCGATGGCGGCAACTCCGGCCCGGCCGGCGGAATCGGCGGCAACGGCGGGCACGGAGCGAACGGTGTCGGCGGCCCCGGCGGCGACGGCGGGAACGGTGGCTCCGGCTACAACGGCGGCGGAGATGGTGGCAACGGAGGAAACGGCGTGGACCCGGTTCCCGATGACCAGGGCTTGCCCGGCGGGTCCGGAGGGGACGGTGGCGACGCTCTGGTGAATGGCAATGGAGGGAACGGCGGAAACGGCGGTGCGGGCGAGAGCGCCGACAGCGGCACGGGCGGCTTCGGCGGGGACGGCGGCAACGGCGCCGGGCAGGGATCAGGTGGCGATGGGGGAGCCGGAGGCGCCGGCGGCACCGGTGCGGACTCCAGTGGCGGCAGCGGCGGTCTAGGCGGGGCCGGTGGAGATGGAGGCAACGGCTCCGGCGCTGGCAACGGCGGCCGCGGTGGGGATGGCGGCGATGGAGGCGACGGCACCGGGCTCGACAATCCCGGCGGCAACGGTGGGCCTGGCGGATCGGGAGGCAACGGCTGCGAGGGCGGCGAAGGGGGCAGCGGCGGCGCCGGTGGCGATGGAGCCGGGGCGCTTCTTTGGGAGACCGATGGCGCGGACGGTCTGGGTGGCCAGAATGGGCACGACACCTGCCCGGACTCGGGGCCCTCGGTCATGGACGTAATTTCGTTTTTCAAGCGGTGACAGCTCGCGGGCGAAGCCAGCGCGGGTCCCTATGGACTCTCATCGGCGCGGCCGTCGCCGCCGCCGCGGCTGGCCTTTGGCTGTTGAGCTCCTCCGGCCGGGTGGAAGACCTCGCCGAGCACGAGGGCGAAGTCGGCGCGGCGATCTCGACGTCGGACAAGTTGGAAGGCGTCGAAGGGGGCAGACAGAAGAAGGACCGCCGTGCGACCGCTGCCGACACGAGCGAACCGGCTCCTGCTCACCTGGACAGGGAACCGAAAGCGACCGTCGCGACGATTCGAGGGCATGTGCGTACCGGGGATGGGGCTCCGCCGCCACCAGCTGAGGTGTACCTCACGGCGAAGTCGATGCTCGCCGGACAGCGTCTGCCCTCCCAGCCGATCCAGGCGGATGGATACTTCGAGTTCAACGTCCCTCCGGATGACGAGTACTCCGTGCTCGTCGACCCCGCCAGCTTGCCGCTTGGGTACGTTCCACCTCCCGAGCAGGACTCGACGAACTTCTGGGAGGATTCGCGTTTCGGCCGGACAACCGTCCGCGTCCCGCGCGCAGGTGGAGAGTTCGCGACGGAGGTCTTCGTCTTTCGCGAGGCCCTCGTGCGCGGCAGCGTCGTCGGGCCCAAGGGACAGCCCGTCCCGCATTGCTTTGTGCGAGTAGGGTCCTCGGAACCCGGCCACGCCGGCGTCTCGACGGACACGTTTACGGATGCCAACGGCCTCTACGAGGTACGCCCCGTGTGGCCGGGCAAGAGCTACGTCCGCGTCATCCCCGAGTCGAGCACCGACGAGACGCTCCGCGAGCTGGCGATCCCGCTGCCGCCGGAGCTCGACGTCGAGGAGGGCGGCGTCTACACCATCGAACCGATCCGTATCGGCACGGGGAGCAAGACCGTTCACGGAGTGGTGGTGAACCAGGCCGGCGAGCCCTTCGAAGGGCTGCCGATCCTCTGCTACAAGCCGCGCGACCTCTCCGCCGTTCTCCTCCAGACGGAGACCGACAGCGGTGGTCGCTTCTCGCTCGAGGGGCTCTACCCGGAGCGGGTTTCGATTCACCTGACGGGACGCTTTGAGCCAAACCGAGAACTCAGCGATCGACGCTTGGCTTGGCACGCGCCGCCGATCGAGCTCGATCTGAGCACCGGGCCGGACGTGGTCGACGTGGGGACACGTTCCCTTTGGGCGAGCCGTCCGTTCTTCTTCGAGGCGTCGGTCTCCGCCGACGGGTTCGGCGACCTGACGGCGCGCGTCGAGTTCGTGCGCGAACCGGCGGCCGAGGAGCTCCACCCTTGGGCAAAGCGCCTTCGTGAGCCGGAGTTCGATGGGCGGGCGGGGACGCTCTCTTGGGCTTGCGAGACGCCGCACCCGCCCGTCCGCATCACGATCTCCGCACGAGGCGTTCCGGGCTCCGAGGACTCCGTCGTGCTGCATCCGCGCCCCGGTCGAGAAGAGGGCTCGTTCAAGATTCCTGACGGGCCGCCCTAGGCGAGGCGGATGACTCACCTCGCCCGGACTCCGCGGGCCGTTGCCGTCACACGGACTCCTCCGCGCGGCTGGTGCGCCCCATGCGATGAGGCATCGTGACATGTCGACGGTCCGATTCTCGACCAAGGCCGGCTCCTTGGTCTTCGCTGTCTCCTATGCCGCGCTGATGGCTTTGGCTCGTGACTCGCGAGTCCGCAGTGGCACGCGCCGTCGTCTGCTCCTTGGCGGCAGTGCCTGCGGTCCTTCTGCTCCTAACGTTGTTCCGGTTTCGAGTCGATGCGGAGGTCTCGGTCAGGACGAACCTCTTCCGCTGGTACGGTCGGATCGGCCCTCTTGGCCTTCTCGCGTACATCCTGACTTTCGGTGCCCTTACCGTCGCCCTGAGCCACCTCTCACGCGCGCGAGAGCTCATGGCCATCGTGCTCATCTGGCTGCTGTCTGTCGCCCCGGCCATCGCGTTGACGTATCTGCGCTTGTCCCGCAAGACTCCATGATCGGCCAAGACCAGCGACGCCGCTTCAAGCTGTGAGCGCTCGGCTGCAGGCCAGACGGAGACCGCCAGCCGAGAGTGATGCTCGTTGTCGTTCGAGATCCGCTCTGGCGAGCTACAGCCTCGACGACGATCGCCACCTTCCCCGAACCGTGGGCCTGAGTCGCTTCCACCGCGCCGAGCTCGGCACCAGCGGCGCCAAGCTGGTCCGCCACCACGACGCGGCCGGGCGCCGGCGTGAGGAGCGGCTCTTCTCGTCGAGCGGCGCACCGCTGCAGGGCTTCGAGATCGAGGTGGACCTGGCGTCGAACCCGATCGAGCGCACCGAGCTCTCCAACGGCTGCGTCGAGCACTTCGGCTACGACGGCTTCGGCCGGCTCGACTTCTGGGACTTCGACCTCGAGAACCTGCTGGGCCCGGGGCGCACCGTGACGTGGAGCTGGGACGCCGCGAACAACCTCGCGGCGCGCACCGACACGCTTGCGCCCGGCGGCGTGATCGGCACGTACGACGCGCTCAACCGACTCGACACGTTCGCGCCGCTCTACGGCGGCCTG
>JBCCGI010000114.1:0-21311 GCA_039029355.1 Planctomycetota bacterium
CTGCACCGCGCGGTTGAAAATCGGGCTGTCAGAGGGCAACCCCCGCGCCGGCGGCAGCACCCTCCCCATCCTCCTGATGGTCGCCGGAGCCATCAGCGTCGTCGCCCTCGTCCGCCTCCAGGTCTCCAGCTCGATGACCCGCCGCGTGCAGGTCGCCGACGACCAGAGCGAGGCCTTCCGCCTGGCCGAGGCCGGCTTCGCCGAGGCGCTCCACGAGCTCGACGCCGGCCGCACCGGCCAGGTCGCCACCGCCGACTCACCTCTGCCCTCCGAGGGCGGCGTCTTCTGGGTCGAAGCGCAGCCCCAGGGCGAGGGCGCCGTCCGCCTGGAGAGCACCGGCGTGTGGGGCTCCGGCCGCGTCACCCTCGCGCTCGACGCGCACAGCAAGCTGCGCAGCGTCGCGGCTCTCGGGCTCTTCTCGGACGACGACGCGCGCGTCGGGCCGAGCGTGCTCGTCGACAGCTACGACTCCTCCCTCGCCACCTACGCCGAGCAGATCGGCAGCCACATGAACGAGTTCGCCGTGCTCTCGACCAACGGCGACGTCGCGCTCGGCGTCGGCTCCGAGGTGCGCGGCGACGTGACGCCCGGACCCGGCCGTGCGCTCGGCCGCGCGCACGGGCAGGTGGTGGGGGACGTGCGTCCGCGTCGCTCGCTCGTGCAGCTTCCGCCGGTCGACGTGCCCGACGTGCCGCTCTCGGCGGCGGTTGCGCACGACGGTGCCGAGGCGCTGGTCCTCGGGCCGGGCACGCTCGGCTTCGCCGGGCTGACCCTGGAGCCGGGTACCGAGGCGCTCGTACGCGGCCCCGTGCAGCTCGTCGTGGGCGACCTGCACCTCGCCGAGGCGGCGCGCCTGGAGCTCGATGCGTCCGCCGGCGAGATCGACCTGTACGTCACCGGGGAGCTCGGCTTCGAGCGCCAGGCCGAGCTGGTGTCCGCGCACCTCGACCCCGCCGCGCTCACCGTCTGGATCGCGGCCGAGGGGATCGAGGCGGACCTCGACGCCACGGCCGACTTCCGCGGGTTCGTCTACGCACCGCGGGCGGGCGTACGCCTGGGCTCGCACTTCGAGGTCTTCGGTGGCCTCGCCGCGAGGAGCGTCGACCTCCGTGCCGGGGCTCGCGTGCACCTCGACTTCTCGCTGGCGCGGCGCAAGGAAGGGCTGCCGGGCTTCGTGTCGTGGCAGGCGGTCGAGCCCGTCCGCTCCGAGGCGGATCCGGACGAGGACGAGGAGTAGAGCCGGAGCGCGCCCGCGCCCGCCCGGCCCTACGCCCCGCGCTACCGCGCTACTGCAGCGTGACCGACACCCGGTTCGACAGGATCAGCGTCCCGCTCACGTCGATGGTGTAGGACTGCAGGAAGATCGACGCGGGGTTCACCGGGTCGACGAGCGTCCCCGAGATGCGCCACCAGCCCTCGTCGAAGTCGAACAGGCCGGAGGTGATGTGCGTCAGCGGCGGGTCGGCGAAGAGCGAGACCGGCGCGCCGGTCGAGCCGTCGTGTACGCCTCCGCAGGTCGTGATCTCGATGAAGTCGCCCTGCTCCCACACGTTGTCGTTCACCGCGAGCGCCACCGGGGGAACCTCGTACGCGTAGAACGAGCCCGCGTTGGGGCCCGCCGAGTCGTCGCGCAGGGCGCCGGCGACGAAGTTCGCGCCGGAGATGCCCACCGCGTCGAAGTGCGCGAAGTGCTGCTGATCCTCGGGGTCGTGCGTCTCCGTGCGGAACACCTGGGTCCACCGCGGAGCGTTGGCGCCGAACTGCACGTCGCGGAAGACGTAGCCGGCGCCGGCGTCGCTCTGCCCGGCGTACGTGTCGAGCCCCGCGCCGATCCCGATCAGCGGCTGCTCGAGCGCGATCGACGAGCCGAAGGCCGAGCCGAGCAACGGGATGTCGGGGGCGAGCTCGGCCTCCTCGGCCCACGTCGTTAGCGCAGGGTCGTAGCGGAACGCGTAGGCGCCGCCCGAGTCGGTCACGCCGCCGGTGTCGGCGAACGGGCTGCCGATCACCACCAGGTCGCCGTCGAGCGCGAGCGACGTCCCGAACTGATCGCCGGCGCCGGTGTTCGAGCCGACGAGCATCTGCTCCTCGACCCAGTCCATGTTCGGCGCGTCGTAGCGGAACATCCAGGCCGAGCCCGAGAGCGAGCCGGCCGGGTCGTCCCAGCTCGAAGACACCGCGATGACGTCGCCGCTCACCGCCACGTCGATTCCGAAGAGGTCGTCCTGGCCCGGCGCGCTGGCGCTCAGGATGTCCTCCTCGACCCACGAGGTCGAGTTGTAGCGGAAGACGTAGGCCGCGCCCTGGTCGGTCGCCGCGCCGTCCCATTGGTAGGCGCCGACGACGATGACGTCGCCGTCGATCGCGACCGCCGTGCCGAAGCGGTCGAGCGGCCCCGCGTCCGACGCCTGGAGCTTCTGCTCCTCCGACCACGTCCCCGTCACGCTGTCGAAGCGGAACACGTAGGCGGCGCCCGAGACCGGAACGCCGGTGTTGTCGCGGGTCGCGCCGACCACGGCCACGTCGCCCTGGATCGCGACCGACACGCCGAAGAGCGCATCGGCGACGCTGGTGGTGGGGAGCAGCTTCTGCTGCTCGGTCCAGGTCACGGGCGAGCCTGCGCCGCGGAACACGTACGCCGCGCCCGCCGCGTTCAGCACCGGCCCGCCGCCGATGAAGTCCTTGCCGTTGGCGCCGACGATGCAGGCGTCACCGTCAACGTCGATCGCGATCCCGAACAGGTCCTGGGGGGCCGAGTCGCCCGCGAAGTACTCGTCCGCCGCGGTCGACCGGAACACGCATTGCTGGCCGAAGGCGGCGGGCGCCGTGCCCGCCGCGGCCAGTCCGACTACGATCGCCTTCCACATGAGCGGCCTCCTTATCTGCCGATCCTGGAGTCGGCCTCGGAGCGAGGCCGTCGCTCGTGTTCTGCCGCGGGGAGGATGCGGTTCTCGCGTTCCGCGTAAAGGTTCGGGGAACGGGCCGGCCTAATCGGAGGCCGGCTCCCAGGTCAGCACCTGCCCCTCGGCCCGCAGCCGCCGGCTGAGCTCGTCGTACGGCACGTCCTGGACGGCGAGCCCGCGCTCGAGCGCCAGCACGGCCGCGGTCGCGGCGGAGTGCCCCAGGGTCATGAAGACCGGCTCCATCCGGAGCGAGCCATAGGCGATGTGCGAGGCGCTGGCGCACACCGGCACGAACAGGTTCTCGGCCGACCCACGCGGCGGCACGATCGAGCGGTAGGAGATGCCATAGGGCTGCTCGGGCGCCACCTGCACGTCGCCCTCGTTGCGCGCGTAGCCGTCGGCGTCCACGTAGCGTTGCACGTTGTGCGAGTCCATGTTGTAGGCGCCGAGACCGACCGGGTCGGGAGCGCGGCGTGCGCCCAGGCAGTCGCGGTCGGTCACGACGTAGTCGGCCACCATCCGGCGGGCCTCGCGGATGTAGAGCGCGTGCGGCCACCCGCCGGTGGCGCGGAACTCGTCCGCCGCGAGGCCCCAGCGCGACGCCTCCGCGCGGATCTTCGCGGGCACGCGCGGATGGTTGGCGAGCGTCCACACCAGGCCGCGCTGGTAGCTCTCGTGGTCGCTCACGATCCGCTCGCGCTCGGCGTAGCCGGCCTCCGGATAGGCGTAGTTCGCGCCGATGTGGTCGGTCGAGAAGGCGCGGTTGTTGTTCGTGTCGGTCTTGCGGTTCGGCATCCCGATCGAGTGCCACGGCAGGCGCTCGGCGCCCGCTTCAAAGTGCCGCAGCAGGAGCTCGTAGCGCGCCTCGTCGTAGTCCTCCGGCCGTGCGAAGGGAATCCGGTTCGCCGGGTCGTCGGTGAGGCACATGCGGAAGCAGTAGGCCTGCACCCGGCGGTCCGCAGCGCCCTCGGAGCCCGACCCCGCGCCGTGTACGCCCGGCAGCAGCCCGCTCGTCGGGTCGCCGGGGACGACGTACGGGTCGACCTGAGCCACGAACTGGTGGAAGACCGCGTTGGCGGTCTGTACGCCGTTGAGCGACTCCCCGTACGTCGCGTTCGACTCGCGCCCCACGGTGTACGGGACGCCCGCGGCCGCCATCAGGTCGCCCTCGTAGGTGGCGTCGATGAACATCCGGCCCGCGAAGGCGGCGCCGGACTCCATCCGCACCTGGGTCAGGCGCTGGCCGTCGAGCGCCACGCCGTCTCCGCGGTCGAGGCGTTCGCCGCATACGACGCTCACGCCCGCCTCGGCGAGCAGGTCCTCGAAGATGCGCTCGGCGACGTGGGGCTCGAAGCGCCACATCGCGTCCTCGCCGTCGCGCCAGCCCGCCGCGGGACCGCGCTCGCCGCGCACCCAGTGCGCGTCGTCGGCGTACCAGGCCCGCACGCGGCGGTAGAAACCGCGCGACAGGCCGCCGATCGCGCGCTTGTTGCCGATGTCGGTCGCACCGAGCCCGGCCGCGCTCAGCCCGCCGACGTGAGCCCCCGGCTCGATGAGCACGACGTCCAGTCCGGCGCGCGCCGCCCGCACGGCGGCGGTGACGCCGGCCGAGGTGGCGCCGTAGACGACGACGTCGTGCTCCCGCGGCGGAGGTGCGTCCGCGGGCGGCGCGCCCGCGCAGGCGCTCAGGACGACGAGGAGGGACGCGAGGAGGGACGCGAGGAGGGCTCTCATGGGCGGTCTTTCGTGCGGTGCCCGTCAGGGCGCGAGGAGCGCGCGGGTCAGCTCCTCGCCGAGGTCGGCGAAGAACGGGTCCGCGAGGTCGGCGTAGGCATAGACGCCGTCGTTCAGGACGCGGTTCGGGTTGGTGTAGAGCACCGCCGTGGCGAAGAAGGCGCGGCCGCTCGGGCCGTGCTCGACGTACGCGTTGTCGATGGTGAAGCCGTAGGCGCGCCCGACCTTGTTCGCACACATGAGCTCGTCGCGCGGCAGGACGCGGCCGGCGCCTCGCATCAGGTACTTCAGCCGGTCGAGGGGATAGTCGTCCGCCGGATAGGCGGGGTTGTCCGACGCCGCGGGCTGCTCGGTCATCGCGGCCAGCGCGAAGGCGCGGTATGCGTCGGGCAGCGCGAAGCCGCGCAGTCCGAGCTCGACGTCGGGGCGCGCGAGGAGCACGAGCGCGTTCTGCAGGTCGAGCAGCGAGATCGAGTTCTTGTGCCCGAAGTCGCTCGGTGGGGGAGTCATCTCGCCGTCGCCGGCGAAGGCCGCGTCGATGGTGTGGCGCGGGACGCCGTAGCTGGTCACCCACAGCTGGCTCTCGCGCTCGGGCACCACGCGGACCGCGCCGCCGGCGAGCAGGAGCTCGACCCGCGGCGTGCGCAGGTTGTCCTCGAACGAGCGCGCCTCGCTCAGCCGGTGCACGCTGCGCACCGACGGCAGGCCCGCGGCCCACATGCGCTCGTTCAAGGCGCGGTGCCCAACCAGCTCGAAGAGCCGGTTGTGCGCCCGGTTGTCGCTGACGAGAAAGAGCTTGCGCACCTCGTGCCCGACCGTGATCGCGCCGCCTGTGAGGTTGGAGGGGTCGCTGTCCTCGAGCGTCTCGTCCTCGAGCAGCGGGTGGAAGCGCAGCGGCGTGTCGAGCCCCGCAGCCGACGCCGCGGACTCCTCGGCCAGCCACTCCAGCGCGGCGATGGCGCTGCACAGCTTGATGGCGCTCGCGGGGTAGAAGTACTCCGCGCCGACCCGGAAGCCGTGGCGCTCGAGGCGCGGTCCGTCGGGACCCTCGACCACCTCGGAGACCAGGATTTGCAGGCGGTGCTCGGCCGCGGCGTCGAGGTAGGGCGCGAACGCCTTGGGGCGCGCGTCCAGGAGCGCCTCGATCCAGCCGTCCTCGATCTCGGCCCCCCGGTGCGGGCGCGGCGCGGCGCAGGCCGCGGCCAGCAGCGCCAGGAACAGGGCGAGACGCGGCGCCGCGCTCACGGCGCCACCTCGCTGCCGCCGGCGTCGAGCGCGACCTCGGCGGCGCGTCGTTGCAGGTTGTAGTCCGATGCCATGCTCGCACCGTAGGCGCCCGTGTCGTGGATGCAAAGGAGGTCGCCCTCGGAGAGCGCCGGCAGCGGCTGGGCCTGCAGCCCGCCCTCCTTGTCCTGGGTGAAGACGTCCGCGGCCTCGCAGAGCGGGCCCGCCACGCAGCGCGGCGAGAGCGGCTCGCCTCGCTTCCCAAGCGCCGTGATGCGGTGGTACGAGCCGTAGAGCGCCGGGCGGATCAGGTTGTGGAAGCCGGCGTCGACCAGCACGAACTCGCTCGGACCCACGCGCTTGGTGCCGCGGACCTCGGTGATCAGCACGCCGCACTCGGCGGCGACGTAGCGGCCGGGCTCGACCTCGAGCGTCGGCCGGGTCGGCAGCGAGTCGCGCAGCTCGCGCCACGCGGTGGCGTAGCCGGCGACGTCGAAGCGCGGCTCGCCTTGGCGGTAGGGAATCGTCAGCCCGCCGCCGGCGGACAGCACGCGCAGTCCGTCGCCCAGCTCCCGCGCCGCGCGCCGCAGCACGTCGCGCGAACGCAAGAGCGCGGCGAGCGGCGCGCCCGACCCCACGTGGACGTGCAGTCCCTCCAGCGCGATGCCCGCTTCGCGCGCCCTCCGGACGGACTGCGGGACGTCCTCGTACCACACGCCATGTTTCGAGCGCAGCCCTCCGGTCGTCACCCTGCGGTCGTGCCCAGCGCCGAAGCCCGGGTTGATGCGCAGGGTCGCGGCCGCGCCCGGTCGCGCCCGCGCGAGCTGCTCGATCTGGAACGGTGAGCCAAGGTTGACGCCGACCGGTTGCTCCGCGATCAGAGCGAGCATGTCGCGGTCGAAGAGGTCGCAGGTCAGCACGATCTCCTCGGGCGCAAAGCCGGCCTCCAAGGCGCGGCGCACCTCGCCGGCGGACGACGCGTCGATCTTGGCCCCGGCCTTGCGCAGAGCCCGTAGCAGGGCCGGGTGCGCGTTCGCCTTCTGCGCGTAGCGCACGACGTCGAACTCACCGGCGAGGCGCCGCACCTGATCGACGGCGGTGGGGAGGTGGTACGCGTAGAGCGGCGTCCCGTGCTCGTGGGCGAGGCGCTGGAGGAGCTCGTCGGCGAGGGCGGCGGGTTTCATGGGGCTAGTGGGCCAGGTGGCGCTCGAGCGCTTCGGCGAGGAGGCGCACGTCGTCGTCCGAATGCGCGGCGGAGAGAGCCAGGCGCAGCCAACCGTCGGCCGCACCGCCGGGGTAGCGGATCAGCGGTACGTCCACGCCGTCGGCCAGGAGGCGCGCGCGCAGCGCCGCGGACGAGTCGCCCTCGCGGGGGTGCAGCGCGAAGGCCGGGAAGGCGAGCGCGGGAGCCGCTAGGCCCGCGCGGCGCAGCGCGCCGTGGACGACTTCGACGTGGCTATGGAGCCGCGCCAGGTGCTCGGGCTCCTCGCGCAGCACGCGCAGCGCGGCGCGCGCGCCGGCGGTCAGCGCCGGCGCCAGGGCGGTCGAGCCCACGTAGGCGTCTCCGTTTCGGACATGCTCGATGAGCGCCGCGGGTCCGGCGACCGCGGCTCCTCCGCCGCCGAGGGCCTTGGAGAAGGGGAGGGTCTGCAGAACAGGCGCGTCCGAGGCGCCGGGCTGCGCGGCCACGCTGCCGCGCCCCTCCGGACCGAGCACGCCGAAGCCGTGGGCGTCGTCGACCAGCAGCGCGCCACCGGGGCCGAGCTCGCGTCCGAGCGCGTGGAGGTCCGGAGCCTGGCCCAGCGAGGGATAGACGCCGTCGACGGCGCACACGCGCGCGCCGGACGGCGAGCGGGCCGCAGCGAAGCCCGCCGCCCGCAGCGCGCGCCGCAGGCTGGGATGTGCGCGCGGATCCACCCACGCGCTCGGCGGGTCTCCGGTGGAGGCTTCGCCGGCGGCGGCCGCCAGGGCTCCCGCGGCCGCGAGGTTGGCCACGGCGCCCGAGGGCAGGAGCGCGGCTTCCTCGCAGCCCAGGAAGGCGGCGAGCTCGCGCTCCAGCTCGCGGTGCTCCTCGCGCAGCCCGGTGGTGGCGGGCGATGCCCCCAGCCCGAGCCCCTGGCGCCGCAGGGCCTCCACCGCGGCCTCCAGGACGCGTCCGTGGCGTGCCAGTCCCAGGTAGTCGCAGCCGCCGAAGGAGCGGGGACGGGCCGCGGTGGTCATGGAGCCAAGATGCGCTCTGGCGACCTGTGAGAGCCATAATTTCTTTCCAGAAAAACGCTCTGAAAGGCTGCCGCTGACCGCCGAGACGGGCGAACATCGCTCGACGGCCCCGACCGCAGAGGCACGATGACCGACCGCTTCCATCCGCTCGCAGTCCATGCGCTGCCGGCATCCATCGCCGCCGCAGGGGGAGAACGACCCGATCCCGAACAACGGCGTCGACCGCCTCGCTCGGACCGGCGTCCGGATCGAGGCCGAACAGAACGCCGGCGACCTGACCTTCGGCGCCGGCGCTGCTTCCGCCTCCGGGGGCTCCCGTGCTCGGTGGAGCGGCGCTCATGATCCCCCCGGACGCGATCACGGCTGCCGTCGACACCGCGTGGAGCGGCACGGTCGGGCCCGACGGAGTCTTCACCTCGGCGACCGTGCCCGTACCGCCGACCGCCGCCGGCACCGACGCGTTCGCGCAGGGCATTCCGCTCGCTCCGGCCACGTTCGTCGGTCGCGAGATCAGCGTCTGGACGACTCACCTGCGGCCCTAGGCACGTGACCGAACCCGGACTCACGCAGGCCGCCGCGGGCTGGTCCTTCGAAGAGCACGCCACGGCGGTGCTCGGGCGCCTGCGCGCCGCCTTCGCCGACGTGCTCGACGCCGCTCCGGGGGGCCGGCCTGCGCGCGCGAGCCAGCTGGCGCGTGCGTTTGGGCTCGACACGAAGCTCGCGTGGAAGGTCACCAAGCTGGTCGAGCTGCCCGATCCGTTCGAGGCGGCGCGCTACGCACCGGGGACGGCCGGGGTCGAGCTCTTCCTCGCGGCGGCAGAGCGCGGCGGTGTCCCGACAGCGCGGGTCAAGGCGGCGCGCGATGCGTGCGGAGAGCTGAACGAGCTGATCGTCCTTCACGCCGGAGACCGCAAGACCTTTGAGATGTTGCTCGCCGGCTACGCGGTGCGCGAGCAGGAGAAGGTGTCGCTCGAGCACCGCCGTGCGGCCTTCGACGCGAACACCTACCTGTTCGGTCTCCAGGCGCGGTCGCAGCTCAAGACGTACCTGCTGCACCCGTCGAAGGATGGGCGCCACATCGACCTCGTCGTCATCGCCGGGTTCCTGAACCTGCGCTGCATTCGGCCCAACACCTCGTGGCCGGTGTCGAGGCTCTACCGGCTCGACGAGGCGGGGCGCGTGCACGCCCTGCCATCGGAGCCGCTCGAGGAGAGCTCAACCCCGGCCGACGAGCTCGACCTGCCCCTCCGACGCGGCTACTCCAGCTCGCCTCCGCCGGCCATCGCGCCGGTGCAGGGACCCCAGGGCGTGATCGGTCATCAGCGTGTGCTCGGGGGCGTCGGCCGCACCGGCGCGACCGATTTCCTCACCGGCGAGGTCGTGCGTGCGGCGATGCCGGCGCGTCGTACCGCGGCGTCGCGCGACTGCGCGGTCCACACCCGCCTTCGCACGCCTTGCGAGGGTGTCCACCTGGACCTGTTCGCGCACCGCGGCCTCTTCGGGGGGCGCGCGCCCGAGGCGCGTCTCTACCGGGGCATGTTCCAAGGCGAGGTCCTGGGACCGCTCGTCGAGGAGGACCGCCTCCCGCTCTCGGACCCGATCGAGCCCCTCGGCTCGGCGCTGGACGACGTCCGTCTTCCCGGCCTGCCCCGCTATCCTGAGCTGCTGCGCTTTGCGTGCAGCCGGACCGGCTGGGATGCGGGCGCGTTCGAGGGCTGGCGCGTGTCGATGCGCTACCCGCCGAACCCCGCCATCCTCACCCTCCAGCAGGAGCTGTTGGAGCCCTCCCCGTAGACCCGGCGGTGCGCCGGGCGACGTACCCACCTCAGGAGATAAGCATGAAGACCCTTCGCACCCTCGCGACGCCGCTCGCGGGCGCCCTGCTCGCAGGCGGCGCTGCGGCGCAGTTCTCGCTCACCGAGATCGCGCTGATCGACCTCGACTCGACCGCGAACGCCCTGAATCCCGAGTACATCGGATCCAACCCCTCGGCGGTCGCCTGGGACGGGACCGACCTGTTCGTGGCCGGCTACAACAACCAGGGCACGACGGACTTCGCCGGCATCGTCAAGGTCTCGGGCGCGTTGTCGTCGCCGACGTTCGGCGTTGCCTTCGGCGTGCTGTCGACGCCGTCGCTGCGCGGCTACTCCGGGCTCGACGTCTCCGGAGGCGTGCTCGCCGCGGCCTACGACCCCGGCTCTTCGGACCCGAACGGCATCACCGCCTGGGACCTGAACGGCGGTCAGCTCTGGGCGCGCGACGCGCGCGGCGGCAGCGGTACCGGCTTCGATCCCGGCTTCCCCGGCGGCACGCCCGCCCTGGGCGCCGGTGTCGGTTGGACGACCTTCGGCTCGGGGCGGCGCGCGCTCCAGGACACCGCGAGCGGCGCGGACATCTACACCACGTCCGACGGGATGGTGATCCTGTCGTCCGAAGGGACCTTCTGGCGCGACATGGACTACGACGACGCCACCGGCGACGTGTGGCTCCGCGAGGGCAACAACGTGATCCACGCCGTGCGCAGCGGCGACAACGCCGTGTCGACGATCAACGTGACGGTCGACGTGAACGATCAGGACTTCATCAACGGGCAGAACCTCGCGTTCATCGACTTCGGCCTGAACGACTGGATCATCTACAACGACCGCGACGCGACCGCGCCGGGGCAGGACTTCTTTGCCGTGAACAAGGCCATCCGGCCCGACGGTTCGCCGGTGACGCTGTCGTTCTTCGGCACGTCGCCCCCCGTGTCGGCGGCCTACTACGACTACTCGTGGGACCCGGCCTCGCAGACCTTGGCCGTGCTCGACTTCTCGAACCGCAACGTGCACATCTACGCGGTCGTGTTCGACTGCGGCGGAGCGGTGCTGGCCACCGAGACCGTGCGGCTCGGCACGCCGGCGAACCCGAACGCGCTGCTGCCCGGCGCGACCAGCGGGCCGGTCATCGGGCAGATCTGGGACCCCGTCATCGCGCCGTTCCTGAGCGGTGCGATCCTCGACTTCATGGGCATCTCGCCGGGGACGCTGAACCTGCCGTCGCCGATCGGGACGATCCTCTGCAACCCGCCGGCGGCGTCGCTGACGTTCACCAGCGCCGGTGGAGCGCCCTTCGCGGTGCCGATTCCGCCGGACTGCGGGTTGGCCGGAGCGGCGCTCTGCGCCCAGGGCGGGCAGCTGTCGGCGGCGGGCGTCATCTCGCTGACGAACGCGCTCGATATCGTTCTGGGCACGCTCTAGCCGGGCGGCAAGCGAGGACGGAGGCCCGCATCCGGCGGGCCTCCGATCCCCGGCTGGCCGCCTAGCGCGGGAACGAGGCCAGCAGCTCGGCCATCTGCTCCTGGGACAGCGTGACCTCGAACACCTGGTCGTCGATCCCGGGGAGGACCGTGAGCAGTTGCGGCGGGTCGGGGTCGACCGAGGTGGCCATCGCGCCGCTGTCGGCGCGGCGCTCGATCAGCCACAGCACGCGCATCTCGCCGGGCTCAACGTTGCGCACGACGACCTCGCGCTCCTCGTCGAGCGGGTCGGCGCCCCAGTCGAACGTCGGGTTCCCCCCGACCGGCGCGAGGGCCGGCTTGATGTAGAAGGGAGGTTCGGGCAGGTCGGCGTCGCCGCGGAGCACGATGCGCACCGAGAGCCCGGTCTTCAGCTCGATCGCCACGTCGTCGTCCAGGCCGCGCACGCGCTCGGTCAGGAAACCGGTGGCCTGGACGTCGACGTCGATCGGGCGGTGCTGCGCGAAGAGGTCGAACTCGGCCTCGTTGAACCACTTGTAGGCCTGCAGCGGGTTCGCGCCGGAGTCGCCGTAGCGCAGGTTCCCGTTGATGTCGGACGAGCCGTCGGGCAGCACCATGGTGAAGCGGTACACGAAGATCCGCCCGCGCAGGTCGACCTGCTGCAACCGCGGATCGCGCGTGGTCTGCCCGCCCACCACCTGCACGCCCTCGACCGTGAGGAGGGCGTTGTGATCCCCGTCGAGCCGGATGGTCACGTCGTACGTGCCGGGGAAGAGGTCGTCGAGCTCGAACGTCCCGTCCTCGCCCGGCTCGGTCCGCTGGTCGTCCCACTCGAGGATCTGGCTGTCGCCTTCCTCGGCCACCGCCTGGGCCTCGACCACGAAGCCGTCGCCCGCGATGTCGTCGTCGAGCAGCAGCGTCCCGCCGATCGCGCCGGACGCGGCCAGCTGCAGCACGAGCTGATCGTCGCCCGCGACGCACTCCACCGGGAGCGCCGAGGTTTCGTCCTTCCTCGCTCCCAGGCGAAAGCGCTCGCCGCGCTCGGGCGTCAGCACGCGGAAGCGGCCCTCGTCGTCGGACTTGTGCGAGAAGTTCCACACGTCTTCCCAGTAGCCGTTCGATTCCTCGCGCTTGCGCAGCTTGAGCTTGGCGCCCGCCGCCGGCGCTCCGGTCGGATCGAGCACCTGCCCGGCGAGGAACACCGGCGGCGGCGCGAGCTCGACCCGGCCGAGGTCGTGCAGCCCCGGCTCGAAGCCGCGCGAGAGGTCGAGCCGCGCGGAACCCGTCGGAGTATGCGCGGGGCCGTAGCTGAGGAGCGCCGTCCGCTCGTCGCCGTCGGCGTGGGCCGCGCCGATGTCGAACCGCAGCCGGCCGTTCGCGTCGGCGCTGGGGGACTGGGTGAACTCGTTGGACAGGAAGCTGACGCCGGACTCGGTCTTGACGCGGATGGTCTCGCCTGCGAGCGGCTCTCCGTCGACGCCGACCACGTGGACCTGGATCACCGGGTGGTCGCTGCCGAAAACCAGCTCGATGCGTGCCTCGGCGCCGGCGTAGAGCGGGCCGGGACCGTGGTTGCGGCTCGCGACGTTGTTGCCCTGTCGCGTCGCCGAGACGGCCAGCTCCAGTCCGACTCCGACGTGCTCGAAGCGCGCCACGCCGTCGTCCACGCTCCGCGAGATGCTCTCACGGCGGTTCGCGCTGAACGGCGAGACCTCCTTACGCTCGCCCTCGGGCACGACCGACACGCTGACGCGGGCGGACTCGGCCCAGGGCTTGCGCTCGACGTCGAGCACGGTGATCTCCAGCGATCCGGTCGCGGGCAGCGTGAACCGCACCGGCTCGGAGGGAAGCTCGAACGGGTCGAGCTCGTGTAGGAGGGCCGGCGCGAAGAGCCCGTCGATGTGCGCGTCCCACCGCGTGCCGTTCTCGTCCGGCATGTTGTTCTGCAGGTGCGGAAAGCCCGCGCGGCCCTCGGCGTCCGTGACGGCCTGGCGGAAGTCCGAGCGCCAGTTGCTGTGCACCTCGCGCAGCTCGACCGGCACGCCTTCGGCGGGCGCTCCGCCCGCGTCGTACACCTCCACAACCAGCGCGATGTCGAGGGAGAGCGCCAGCTCGTGCGGCTCGGCGCTCTGCTCTTCGTCCTCGGCCGGCCGGCGGAAGCTGCCGCGGCCGTAGAGGTCGCCGTGGGTCGCCACGACGATCAGCTCCTCGCCGTGCTCGGCCGCGAGGCGCACCAGGCCGTCGCGCCCGGTCGTCGAGCGCGACGCGTGGGTCTCGATCCAGCCGTCGAAGGCGGCCATCTCCGAGCGCTTGGGCTGCTCGAGGTCGTCGGCAACCTCGGTGGAGAGCCAGAGCACCTCGGCACCCGCGATCCCAGCGCCGCCTTCGTCGACGACGCGCAGGGCCAGGCCGGGTCCCGCGGCGGCTGCGGCCTCGACGGCGGTGCGCGCGGTCGCCTCCGCCGAGGCGGCGCTCTCGGTCTCGCCGATGGGGGCGGATGCTTCGGGGGCCGCGACCAGCTCCGCCTGCTCCGTCGGAGCGTCCGCGTCCGCGCGCGGCGGTGCGGACAGCACCGGGGAGTTGACCTCCCGGGTCCTCTCGTCGCGCGACCCGCCGAGGTCGCCCAGATACAGTCCTGCCGCCACGACTACCGCGACGGCCCCCGCGAGAAGGAGACGCTTCATACCTGCCCTTCACTCTGTTCGATCTGCCGGGAGCGGGTTTTCCGACGCAGGATAGCCAGCGGGCTTCCGCGCGTGGCGGGTTATGTTCGCTAAGACATGCGGACCGGCGCTCCCGCCTCTCTCCTTGCCCTCCTCGCGCTGTTGCTGCTCGCTCCTGGCTTCGCGGCTCGGCAGCGTTGGAGCCAATTCCGCGGTCCCGCGGGCGGCGGTGTCGCGGCGGATGAGCACGCCTATCCCGCGCGGCTCAGCGTCGAGGACAACCTCGCCTGGCGCGTCGAGCTCCCGCCCGGACACTCGTCGCCGTCGGTCTGGGACGAGCGGGTCTTCGTGACGGGCTGCGACGGGAAGGAGCTGGTAACGCTGTGCCTCGAGCGCGCGACCGGCGCGCTGCTCTGGCGCCGCGCGGTCGAGGTCGAGGCGCTGGAGCGCACCCACGACGTCAACGGGCCGGCGTCGCCGACGCCGGCGGTCGATGGCGAGCGCGTATACGCCTACTTCGGCTCCTTCGGGCTGCTCGCCTACGACCTCGACGGCGAGGAGCGTTGGCGGCGCCCGCTGGAGGCGCCGGACAACACGTTCGGTTCGGCCGCCTCGCCGGTGCTGGCCGACGGGCGGCTGTTCTTCCTGCACGACTCCAGCGGCGCGTCGTTCCTCGAAGCGATCGAGCCGGCGACGGGGCGTACGCTGTGGCGCCGCGAGCGACCCGACTTCGGCTCGGGCTGGTCGACGCCCACCGTCTGGCGGCGTCCGGGCGGCGCCGAGCTGCTCGTGTATGGAGTCGGCTGGCTGATGGCCTACGATCCGGCCAGCGGCGCGCCGCTCTGGTCGGTGCCCGGCCTGGCGGACGAGCCCATCGTCACGCCGGTGGCGGGCGCCGGGCTGGTCTTCGTGTCGTCCTACAACATGCGCACCAATCCCGAGGTCGAGGGGCTGCCCGAGTTCGACGCGCTGCTCCGCGAGCACGACGCCGACGGCAGCGGCACGCTCGACGCCCGCGAGGCGGAGGGCAACCGCAGCGTGCTCTCGCGCTTCGACGCCGACGGCGAGGGCGACCACCCGCTGCGGATCTTCTTCCGCTTCCTGGACGCCGACAGGGACGGCGAGCTCACCCGCGAGGAGTGGCCCAAGCTCGTCCGCTGGGTGGAGAGCTTCCAGCAGGCCAACGGCGTGCTGGCGATCCGGCCTCCCGGGAAGGCCGGCGAAGCCGAGCCGGACGCGGCCCAGCCCGAGATCGCCTGGCAGGCCGACGTGGGGGTGCCCGAGTGCCCCTCGCCGCTGTGCTACGACGGGCTGCTCTTCGTGGTGAAGAACGGCGGCATGGCGAGCTGCTACGACGCGGCGAGCGGCACCCTGCGCTACCGCGGGCGCCTCGGCGCGCGCGGGCCGTGCTACGCCTCCCCCGTGGCGGGGGGGGGCCGGATCTACACCGCGTCGGCGCGCGGCGTGGTCACGGTGCTCGCCGCGGGCGACGAGCTGCAGGTGCTCTCGCAGCAGGACCTCGGCGAGCGCGTGCTCGCCACGCCCGCGCTGGCCGGCGGCTTCGTCTACGTGCGCACCGAGTCGGCGCTCTACGCCTTCGGGCCCGAGGAGGACGGCGACTAGCCCGTCGACCGGTGTCCGAGTCGAAGGAGGGCAAGCAGGGCGCCCGCCCCCTGCGCGGCGCGTGGGGGGAAGCGCGCGCGCTGATCGCCGCGCACCGGCGGCGGCTCGCGCTCGGCCTGGTGCTGCTCGTGATCAGCCGCGTGGCGGGGCTCGTCCTGCCGGCGACGTCGAAGGTCCTGATCGACGAGGTCGTGGGCGCGGGGCGCGCCGAGCTGCTGTTGCCGCTGGCGCTCGCGGGCGGCATCGCGACGCTGGTGCAGGCGGCCACGTCGTTCTCGCTGTCGCAGGTGCTGAGCGTCGCCGCGCAGCGCGCGATCAACGACCTGCGCAAGGAGGTGCAGCACCACGTCACGCGCCTGCCGGTGGGGTACTTCGACTCCACGCAGACCGGCGTCTTGATCTCGCGCATCATGACCGACGCCGAGGGCATCCGGAACCTGGTCGGCACCGGGTTGGTGCAGCTCGTCGGGGGCCTCCTGACCGCGAGCCTTGCGCTCGCCGGGCTCTTCTATCTCCACTGGCAGCTCACCGCGCTGGTCCTGCTGATCCTGGTCGGCTTCGGCGTGATGATGGCGGTCGCGTTCACGCGCCTGCGTCCGATCTTCCGCGAGCGGGGCCGGCTTCACGCCGCGGTCACCGGCCGGCTGAGCCAGTCCCTGGGCGGCATCCGCGTGGTCAAGGCCTACGTGGCCGAGCCGCACGAGCAGTCGATCTTCGCCGCGGGCGTCGACCGGCTCTTTGAGAACATCCGCACGTCGATCCTGGGCGTCTCGGCGGTCACCGCGATCTCGACCGCGGTGGTCGGGCTGGTGGGTGTGACGCTGACGCTGATGGGCGGCCGCGCGATCCTGGCCGGGACGATGACGCTCGGCGACTTCGTCCTCTACCTCGTCCTGGTGGGGTTGGTGTCGGCGCCGGTCATGCAGATCGCGTCGATCGGCACGCAGATCTCCGAGGCTTTCGCGGGCATGGACCGCATCCGCGAGCTGCGGAGCGTCGCCACCGAGGACGCGGACGAGGCCCAGCGCGAGCCCTGCCCGCCCGTCGCCGGCGACGTCGAGATGGAGGGCGTGTCGTTCGAGTACGAGGAGGGCAGCCCCGTGCTGCGCGACGTCTCCTTCCGAACGCCAGCCGGGACGACCACGGCGCTGGTCGGCTCGAGCGGCTCGGGCAAGAGCACGCTGGTCAGCCTCGTGATGGCCTTCAACCAGCCGCTGGCGGGCACGGTGCGCGTCGACGGCCGCGACCTGGCGGGCGTCCGGCTGGCGGACTACCGCGCGCAGCTGGGCGTGGTCCTGCAGGAGAGCTTCCTCTTCGACGGCACGATCGCCGAAAACGTGGCCTTCTCGCGACCCTCGGCCACGCGGGCAGAGGTCGAGGAGGTGTGCCGCGCGGCGCACTGCGAGGACTTCGTCCGGTCCTTCGACGAGGGCTACGACACGGTGATCGGCGAGCGCGGCGTCAAGCTCTCCGGCGGCCAGCGCCAACGCCTGGCGATCGCGCGCGCGCTGCTGGCGGATCCGCGCATCCTGATCCTCGACGAGGCGACGTCGTCGCTGGATAGCGAAAGCGAGGCGATGATCCAGGCCGGCCTGCGCGAGCTGCGCTCCGACCGCACGACCTTCGTGATCGCGCACCGGCTGTCGACCATCCGGTCCTCGCACCAGATCCTGGTGATCGAGGAGGGACGCATCGTCGAGCGCGGCACCCACGACGAGCTGTACGCGGCGGGGGGCAGGTATCGGGAGCTCTACGACCGCCAGTACCACTTCGAGCACGAGCGCTTCGTCAACCCCGGCGAGGAGCACGGGGCCGAGCGCGCCGCGGCCGGCGAGCGACTCCCGGTGCCGCCCGAGCCCGATGGTGCTATGCTCCCGCCGTGGCCGCCCAAGGACCGTCCGCCGACGAGCGCCTGATCGAGCTCGAGTGCCGCTACGCGGAGCTCGAGCGGCTGTTCGAGGACCTCAACTCGGTGGTGCTCGAGCAGCAGGCGGCACTGGAAGGCCTGCAGCGCGAGACCGCGCAAATCAAGGCGCACCTGCGGCGTATCGCGGACGACCAGGAGGACTCATCTTGGGAGGCGCAGGCGCCTCCGCCACCCTCCTGAGCGGCTCCTGAGCCGTGGGATCGTCCGCGGCCTCCCGCGACGGTACCCTGACGCGCTGCCCCGCCGCACCCCATGCCCCCGAGAGCCCAGCAAGCCCGCCCACGCAACGTCGTGCTGTTCACCGAAGAGCAGGCGCGCGCCGTGCTGCTGGTGCGCGCGGTCGAGGAGGCCGACCGCGAGGGCCGCGAGCTGACGATGCGCGCGCGTCGCGGCGCGACCGACGCCGCGCTCAGCGACGTCGGCGACGCCGAGCCGGCGCTCTTTTTGGACGAGCGCTCGCGGCTCCTGATGGAGGGGCCGCAGGGAAGCGCCTTCCCCACGGCCGGCCCGCTGGAGCGCGCCGGGCGCGTCCCGCCGTCGCTGCTGGTCGGCGGCGCGCTCGTGCTGGGGCTCTCCAGCAACCTGCTCGGCGCCAGCCGGCAGATCCACCTCTTGTGGAACCCGGTGCTGGCGCTGGTCGCGTGGAGCCTCGGCGCGTACGTGTTCCAGTTCCTCGGCGGGCCGATCGCGCGGCTGCTGGGCGGAGGCTCTGACCCGTCCGGGACGCCCGGCCTGACCTCGTTCGTCTCCCACCTCGCGCAGCGCGTGCGCGCGCGGCTGGCGGGCCGTCCGGCCGACGGGTCGTCCGGGACGTCGGCGCGCGTGCGGGTGCAGGCCTGGACCGACTTCACGCGCGCGTTCGCCGGCGCCACGATGCCGCTGCGCCTCGCGCGCGTGCGCTTCGCGCTGCACGTCGGCGCGGCGCTCGTCGCCCTCGGCGCGGTCGGGGGCATGTATCTGCGCGGCCTCGTCTTCGAGTACCGCGCGACCTGGGAGAGCACGTTCCTCGACGCGGACGGCGTCGAGGCGGTGCTGCGCTTCCTGCTGACGCCCGCGCTGCTCGCCAGCTCGGCTGAGCTGCCGCCCCTGGCCGCCGAGTCGTCCGAAGTGCAGGAGGCCGCGCCGTGGGTGCACCTCTTCGCCTGGACCGTCGCGCTGGTGGTGCTGCTGCCGCGCGCGCTGCTGGCGCTCTACGAGGCGCGCCGCGTGCGCCGGCTCGGGGCGCGCATTCCGCTCGACCTGGGCGAGCCCTACTTCCGCCGCCTGCTGGCGCCGGGCCGTGGCGAGGCGACCTCCGCGCTGGTGAAGCCCTACAGCCTGAGCCTCGAAACCGCGCCGGCGGAGCGGCTCCGCTCGCTGCTCTCCGACCTGCTCGGCTCGCGCACGAACATCCAGCTGCTGCCGTCCGCCTCGTACGGCGACGAGGACGGCGCGGCGCTCTTCGACGGCGCCGACGCGGGCGGCAACGCGCGCACGCTGGTGCTGGTGTTTCCGCTGGCGCAGACGCCCGAGGCCGAGGTGCACGGCCGCCTGCTCAACGAGCTGCGCGGGCATCTGGCCGAGGACGAGTCGCTGCTGATCCTGGTCGACGCCTCGCGCTACCGCGCGCGGCTCGGCGCGCAGGCCGAGGGACGGCTCGACGAGCGCCGCAGCGCCTGGGACCGCATGCTGGGCGATGAGGGGCTGAGCGCCGCGCACGTCGACCTCGAGGTCGGCGACGCCGACGCCGAGCTCAACGGGCTCTCGGCGGCGCTCTGGAGCCCCGGCGCGTCGGCGTCGGTCGCGAGTCGATGAGAGCTTGGCCGACGGCGCTCCTGCTCGCGCTGCTTTCCTGCGGAGACGCGGACGAGGGCGGCGGCGAGCGCGAGGCGCGCGTGCCGCTCGCCCCCTATGCCGAGGACGTGTCGCCGCCGGGGTACGTCGACTTCGGCTCGAGGCGCGCGCTGGCGGTGCTCGAGGGGCTCGACGTCGAGACGCTCGGCGCGTGGGTCAGCGGCGACGACGAACGCGGCGCGCGGCTCGCGCTGCAGCTCCCGGTGTGGGAACCCGGCCCGCACCGCCTGCTGTTGCGCGGCGTGGCCGCGCCAGGGGGCGGGGCGGACGGCGGCACGGTGATCGCGGTGCGCTGCGGCGGTACCGAGCTCGGCGAGCTGGTGTTGGGCGAGCAGCCGCGGGACCTGTTGCTCGACGTGCCCGAGCGGTATCTCGCGCAGCCGGCGACGCGCATCGAGCTGACCTCCGACGCGGCCCTCGCCGGGCCGCTGGGCGGTGCCGGCAAGCTTGCGCGGCTCGGCGATATCGCGCTCGTGCCGGCGGAGGACGACCGCGCTCTCGGCGTTCTCGCACGCGCGCATGACGGCGACCGGGTTGAGCCCGGCCGCGGCGTCGCCTTTCCGCTTGGGGGGCAGCCCTGGCGCCGCATCACGGTCGCCGCCCGCAGCGCCGACGCGGACCGCGGCGCGCTGCTTCTGGGGCGCGTGCTCGACTCCGGGGGCGCGCTGCTCACCGAGGCTCGCTTCGAGCTCGGCGCCGCGGCGACGCGGCACGAGCTCACGCCGACCGGCGTCGCCGACGCCGCCCGCCTCGAGCTGTACGTGCCGTATGCCTCCGCGCTGGTCGTGCTCGAGGACCTGGAGGTCGAGCTCGGACCGCGCCTCTCCAGCGTCGTACTGATCGTCGTCGACACCCTGCGCGCGGATGCGCTCGGCCGCGGGCGAACGCCGAACCTCGACGCGCTCGCCACCGACGGCGTCCGCTTCGCGCGCTGCTTCAGCCACGCGCCGATGACGCTGCCCGCGCACGCCAGCCTGTTCTCGTCGCGGCTGCCGTACGAGTCGGGCGCGCTGACGAACGGCGACCGGGTCGACCCCGAGCTGCCGCTCCTCGCCGAGCGCCTGCGCGACGCCGGCTTCGCCACGGCCGCGTCCGTCTCGATCGGCGCTCTGGAGGCCGGGCCGGGCAGGCAGCTCAACCGCGGCTTCGACTGGTACTCGAGCAGCCCCTGGGCGCTGTCTTGGGCCGACGGCGCGCAGCGCTCGATCCTGACCGCGCTGGGCGAGCTGGGCGCGGCGCGCCCGGCGTTCCTCTTCGCGCACTACTCCGATCCGCACGAGCCCTTCCGCGACCACACCGGAGATGCGGCGCTCTCGATCTCCCTCGACGGGGCCCTCGTGGGCACCGCATCGCTGTCGCACGCGCAGCAGTGGGGCGACGCGATCCAGCTGACGCCGGGTGAGCACCGCTTCGACCTGCGCGCGTCGGTGCCGTTCTCGCTGCGGACCTTCGAATGCCGCGGCCTCGGCGTCGACATCGAGTCCAGCTTCGACCCGGCCGACGAGCGCGCCAACCGCCGTGTTACGTCGACCGAGATCACCGTCCGGGTACCGGGCGACGCCCCCGCGAACGCCGCACTGCGCGTCTGGGCGAGCGATCTAGCGAGCAAGGCCGACGCGGTGGGGCGCTATCGCGACGAGGTGGCCTACGTGGACCGCTTCATCGGCGCGCTGCTGGACGAGCTGCGCGCCCGCGGCCTCTACGAGGACAGTCTGATCGTCTTCACCTCCGACCACGGCGAGGCCCTCGGCGAGCACGATTGGATGTACCACGCCGAAAACGTGTACGACGAGCTGCTGCACGTGCCGCTCGTGATCAAGCTCCCCGCCGGCGATGGCCGAGAAGAGCTCCTGGCCCGCCACCGCGACCGGCTGGTGCGGCACAGCGACGTGGCCCCGACCTTGCTCGAGCTCCTCGGCCTGCCCGGCCTGCCGTCCCAGCGGGGC
>JBCCGI010000115.1:0-20997 GCA_039029355.1 Planctomycetota bacterium
CGCCGCCGCGCGCCGCGCCGCCTCGGACGAGGAGCCGCCGCCGCGCCCGGCGCCGACTCCGGCGCCGGACGGCGGCCCGCCGCGCATCTGCGTCGACGCGGGCCACGGCGGCAGCGACCCCGGCGCGCTTGGCTTCGGGCTGGAGGAGGCCGACCTCGTGCTCGACATCGCGCTCCGCCTCGGCGACCTGCTCGAGGCGGACACGCTCGACCCCGCCGGTGGCGGCGAGTGGGAGGTGTTGCTCACCCGCACCGACGACTCCTTCGTGTCGCTGCAGCAGCGCGTCGACCTCGCCAACGCCTGGCCCGCCGACCGCTTCGTCTCGGTCCACGCGAACGCCTTCTTCGATCCCGCCGCGAACGGCACCGAGACGTACTGCTTCCTCGAAGGCACGACCGCCGCGTCGATGCGCGACCGGATCCACGAGGAGATGCTGGCCGCCTGGGGCCTGACCGACCGCGGGACGAAGACCGCGGGGTTCTTCGTGCTGGTCAACACCGCGATGCCGGCCTCGCTCTCCGAGACCGGCTTCGTGACCAGTCCGATCGACGTGCAGAAGCTGAGCGACCCCGACGAGCGGCAGCGCATGGCGCTCGCGCACCTCTTCGCGCTGCAGCGGCACTACGGGCTCGGTCCGTACGAGCCCTCCGGCGGGGGCGGCGCGGGCGTGCTCAAGGGCATCCTCTACGACGCGGCGGCAGGCACCGGGGCGCCGATCGCGGACGCGACCGTGGCGCTGGCGGACGGAGCGTTCACCGTGACGAGCGCCAGCGGCTACTTCGAGTTCGCGCTTCCCCCGGGCACCTACGACTTCGCGGCGACCGCCCCCGGCTTCGCCGCCGGCGGGGCGCAGGAGACGGTGGCCAGCGGCGACGTGTGGGAGAGCCTGGGGCTGGCGAGCGCGACGACCGCGACCCTGGCGCTCGACCCGCTCCCGCCGGCGGGCTCGCTGGCGAGCCTCACGATCTTGGCCGCGTCCGGCGAGCCCGCGTGGCTCGCGTACGCGCCCACGCCCGGCCTGCCGCTCTTCGACCTGGGCGCGACCGGCGTGCTGTGGCCGGCGCTGGCAGAGCTCGTGCTGGCTCCCCTGGGCGCGGTTCCCGGGACCGGAGTGCTCACCGTTCCCTACTTCGCACCGTCGGTGCCCGGCACGCGGGTGCACGTGCAGGGGCTGGTGGGGGCGGGGGGAGGCTTCCTCCTGACCAACGGGGCGGCGCTCGAGGCCCAGTAGTCGCCGGCGCACGGCTCGGAGCGACGTGGGCCGCAGGCCGGGGTGCGAGGCGTTGCGGGATTCGACGCTCCCCTCTACGGTCGCGTGGGAATCGGTCGCCTTGCGCCGACGATTCGCGCGGCCCGGACGCCAGCTCGGAACGCAACCCAGGAGGATTCCCCATGACTACGCTCTTGCGCGCCCTTTGTCTCTCCGTGCTCGCCGGCCCCGCGGCGGCAGCCATCCTGACGGTCGGCCCCACGGGCCAGTTCGCCGAGATCGCCGACGCGGTGGCGGCCGCCCAGCCCGACGACGTGATCCTGGTCGAGCCGGGGACGTACGCGGCCTTCACCGTCGACAAGCCGCTGCGCGTGTTCGGCACGGCGCCGGGCGTGCTGGTGTCCTCGTTCGGCACGACCGGTGTCGAGATCACGGGCGTCGCGAGCGGCGAGGACGTGATCGTCGCCGGGCTAGAGGTGCAGTCGAACCCGGTCTTCAGCGCGCCGATCGCCTCGATCGTCGTGCGCGACAGCGAGGGCACCGTGGTCCTGCAGGACGTGCTCGTCGACTACGTGCTGTCGGCGACGGGCGTGCAGGTGGAGAGCTCGGATCGCGTGTTGCTGCTCGACTCGGACATCCTGAACGCCGGCGGGCCCGCGGCGGTCGTGGCGACGTCGTCCGAGCTCTGGATCGCCGACTCGACCGTCACCGGCAGGAACCCGTCGTCGGGCTTCATCGAGCCGGGCGCCGACGGGCTCTTCGCCAGCGCCAGCACGGTGCGGGTCTGGCGCTCGGAGATCGCCGGAGGAGACGCCTCGATGGGCAAGCCGTCGCTCTTCATCGACCCCGACGGCGGCGACGGCATCTGTGCGGAGAGCTCGGTCGTTGAGCTCTACGGCGGCTCGGCCGGCTCGGTAGGCGGCGGCGACGGCAGCGCGGCCCTCTTCTTCGGCAACGACGGAGTCGGAGGGGCAGCTGTGCGCCTGAGCCTGGGATCGACCGCGCGGATCCAGGCCGATCTGCCGCTCTCAGGCGGGCTCGACGCGATGGGGACGGTGATGACGCCCGACGTCGTGGCCGACGCCAGCTCGACCAGCCAGTTGGACCCGACCGTCTTCCCGACCCTCTCAGCGAGCGCGCCGCAGACGGCGGTCGGCGGCTCGTTCTCCGCCCAGGTCGAGGGCAGCCCGCTGTCGGTGGCGGTCCTCTTCACGTCGTTCGAGACCGGCCCCACGCTCGCCGTTCCCGGCGTCGAGGGGCTGGGCGTGCTCAACCCGCTGCTGTTCCTGCAGCTCGCCGTGGTGGCGCTCGACGGCGCCGGAGCCGCGACGATCGCGGTCTCGGTGCCGCCGACGCCCGCGCTGCTGGGCACCAGCTTGGTGCTTCAGGCTGTCGAGGCCGCGGGCGTGAGCCTGCTGATCTCGAATCCGGCGCTGGTCTCGGTCACCGGGTAGGCGAGCTACTTCTCGACCATCGAGATCGGGAAGCCCTCGCCGGGGGCGACGACGAAGGTCAGGTCGAGCTCGGTGGGCTCGAACACCTGCTCGCCGACCAGCGTCGGCTGCAGGGCCGGGTCCGCCCCCTCCTGGCCCGGCTCGACCGCGTGGCGCAGGACGCGCGCCAGCACGGCGGGCGGGTCCTGGTCGAGGCCCAGCTGTAGCGTCAGGCTGAGCATGCGACTGGCCTGGTAGTAGAGCGGGTTGAAGCCCGTTGGCTCGATCGCCTGGCTCGTTCCCGCGGCTACGGTGTTCGCCGGATCCGCTTCGCGGTGCGGGGGCGGCGGCGTGGTCACTACCGGGTAGGGAACGAGCGGGACGGCCGAGTCGTTCTGCAGCGTGAGCGTGTAGTCGGCCGAGTTGCACGAAGCGCTAAGGGCCGCACAGACGAGCGCGAGCGCGATGGGTTTCAGCATGGGAGCCTCCTAGAGCTACACGACAGCCAAGCGCGGCACCCGCCAAACTAGGGCAGGAAGCTCTTCTTGTTCTTGAGCTTGCGGGGCAGGTATTCCTCGAGCACGAAGTTGAGGCCCCACTTCGCAAGCGCCTGCTGCTCGGCGCGTACGCCCATCTTCAGCAGGTGGTTCAAGGCCTTGGTCCACGTCCGGTGGGCCTTGAAGAAGGGGTCGTTCTTGAGCGCGTCCTTGGCTCGCTTGATGTCCACCGGAGCGAGCTGGTGGGTAGCGTCTTCCAGCTTGAAGTCGATGATGTCCTGGGGCGTGACGCCCAGGAACTGAGCGCGCGGCACGCAGAAGAAGCGGTTGATGTGGGCGGCGTTGCCCGAGCCGACCTTCAGGGTGCGGTAGATGTTCGCGATGCCGTAGGGGTCGCAGTCGACGAAGGCGTAGACCGGGATCTTCTTCTCGTCGGACAGGCGGCGGATGAAGCGGCGCGTAGCGCGCGTCGGCACGCCGGCCATCTCGACCAGGATGCACTTGGCGGTCTTCCAGTACTTGTGGTTGTTGAGCCGCTGGAACATGCCGCCGGTTTCGATCGCGATGATGAACTTCGCGTCGGTCTCGAAGCGCAGGTGCTCGACCGAGTGGGGGATCGAGTAGGAGCCCGTGCCGAAGCCGGTGCAGTCGATACGCACGTCCACGCCGGTCTCCGGGTCGCGGTCGACGACGGTCAGGTTGCCCGCCACCGAGCCGCCGTGCTCCTCGGGGTAGAAACGCAGCTGCTCGCGCGACAGGCCGTCGAGCGACGCCAGCGCCTCGATGTCGTCCATCACCGCGTCGGACTCGGGCTGGTCCTTGAACTTCGCGTCGCCCCAGTTCTTCGAGACGTAGTACGCCTCTCGCTTGGTCGCGAAGTCGTCGTTCTCGACCATGTCCTTTGAGATCGACATCAACCGCAGGGTCTGGGCGAAGCTCTTGACGGTGTTCACCGACAGCGCGCGCACCTTGCGGCCGCGGCCCAGCTCGAAGTAGCCGACCTTGGAGTCGTACTTGACGTTCGACAGCGAGCGGATCGGGAACTTCAGCTCGGGCAGCACGCGCCGCACGATGTTCTTCTGCACGCGGTCGGCGGTGACCGAGATCAGTCGGAGCGTCTTCTTGTCCTTGTCGTCCAGCTTCGGCGTGCGCTTGCGCACCGTGGTGGTCGGCGCCTTGCGGACCGCCTTCTTCTTGGCCGTCGTCTTCTTCTTCTTCGCCATCAGAACTTCCGGCTGCGGTGGAGCACGTCCTCGAGGGTCTCGACGGTGTTGTCGCGTTCGCCGTCGGAGAGGTCGAGGATCTCCTGCAGCGCGATGCCGATGTGGGGGATGTACATCTCGATGTAGTTGCGCTTCTCGAACTCGCGCTTCAGGCGCTTGCCCTTGCGGATGTGCGTGCCGAGCTTGCGCCCGCACTCCTGCAGGCCGAGCTTGATCTCCTTCAGGATCTCGGCGTAGCTGGCGATCGCCTCCTTCGACTCGGAAGTGAAGGGGACCCAGACACTCGCGATGTGCACCAGGATCGCCATCGGCGCGACCGGCAGCCCGCCGCGCGGCTGCTGCAGGCCGTAGGACTTCCAGTTGGTCTGGATGACGCCCTTGGTGACGGCGCAGGCCGATTGCTGGTACAGCAGCGGCACGCGGTTCGCGAAGCGGAGCACGCGCACCTGCTCGTCGGCGTCTCCGACCAGCTCCTCGTGCGCGACCTTCGGGTCGGCCTTCTTCTTGCGCTTCTTGATGCGGCCCGAGTCCTCTTCGAGCTCTAGTCCCACGCCGCCGGGCTTGCCGTAGGCGATGCCGACCTCGATCTGGAAGGGGTTGCCGCGGTACACCGACGCCGGGCGCGTGGCGGCGATGTAGAAGTCGGCCTCGACCTCCTTCTTCAGGCCGGACAGGATCAGGTCCTCGCCGATCGGCGCGATGCAGCTGGTCGACGGCGAGGAGATCTTCGTCTCCTGGATCGCGCCGTGCAGCGCGCTCGCCTCCTCGCGCGCGATGCGCGAGGCGTAGGACTTCTCGGTCAGCCCCTTGCCGGCCTTCTTGATGATGTCCTTCGCGACCTTCGGGCCGACGCGGCTGAACTCCTCCTGCAGGAAGCCCGACAGCGAGCGGCACGAGGTGTCCTTGAGCATCCCGATCAGCCGCCCCAGCTCGACGCCGTGGGGGTGCGGCTTGATCTCCTCGGTCTCGGGCGGGAGGTCCTTGGTCGAGCGCTCGTACGTGACCTTCTCACCCGACGGATCGGTGTAGTGCAGGGTGACGTGCGGGTTCGCGATCGCCGTCTGCTTCAGGTACATGTCGACCGAGCGCTGGCCCTTCTGGTAGCGGCCCTCCATCTCGATCTCGACCCGCGTGCCGCACTTCTTGTCCCACTCGACCTCCTCCTCGCTGTGGATGTCGGGCCGGTTCTTGGCGGTGTCGATCGCGAGCAGGAACTCGTGCGCCTTGCGGCGCGGCGTCTTCGAGACGATGCGCACCGGCTTGCCGGTCGTGAGCTGCCCGTACATGCCGGCCGCGGAGATGCCGATCCCCTGCTGCCCGCGGCTCTGGGACAGCTTGTGGAACTTCGAGCCGTAGAGCAGCTTGCCGAAGATCTTCCCGACCTGATCGCGCAGGATGCCGGGGCCGTTGTCCTCGACCGCCATGCGGAAGGTCTTGGCGCCGGTCTCGGTGATCTCGACCGCGATCTCGGGCAGGATGCCGGCCTCTTCGCAGGCGTCGAGGGAGTTGTCGACGGCCTCCTTGACGGCGGTCAGTAGCGACTTGAGCGGCGAGTCGAAGCCGAGCAGGTGGCGGTTCTTGGTGAAGAACTCCGACACCGAGATCTCGCGCTGGCGCTTCGCCATCGACTCGGCGTCGGCGGCCTTGCGGCGGCCCTTCGAGGCGGGTGCCTTGGTCGCGGTCTTCGGGGTCCGCTTGGCGGCTTTCTTGGCCTTGGAGGCCTTCTTCGACGTCTTCTTCGCCTTGCTCTTGGTGGCCATCGTGCTGGGGGGATCGAGGTCGAACAGCGTCGGGTGGGACGCCGAGCCGTCGGGGGGTCGCATTCCGACGATTGTCGATCTCACCCGGGCCGATGCAACGACGACGGCCGATCAGCGCGCGAGAAGCCAGAACAGCCCGGCGGCGAACAGCACGACCATCGGCTTGCTCGTCAGGCAGCCGGCGGTCAGGTAGCGCTGCTGCAGCGAACCGCCGCAGTGCGGGCAGACGCGCGGCGTCGGGCGCGGGAGCTCGCCCTTGCAGTGCGGGCAGCGGTCGCGCTTGAGGATCCTAGGCACGCGGTCCTCCGGTTTGCGGGCGGACGCCGGGCGCGAGCGCGGGGATCGCCGTCGGCACGCACTCCTCCGAGGCGAGCCCGATCGCGCAGGCGCGCCGGTGGAACGCCGTGAGAGCCTCGCGCAGCTCGTCCGGCTCGGGGGCGTAGTCGATCTCGTCGAAGAAGTACCGCCGCGCCGCCTCGAGCGGCACGCCGAGCCGCGTCGCGGTCTCACGCGCGTAGTCCTCGCGCCGCTCGCGCCCGCGCTCGCTGGCGCGCTCGAAGGCCGCCCGGTAAGGCGTCACGTCGACGTCCGGCCGCACGATCCAGACCGCGAACGCGAAGGGGAGCCCCGTCAGCTCGGTCCACCGCGCCGAAGGGTTGAAGGTCGCCTTTGCGTCGGGCTCGAAGGTCTCGGTCAGCGCCACGTCGCCGATCCGCAGCCACGCGTCGGTGCCCGCAGCGCGCGGGTCGCCCTCCGGCGGCACCTCGCGGAACTCCGGTCGCTCGCCGGGCCAGACGACCTGGGTGAGGCTCGCGGCCGCACGGCTGGCGGGGTCGAGGGCGACCGAGCGCACCTCCGCCTCCGGCTTGCGCAGGAAGACCTGCACGCTGGAGACGTGCCCCCGGCCCGCGACCAGGAAGCGGTCGAGGTAGCCGTAGCCGGGCCGGCGGAAGAGCTCGACGGTGCTGACGAGCGCGACGTCAATCGAGCCCGTACGCAGGCCCTCGACCAGGCGCGCGGGCACCTGCTTGACGAGCTCGATGTCCCGCTCGTCCTCCAGCCCGCAGTCGACCGGGCGACCGACGAGGTAGGGGACGGTGCCGACACGCAACATGGCGACTATCATGCCGGGCGTGCGTCCCGCGGTCTTCGCTCACCCCGGCTTTCCGGACTACTCGCTGCTCGATTCGGGCGGCGGGGAGAAGCTGGAGCGCTTCGGCGACGCGGTGCTCGTACGCCCGGACCCCCAGGCGATCTGGAGCCGCCGCCTGCCTCCCGAAGCCTGGCGCCGCGCGGACCTCGCGTTCGTGCGCGAGTCCGACCGCGGAGGCCGCTGGGAGGCCCCCGGCCGCGGCCGCCGCGGCGGGCACGGTTCCGGGGGCGCAGCACCCGAGGCCTGGGCCGTCGGCTTCGACCGCGCCACGCTGCTGGTGCGCCCGACGCCCTTCAAGCACGTCGGCCTCTTCCCCGAGCAGGCCTCGAACTGGCGCTGGGTCGAGTCCCTCGCCGCTCCGCTCTCCGCCGGCGGAACCGAGCCGCGGCTCTTGAACCTGTTCGGCTACACCGGGGCGGCGAGCATCCTCGCGGCCCAGGCGGGCTTCCGTCCGACGCACGTCGACGCGTCCAAGGCCTCGCTCGCGTGGGCGCGCGACAACGCCGAGCGCTCGGGCCTCGACCAGCGCGCCATCCGCTTTCTGCTGGAGGACGCGCGCACCTTCGTCCAGCGCGAGCTGCGGCGCGGCAACCGCTACGAGGGCATCCTGCTCGACCCGCCGCACTACGGGCGCGGGCCGAAGGGCGAGAAGTGGCAGCTGGAAGAGCACCTGTCCGAGCTGATCGCAGCCTGCGCGGGGCTGCTCGCCGAGCGCGCGTTCCTGTGCCTGTCGGTGTACGCGGTGGGGCTGCTGCCGCTCTCGCTGGTCGGCCTCCTGGACCAGCTGGGAGACGGCCAGCTCGAAGCCGGCGAGCTCGCGGTGCCCGAGGCCGAGCACGACGGCGTCGCCGCACCGCGGCTGCTCTCCTGCGGCATGTGCGCGCGCTGGACGCGCGGATTCGGGAGCCGCGCGTGAGCCTGCGCGTCCTCTTCGCCGACAACCACCTGCTCGCGGTGCACAAGCCCGCCGGGCTGCCGACCGTCCCCGACGACAGCGGCGACGAGAGCCTGTTCGAGCGCGCGCGGCGCTGGGTCGAGGTCGAGTTCCAAAAGCCCGGCCGCGCGTTCCTCGGCGTCGTGCACCGCCTCGACCGGCCGGTGTCGGGCGTCGTGCTCTTCGCCCGCACCAGCAAGGCCGCTGCGCGGCTGACCGCGGCCTTCGCCGAACGGCGCGTGCGGAAGACGTACGTCGGCGTCGCGGTGGGAGCACTCGCCGCGCCGGAGGGCGAGGTTGAGCAGTGGCTTTGGAAGGATCGCGACCGCAACCGCGTCCACGTGCGCCCAGGGCCCGAGGGGGGCGCGAAGCGCGCCCGCACGCGCTGGCGCGTGCTCGCCACCGGGCAAGGATTTCCGGCCCGCGCCCTCGTCGAGCTACGCCCCGAGACCGGCCGCCCGCACCAGCTGCGGGTGGCGATGGCGTCGCTGGGAGCGCCGCTCGCCGGCGACCTCCGCTACGGCGCCGCCGAGGCCCTCCCGGACCGCAGCATCGCGCTCCACGCCGCGCGCCTGGCCCTGGAGCACCCGGTGCGGCGCGAACCCCTGGAGCTCGCGGCACCCCGTCCCACGGTGTCCGTGTGGCGCTTCCCGGAGGAAACCGGGACCCCTCTGTAACCAATGGAGGGCGGAGGTCTAGGGGATCTCTGGAGGCGGGAGGCCGCCTTCTAACAACTCAGGAACCGCAGGCGTGCGCCACGCGGGACCGTTCCACCCGCCCGCCAGCTCCGGGGGGGGTAAGTCGCGGGAGCAATCCCGCGCAGGATCGCGCCGACTCGACAGGACGGCCCGATCCTGGCGGGGGATGGACGAGTCCGCGCGGAAGATCCAGGCCGATTGGGGGGCCTGCCTTCCCTCCGGCGCAGCCCGTCGTTCCGAAAGTAGGACGAGGCCGGTGCTCAGCACCGGCCTCTTCCCTTTTCCGGGCCCCACGCTTTCGGAGGTCGCGGGGACCGAGTTGTACCTACTCCAAAGAAGTAGCCCCTCCCCCGTGAGCCGAGGGAGGGGCCGCTTTCGACGCTACTTTGCGTCGGCCTCGTCGGGCGTCCCCATCCAGTACAAAGTGCCCTCGGAGGTTTCCGCGAAGGAGGTCGTGCTCAGCTCGCCGCTCTCGGGATCGAGGACGAGCACGGTGATGGTGGCGGTCGGCCGCAGCTCGTGGCGCTCGGGCTCGGGCTCGGGTTCGGCGGCCGCGGTGCCGTCGTGGTAGGCCTCGAAGTCCGCCGCGCGGTCCGCCTTGTCGCGGCGCTTGGCCTCGGCCCCGCTGCGCACCGTGGCCGCGCCGGTGGTCGCCGGAGCGGCGGGCGCCTCGGCGCTGACTCCGTCGAAGTGCAGCGGGAAGACGTCGAGCTCCAGCGCGTAGGACGACGATCCCAGGAACGAGTTCACGACCAGGTGGAACTCGGTCCCGCCGAGCAGGATGTGCGCGACGCCGACCTCGGGATCGAAGGGGCTCTCGAAGCAGTCGACGAAGATGCCGAGCTGCGGGTCGTAGAGGCAGACGTCGAGGTCGGCCGCCGGGTGGTCGGCGAACAGTCGGAACTCGACCGTGATCGGCTCGAAGGCGGTGAACGCGAAGCCGTCGTAGGGATCGAAGCCGTCGTCGCTGATGAAGCCCTGGATCGAGAGGAACTCGCCCGGCACCAGCGTCCCGAAGTAGTCGGGGCAGCAGCTCAGGTCGTTGGGCTCGCTCTCGTGGAGGATACCGTGGGAGTGGGAGCCTCCGCTGGAGTGGACGCAGCTTGCGAGCAACGCCGCGCCGGCAGCGAGAGCCAGGTTCAGGGGGCGGGTGTTCGGGGTGAGCTTCATGACGGTTCTCCTTCGCGTCGTGGAACGCCGGGGCGTCGCGACCGTCCGTGGCAGGCGACGGGGAAGCTCAGGCAAGCGGCGTACCAGCGCGTGTCGGGAGAAGGCCCGCGCAAAGCGAAAATGGCCGCTAGAGGGGCCCTGAAGCGCTCTGGGGGCGCTCTTGACGCTCCGCCCGTCTCTCTAGAGGGCGCGCAAGGGCCGCGTTTTCGGCCGTTCGAGGCACGGCCTGCGGCGCGCGCCCGGTCGCTTCCAGGCCGAGAGCGGTGTCCTCTCGGCGGACGTCGTGGTGCCTGGGGAGGCCAGCGGCCTCAGGCGAGCACGCCGTGCACGACCTCGCCCTCGACGTCCGTCAGCCGGAAGTCGCGCCCGGCGTGGCGGAAGGTGAGGCGCTCGTGGTCGAAGCCGCAGAGGTGCAGGAGCGTGGCGTGGAAGTCGTGAATCCCGACCGCGCCCTCGGCCGGCCGGTAGCCGTACTCGTCCGTCGCGCCGTGCACGTGGCCCGCGCGCACGCCGGCGCCGGCAAGCCACGACGAGAAGGCCTTGGGGTGGTGCCCGCGGCCGTTCTTGTTCTTCTTGTCGCGGTGGGGCGAGCGCCCGAACTCGGTCGTGCACACCACCAACGTGTCCTCGAGCAGGCCGCGCCGACGGAGGTCCGAGAGGAGCCCGGCGAGCGGCCGGTCGATGTTGCGCGCCAGCTTCTTGTGCGTGTCCATGTTGCCGTGCGCGTCCCAGTTGTTCGACGAGCCGACGTCGATCAGCTCGACGAAGCGCACGTCGCGCTCGATCAGCCGGCGCGCGACCAGGCACTGCCAGGCGAAGCCGTCGGTGGCGCCGCGCTTCAGGCCGTAGAGCTCTAGCGTCGCGTCGCTCTCGCGCGACAGGTCGAAGATCTCCGGCGCCTCGCGGCGCATGCCCTCCGCCAGGTGGAAGGAGCGCGCGCGGGCCTCCAGGTCGCTGGATGCGCGCGCGGCCAGGTGGCGGCGGTTGAGGCGCTCCAGCAGGCCGAGCTCGCGCGCGGCGTGCTCCTCGCCGACACGCGGCGCCAGGTTCGGGAGCGGCGTCGGGCCCGGCACGATCCGCACGCCCTGGTGGCAGGCGGGCAGGAAGTCGGCGCCCCACACCTGCTCGCCCGCGTAGGGCAGCTTGGGCGCGATCACCGCGAAGGACGGCAGGTTCGGGTTGCCCGAGCCGAGGCCATAGCTGACCCACGCGCCCAGGCTCGGGCGCACGACGGCGGTCGAGCCGGTGTGCATGCCGCGCGTCGCCTGGGCGTGGTTGCCGTGCTGGGCGACCATCGAGCGGACCATGCAGAGCTCGTCGGCGCGCTGCGCCAGGTGGGGGAAGAGCTCGGAGATCTCCATCCCGCTCTCCCCGCGCGGCTTGAACTCCCAGCGCGGGCGCATCAGCCGCTGGCCGTCGACCTCCTTATCGTGGTCGGCGACCAGGCGCGGCTTGGGGTCGAAGGAGTCGACGTGCGACAGCCCGCCCGGGAGGAAGACGAAGATCACGCGTCGGGCGCGCGCGCGGTGGTGCGGCGCGCGCGGAGCGAGGGGATCGGTCGTCCCGAGCAGGTCCTCCAGCGTTCGCGCCCCGGCGTGCCCGGCCAGCGTCGACGCGGCGGCCCCGGCGAGGAAGCTGCGCCGGGTCGTCCGGGACGGGCGGGGGCTCTGGGGCGTCATCAGCTGAGGTAGAGGAACTCGTTGGAGGCGAGCAGCACGCGCGCGAGCCCGGCCCACGCGTCGAGCGTCGGATCCTCCGAGCCCTCGACATCATAGGCCTTCCGTTCGGACTCGAGCCAGGCGGCCAGCTCCTCGCGCTCGGCGTTGCTCGCGGGGCGCCCGTAGGCGGCCAGGAAGGCCGTGTCGAGCCGCCCGGCTTCGTCGGGCGCCGCTCCGAGCCAGGCGCGCGCCATCTCGCGCGAGCGCTCGTGGACCCACTCGGAGTTGCGCAGCCAGAGGGCCTGGGCCGGGACGGTGGTCTCGCCGCGCGCGCCCCAGCTCGCGTTGGTGTCGGGGCCGTCGAACAACCCGAGGAACGGATGCCGGCGCAGGCGCTGCACCATCAGGTACACGCTGCGCTTGTGCGTCGGATAGTCGGCGCGGACCGGCCGATGCTGGGTCCACCACCACTTGGAGCTTGGCGGGAAGGGGTGCGCCCCGCCCGGCGCGCGGTCGAGCGTGTCGGCGAGCAGCAGGATCGCGTCGCGCAGCTCCTCCGCCCGCAGGCGGCGCGGCGAGAAGCGCGCGAGCAGCCGGTTCTCGGGGTCGAGCTCCGCCATCTCCGCCGTGGTCTCCCACGAGCGGCGGTAGGCCTGGGAGAGGAGGATCTTCCGGTGCAGCGCCTTCTGCGACCAGCCGTCCGCGACGAAGCTCCGCGCCAGCCAGTCGAGCAGCTCGGGATGCGACGGCGCGGCGCCGAGGCGTCCGAAGTCGCTGGGCGTCGCGACCAAGCCGGAGCCGAAGTGCTGCTGCCAGATGCGGTTGACGAGCACGCGCGCGGTGCGCGGATTCTCGGGGTGGACGAGCCAGTCGGCCAGCTCGCGCCGCCCGCTGCCGCGCTCGATCGCGCTGACGTCGCGCGCGACCGCGGGTGGCGTCAGCGCGGCGGGAAAGCCGCGCGGCACGACCGGGCCGCGCCGGCCGGGCGCGCCGCCGCGGTGCACGTGGGAGTCCTTCGGCTTGCCCTCGGCGGCGGCGAAGAGGCGCTCGCGGCGCATGGTGCGGCCGTCGAGCTCCGCGTGCGCCTTGGCGATCGGCGCGCGACGCGCCTCGAGCGCCGCGACGCGCGCGTCGAGCGGCTCCCGCGAGGCCTGCGCCGGACGCCCGAGGAGCTGCGCTGCCGCGCCGCGTTCGGCGGCCGAGAGCGCGTCGAGCCACGCGCCCGCCTCCTCCGCGCCGGCCTTCGCGCGCGCGAGCTCGCGGTCGAAGCCGCCGACCAGGTACGCCAGCTCGTCGCGGCGGCGTGCCTCGGCGGGCGAGCCCTGGTCGAACTCCAGCACCACCAGGCGCTCGGGCGCCTTCTCGTTCTCGGAGCCGGGGAACGGCACGCGCGTCGACGCGAAGATGCCGTAGAGCGCGTAGTACTCCTCGGTGCGGATCGGGTCGACCTTGTGGTCGTGGCAGCGCGCGCAGGCCAGCGTCTCGGCCAGCACGGCGCGCCCGACCGTGTCGATCATGTCGCCGACGATCAGGTGCCGGTCCTGGTCGCGGCCGACGCCGTAGCGCCTGGCGAGCGCCAGGAAGCCGGTCGCCGTGGTGCGCTCGACGCGCTCCTCGGGCGTGCCGCCCAGGAGGTCGCCCGCCACCTGTTCGCGCAGGAAGCGGTCGTACGGCTTGTCGGCCCGCAGCGACTCGATGACGTAGTTGCGGTAGCGCCAGGCGTCCTCGATCGGATAGTCGGATGCGTCGCCGGCGGTGTCGGCGTAGCGCGCGAGGTCGAGCCAGCGCCGCGCGGCCGCCTCGCCGTAGGCGGGCGAGGCCAGCAGGCGGTCGACGACGCGCTCCCACGCGTCCTCGCGGCCGTCGGCGAGGAAGTCGTCGAGCTCGGCCGCGGTGGGGGGGAGCCCGGTCAGGTCGAGCGTCACCCGCCGCAGCAGCGTCCGCCGGTCGGCGGCGGGCGCGGGCTCTAGGCCGACCGCTTCGAGCCGCGCCTGCAGGAAGCGGTCGACGTCGCCGTCGCAGAGGTCGCCGCGCTGCACCGGCGGCGGCTCGGGGTTGGCCATCGGCTCGAAGGACCACCACGGCCCGTCGCCGGCAGCGGGCTCGGCTGCCCAGTGGGCGCCGGTCCGGATCCACTCGGCGAAGTCGTCGACGACCTCCGGAGCGAGCGGCTCGTCCGGCGGCATCTCGACGTCGGGGTCCTCGTAGCGCAGCGCGCGCAGGAGCAGGCTCGCCTCGGGATCGCCGGGGACGAGGGCCGGGCCGCGCTCACCGCCCTCGAGCAGGCCGGCCAGCGAGTCGACCAGAAGGTCGCCCGCCATGCCGGCGTCGCGCGTGTGGCAGTCGAAGCAGCGCTCCTCGAGCACCGGCAGGATGCGGGTCTCGAAGAACGAAGCGGGCCCGTCCTCCTGGAGCGGGCCCGGCAGCGGGAGGAGGCCGAGCAGCAGCGACAGGGACCGCGCGGCCATCCGTCTAGAAGGTGACCGACGCGAGCGTCGAGAAGCTCTGCGTCAACGGGATGTCCCAGATCGCGGCGTAGGCCTGCAGGTGCAGCGTTGCCCCCGCGAGCGTCGGCACGTCCGGCACCGGATAGGAGAGGTTCGCCGTACCGGTCATCACGCCGGAGTCGGGCACCTGGAACGCCGCGCTGAGGTCGAGCTCCAGCCCGTAGTAGATCGGCGCGACGACGAGCGGCGCCGGATAGGTGCCGCCGGCCATCGCCATGGCGTAGTTCGCGCCGAAGGGCTTGCCGAGCTCGAGCGTGGCGTCGAGCGTTCCGCCCGGGCCGGTCGTGGTCGCTTCCAGCGTAGGCCCGATCAGCGCCGCCTGGGCGACGGTCGCCGTACCGCCGGGGCCCTCGACCTCGGCATCGACCCAGCCGGGCGCGTCGATGGCGCTCGGGACGGCGACCAGGGTGTCGAAGGTCTGCGACTGGATCGTCGCCGGCTTGCCGTCGATGCGCACGGCCGTCGCGGTGTCGAGGAACGCGCCCTGGATCGTGACCGCGGGCAGGTCCGCGATCCAGCCGCCGCCCGAGGTGGTGCCCACGATCGGCGGCTGCGGATCGCCGGGGACGGCGATCGACCAGCTGCGCTCCTCGGTCATCAGCTCGTCGCGGAGCGCCTCATCGCGCACCAGGTTCGTCTCGTCGACAACGCGCGCGGTCACGGTGTAGAGGCCCGGACCGAGGGGCAGCGTGGACACGTCGAGCGTCTCCGCCGTCGCGCCGCCGATCGGCGCGCCGTCGAGCAGCCAGGTCACGTCGAGCGAGTGGTTGACCGGGTCGATCGGGTCGACGAACAGCACCGCGTCGTCGAAGTACGTGCCCGCCGGCGTGGCGTCGTCGATCGGGTCGACCACGCGGTAGAGCTCGAAGATCAGCTGCTCGGCGTTGATCTGCTCGAACGGCCGGTCGAGGTTGCGCATCTTCGAGTTCGAGGTCGGGCGGTAGACGCCGAGCTTCGAGTACGTCGCGCCCTCGAAGGTGTTGACGTTGGGCTCGCCGAGCCACGCGAACCACTTGGTCTGCTGGCTCGCCATCTGGCCCGAGTTGAAGATGCTGACGTTCTTCGCCGCGGGCTCGGGGCCCTGGTAGGTCGTCGGGCCGCCGTAGTCGTACTCGTCGGCGAGGTCTCCCAGCGAGTGCCCCAGCTCGTGCAGCGCGATCTCGATGGAGGAGAAGTTGTTGCCCGAGAGCGTCGCCAGGTCGGCGGTGCTGTAGCCCGCGCCGCCGTACTTGGTCGAGTTCGCGATGGCCAGGACCTGGTCGCTGCCGGGGGCCTTCGCGGCCTGCGCTCCGGCCTTGCCGACGTTCACGCACAGCAGGCGCTCGATGCCGCTGCACCAGAACTCCATGTCGAGCGCGGTGTCCTTCTGGATGCCCTGGAAGGGGTCGTTGTCGACGCCGGACTCGTTCGAGATCACGTCGACGCGGTGCACGTTGAAGTAGGACTGGTAGTCGTCGAACGGGTGGTCGGCCAGCATCACCGGCCAGATCGCGTTGACGTGCGCGGCGTACGCGCCCATCTGTCCGGCGGTGTAGCCGTCGCCGACGATCACGAGGTCGAGTCGGTTCAGCGTGGGCCCGTTGTCGAGCAGCGTGACGACGTTCGTGCCGTCGGGCGTGGGCGTGCCGACGCCGGCGCCCGGGGCGTGGGTGCCGAGCAGCGGGTCGGCGCTGTCGACCCGCACGCGTCCGCCGCGCAGCCGGCCGCTGCCGTCGAGCCAGTCGTAGTAGACCCAGCCGTCGTCGCGCGGCCCGGCTTCGCCGGCGTGGGCGTGCGGGCCGGCGCCCGGGTGGGTGTGGAGCGGCGGCGTAGCGCCGTCCTGAAGCGACGGCGCGGCAAGGGCGAGGAGCAGGGCTGCGTGCATTTGGGCGATCGGGTTCCGGTTCTCGTGTGGCCGAGTCACCTCTAGCCTAACCCGCCGCGAATCCCGTGGGGCCTCCGGAGGCCCCCGCCATTCTCAGGCTCCCGAGCCCGCGCCGACCCGCACCGGGGCCTTGGCGCCGACCGGGGCGCGCTCCTCGTCCGCCGACCACACGACGTTGTAGAGCGTGTCGCGCTCGACCGGGATGCGACCGGCGTCGCGGATGGCCTGCACCAGCTCCTCGCGCGCCGTGCGCTGCGGAGTCGTGGCCCCGGCGTCGTGGTAGATGCGCTCCTCGACCACCGTGCCGTCGACGTCGTCGGCACCGAAGCTCAGGCAGGCCTGGGCCACGCCGAGCTCCATAAGAATCCAGTAAGCCTTCACGTGGTCGATGTTGTCGAGCAGCAGACGCGCGACCGCCATCTCGCGCAGCTCGCCCGCGGCCGTCGGACCCGGCAGGTGCGACCACTCGTTGTTCTCGGGGTGGAACGACAGCGGGATGTAGGTCTGGAAGCCGCCGGTCTCGTCCTGCAGCAGGCGCAGGCGGTCGAGGTGGTCGACCTTCTCCTCGATCGTCTCCATGTGCCCGTGCAGCATGGTGCAGTTCGAGCGCAGCCCTGCGCGGTGCACCTCGCGCGCGGTCGCGAGCCACTCCTCGCCCGACATCTTCAGATGGTAGCCCGCGTCGCGGATGCGCTCGGCGAAGACCTCGGCGCCGCCGCCGGGGCAGGAGTCGAGGCCGGCCTCCTTGAGCTCGTGCAGCACCTCGGGCAGCGGCTTCTTGGCGACGCGCCGGATCTGGTCGAGCTCGACCATCGTGAAGGCCTTCACGTGGATGCCCGGCCGCGCGGCCTTCACGGCGCGCAGGAGGTCGAGGTAGTAGTCGTACGGGATGCGCGGCCACACGCCGGCGACCATGTGCACCTCGGTGACCGGCTCGTCGAGGTGGGCGGTGATCTTCTGCGCGGCCTGCTCCGGCGTCAGCTGGTATCCGCCCTCCTGACCCGGCAGGCGGTCGAAGGAGCAGAAGGAGCAGAACTTGTTGCAGTAGTTCGTGTAGTTGATGTGCTGGTTGACGTTGAAGTACGCCAGGTCGCCGTGCATGCGCTCGCGCATGTGGTTCGCCAGGGCGCCCACAACGTGCAGGTCGGGCGCGCCGTAGAGCGCCTCGCCGTCGGCGCGCGACAGGCGCGTCCCCGCGAAGACCTTGTCGGCGATCGCGCCCAGGCCGGCCGCCTGCGCGCGGCGCGCCAGGTGCTCCTGGGCGCGGCTCACGCGGCGGCCTCCTCGCGGCTTGCGGGCGACGGCGGAGCGTCGTGACGCTCGTCGTCGATGCCGTACCAGCTGTTGCGGCGGCGCGGCTCGTAGCCGGCGCCGCGGATCATGCGCTCGATGGTCTGGATCGACTCGAGGTGGAAGCAGCCCGCGGCGCTCACGACGTTCTCCTCGATCATCGTGCCGCCGAAGTCGTTGGCGCCGTAGCCGAGGCTGATCTGCGAGACCTTCATGCCCTGCGTGACGTAGCTGGTCTGCAGGTTGTCGAAGTTGTCGAGGAACACCCGCGCGACAGCGAGCACGCGCAGGTAGAGCGCGTGGGTCGTGCGCGGCGGGAACAGGTGCTCGGCGGGCACGCCGTCGGGCTGCATGTTCCAGGTGATGAAGGCGGTGAAGCCGCCGGTCTGGTCCTGCAGGCCGCGGAGGCGTGCCAGGTGCTCGATCCGCTCGGCCGGCGTCTCGACGTGCCCGTACATCATCGTGCCCGAGCTGCGCAGCCCGGCCTCGTGGATGGCGCGGTGCACGTCGAGCCAGCGCTGGGTCTTCATCTTCCGCGGGGCGATGATCTTGCGCACGCGCTCGACCAGCAGCTCGGCGCCGGCGCCGGGGACGCTGCCCAGACCGGCCTGCTTGAGGTCGCGCAGGACCTCGGCGACCGGGCGCTTGTCGAGCTTGGCGAGGTGATCGAGCTCGGGCGCCGACAGCGCGTGTGCGTTCACCTGGGGGAAGCGCGTGCGCAGGTCGGAGAGGAGCTCGCACCACCAGTCGGTCTTGATGCGCGGGTGGTGCCCGCCCTGGATCAGGATCTGGCGCCCGCCCAGCTCGGCGGTCTCGCGCACCTTCTCGACGATCTCCTCGCGCGGCAGCACGTAGACCTCGGGGTCACCGGGCCGGCGGTAGAAGGCGCAGAAGCCGCAGTCGACGACACAGGCGTTGGTCGGGTTGATGTTGCGGTCGACGATGTACGTGACGGTGGGCTCGGGATGCTTGCGCCGGCGCACCAGGGTCGCGAGGTAGCCCAGCGTCGTCAGGTCGGCGTGGTCGTGCAGCAGCAGAGCCTCGGCGGGGGAAATGCGCTCCGCCGCCTCGACCTTCGCGGTGATCCGCGCCAGCTCGTCCGCGCGCGGCCCACGGCGGGCCTCGGAGGCCATCGGGGCCTGCCAGGGGAGGGGCTCGGTCGACGTCTGGGCCGGAGTTTGCATACGAAGCCAGTATAGGACCGTCCGCCTCACTGGCTCCAGTGCGCAATCGACGCGAGTGGGGCAGACTTCGGCCTCCGCGGCCCCTTCAGGCGCGATTCTGGCCGTGAGCTGGTGCGGGGGCCCGGATAGGATGCGCTGGCCGGGACGCCGCCCGGCGCCTTCCGCACTTCTAAGGAGTCTCCGGTGGAACGACAGTTCTCGGTCTGGGCCGCTCCCGGCCTGGTTCTCTTCCTCACCATCCTCTGCTTCTTCTTCGGCCACGCCCCCGGCGCCGGACGCGCCTCGCAGTCCGAGGTCGCCCGGGCCGAGGAGCCCGACGAGCCCGCGTCCGCCCCGGCGCCGCGGCCCGCGGCCCCGAGCACTTCCAAGCCCGCCCCGGCCCCGCCGCCGAAGGTCGAGCCCAAGCCGGAGCCCGAGCCGAAGCCCGAGCCCCCGAAGGTCGAGGAGAAGCCCGCGACGATCGAGAAGACCGGCGACGGCCCCACCGGCACGGTCGTGGGGCGCATCCTGTTCGACGGCAAGCGCCCGGCGCCGAAGGCCGACATCGCCATCAAGCCCGAGCAGGCGACCACCTGCTGCCAGGACAGCATGGACCGCGCGGACCGGTCGCTCCTGATCGGCCCCGAGGGCGGGGTGTCGAACATCGTCGTCACCGTGAAGGCGAAGTCCGCCGAGGCCGACGGCAGCGGCCAGGTCATCGAGATGGACCAGCGCTGCTGCCGCTTCGAGCCGCACGTGCTGCTCGTGCCCCAGGGCGCCACGATCCGCTACAAGAACTCCGACAACACCAACCACAACGTGCACATCAACGCGCGCAAGAACCCCAAGCCGAACGACAACGTCGCGGCGGGGTCGAGCCGCGACGTCGAGGTCACGCGCGACGAGGAGTTCAAGGTCACCTGCGACATCCACCCGTGGATGGGCTGCTACGTCGTGGTTGCCAAGTACGACACGGCGGCGCTGACCGGCGCCGACGGCCGCTTCGAGATTCCCAACGTGCCGCCCGGCGAGTACGCGGTCGAGATCTGGGGCGAGTCGGTCAAGTCGGCGAAGAAGAAGCTGCGCGTCCAGGTCGAGGCGGGCGCGACGACTACCGTCGAGTACCAGGTCGAGGCGAAGTAGGGCTCCGAGCAAGGGACCCGCCGAAACCCCTTCCCGCCTAGGGCCGCAACACTAGACTCCGACGCCATGGCCAAGCCGAAACCCTCCCCGATGGACACGATCGTCTCCCTTTGCAAGCGCAGGGGATTCATCTTCCAGGCCTCCGAGATCTACGGCGGCATCGGCAACACGTACGACTACGGGCCGCTCGGCGTCGAGCTCAAGCGGCGCGTCAAGGAGGCGTGGTGGACGCGGACCGTCACCGAACGCCCGGACGTGGTGGGGCTGGACTCGGCCATCCTGCAGAACCCCAAGGTGTGGGAGGTCTCGGGCCACGTCGGCGGCTTCACGGACCCGATGGTCGACTGCAAGACCTGCAAGGGCCGCTTCCGCGCTGACAAGCTCGAGGACGCGCGCTGCCCCGAGAAGCCCTCGAAGATCCCGGGGCAGTGCCACGGCGAGCTGACCGAGCCGCGCTCGTTCAACCTGATGTTCAAGACCAACGTCGGGCCGGTCGAGACGTCGAGCTCGGTCGCGTACCTGCGCCCCGAGACGGCCCAGGGGATCTTCCTCAACTTCCTCAACGTGATGAACAGCGCGCGGATGAAGCCGCCGTTTGGGATCGCGCAGATCGGCAAGTCGTTCCGAAACGAGATCACGCCCGGCAACTTCGTGTTCCGCACGCGCGAGTTCGAACAGGGCGAGATGGAGTTCTTCGTGCCGCCGGCCGAGGAGCAGAAGTGGTACGACTTCTGGCGCGACGAGCGCTTCAGCTGGTACACCGACTTCGGGATCCGGTCCGAGAAGCTGCGGCGCCGCGAGCACGACGCCGCCGAGCTGGCGCACTACTCGACCGCGACCTGTGACGTCGAGTACGAGTACCCCTTCGGCTGGGGCGAGCTCGAGGGCATCGCCTGCCGCACGGACTTCGACCTCAAGCGACACTCGGAGGCGTCCGGCACGCGGCTCGAGTTCTTCGACCCGCAGACCAAGGAGCACTACATGCCGTACGTGATCGAGCCCGCGGGCGGGATCGATCGCATGGCGCTGACCTTCCTCATCGATGCCTACGAGGAGGAGCAGCTGGAGAAGGACACCCGCAGCGTCCTGCGCTTCCACCCGCAGATTGCGCCGACGACGGTGGCGGTCTTCCCGCTCGTGAAGAAGGACGGCATGCCCGAGAAGGCCCAGGAGATCGGCCAGGAGCTGCGCCGCAGCGGCTTCACGACCTTCTACGACGAGAAGGGCGCGATCGGCCGCCGCTACCGCCGCCAGGACGAGGTCGGCACGCCGTACTGCGTGACGGTCGACGGCA
>JBCCGI010000116.1:0-20785 GCA_039029355.1 Planctomycetota bacterium
GCGCCGTCCGCGCCCGCGGTGCCCGGGGGGGCGGCGGGCGGGCCGCCCGCCCCGGCGATGAACGCCGTCGCCGGGGGGTAGGCCAGCGGCGCCGCGCCGACGAGCACCAGCGCGTCGCCCCCGGGCGCCCCGTCCGCGCAGGCGGCGCCGGCGGGCCCGTTGCCGCCGGCTCCGCCGCGCACGTCGCAGCCGCCGAGCAGCAGCACCCCGCCATCCAGCTCGACACCCGTTCCGCCGCGCACGCCCTCCGCGCCCGCGGCGCCGCGCACGATCGAGCTGTGCAGGTGTACGGTCGCGTTCGCCACGCGGAGCCCGGCTCCGAAGTCGATCCCGTGGTCGGCGGTCAGCTGGCCGCCGTCGATCGTGCAGCGGCTCAGCGCCACGGTCGAGGTCTCGATGCGCAGGGCCTCGGCCCCGTCCGCCGCCGAGACGGTGCCGGCCTCGAAGTCGCAGTCCTCGATGCCGATCCAGCCCAGGTTGTTCCGGATCGCGGGCTGCGGCGCGCTGCCCTCGAAGAGGAGCCCGTGCAGCACGACGCGATCCGGCGCCGCGGTGTTCGCGATCGACGCGGGCCCGGCGACCCGGACGACGGCACCCTCCTCGGCGGTGACCGACAGCGATGTGCCGTCGATCGCGAAGGGGCTGTACGTGCCGGCGCGCACGAGCAGCACGTCGCCGCTCGCCGTTCCGGCCACGGCGGGCGGCAGGTCGGTGAAGTCGATCCCCGGTCCGCCGTCGTCGTCGACGACGTACAGGCTCTGGGGGAGCGCGGGGAGGGCGAGCAGGCAGGAAGCGAGGAGCGGAAGGATGCGGCGCGACATGAACGGTCCAGCGGGGCGGCGGGGAGGCCGTCGACCTCCTCCCTTGTAGCAGAGCGTCGCCGACCTGGGGCGCACCGAAGCGGCTCGCCTTCCCAGCGCAGCGGCTCCGCTACGGAAAGAGCTCTCCCTGCACCGGGCGGCGGCGCGTCGCGCGCGGGCGGCCGAACTCCTCGACGCCCTCGCCGGTGCGCAGGCCCAGACGGCGGCACGTCACCCGGAAGAGGTCCAGCACCGTCTGCCAGCGCGCGCCCGTCCCGCGCATGCGCTCGCCGAAGTCGCTGCGGTAGCGCCGGCCGCCGCGCATCTCCTCGATCGCGTGCAGCACGGCGCGGGCGCGGCCGGGGAAGGCGGCCTCGAGGCGCTGCAGGAACACCGGCTCGACCTCGGCGGGGAGGCGCACCAGCGTCAGGAAGGCACGGCTAGCGCCGGCGGCGGCGGCGCGCTCGAGCACCGCCGGCACGTCCGCGTCGTTGAGCCCGGGGATCATGGGCGCGACCGACACGCCGCACGGAACGCCGGCCTCGGCGAGCGCCGACAGCGTCTGGAAGCGCGTCTCCGGCGCGGGGGTCGCGGGTTCGATGGCGCGACCGACGGCCGCGTTTGCGAAGGGGATCGACACGAATACCGACGCGCCTGCACGCGCGTGCAGCTCGGCGAGCAGGTCGAGGTCGCGTCGCACCAGCGCCGACTTGGTGATGATCGCGACCGGGTTCTCGTGCGCGAGGCAGACCTTCAGACAGGCGCGCGTCAGGCGGTACGAGGCCTCCAGCGGCTGGTAGCAGTCCGTCGCGCCCGAGAACACGATCGGCTCTCCGGTCCACGACGGCCGCCGCAGCTCCCCGCGCAGGCACGCCGCCGCGTTGGTCTTCACCACGATCTTCGTGTCGAAGTCCGTACCGGCACCGAAGCCCAGGTACTGGTGGTACAGCCGCGCGTAGCAGTAGGCGCAGGCGTGCTGGCAGCCGCGGTACGGGTTCGCGCTGAAGCGGAACGAGAGGTCGGGGCTGTCGTTCTTCGAGACGACCGAGCGGGCCTCTTCCTCGAACACCTGCAGCTTCGCCGCGGGCGGAGGCCCGAGCCATTCGACCGCGGTCGAGTCCCAGGGGTTGGGCGGATTGGAAACGGGGCGGGGCATGCGGGGGGCGCCTCCCTGGCGCGGCACCCCCCGGATTGTGGCTCTAGGCGCTAGCCCTTGCGGGCGGGCGCGGCGTCCTTCTTGGCGGCGCCCTTCTTGGCGGCGTCGATCTTCGCGAGGAACTCCTTGGGGTTCTTCTCAAAGCCCTTCTTGCAGCCCTTGCAGCACAGGCGGACGAGCTGCGTGCCGTACAGCATGTCGATCGGGCCACCCATGGCGTCGAGCGGCTCTTCGCTGACCAGGCACTTCTTGACCGGGTAGGTCTTCTTCTGCGACTCGATCAGGGCCGCGTCGATCTTGGCCATGAACTTGGCCGGGTCCTTCGCGTAGCCCTTCTTGCAGCCCTTGCAGCAGAGGCGCACGAGCCGCGTGCCGTCGACCACGTCGATGATGTCACCCATCGAGCCGAGGTCCTCGCCCGACACCGCGCACTTCTTGAGCGGGTAGGTCTTCGATTGCTGCGCGATGACCGCGCGGTCGATCTTGGCGATGGCGTCCTTCGGGTCCTTCTCGACCGCCTTCGTGCAGCCCTTGCAGCACAGGCGGACCAGGCGCCCGTCCTTGACGAGGTCGATCGGGTCGCCCATCGAGCCGAGCTTCTCGTCGGACACCGCGCAGGTGTCGAGCGGATAGGACGGCAGCTGCGCCTTGACGACGACCGCGTCCGCCGCGGCGTCGCGCTTGGCGGGCGCGTTGTTGGAGTCCTGGGCGGAGATGGCCACCAGGCCGAGAGCGACGCTGGCGAGCGCGAGGAAGAGCTTCTTCATGGTTTCGGTCGTTAGGGTCGTTTGGGCCAAGGAGCCAGAGAATAGCTCATCGGCGGGTGCCGCTCAGCCCTGAATCGGTTGAAGGTAGGGTTGGAAAAGGGGTTAGGACGCTTTTATGGAGGCCCTGGAGCCGCGCCAACGAAGGCGCAGCTCCTGAACCGCGCAGAAGAGGACCGGCACGACGAGCATCGAGAGCAGCGCGATCGCCATGCCGCCGACCGTCGGGATCGCCATCGGTACCAGCAGATCGGATCCGCGGCCGCTCGAGCTCAAGACCGGCAGGAGTGCGAGCAGCGTCGTCGCGGTCGTGGTCAGGCAGGCCCGCACCCGGCGCCGTCCGGCCGCGACGGTGGCTGCGCGGATCTCGTCGATCGTGGCGGGGGCGCGCTCCGCGAAGCTCTGGCCGAGGTAGGTGCCCATCACCACACCGTCGTCGGTGGCGATGCCGAAGAGCGCGAGGAAGCCGACCCAGACGGCGACGCTGAGGTGCTGCGGACCGACGTCGAAGACCTCGCGCAGCGACCCGCCGAAGAGCTCGAAGTCGAGGAACCACGGCCGGCCGTAGAGCCACAGCAGGAGGAAGCCCCCGGCCCAGGCCACCAGCACGCCGGACCAGACGATGCAGGTCGTCGCGACCGAGCGGAACTGCAGGTACAGCACGAGGAAGATCGCGAGCAACGCCAGCGGCAGCACGAGCCGAAGGGTGCGCTGGGCGCGCACCTGGTTCTCGTAGGAGCCGGCGAACACGGTGCGCACGCCGGGCGGGAGCTGGAGCTCCCCCGAGCGCACCGCCTCGTCGAGCGCGTCGCGGCAGCGCTCGACCACCTCGACCTCCGACCAGCCGGGCAGCCGGTCGAAGATCACGTAGCTGACGTGCTGGGTGTCCTCGCTGCGGATGGCCTGGGGGCCGCGGACGAAGCGCAGCTCGGCGAGCTGTGTCAGCGGGATCTGCGCCCCGTCCGGAGTCGGCACGAGGATGCGCTCGATGCTCTCCAGGTCGTCGCGGAGCTCGCGCTGGTAGCGCACGCGCACGGGGTAGCGCTCGCGCCCCTCGACGGTGGTGGTCAGGGGCTTGCCGCCGATCGCGATCTCGATCACCTCCTGCACGGCGGCAACGTGCAGCCCGAAGCGCGCGATCGCCTCGCGGTCGAGGTCGATCTCGAGGTACGGCTTGCCGACCACGCGGTCGGCCACGACGGCGGCGGGCTGCACGCCGGGCACGTCCTTCAGGAGGCGCTCGACCGCCAGGCCCACGCGCTCGATCGCGTCGAGGCTCGGTCCCAGCACCTTGACGCCCATCGGCGCGCGCATGCCGCTTTGGAGCATGACGAGCCGCGCGGCGATCGGCTGCAGCTTGGGCGCGGTGGTCGTGCCCGGCACCTCGGCGGCGCGTGCGATCTCGTCCCAGATGTCGTCCGGCGAGCGGATGTGGTCGCGCCATTGCCGCACCGGGCGTCCGTCGTCGCCGGGCGCGTACTCCGGCACGTACTGGATCACGGTCTCGATCATCCCGACCGGTGCCGGGTCGAGCGCGGAGTCCGCGCGCCCGAGCTTGGCGACGACCGCCGACACCTCGGGGATGGCGGAGATCGCGAGGTCCTGCAGACGGACCACGTCGAGCACCTCTCCGATCGACGCGTGGGGCATGGTGATCGGCATCAGCAGGAACGAGCCCTCGTCGAGGTTCGCGAGGAACTCGCGGCCCAGGCCGGGGAAGGCCTCGCGGCCATCGCGCCAGAGAACCGAGCGCTCCAGGCGGTCGCCGCCGACGCCGACCGCGTCGAGCGCGCGCGGCGCCGTACCGAAGGTCGCGTCCCAGCCGAGCCAGGCCGAGAGCCCCAGCACCAGCAAGGCCGCCGGACCTAGCAGCGCGAGCGCCTTGTGCTGCAGCGCCCAGGCCAGCGTGCGCGGATAGGCCCGCTGCCCGAGCCAGAAGGCCAGCAGCGGCACCAGCACCAGCACCGCGGTGAGCGCGAGGTTGGAGAGCTCGCCCGCGCCCGCGCCCCGCGGCCGCCAGTGGCGCGCCAGCAGCACCAGCACCGCGGCCGCCGCGAGCAGATTGACCGCCACGCCGAGCGCGCGCGCGACGCCGCGCGGCCGGCCGCGGCCACGCGCGAACAGCACGTGCGCCGCCGGCGGCAGCACCGTGAGCGCGAGCACGATCGAGGCCACCAGCGCGAAGGTCTTGGTGAAGGCGAGCGGCCGGAACAGCTTCCCCTCGGCGCCGGTCATGAAGAACACCGGCAGGAAGCCGAGCACCGTCGTCGCGACCGCCGTGACGACGGCGCCGGCGACCTCGGAGATCGCCCCGCGCACGACCTCGAACGAGCTCTCCTCGGGAGCCGCCGCGTCCATGCGCCGCAGCACGTTCTCCGCCAGCACGATGCCCATGTCGACCATCGTCCCGACCGCGATCGCGATGCCCGCCAGCGCCACCAGGTTGGCGGTCACGCCGAAGAGCTTCATCAGGAGGAAGCACGCGAGCACGGCCAGCGGCAGGAGCCCTGCGACCAGGAGCGACGCGCGCATGCGCATCGTCATCAGCAGGACGACCAGCACCGTGACCAGGATCTCATCGAAGAGCGCGCTGCTCAGCGTGTCGAGGGTCTCGTGGATCAGCTCGGTGCGGTCGTAGAAGGGGACGAGCGACACGCGGCTGAGCGTGACCCACTCGGGCCAGGCGGTGGGCGGCGTGCGGCGCAGCCAGGTGAGCCAGGCCTCCGCGTCGTCGGCCTCGCCTGCGTCACCCAGAGGCGGCAGGATGCCGTGCTCGCGCGCGTACGCCTCGATCTCCGCCTCGGTCGCCGCCGCGTGATCGAAGACCGCCTTCGCCGGCAGGCCGGGCGCGAGGCGCTCGATCTCGCGCTTGACGTTCTCGACCGCCTGCAGCGGGTTGTAGCCGTAGCGCGCGACGACGACGCCGCCGACCGCCTCGGCGCCGCCCTTGTCGAGCGCCCCGCGCCGCAGCGCCGGGCCCAGGCCGACCTCGGCCACGTGCCCGACCAGGATGGGGACGTTGTCGGCCACGCGGACCACGCTGCGCTCCAGGTCCTCGACCGAGCTCAGAAGGCCCAGCCCGCGCACGACGTACTCGACGCGGTTCACCTCGACCGTGCGCGCGCCGACGTCGAGGTTCGAGCGCCGCACGGCGTCGACCACCTCGCCGAGCGTGACGCCGTGGGCACGCATCGCGTCGGGGTCGACGTCGACCTGGTACTCGCGCACGTACCCGCCGACCGAGGCGACCTCGCTGATGCCCTCGGCCGACGCCAGCCCGTAGCGCACGATCCAGTCCTGGGTCGTGCGCAGCTCGTGCAGGTCCCAGCCGCCGGTCGGCTCGCCGTCCGGCCCGAGGCCCTCGAGCGTGTACCAGAAGATCTGCCCCAGCGGCGTGGCGTCGGGACCCAGCGTCGGCCGGACGTCCGCCGGGAGCGTGCCCGGCGCAAGGCTCGCCAGGCGCTCGAGCACCCGCGTGCGCGACCAATAGAACTCGGCGTCCTCCTCGAAGATCACGTAGATCGACGAGAAGCCGAACATCGAGGAGCTGCGCACCGTGCGCACGCCGGGGACGCCCAGCAGCGCGACGGTCAGCGGGTAGGTCACCTGGTCCTCGACGTCCTGCGGCGAGCGGCCGGGCCAGCGCGTGAAGACGATCTGCTGGTTCTCGCCCAGGTCGGGCAGCGCGTCGACCGCGATGGGGGAGCGCGGCAGGTCGAGCTCATCCCAGTCGAAGGGCGCGACGAGCACGCCGCCCAGCACGCCGGCGGCCACCAGCGCGAACACGACGAGCTTCTGCTCGAGGCAGAAGCGCACCAGGCGGTCGAGCAGCGACTCCCTAGTCATCGCCCGCGACCCCGTGCGCCAGCGTCTCGCGCACGCTGCCGCAGCGCAGCATGCTGTCTCCGTAGTAGGGGTTCGCGACCTCGTCGTGGTCCTGCAGCCAGCTCGCGCCGTCCACGAGCGCCATCGGGCAGTGCACGAGGTACACCGGGCCCGCGCCCAGGCCGAACGCGCGCTGGACGGCCAACACGTCGTCGCTGACGGCGGCGAAGATCGCGCGTGCGCCGGCGAGGTCGGGAGCGCCGCTCAGCGTCGCGAGCGCGTCCGCCAGCGAGGCCGCACGCGGCAGCCACTCGGGCCCGCGCGGCGTCGCGGCCAGGGCGTCCGAGTCGACGGCGCGGACGGCCTCGAGCGCCGCGCGCGCCGCGGCGTGGCTCGCCGCCAGATCGTCGCCCGCGAGCGCGCCCTGCAGCGCGAGATACTCGTCCCACAGCGACGCCAGCTGGGCCCGCGCCGCGTCCGGCAGCGGGTCCTCGGCGGCCGCCGCGGGGTTCATCATGCTCGGCCGCGCGAGGATCTGCAGCGCGCTGTCGATCTTGAAGCTGCCGTGGGTTACGACCCGCTCGCCCTCGGCGAGCCCTCCGCGCACGAGGTACCACTCGCCGGCGCGCGGCCCGAGCACGACCTCACGGCCCTCGTAGGTGGGCTCGGCGGCGCCGGGCACCTCGACGTACACGACCGCGCGGTTGCCGGTGACCAGCGCCGCGCTGCGCGGGATGACGAGCGGCAGCTCGAGCGGCTGCTCGGCCGCGACGTAGCCGTGCGACTCGGTCGTCACGAGGGCCATCCCGCACACGTCGCAGCCCTCGTTGCGGTCGCGCACCACCTCGGGGTGCATCGGGCAGATCCACTTGCCCGCGAGATCGGGGTTCATCGCGCGGCCGCCCGTCGCGACGCGCGTGCGGACGACGGCCTTCACGAACATCTCGGGCTTCAGGCGGCCGTCCTCGTTCGGCAGGTTGACGCGGACCTTGGCCGTGCGCGTGCGCGCGTCGATCTCGGGCGCGATGAACGCGATCGTGCCGTGGAACACCTCGCCGGGGAGCGCCTCGGTGGTGAACTCGACGTCCTGCCCGTAGTGCAGCCAGGGCAGGTCGGACTCGTACGCGTCGAGCTGCACCCAGAGGTGGGAGAGGTCGGCGATCGTGTAGATGTGCGAGCCCTCCTCGACGTACATGCCCTTCTGACCGGCGCGGTGGACGACCACGCCGCCGACGGGCGCGTAGATCGTCAGGTGCTCCGAAGGCGTGCCGCGCTCCTCGATCTCGGCGATCTGCAGCGGCGTCAGGCCGAGGCGCCGCAGGCGGTCGCGGGCGGCGTCCAGCGTCAGGCGCGTCTGCTCGGCGGCGGCCGGCCCGGCGTTCGGCGCGAGCCGCTCGACGGCCTGGCCCGCCTGGAGGAGCGCCGCCTGGTCGGCGTACAGCTTGGGGCTGTAGAGGTAGACCATGTGGTCGCCCTGCTTGACCCGTACGCCCGTGTAGTCGACGTACAGCCGGTCGATCCGTCCCGGCACCCAGGCCGAGAGCTCGGCGAGCCGCGTCTCGTCGTAGTCGATCTTGCCGACCATGCGCACGCGCGCTTCGACCGAGCGGCGCTCGACCGGGCTGGTCTCCAGCCGCAGCAGCGCGCGCGCGTCGTCGCGCAGCACCAGCTGCCGCTCGCCGCCGTCGCCCGGGGCGGGCTCCGCGAGCGCCACCAGGTCCATCGCGCAGATGGGGCACAGGCCGGGCGCGGGGAGCTGGATCTCGGGGTGCATCGCGCAGGTCCACACCTCCGGCGCGGCGGTCGTCGCCGCCGGGGCCGCGCCGTCCCCCCCGTCGGCGGGGGCGAGCGCTCCGCGCAACGCCCAGCCCAGCGCGAGGCACGCAAGCCCTCCGAGCAGTAGCCCGCCGCGCGCCGCGAGCGCGCGGGCCGCGTCGCTCACTCGCGTGCTCATCGCGACACCTCCGAGCCGGGCAGGGGACCGCCGATCAGGCGCTCGAGCTCCGCGACCGCGCGCGCCCTCTCCGTGCGCGCGCTCTCGAGGCTCAGCTCGAGCGTCAACAGCTCGCGCTCCGCTTCGACCAGGTCGAGGAAGCCCGCCTCGCCGGCGCGGAAGGCCGTCGCGATCACCTCGTACGACTGCCGCGCGCGGGGCACCAGCGTGCTGCGATAGAGCGCGATCCGCTCCGCGCCGTCGCGGGCGAGGTAGAGCTGGTGCTCGAGCGCCGCCGCCTCGGCGTTCTCGGCGCGCTCCAGCTCGCCCTGGGCCGCGCGGTGCAGCGCGCGCGCCTGGCGCTCCTCGGCGCGGTCGCGCGCACGCCGCAGCGGCAGGTCGACCTGCACCGACGCGATCAGCGGGTCGTCGCCGCTGCCGGACACGCCGGAGACGGGGGCCTCGCCGGTGGCGATGTACTCCAGGCCGACGGTCCACGAGGGGCGCTGCGCGAGCTGGGTGAGCTCGACGGCGCTCCCCGCGGCGTCCGCCTCCAGCCGCAGGGCGTGCAGCCGCGGGCTCGACGCGTGGAGCTCGGCGCGCAGCGCCTCGGCGGGCGGCAGGGGCCGCTCGGCGTCGATCGAGGTCGGCGCGGGCAGTGCGGCGGTCGGCGGGCGGTGCAGCAGCGCGTTGAGGTGCGCGCCGGCCGACGTGCGGCGCCCCTCGAGGCTGCGGAGCCGGTCGGAGAGCTTGTCCAGCTCGACCTGCACGCGCACCACGTCGGCGTACGTGCCGCGGCCCGAGCCGTAGCGGCTGCGCGCGACGTCCTCCATGTCCGCCAGGAGGTCGCGGTTGCCGCGCACGGTCTCGATCGAGCGCTCCAGGAGGAAGAGGTCGGCCCAGGCCTTCTTCACGTCGGCGATCACGCGCGCGAACTCGGCGCCGTGGCGCGCGCCGGCGGCGGCGGCGCGGCCGTCGGCCACGTCGCCGCGCGCGTCGAGGGTGCCGAACCACGGCAGCTGCTGGCGCACGCCGAGGGACCACTCCTGCGGCCCGACGCGCGTTTGCACCTCCTCGACGAACCAGCGCGCCGCGAGCGTCGGGTCGGGCAGGCTGGTGGCCTGGGGCAGCTCCTCGCAGGCGGCGATCCAGCGCTCGCGCGCGGCGCGCAGGCCGGGGTTCACGGCGAGCGCGCGCTCGACGAGCTCGACCAGCGTCGACGTGGCGTCCACCGCGGGAGCGCCGACCGGCGCGGACGACCCGGCGGACGGTGCGGGCTCACGCGCCTCGGCCGCCGCGGCGGACGGCGCCCGCGGAGCCCGGAAGACGCGTGCCTCGCGGGGCGTGGAGCATCCCGCAACGAGGGCGCCGACGAGGGCGGAATGAAGTAGAAGGCGGAAGCGGCGGTCGGTCATCGATCGCGTGCGGCGAGTGGGCCGCGGGCATGGCGCAGGGGCGACGGTTCCGGGGCCGCGCTCCGCACGCGGGGTTACGTCGACGCAAAGCGGCGGCGTCCCGCGGCGGGGGAGCGAGGTCCCCACGGACGGCGGAGCCGTCGGCCCCTAGAGCCGTGCGATCGAGAGCCAGTGCAGCCGCTCGGGGCCGCTGCGGTGCGCGGCGGGCGCTCCGCCCGCCTCGGCTCGTCGATCCGGTGGGGCGCCGCGGGTGCCCGCGGTCCGAGTTGCGTCGTCGGCGGCCGCCAGGCGCGCCTGCTGGGCGAACGCGTTGGCGATGCGGCGCACGGGGCTGACCGCGGACCCGCCTTCGACGGTGCGCAGCGGCGCGCCGCCGCCCGCCGGCGTGAGGGCGCAGCCGCAGTCGGTCTCGGCCCGCGGGCCGTCGGGCCCGCCGGAATCGGCGTCCTCGGGCTCCGGCGTGCAGCAGCACGGCGGCGGAGCCGGGGTCGCCGGAACGGCACAGCACGAAAGCGCCTCTCCCTCGACCGCCAGGTCCGCGGCCGCCGCGGATCCTCCGGGAGCCCCGCAGCCACCTGCCGCGGCGTGCCCCGGGAGCGCGAGCAGGAGCGCCAGCCCAAGGGCTACCACCCAGTCGTGCAGGCAGGTCGAGACGCCGTTCACAACCATGATTGTGGGCGCCGATCCGGCTGGCCGCAAGGCGAGCGCCCCGCGGTCTCCTATCGGTCGCGGCCGGCGGCCGGCGTGAGCCGTCGCGGACCGAGGCCGCCGCCGACCCCCCGGGGGCCCTAGGACCCGGTCTCGAGGAACTCGATCTCGCCGCCGGGCAGCAGGTAGACGACCAGCATCGCGCCGCCCTCGACGGTCGGAACGTGGACCGACTCCTCACCCAGCACGACCCAGCCGGCCTCGCGTCCGTCGAACGTGGGTTTCCCCTCGAGCGCGACGCACCAGTCGATCTCGCCCCGCGGATGGCGGTGGCGCGGGCCGGGTCCGGTCATGTGCACCGCGTCGATCGAGAAGTCGCCGGTCTCCGCCGATGCCTTGGCGACGCGACCCCAGCGCACCGGCAGCTCGCCGCGGTTGGCGATCTTGCCCTCCTCCAGCAGCGTCTGGAGCGCCGCGTTGAGGCTCTGGGCCGCTTCGGACCCGGGGGCGAGGCGTCGCCGCAGCTCGCCTTCGGCGGCGGCGGGGTCGGAGAGATCGAGGCCCGCGGCGGCGTCGAGGAGCGGTTGGAAGATGTCGAGCATGGGTCGCCTTTCTCGATACTGGGGACGTTGTTTTAGCCCATGTAAGGGCTGCGGGCCAACTCCCTGCCCTCTGGAGCCGGCGGGTGAGACGCGGGTAAACTCCGGCCCGACCGACGCGGCGCGTCGCGGGAATATCCCCCCCTGCCCACCCCTCCCGCGCGCGCCGTCCCTCCCTCTTCCGCTCGCGAAGGTCTCGGACCCCTAGCGCCCCCCATGACAGTGGAAATCGGAGCCGACGTCAGCGCCCACCCGGCGCGCGCACAGCTGCTCGCCGACTTCGGCGAGGACTACCTTTCGATCCAGTCGCTCTTCCGCTTCTGTTTCGTGCCGAGCGGACGGTTGGGCCTGCTCAAGGACCTCGCCGTGGTCGAGGAGTGGGGCGCGAACGACTTCGTGCTGCTCAAGTACCTCGCCGTGCACGTGCGCTTCGCGATCGAGCAGGGCCGCTACGTCTGGAACGGCGACCAGATCGTCATCAACGCCGGCCGGCTGGTCACCGCGACCGGCGCGCCGATCTACGCCGGCATCGTCAAGAACAACACGCCCGACGAGAACCCGTGGGTGCTGAACTGGGTCGGCGAACGCCCGAGCTGCGCCGAGCTGCCCGAGCCCCCGGACCTCGGCCCGTGGCCGACGCTCGCGCCGGGCCTCGAGGTCATCATCGCCTGCGACCTCGACGGCGACGACCGCCCGCCGCGCCTGCCCGGCCTCGCGGGGGTGCCGGTGGTGACGCGCATGGCGGCGCTCGCGGGCGCGGTGCAGTGGTCGCTCTACCGCGGGCTCGCGGTGCGACAGCTGCACGGCGCGGGCCGCGGGTTCTTCGTGCCGGTCTACCTCTCCAGCCGCGAGGACCTGACCGCTGCTCCCGACGTGGTGGCGCCGATCGTGACGCAGGGCGAGCGGCTGGTCGTGCGCACGCTGCTCGAGCCGCACGTGGCCTACGCGCCGGCGCGCGCGGTGGTCGAGCGCTGCGAGCTGATCGCGCCGTGGCTGCTAGAGGCCTGGGAGGCCGCGGCGGAAGAGGGGCGCGAGGCGGACTAGCGGTCCGTTCCGGCCGGGTCGTTCGTCCGGATCTTGGGGGTGCTAACATCGCCCCCGACCCCGGAGCAACCGTGCCGAGCTGCGTGCTAGGCGGCCAGCGAGGTTGGGACGGGGAGGCGCCCTTCGGCGCCATCCGGGCTCCTTCACCCCGGTGGACTTCCACAGCAGAAAAAAGGCGCGGGTCTTCCTCTCGTACGCCGGCGAGGACCGGGCGCTGGCCGAGCACTTCCTCGCGCGGCTCAGGGACGACGCGGTCGAGGCGGCGGCCTCCATCTGGTACGACCCCGACCTCACTCCGGCGCGCGACTACGACGAGGAGATCCTCGAGCGCCTGGGGCGAGCGGACATCGCCCTGGTGCTGGCCAGCCCGGCCTACCGCGAGTCCAGCTACTGCATCGAGCGCGAGCTCCCGGTCGTGCGCGAGCGGCAGGCCAGCGGCGCGTGCCAGGCGCGCGTCATCCGACTGCGCGAGAGCGACCTAGGACGCCCGTTCGACGGCCTCGCGGTTTGGCCCCGGGGCGGTGAGACGGTCGAGCGCACCTTCCCGACCTCAGGCGAGTGGGACGAGCTACGGACCTGGTTCAAGATCGAGATCTGCCGCGCGCTGGTGAGCCGGAATCACGACCGCTACGGCGGGCGAACGCGCGCGACGGAGCTTGCGCGGCGGCGGAACGAGCGCTCTTCGCGCAGGATCCACGACGACTTGACGGAGCTGCACGACGAGCTCGGCGTGGTGTGCCTCGGGTCGCCGGGGTACGCGCTAGCCGTTCTCTGCGGCGGAGCGATCGCCGCCATCCTCGGCACCGCGATGAAGGCGGTTCTGCTGCCGGGGGCTCCGGGGTCCGTCCTCGGGTGGGTGCTCTTCTTCGCCGCCCTCGGGACCGCCGCCGGAGTCGTGCGGACGATTCCCGCTCTGCTCGGCGGCTACCTGGCCGCGCGCACGAGCGTCGGAGCCCGCGTCGTGCCCGTCGCCGCCGGGATGACCGTAGTCGCCTTCGAAGCCGCGGTGCACGGCGTCCTGCTGGGCCTTCCCGCCGGCGTCGCCGTGCACCTCGGTGGATGGCAGCTCGACCCGGGTCTGCTCGGCACCGCGGTCCTCTCCTGTGTCTTGGGCGGCTACGGCGCCTGGTCGTCGCTCCGGGCGTTTGGCCCGAAGCGTCTGAAGGTCTTCGCGGACGTCGAGCGCGTCTACCGGCCCCCCGAACCCGCCTGGATCACCGTGGATCCGACGGAACCGGAGGCCGCTGCGCGCGAGCGGGCGCCCGACCGACCGTCGCCTTCGGAGCCGACCGCAGCCTCTGGCGGGGAGGCTCCCCGGGAATCCGCCGGCCGTGCTGTGGCTGCGGAGGAGCGGCGGGGCGACGACGATACGCCCGCCCCGGATGCGACGACCGCAGAAGAGGTGCGGCTCGGGCTCGTCGTACTGGCCGCCTCCGACCGGCCCGCCGACACCGAGGCGTTCCTGTCCGCCCTGCGCGCCGCCGGGACGGAGGACGCCCTGCGGCTGGATCTGGTGACCGGAGGCAAGCTCGGTCCGTGGGACCTATCGCCCTGTCTCGGAGAGCGGGGGGCCGTCGACTACTTCGTCGTCCTGGCGACGCGAGACCTCATGGAGAGCTGCCTCCCCGCGCTCCTCGCCGCCCACCTGTCGAGCATCGACGAGTACGACCGTCCGCGCGTCTACCCGGTGCTCGTCGACCGCGGGCTCGGCCCCGACGCGCCGCTGCTGAACCTGCAGGGGCTGCCCGTCGGTCGGCTGGTGATCGAGGACTGGCCGATTCGCGAGAGCGCCTGGCGAAGCGTCGCCAGCAGCCTGCGCCACCAGATCGCGACCGACTTCCTGGCGGAGCTGAACGGCTTCCTGCGGAAGGCCGTCGCGGAGGAACGCGACGCGCGCGAGCGATCGGGCGTGGGGAGCGGTCCTTTGGCCCTCACCGAGACGGAGCGGCTGCTCGCGAGCCACGACCGTCTGATGCGCGACTTCGATCTCTCGAGCGGCTACGTCTTCGCGGATCCCCGCTACGACTTCGCGCACTACCCGTTTCGGGACCGCCGCATCTACTGGACCAAGCGCAAGGCGCTCACCTGGACGACGGTCGGCGGGGTGTGCTTCGGTCTCTTCGCGCTGGTCTTCGAGCCCACCGCCGCGAGCGCGGCGGTCGTGCCGCTGGCGGGCTTTCTCGTCGCCCTCGCCTTGCTCGGCGTCCGGGACACGCTGGACTACGCGACGATGCGCCTGGACGCCTACTGGAGCGAGCGCATCGGCACGATCGACCTCCTGTTCGGCGTCGATGTCGAGCGGCGGCTCGCGCCGATCCTGCGGCGTGCGGCGCGCGTGGTGGCGCCCGCGGCCGGCGTGGCGGTCGCGGCGGTGGCCGCCTTCGTCGCCAGCGCCGTGCCTTCGGCGCCGTATGGGAAGCTCGGCTTCTGGGCTCTCGGCGCGGCCATCGGGCTCGGCTGCTACGTGGCAAGCCGGTATCGCGTCCCGGCGATCACCGTCTCCCGCGAGGCTCCGACCCCGAGCTCTTCCCAATGGAGCCGCCGGGGGCTGCGGGTGCGCTACCGTGCACCGCGCGAGCACCATGCCGACCTGGAGCGGAGCAGGATCGACGGCAAGCGACCGCCTCAGCCCAGGGTGATCGAGGGCTATCACATGGAGCTTTCGCTCTCCGTGGGGATGGTCCTGCGCGCGCTGCTGGATACCGCCTGGCTCTTCGCGACGGGGTTCTTCGTCTTCGGGGCCGCGGCGGTCGGCGGGCTTCCGGAGTTCCTTGGGTGGGCGTTGGCGTTCTACTCCATCGCTGTACCGCTGCGCTGGATGCGCCGGCACCCAAGCCGATCCTGGAGCGCCTACAAGCGCGAGCTCTTCCTCCCGGCGCTTTGGGACATGGGTCACTACTACCTGTTCGGTCTACTTGCGGGTGTCCTCAAGGCGCTCCTGTCGGTTGAGGACGACACGTTTTTGCCGATCGCCCTCGCGGGCATTCTCCTGCTCACATTCGCCAAGCGCTTGGACGGTCTGCTCGCGAAGGCGAGCCGCCAGCACTTGCCCGAGGACGACCTCTCGCTCCCGGACTGAGCACCCGCCTTCGCGGCGGTCATCCGGAGAGTGCCTTCGGATGGCGGGCCTGCTTTCCACCCCACGCGCCTTCGGGAGCCGGGGGGCGAAGGCTACGATCGCTCCATGTCGCGGGCGTCGCTCAACGCGCTTCGGGTGCTCCTGGTGCTGCTCCTCGCGGGGATCGCCCACGGGCCGCTCCTCGGCGCGGACTACCGGGCGGAGGACCTGGCGCTGCTGCAGCGCGCCGCGAACGGCGGCGGACCGCCGCGGGCCGAGGTCGTCGCCTGGCGTGAGCTGTCGCTCGACGACGTGGCACGCATCGACCCCGAGGGGTCGCTGGTCGGCAACGCCGAGCACGCCCTGCGCGCCCGGCGCGCGCCTTGGCGCGGGGGCGAGCACAGCGCCCTCGACGCGCGGATCGAGGGCGTGCTGCTGCTCTTCGGCATCGCCCTTGGGCTCGGGCTCTTCCTGCGGCGGGCGCTGCTGCCGTGGACCGGCAGCGACCACGCCGGAGCGGCGGGCTGGGCGGTGGTGCCGCTGCTCGTCGCGCATCCTCTGACGGTTGGGCTGGTCGCGCCCCTGCGCGGGCGGGACGAGCTCCTGGGGCTGCTCTTCGCGTCCTGGGCGGCGGCGCTGTTCCTGCAGGGCCGCCAGGACCGGCGCTTCGCCGTGACGGCCGCGGCCTGGACGCTGTGCGCGCTGGCGTCGCTCTCGGGCGAGGTCGCGTGGCTGCTGCCGATCCTGCTCGCGGGCGTTGAGCTGGCGTCGTCGCACCGCTACCGCACGCGCCGCGAGCGCTGGCGCACGGCGGCGAACACGCTGCTCTTCTTCGGGCTCGCCTCGGGCCTCGGCGCGGCCTTCTGGGCGCGGCGGGCGGGGTCGCGCTACACCGATGGGCTGGCCGCCGCGATCGAGGATCCGGCGGCGGCGGCGTCGGGTCTCTTCGAGCGCCTGGGCGGCGTCGTGCTGCCGGCCAACCCGCACGTCAGCGGGCTCTTCGGCGTGGTGCTCGCGGGCGCCGTGTTCCTCGTGGCGCTACAGCCTGCGCTGGTCGCCGCGCGCTCGGCGCCGCGGCTCTGGGGCTGGATGCTGGGGAGCTGGTTCGTCTGCCTCGCGGGCGCGCTGGTGTACGGCCTCGACGTGCGCGTCGCGCCGGACGAGGCGACCGAGGGCGCGCTGCTCGCCGGCGCCGTGGCCGTCGCCGCGGCGGGGCTCGCGACGACCGCGACCGCGCTCTCGGGGCTGCGGCGCGACTGGCTCGCGTGGCTGGCGGCGGCGGTCTTCGCGGGGCTCTCCTTCAGCAACGCGCTGCCCTGGCGCGAGGCCGGCCACGTCGCGCGCGAGCTGCGCGCGGACCTCGAGGCGGCGCGCGTGACGCACGGCAACGAGCCGCGGCTGCTCGTGCTGGACGCGGTGCGCGACGCGCGCGGGATCGACCCCTTCGGCGGCGCGGTGGGAGCGTTGGTCCATCCGCTGCTGCGCCCGGGGGGCGAGGCGCCCGGCGGCGGCCCGATCGGCGAGGTGCTGCTGCTCTCGCGCGAGGCTTTCCTCGCCCTCGCGCGCGAGCCCGAGCTCCGGCGCCTGCGCGAGGAGCGCTCGGTCGTGATGCTCGCCACGCTGCCGGGCGGCGAGCCGGTGCGCCCCGGCGGGCTGCGGCAGGCCGTGCGCCTGGCTCCGGCGAGCGCCGCGGGCACCAAGCGCAGCTGGCGCGGCGAGATGCGCTCGCCCGACCTCGACCTCGACACGCTGTCGATGTCGACGCTGCTGCTCACCGCCGACCTGCGCTCCGACACCAGCGGCGAGCGCCGCCTGCACTGGCGCGTGACCGAGCCGGCGCTGGCCAACGGCTCGCAGCGCTGCGTGTGGGTCGAGACCGGCGACGAGCCGGTGCTTGTGGCCGACCTGGGCCGCTCGCTGGCGTGGCTGCTCGGCGACCGTGTGCGGCGGGTGTGGCTCGAGGGCGGCGCGACCTCGGTGGGGCAGGCGCGCTTTTTGACCGCGCCCGAGCCCCTGGGCGAGCGCTTCGGCCCGACGCCCGACGGCGACGACTGGCTCTTCCCGCGCACGCTGACCCCGCTGGTGCAGGCCACCCTGCAGCGCGGGCGCTACGTGCTGACGCTGCTCTCGCTCGGCGACTATGCGTGCGTCGAGCTGCCGGTCGAGGTCCTGGGCGCGGACCACCTCCGCGCCCGCGGCGCGGCGGCCGAGGTCGCGGGCCTGCGCCGTCCGGTCGCGTGGACGCTCGACTACCGCGTCGAGGATGCGACGCTCGCCCGCGCCCGCGGCCGCCGCGTGGGCCGCGACGGCACGGTTGAGGAGCGCCAGTAGCTGCGCCGCCTGCGCACAGGCGCTACCCTCTCGCGGTCGCCCGAGCCGAAAGCCCTCCCCGCATGCCCAGCCAACCGTCCAAGAGTCTTGAGCACTTCCCCAACCCGCGCCCCGGGCGCGACTTCGAGGTGCGCATCGAGACGAGCGAGTTCACGTGCCTCTGCCCGAAGACCGGCCAGCCGGACTTCGCCACGCTCCGCCTGCGCTACGTGCCCGACGAGCTGTGCGTCGAGCTGAAGAGCCTCAAGCTCTACCTGTGGTCGTTCCGCGACGAGGGCTGCTTCCACGAGGACGTGACCAACCGCATCCTCGACGACCTGGTGGCGACGATCGCGCCGAAGCGCATGACGCTCGAGGCCGAGTTCCTGATCCGCGGAGGGATCGCGACGACGGTCGTCGCCTCGCATCCCTCCGCGTGAGCCGCGCCTAGAGCGAGCCGTCGAGCAGCACGGTCGACGACGGCCCTGAGACGAAGGCGGCGCCGACCGCCGTCAGGTGGATCGCCTGGAAGCGCACCTGGGACGCGAGCACGCCCGGGCCGAGCTCGCCGATCGGCACCGGGTCGACCAGCGTTCCCGAGGCGTCGAGCTGACCCTTGAACGCGATCCCGAACGGCGCCGCGAGCGCGAAGTCGCCCGCGACCGCCGGCAGGAAGGCCGGCTCCAAGGCACCCGCGAAGGCGAGGAAGACGAAGTCGTCCGGCGGGCCGGTGAAGGTCTCGACCAGGAGCTCGCCCTCGCGCACGAGCGGCGTGGCCTCGAACGAGCGCGCCTCGCCGGTGAGCTCCTGCAGCGTGCCGCCCATGCTCGTGAGCGCCTCGCCCGCGGGGTCGGGGCAGGGAGGGTCCTGCAGGCCACCCTCGCCCGGCTGGCCCGGCGACAGCACGCAGTCGCGCAGGACCGCCGTGCTGGAGCCGAGGTCGAAGCCATCGCCGGCGGCGGCCTGGCACTCGAAGGCCTCGGCCGGTCCGCCTTGGCCGCCGGTGAAGCTGCAGCCCGCCGCGAAGACCGAGCTGACCGAGAGCGAGAGGCCCGCACCGCCGGCGCTTACCGGCGCGAAGAGGCTGCCGGGGATCCCCTCGCTGCCGACGAAGGACGTGTCGTAGAGGCTGACCGACGAGTCGGCGATGCGGCCTCCCGGGCAGGGGGTCACGCATTGGCCGCTCAGGAAGCTGCAGCGCGAGAGGATCACGGCGTCGCAGTCCTCGACCAGCAGGCCCTGGCTCGACCAGTTCTCGTAGGCCTCGACCTGAACGTCCTCGAGCAGCACCACGCCGGCGTTGTCGCGCAGCTGCACGGCCGGCTCGCCCGACGAGATGGCGTCCGGGTAGACGACCAGGCCGCGCACCGTCACGCTCTGGTCCGCCGCGAGGTCGCGCACCTCGAGCGGCGCCGTCAGCGAGGTGAAGGCGCCGACGATGCGGACGAGGGCGCCCTCCTCGGCGACGATGCTGAGCGACTTGCCGACGACCTCGAACTCGGCGTAGTCGCCCTCCTCGACGACGATGGTGTCGCCCTCGGAGGCGGCGAGGATCGCGCCCTGGATGCCGATGAAGGCGCCCGGGCCTCCGGCTCCGTCGACGAGGAGGACGTCGGCGTGGGGCGCGGCGGCGAGGGCCAGGGACGCGGCGAGCGGGAAGAAGCGTTGGAACATCGTGCTCCTCGGTCTTTTGGGAAGCAGGGCGGAAAGAGACGCCGGAATGTGGCGGCGCTCCCCGAACCGGACCGGCGGCGCGTGTTTCTCGCGCCGACGCCGGCTTTCCCGACTAGAGCGCGCCGTCGAGCAGCACCGTCGACGACGGGGCGCCTACGAAGGCGCCCCCCAGGCCGGTCAGGTGGATCGCCTGCAGCTGCACCGGCAGGGCGAGCACGCCCGGCCCCAGCTCGCCGACGGGGACGCTGTCGGCGAGCGTGCCCGACGCGTCCAGCTCGCCCGAGAACACGATCCCGAACGGCTTCGCCAGCACGAAGTCGCCCGCCACCGGGGGCAGGAAGGACGGCGCGAGTGCGTTCGAGAAGGCGAGGAACGCGAGCTCGCCGGGCGTGCCTCCAAAGGTGAGCGCGAGCGCCTCACCCTCGCGCACCGGCGCCGAGGCGACCAGCGAGCGTGCGTCGCCCGCGAGCTCCTGGAACGCGCCCGAGACGACCACCAGCGGCTGCCCTTCGAGGTCGGCGCAGGGCGGATCGGACAGCCCGCCCGTGCCCGGCAGCCCCGGAGCCAGCAGCGTGTCGCGCACCGTCACCGTCGGGGCGCCCGCGCCGAGCACCAGCCCGTCGCCGGCCTCCGCGTTGCACTCCTCGGGGCCCGACGGTCCGCCGCTCCCGCCCTGGAAGGTGCAGCCCGCGGCGAAGACGCGACCGCCGCTCACCGCGAGCCCCGCGCCGCCCGGGCCCGCGGGCAGGAACAGGCCGGTGGGCAGGCCGTCGGCCCCGAAGAGCTGGGTGTCGTACAGCGTGACCGACGAGTCGATCAGCTCGCCGCCGGGGCACGGCTCGATGCAGAAGCCGGCGCGGAAGCTACAGCGCGTGAGCACGACCGCGGCGCAGTTCTCCACCAGGAGCGCCAGGCTCGCCCAGCCCGGGAAGGTCTCGACGTGGACGTCCTCGAGCAGCACCGCGCCGAGGTTGTCGAGCAGCTGCACGGCGGGCTCCAGCGGCCCGAGCACGTCCGGCAGCAGCCGGATGCCGCGCACGACGACGGCCTGGTCGGCGGCCAGGTCGCGCACGACCAGCGGGATCGGCTCCGAGGCGAAGGTGGGCACGATCCGCACGTCCGCGCCCTGCTCGGCCAGGATGGTGACGGACTTGCCGGCGACCTCGAACTCGGGGTACTCGCCTTCCTTCACCAGGATCGTGTCGCCGTCCGAGGCGGAGAGCACCGCTCCCTGGATCCCGAGGAAGGCGCCGGGGCCCCCCTGACCGTCGACCAGCAGGACGTCGGCGGCGGCCCGGAGCGGGAGCGCGGCGAAAGCGGACAGGGTGAGCGCGGCGAGCGGGAGAGAGCGGTTCAGCATCGGGCTCCTCGGTGGGCGGCAACTCGGGAGGAGCGCTGACGACAGCGCCGTTTTCCCAACCGGAAAGGCGCCGCGCCCTCCTCCGGACGATCCCGGCTTTCCTCGGCCCCCAACGCACGGCGCGGGGGGGCGCGGGAGACAACCCGCGGGGCCCCCCCCCCCCCCCCCCCCCCCAACGGCCCGGGGGCCGCGGGGGCCC
>JBCCGI010000117.1:0-20697 GCA_039029355.1 Planctomycetota bacterium
CCGGCCGCTCCGGCCGGACCCGCTGCACCGGTCGGGCCGGCAGGCCCCGCGGCTCCGGCGGGACCGGTCGCGCCTGCGGGACCCGCCGCGCCGGTGGCTCCGGGCGCACCCGCCGCTCCGTCCTGGCCGGCGGCACCGGCAGGACCGGTGGGACCCGCAGGGCCTGCGGGACCGGTCGCACCCGCCGGGCCGGCGGGACCGGTCGGACCCGGAAGTCCGCCACCCGGACCGGTCGGACCGGCCGGACCGGCCGGACCGGTGGGACCTGCGACGCCCGCGGCGCCGGCCGGACCGGTCGCTCCCGCGGGGCCGGCCGGGCCGGTCGGGCCGGGGAGCCCGCCGCCGGGTCCGGTCGGGCCGGCAGGCCCTTGCGGTCCGGTCGGGCCCGCCACGCCCGCCGTGCCGGTGGGACCAGCCGGGCCGGTCGCACCGGAGGTGCCGGTGGCTCCCGCGGGTCCGGTGGCTCCCGCCGCGCCGGTGGGACCAGCCGGACCGGTCGCACCGGAGGTGCCGGTGGCTCCCGCGGGCCCGGTGGCTCCCGCCGCGCCGGTGGGACCAGCCGGACCGGTCGCACCGGAGGTGCCGGTGGCTCCCGCGGGTCCGGTCGCTCCCGCCGGGCCGGTGGCTCCGGCCGGACCGGTTGCTCCGGCCGCCCCGTCGGCTCCCGCGGGGCCGGTGGCTCCCGCCGGACCGGCGGGACCCGCCGGACCCGTGGGCCCGACGAGGCCGGCGGTGGGCCCGACCCAGTTGCCGCCGGCGTCGATCACCGCGACGCCGTTGATCGTGATCGTGTTGGGGGTGATGTCCTTCCCCGGCACGTCGTCGGCCGACGAGGACGAGAGCGAGCGCACCGAGTAGGCCACGCTGCCCAGGCGGTGGCGCGGCGTGAGCTCGCTATCGCCTGCGATCGTGATGCCGAGATAGAGCTCGTCGTTGTTCTCGAAGATCGAGGTCGGAAGCGCCACCGTGTCGCCGATCAGCGTCGACAGGAGGCCGTCCGCCACGTTGTTCGTCTTCGACTCCTCGAAGAGCGGCGTCCCGCCGATCGGCGTGTCGTAGATGCGGAAGGCGACGGTCAGCACCGGGTTCTCGACCGGCGCGCCGCTCGCGAGAAGGAGCCGGCCCTGGTACTGGATCAACGCCGGAGGGTCGACACCGTCTCCGCCGCCGCCCGCGGGGGACGGCGCGCTCCATGCGTAGGCAGAGGCAAGCCCAAGTCCGACAAGGAGGGTGGGGAGTAGGAAGCTAGCTTTCATGGGGGGGGCTACGGATGGATGACGACGGTGAGGGAGTTGCTGAACGAGCCGACGGGGGGCACGGCGAGGGAGAAGCCCTGGAAGACCACGCTTCCGCCGATGAGCACCGGCTCGTTCGGCACCGGGACGTTGAAGAGCGCTTGGCCCGTCGCCGTCACCGCGAAGGGCTGGACGACCTGCACGTTCAGCAGGACCTCCGCGGCGCCGTCGAAGGGGGGGACCGGGACGGCGAAGCCCGAGATCAGCTGTCCGAGCACGAGCAGCCACGACTCGCCCGGCTTCGTGAAGAAGCGCAGGCGGTGGAACTCGTCGAGGTTGGCGAGGTCGACTTCGGTCAGCGCGGGCTCGTACAGGAACCCCCGCTGGACCGCGTGGGACCCGAGCAGGTTGTCGACGCCGACCTCGACGCCCGCCAGCGGGTTGCCGAACTCGTTCGTGCCGACCGGCGTGGTCACCGTCGCGCGCACGTTGCTGTTGATCGCGACGCCCGTGGCGGGGGTCCCGTCGAAGGTGACGTTGAGCGGCCCGGAGCCCGGTGCCAGGAAGTTGAACCCGAAGACGGTTCGCGTCTCGCCGCCGTCCTTGTCTCCGTTCGCCTCGCGGACGCCGGCGATAATGGGCTCGTTCGTCGTGATCTCCGGGATCACCCAGGAGACGCCCGAGCGGAGCTCGTAGTTGACCGAGGTCGCCACCGGACCGGCGACGCCTTGGCCCGCGGCGCCGATCTCCTGGTTGCCGGCGCCGGTGACGGCGTAGCCGCCGCCCATGATCAATCGATGGGCGATGATGATGCCCGACTGGCTGGCGGCGGGGCTTTGGGGGAATAGGGAGCCGGCGGTCGCTAGGGCGACAACGCCGGCCAGGCAGGGCCATCGCGGCATGAATCTCCTCCGAGAGATTTGGGGGGGGGCGAGCTGGCAGGACAGTAGCCGCGATGATTCTAACCACGACTTTCGAATACCGCCGCCCCGCCAGCGTGCTCCTAAACGCGGCGATAGAGCTAGTAGGATCCCTGGTCGAACCGGGCCGCTCCGCCCCTCCTTAAACACCAACCGAAGCCCGAGGAACCGATGGGACTCATCAACTGGATCTTTGACATCTATCAGCACACCCAGATCGACAAGGCGAAGAACGAAGCCGCGCAGGCGCGCGCGGAGGCGGCCTCGGTGCGCGCAGAGGCCGCCTCGGTGCGCGCGACCGGCGGCGGCGTCGACGCGGCTCGCCTCGAGGCGGCCCTCGGCGAGCTGGCGCTGGCGACCAAGACCATCCAGCGGCTGATGCTGGAGAAGGGCGTGTGCTCGGTCGATGAGTTCGCTTCCAAGCTGCGCGAGATCGACCTCGAGGACGGGAAGCTGGACGGCCGAACGCCGCTTCCCTAGCTGGGGAGCGCTGACGAAGGCGCGAGCCAGGCGCAGTCCGAGCGGGCGGGCGGGTCGTTTTCAACCCGCCCGCCCGCTCGCTTCCTAGGGAAGGGCCTAGCGGTGCGGGGGCTCTTTTCGGAATCCGCCCCGCGCGCGGGTTCGTACCGCGTGGTGACCCCGGGCGCCCCCGGCCGGTCCCTAGAGAGAACCCGACCAAGATGAAGGCCACGCTTACGGCCGCGATCCTCGCGATCTCTGCCCTTGCCGGCGGAGCCGGGGCCCGGTGTTTCGCCCTGGACGCCGTGATCGACGTCGCCGGTGTGGTGGCGAGCGATGTCTTCACCGACCTGATCTACACGAACGCCGCTCCGTAGCGAGCTACGGATCGGGGGGGCTTCGGCTCCGGCAAAGAAAGGCCGCGGTGCGCCGGGGGGTGCATCGCGGCCGCTTTCGTGATCGGGGCCCCACGGGAAGTGCGCGAGCGCTAGGCTGGACCCAGCTTCCGCCATGCGTCCCCAAGCGAGCCTCGCCCTCCTCACCCTCGTATCGCTCCCCGCAGCGCAGGACAACTTCGCCGAGTGGTACCCGATCCCACCCGGCACGTCCTGGAAGTACCAGAACACCGTTGTCGCAGCCGACTTCGCGTACTGGGACGTGCTGATTCCCTACCCCTTCGGCGGTGACCCGCTCGCCAGGAAGGTGGGCACGAACGTCGACGAGTGCATCATCGCCTCGAACGATGGGCAGGCCTTCCGGATTCTGGGCGCGGTCGGCGCCGGCAACGAGCTGGATTTTCCCGACGTCGTGCTGGGGCAGGTGGACGACGGCTTCTCGTTCAGCTTCTCGGTGGGGGACTTCTCCGTGTTGCGGCGGTGGGACGCCCTCGACCCGGTGCTGCTTGACAGCGTCGATTCGTACGGCGTGGATCCGGCGCTCCCGGACGCCTACGTGTGGGTCTGGTACAACACCTTCTTCCCGCCGAACGAGCAGAACGCGATCGTCGAGTCGGGGCCCGGCGGCGTGGCGTATCCGTGGGCCGTCACCGACCTGGAGTGGTTCCAGCGCGACCTGGGGCCGGTGTTCTTCCGCGGCGTCGAGGAGGGCGCGGGCAGCGACCCTCCCGGCACCCTGACCGAGCTGTACGTGGTCGAGCCCTCCTTCGACTGCAACGGAAACGGCGTGCAGGACCACCTCGACCTCAGCTCGGGGGGCAGCCTCGACTGCAACGCGAACGAGGTGCCGGACGAGTGCGAAGAGGCCCTCGAGGAGCAACGGCTCGGCGCTCCTCCGAATCCCGCGGCGCTGCTGCCGGGCGTCACGAGCGGCCCGGTCCTCGGCGCGACCTGGGATCCGGTCGTGAGCCACGCGACGTTCGTGCCCAACGCCGTGGCTGATCTGCTCGGCGTTTCGGTCGGCACGCTCAACGTGCCGACGCCGATCGGGACGCTCCTGTGCGACGTGCCCGCTCCCGGCGCAGTCTTCTCGACGACTCCCGGCGCGCCCTTCGCCGTCGCGCTGCCGCCGGACTGCGCGTTGCTGGGAGCTTCGCTGTGCGCGCAGGCGGCGTCCGTCGATCCCTTTGGCGCCCTGGCTCTGACGAACGCGCTCGACCTGGTTCTCGGCGGCTTCTAGCCCGCGGCGCGGGAGCTACCATGACGCCTCCTCAGGCGTTTGGAGCAGCCCGCATGAACAAAGAGCACCTCACGGTCAACCTCGTCACCATCGCGTCCGAGGTCGTGGCGCTTTGCCTCGTCCTCTTCGTCCTCTACTGGATCGTGAGCCGCCTGTTGCGCGCGCTCGAGGGATCCGATCGCTTGGCCGGGTCGGTGCGCGTCGTGCGCCGGAACGCACGCGCGTTGTTCCTGGTCGTCGGCTTCGTCTTGGTGGCGGCGGTCATCGGCCTAAACGCGTTCTGGATGTACCACGGGCACAACGTGCTCGATCGGGCGCGTGAGGAGCTCGAAGCCGTGCCCATGAGCTTCTGGATCGAGCTCGGGATCGGCTGCGCCAAGTCGATCGGGCTCGCGGTCGCCGCGCTCATCGTCCTGCGTTGGGTGCGCAAGCTGCTCGGCGCGCTTTGCGCGCGTGCTAAGGCCTTTGAGGGGATTCGCGCGAACGACGAGAGCCTGGATCAGCTCTTCTCCCAGCTGCAGCGCGTGACGCGCCGGGTTACCTGGCTGGCGGTGCTGGCGGCCTCGGCCGGCTTCCTCGGGGCGCCGGGATCGGCGACCGAGGCGATCCTGTTGGCGCTGCGCGTGTATCTGATCGTCGCGGCCGGGCTCCTGATCTGGCGCGGCCTGGATGCGGTGATCGCGAGCCTCGACGCGCTCAGCAAGAAGTACTCGAGCCCCGACAACCTGCTTCGGTACTACGAGAAGCTGACGCATCTGGTGCCGATCTTCCGGCGCGCGATCGAGTACGCGCTCTACGTCACCGTCGCGACCCTCGTCGTGCTGCAGATCTCCGCCACCGCGGACCTGGCGGCCTGGGGGCCGCGCTTGATCAAGATCATCGGCACCGTCTTCCTGGCGCGGGTCGTCATCGAGGTCGCCAACCTCGTCGTCGAGGAGGTCCTGCTGACCCGCGCCGAGCTCGCCCCCGACCAACGCCAACGGCGCCTGACGATCATCCCGCTGATCCGCAGTGCGCTCAAGTACCTCATCTACTTCACGGCGGGGATCATCGTGTTGAAGCAGCTGCAGGTCGATCCCACGCCGGTCTTGGCCGGGGCGGGGATCATCACGCTCGCGGTCGGTCTCGGAGCTCAGAACCTGATCAACGACGTGGTGTCGGGCTTCTTCATCCTCTTCGAGAACTACTACCTCGTCGGCGACTACGTCAGCACCGCCGGCGCCGAAGGCGAGGTCGAGGCGATCGACCTGCGCACGACGCGCATCCGGGACAACGAGGGCCGTCTTCACATCATCCGCAACGGCAAGATCGAGGACGTCACGAACTTCTCCAAGCAGTACACGAACGCCGTCGTCGAGGTCGGCGTGGCGTACGAGTCGGATCTGGACGAGGTCTACGCGGCGCTCGAGGACGTCGGCAAGCAGATCCGCGAGGCCAGCTCGGACGTCCTCCAGCCGACGGTCGTAGCCGGGCTCGACAACTTCGGCGAGTCGGAGCTGACGATTCGCACCGTCACGCGCGTGCGCCCGGGCAAGCACCTGGGCGTCGAGCGCAAGGTTCGCAAGCTGATCAAGGAGACCTTTGATGCCCGTGGGATCGAGATTCCGTACGCGCGCCGCGTGCTGATCCTGCAGGACGCCGAGGGCGGCGATCCCTGGGATCGGCTGCGCCCGTCGGCTGCCTCGTAGGGTTCGGCGCGGTCCGTTTCCACTTTTTTGGGATCTTGCGCCACGATCGGGGGCCGGGTGGACGCCAAAGCCGCGACCATCACCGTTGGCGGCCGCGGGCGAACCCCGTGGCTCACCTGGCCCGGGTTCCGCCCGGGTCAAGACCGTCGCCTACCGCTCTATGCACCATTGCCGGATCCCCCTCTTCGCTCTTTCTCTCCTTCCCTCTCTCCCGCTGACCGCGTCCGCCCTGCAAGGGGACGGCTCGTCGTATCAGCTCGCCAACGTCGAGGACCTTGGCTGGGACGTCGGAATCGGTCCCGGCGACCCATTCGCCGATGCCTGCGCCGGTGACTTCGACGGGGATCACATCCCCGACCTGATGCTGCAGAAGGGAAGGGCGGTAGCCTTCCTCGATTCAGCGGCTGCGCACTCGTCCTTCTTCGAGCTGCCGTGGGTGATCGACGACATCGCCAAGCTGCGGGGAGGAGCCGACGGCGACAGCGACCAAGACTCGCTGCTGACGACCGGGCCGGACGGGCTGTGCCTGGTCGAGTTCGACTCCGCCTCGGGGACGTTCACGCAGAGCGTGCTGGCCACCGGAAGCTGGGTCGGAGCGGTGCGTCTGCGCGTGGCGGACCTTGACGAGGACGGCGACGACGACGTGCTCGGGGTGGCCTCGAACGCGTTCGACATCCTGAAGCACGACAACCACGGCGGCGGAGCGTGGGGCACCAAGCCCGGCTTCACGTCGGACCACGCCGTGCTGGACGTCTTCGCGTTGGAGTGGCGCGAGAGCGGTCCTCCCGGCCTGGAGATCGCGCTAAACACCCTGGACGGCATCCAGGTTTTCGATCCGCTGTTCGACGAGATCGAGGACGTTCGCTCGGCCGTCGTCGATGACGCGCTCGCCGTCGTGCGGCGCAAGACGAGTACCGACCGCCTGGCGTGGTTCACCGGCAGCCCCGGCGGCTCCGGGCAAGTCCTGTACGTCTTCGACGACCTGGTGGTCGACCCGATCCTCACGATGCCGACGTGGCAGGTTCGCGCGTGCATCGCGGCGGATCTCGACGGGGACACGGACGAGGATCTCATCGCGAACGGCACGGATGGGCACGTGCTTCGTGTCTTCGAGAACCTCACGATCGACCCGTCGGGCGGAGATCCGCCCGCCGGCGCCTTCTCGCTGGATCTGGGTTACATGTCGGCGTTCGAGCTGGGCGCCGAAGGTGCCTACGCCGCCGCGAACATCGCCACGCCGGTGGCCTACGACCTGTCCCTCGACGGCCTCGTCGACATCTGCGCGGCGGTCACGACGACCGACAACGTCCGCATGTACCAGGGCCAGGTCATCAGCGGCGGCTCCGGACCGCCCGAGGCCTCCGAGATGCCCTTCCTCGATCTGGTGGAGGTCGCCGGGACGATCTGCACCGGCAACGTCACGGCTCCTTCCGTGGTCGACGGCTTCGACACGATCTCGTTCGAGATGGTGACGAACTCGGCCCTGGAGCAGATGTACAGCCACCTGGGCGTCATCGTCTGGTACCAGGAGCCGACCGTCGAGCTGGTCTACCCCATCGCTGACTCGTTCAGCTTGCACGCGCTGTCCTCGATCTCCTGTGGCACGAGCAAGTGTCTGGATGTGCCGGTCAACAGCAGCGGCCGCCCCTCGGGGACCGTCTTCTACTTTGAGGTCCGCCCGGTGCTGATGGACGGCATGCACGGCATCGACGACATCGGACCGCACGTGCTCGGTGCGTACAGCGACAGTCCCACCTCGTTGCTCTCGACCGTCGACATCCACCCCAGCTGGGGCGGCGTCGTCGACGTCGACGAGGGCTGCACCGAGTCGCAGGGGCTCACCGGCGCGTTCGCCAAGGTGCGCCGCTTCGAGTTCGACCCGACGCCGGGTTGCCCCGACTACGGCGTGCACTTCGGCTTTCAGTGAGCCGCGCGCGTGCGGCGCGTGAGCGCGAGCGCGCCGCACGCAAGCGCCCCGAGCGCGGCCGCGAACGGCCACCACGCGGACCTGCCCCCCGACCCCGGGGCGGGCTCGTAGAGCGGCTGATGCGCGAGCCCGACCACGCGGAGCCCCGCGTGATAGAAGGGATGCTCGAAGCCGCCCGTCGCGTACAGCTCCGCGCGCGCCGCGCGCATCGCCTCGGCCGGAGTTTCGCCCGACGCGAGGCCGCCGAACATCCCGCGCGCCAGCAGGAGCGCCGAACGGAGCTCGACGTCGTTGCTGGTAAGCACGACCGTTCGCGCGCCGCCGAAGAAGAGCGCGCCGCCCAGGTGCGCGACGCCGTCGTCCCCCAGCCGCACCGGCCCGCGCGCGGCCCCGCAGGCGCCGAGGAAGACCAGCTCGGGAGCGCGGATGCGCTCGACGTCTTCGGCCCAGAGCACCGGCGAGCCCGCGGCCTGGTCCGGCGTGACGACGAGGCCCGCGGCGCGGTCGCGCCGGGGCGCGAAGACGCCGTGGGTCAGCAGCAGCGCGAGACGCGCCTGGCCGACTCCGGCCGCGAGCGCCGCGGGGTGCATCTCGCGCCCGCTCTGCAGCAGCACGCGTTCGGGCGGAAACGCGGCGCTGAGCCTCCGCAACTCGCCGTCCAAGCCGGGCCATCCGTCCAGCGGAACCAGCTCGGGGTAGTCGGTGCGGATCTCCTCATCGTGCTGCGGTGCTGCGAACACGGCCAGGTCGAGCACGCGCGCGTCCCGCGCGCCGGCGCCGCCCGCGGCGAGCCAGACGCCGATCGGGACCGACGGCAGGTAGGCGAGCGGCCGCGTCGTCCCCAACGGGCCCGTCGACGTTGGGAGTGCCTCGAACGGCGCATTTCCGAGCAGGTCCGCGCCGACCACGTATACGCACGACCACGCCTCGATGTGCGCGCGCAGATCCGCGGGCAGGACGGCGTCGGCGAGATCGCGGGCGAGCTCCGTCGCGCGCGCGGCGGCGCTGTCGTCCGCCGGGGGAGAGCGCAGCTCGGGCTGCAGCGCGCGCGCGCGGTCGAGCAGGTCCTCTTCCGGGTCGAGCTCGACGACCCGCACGTCGTCGGCGTCGATCGCGAAGGCGTACGTGCGCGTGAGCGACGGAGCGTACACGAGCAACCCCGCACCGGCGCCGAGCAGCGCCTCGCGCGCGCGCGCCAGCGTGGGGGCGGCGGCGCCTACGCGGCGGGCCAACGTCCCGCGCGCCTGCGCCTCGAAGACGTGGACGAGTGCGGACTCCGGCCCCGCGTCGCCGTCGGCTGCCAGGCTTAGCCCCACGAGCGCGGACACGATCTGCCGCTGCCGCGGCCACTGCAGGAAGCCGGCGCCCGAGGGGAGGATCGGGCCCTCGTCCCAGCGCGCGACGTAGCTCGCAAACGCGGCGCGCAGCGCCGTCAGGCTCCGCCGCAGCTCGTCCGGGGCCGCGCCCGCCGCGAGCGCGACCTCGCCCTCGAGCGCCGCCAACCGGGCGTGCTCCAGCAGCAGCTCATCGCCGGTGCGCCACTCCGCGAGCCGCGCACGCGCCGCCGCGGCCCAGCGCGCGGCCTCGGCGGGACCCTCGTCGCGGAGCGCTAGGTGGATCAGCTCGAGCTCCGCCGCGATGCCGTACGAGTCGTCGAGCAGCGGGAGCGCCTCGACCAACAGCTCGCGTGCACGCCGCGGCCGCGTCGGGTCGCGCTCCTCGAGCGATGAGTGCCCCAGCGCCTGCGCCGCGAGCAGGGGCGCACGCGCATCGGCGGGCAAGCCATCGACTTCGAGCCCCTCCGCGGCGACGGCGATCGCCTCCTCGTAGCGATTCGTGACGCCATACAGGTCGGCCGTGCGCATGCACGACACCAGGAACGCGACCGGGCGTGGGTCGCCTTCGTCGGTGCTCGCACGCAGGAGCTCGCGCGCCAGGCGTCGCTCGTCGGCAAGCAGCTCGGCGGCGCGGTCGAGCCGGCCGAGGTCGAGCTCGACCTGCCCCAATGTTCCGAGGATCTCGCAGCGCAGGCCCTCGTGGTCGCGGTAGGGGGAGTCGTCCTCCGGGACGACGAGCTCGTCGAGCGCGGTGTGGAGCTGCTCGCGCGCCTCGTCCCACCGCTGGAGCTTGCGTAGCACGTCGCCCAGCAGCCGGCGCAGCGCGGGGCGGCGGGCGCGTGCGCCGGGGAACTCCTCGACGGCGTCCGCGAGCACGCGACGCGCCTCCTCCAGGTCGCCGACGTCCATGGCGAGCGCCGCGATCGACTCCTCGACGAACACGCGCCCCTCGTCGTAGTCGAGCCACGCGGCGAAGTCGCGCGCATCGAGGAGCACCTCGCGGGCGCCGTCCGCGTCGCCGGAAAGCTGCAGGAAGCCGGACGCGAACAGCCTGAACGACACGAGCCGCATTCCGCCGTTCACGTCGGTCGTTCCGCGCTCGCGTTGGTGCTCGTCGAGCGCGGGCAGGTGACCGACGAGGTCGGTGAGTGCCTGCCCGTCTCCCCCCGCGACGGCGCGCCGCAGCTCGTCGCCGCGCGGCCACGGGTCCTGCGCTTGGGGAGCGCCGCGGGCCGCGAGCGCGAACGACGCGAGCGCTAGTCCTGCGAGCGCCGGGCGGAGGTGACGGCGGAGGCCATCTCCTCGCCGCCGGCGCGCAGGGCGCGCACGCGCCACTCGATCTCGGCCGGCAGAGCCAGCTCCTCGTCGTTGGTCAGCTCGCATCGGTTGGTCTCGAGCGACCGGCGGAAGACCTCGGGACCCTCCACGTCGCCGGTCCGGTCGTGGACGACGAGCTCGAAGCGCCCCCCGCGGGGCAGAGTATAGCGCCACTCAAAGGGCCCATAGCGTTCGACGTCTCCGCTCGGGCGCGTCAGCGTGAGGGGCGCGCCGAGCAGCGGCCCGGGGGCCGGGCCCGGGTCGTCGTCGCCTCCGAACATCAGCATCGCACCGAGCGTTAGCGCCATGAGCGCCGCGGCGGCGAGGGCGAATGGGGCGAGTCGCAGCGGTCGCGCGCCCGCGCCGCCCGCGCGGGCGCGCTCGAGCGAGTCGCGTACTGTGCCGCGCCCGGGTGCATCGTCGAGCTCTGCCGCACGGGCCAGCGTGCCGTGCTCCTCCCGCGCCGCTTCGTTCAGCAGGCTCAGGAGCTCGGAGCGGCCCTGCACCAGCTCGCGGAACGCGGGGGACACGGCCATCCGCGCGTGCACCTCCGGGTCGTCCTCCGAGATCTCTCCCGAGCTGAGCCGCTCGAGCAGCAGCTCATCCAGGTTCCGCTCGTCGTTCATCCGTCTCCCTCTCTCCGGGATGCGAGGAACTGCTGCAGCTTGGCCAAGCTGCGGTAGTAGCGCGACTTGACCATGTCGACGGTGAGGCCGATCTCCTTGCCGATCGCCTCAAAGGTCAGCTCGCCGAAGTGTTTGCGCCGCACGATGTCGCGCTCCTCGTCGGTGAGGCGCTCCAGCCCGAGGTACAGATCCTCGAACTCGATCCGCGCCGGCGTCGCGGCACGGTCGGCCACGCCCTCGAGCACCTCCGGCGGGGCGGCTACGTCCCGCCGCCGGCGCGCCTTGCGCAGGGCGTTCATGATCTCGAGCGACGAGATGCGGTAGATCCACGTCTCGAGCGTCGAGCGCCCCTCGAACTCGGGCAGCTTGCGCCAGACGATCAGCAGCGTGTTCTGCACGACGTCGACGAGCTCTTCTTCCGAAAGCGGCCGACCGATCCGCTCGTTGCGCGCCGCGACGATGCGCGGGACGCAGTCGAGCCGATCCGCCAGGGCTTCGAATGCCTCTCGTCGGTCCGCAAGAACTGCCTTCACCAGCTTTAGGTCCGCCGCGTGTTCGGGCGGGTCTCGGCGTTGGCGTTCGGGCATAGGCGCGGCGGGCCGGCTTTCCGGCGGAATTCGGCGCGCGCATTCTAGCCCGCGGCATCACCGCTCATCACCGGGGCTTGTGCTTGCGCGGACGAAGTCGTCCGCGTCGTAGTCGAGGCCGCGTGCGCGGGCGAGCTCGGCCAGGCCGCTTAAGTCGCGCACAAGCGGCGCGGCCCACCGCCCGGGGAACGGCGCGCGTCCGCTCGCCGGGAAGTCGTTTCCGCCGAAGGCGGCGGCGTCGTCGGCGAGGGTCTCCGCGTCGACGGCTCCGAGGTAGATCAACTGCAGCGCGCCCTCGTCATCGAGCAGGAAGCCGGTCGGCAGCGACAGCTCGGCAGGGCGGCCGCGTACGTGCTCAAGCACGGCCTCGAGCAGCGCGAGCTGTTCGGGTGCGGCCGGTGCCCAGTCGACGCCGCTACCCGCGAGCGTGGGGCGGGCCTGGTCGATCGTCGCGGCGTCGTCGACGCACAGGAGGCGGAGGTTGAGCCCCGCCTCGGCGAGCTGATCCGCGGCCTGGGATAGGTGACGCAGCTCGACATCGCACGGCGCGCACCAGGAGGCCCACAGGCCGACGAAGCTCGGGCCGGTCGATCCCGCGGTCATCAGCCCCGCCTTCGCGGGCAGCGCGAGGGGCGCGCGCAGCACGAGGCGGTCGGGGCCCGTCGCGGAGTCGAGCGGGCGCCCGTTGCGCGGCAGCGAGACGCGCCGGCTCGGCAGCGGCTCGACGCCTCCGCCCTGGGTCATGCGGTAGCTCGTGTCGAGCGCGAGGTCGAAGAAGACCTCCTCGTCGCCCCCCGGCCAGCGGACGGCGACGCGCTCGATGCGCACGGCGCCGGGAAGGGCGAAGGTCAGCTCCTTCGAGGACTGCGACAGGTAGCCGTCGCCGGCGGCCACGACCCGGCTCACGCGCCGGCCTGCGGCCTCGACTTCGACCTCAGCTCCGATCGCATCGCGGTTGCAGGTGGTTCCCACCAGGCGGAACGAAGCGTGTGGGACGCCGTCGGCGGCGCGGTTCTCGAGCAGCCGCAGCGGCGCGCCGTTGCGGCTCTTCAGCCAGAAGTCGGGGTCGCCGTCGCCGTCCCAGTCCGCGCTCGCGAGCGCGCGGCCGTCCTCGATCTGGTCGAAGCCGAGGAGCGCCGAGGCGTCGGCGAACGAGCCGTTGCGCAGGTTGAGGTAGGCGCAGTTGCGCTCGAAGCCGCTCCAGGAGGAACCCGCGGCGAGCTGCTCGCCGAGCTCGGTCCACCCGTCGATATAGGAGCGCGCCGAGGTCTGCGGCGCCACGCGCCGCCAGTAGAAGCCTCACAAGTCGTCGGGCTTCGCGCCGGTCAGGAAGCCGTTCGGGACGAGCGCGTCGCTCCAGCCGTCGCCGTTCAGGTCGCGCAGCAACGCGCCCCACGCCCAGCGGCCCATGCGGATGCCGGCGGCGTCGCCCGCGTCGACGAAGGTCCCGTCGCCGCGGTTGACGAAGAGCGAGTTCCCGACCGCGTGCCGGCGCAGCTCGGCCGAGAGCTCGGGCTCCTGCACGGCGAAGCGCTGCTCGCCCGTGCGGAGCAGGCCCGCCGACGAGAACATGTTCGAGACGAGCAGGTCGTGGTCTCCGTCGAGGTCGACATCGGCCCACGAGACGCCCATGCCGGCCGCCTGATCCTCGACTCCGGCGCTCGCGGCGACGTCGACGAAGCTCGCGGCGTCGTTGCGGTAGAGGTTGTTGCGTCCGAAGTCGTTCGCGACGTACAGGTCCGAGTCGCCGTCGCGGTCGTAGTCGCACCAGCTCGCGGCCAGGCTGAAGCGCGTGTTGTTCTCGTCGAGCCCGACAGCGCGCGTCACGTCGGCGAAGCCGGCCCCGCCCTCGTTCCGAAGCAGGTGGTTTGGCGGCCCGTTGTTCGCGTCGTGCAGCGGGCTCGGCACCAGTCCGCGCGCCAGCGTGTCGACGTAGCGGGTGGCGTAGACGTCGAGGTCGCCGTCGAGGTCGTAGTCGGCGGCGGCAAGGGAGTAGAACGGCGCCTCGCGCCCTGCGCGCAGCACGTGCCGCGGGGTGAAGCTCGCGTCGCCGCCGTTGGCCGAGACCAGGATCCGGGCTCCCATCGCGAGCACGAGGTCCTGATCGCCGTCGTTGTCGGCGTCGATGAGCAGCGCTCCCTTGCTGTCGTCCAGCCACGCCACGCCGGCCTCGAGCGCGCGGTCGCGCGCCGTCCCGTCGGGTTGACACACGAGCAGCTTGTTCGGGAGACCGGGCCCCAGGGCGGCGTAGACGTCGGTCGAACCATCACCGTCGACGTCGCCTAACGCCATGCCCTGGTGCCCGTGAAAGGGGTGTCCGCTGGGGTTGTCGAGCGCGCCGAACCAGTGCTCGGCCCCGCGTTGCAGCTGTGCGCGCGTCGCCGCGTCGTCCGCGAGCACCGCGGCGGTCGCGTCGTACAGCGCCGGCTCTTCGGCGCGTAGCTCCTCGGCGCGGTGTACCTCGGCGGCGCGGATGCGCGGCGGCTCGTGCGTGTCCCAGCTGAGGGTCCACTCGCCGTTTTGCTGGAGGAGGCCGTCGGGCTCGCGTCCGAAGGCGTGGTACAGCACGCGCGTCGCGTGCCCGGAGTCGTCCGGGGCGAGTCCGACGAGCTTGAGCTCGATGCGCGGCGTGGACTCGAAGGGAGCCAGCAGCCGGCTGAAGGCGGCGGCCCCATCGAGCGGCGCGTCGGCGCCGAGGCTCGTGCGCACCGCGACGCCGCCGACGCGCCGTTCCCCGTCGGAGCTCGCCCTCAGCGCGGGCAGCTGCGTGCCCTGAGCTAGCAGCGGGTCGAGGCTCGCCTCGCCGCGGAGCGCCGACGCGAGCGCGTCGATGCGTGCGCGCCAGGGCTGCACCGGATCGTCCGAGGCCGAGCCGGCGAGAAGGGTCGCGAGAACGACGGCGTGGATGTGGCTCATGGGATCAGGCGCCGCGGATGCGCGAGGTTGGGTGGGGGCGTTGCACTTAGGGCTGCGGCCGGTGCGGCCGAGGTACGTTGGTACGCTTGGCGTCCCGCGGGTCGCCGCGCGTGGAGTCGAGTGCGTGAAAAGCGCTCCGAAGGAGAAGCGCCGCAGACGCCTTCACGCCTGCGGCGCGCGGGTTCTCCCCGCGGTGAGCGTGCTCGTTGCCGCGCACGCTCTGGCTCCCCCCCGGGAGATGGAAGCCCCCGCGACCGCGACGTCCCCTTGCCTCCCCGAATCCCGGCAGACCAAATGGGGCGCAGAGGAGACGCCGCGGCGCAGAGGTGCACCGGTCGGGCTAGACGCCGCAGTTCTTCTGGATGAAGACCTGCAGGCCGCCCGTGCAGCTGACGATCACGATGTCGCGGCAGCCGTCGCCGTCGATGTCCTCGAGCACGAAGTCCCAGCTGCCGAACACGTGCCACGGAAGCGACGTGCCCTCGTGCGGGTCGAAGATGTCGATCGCCAGCGGGTCGGAGGTGTCGTTCTCGAGCAGGCAGAACTGCCGGTCGCAGTCGAAGAAGTCGAGCGTGTCCTGGTCGGCGACACCTACGTCGAGGTCGCCGTCGTTGTCCATGTCGGCGAGCTTCACGTTGCCGCCGATGCCGCCGATCTTCGCCGCCTGGATGGTCGTGCCGGGGCCGAGGTTGACGGTGCCGTCGGGGTTGACGCTGTCGACGAATTGGAAGACGTCCTGGAAGTCATCGACGATGTAGAAGCCCGGAAGCGTCGACGAGGGGTCGAGCTGCCCCGCCACGAAGGAGTACGGCATCGAGGAGACCAGGATCTGGTCGTCATCGACGTCGAAGCGGCCGATGCCGTTGTTGTAGATGAAGTCGCCGCCGGAGAGGGGCTCCATCAGCACCATGTCGTCGGCACCATCGTTGTTGAGGTCGACCATCTCGCCGACCGTCGTCTGCCCGGTTTCGTGGATCGGGACGCCCGCGGCGTCGTTGGCGATCGCCAGGCTCGTGACCTCGATAAAGCGGCCGTTGCCCTGCCCGATCAACAGCTTGCCGTGCGTGGTGAGGTCGCTCTTGTAGTTGGTGAAGAGCAGGTCGACGTTGCCGTCATTGTTGATGTCGCCCGAGCCGATCTCGCAGCACCAGAGCGTGCCGTTGAACGAGTTGGTCCCGTCCTCGGCCGTGAACCAGTCGACGGCGGTCGTAAAGCCGCGGAACGCGCCCGTGGAGTCGTTCCCGAGGTTGTAGAGGAGGATCGGGTCGGGGTCGAACGTGAACGCGATCACGATGTCCTCCCAGCCGTCGTTGTTGACGTCGACGGCCTCGATGTCGCGCCCGTTCAGCCAGGGCTGGGCCGAGAGCTGCGGCGCGAGGATCTCGGTCATGTCCGTGAGGATGCCCTCGTAGTTCATCAGCAGCAGGCCCGGGAGCCCCTGCTGGTGGTAGCCAACCGCCTTGCTGGTGATGCAGACGTCGACCCTGCCGTTCTGGTCGAAGTCGGCCGCGTCCATGTCGACCTCGGCGACATAGGTGGCCATGTCGGTCGTGTCGAAGTACGTCAGCGCGGGGTAGGGGATCTGCTCGTTCGGGTTCGAGCGCGTGCGCGCGCTGGTCTCATCTTCGAAGTCGAAGGACTGAGCCGAGCCGGCCGCGGCAAGGGCGGACGCCGCGAGGGCGCCCAGAAGCATGGGTCGTAGGGTGTGGTTCATTCGGGGTCTCCGGATGCTCGCTGGAAGGGATCGTCCAGGAGGTCACCACCCGCAAACCGGTGATGGTCGAATCGCTCGCCTGTACGGCGCGGTCTACGCGGGCCTCCACGGCGCACTCGCGCCGTCGACCGCTTTGCGTTCCGCGCGCGCGGACGCGTGGCGAGAAAACCCCGATTCCGAGCGGGGGATCAGCCCGTACCCAGCGCGTCGCGAAGCTCGGCTTCGTCCTCGGCGCCGAGCTCGCCGCTGAAGCACCGGACGCGTTCGACCACGTCGGCGGTTCCCAGGTACTCCGTCGCGCAGCGGGCGTGGACGAAGCCGGACGGGTTGAAGCGGCCCTCTTCGTAAAAGGTAAGCCGGATGCGCCAGGCGCCCTTCTCGATCTTGTCCTTGCACGACCTACACGTAGCGCGTCCGCTCGGGTCGCGTTGTCCCCCGTCGATGCGGGGGAGCCGCCGGTGAGCTAGGCTCTCTTTGGCGCGCTCGACCAGCCATTCTTTCCGGTCGGGCTGCTCTTCGGCGCTCTCGAGCGCTTCGAGCAGAGGCTCGGGCCGCTTGTAGGCGCCGCAGACCAGGTGGAACCACAGCGTCATGTCGCCCTCGTCGGCGAAGGGATTGGGGAGGCGCTCCCCGAGCCGTAGCTCGCCCTTCTGGATGGGCGTCCCGCAGCCACGGCACTTCGCACGACCCGAGGCCGCCGGCTCGATGGTGTGGGCCATGGCTTCCAGCTTAGCGCAACCGCCCGGAGGCGCTTGGCGTATGCTCGGGGGCTCACTTCCAACTCTTCCCAACGCTCTTCCGCTTTCGATCCCTCACGAAATGAAGCACGCGACACTCTTCCTCCTCTCGCTCGCCGGTCCCTCGTTCGCTCAGGACGCCTACGTCCTCGACACCTCGGTCGTCCCGATGGGGCCCGGCATCAACAGCAGTACCGAGAACGTCGACTGGGGCGACATCGACCTGGACGGCGACTGGGACATCGCCGTTGCCGACGGCGGCGACGACGGCAACGACCAGGACCGCCTGTGGGTCAACCAGGGCGGCGCGCAGGCCGGCCTCATCGGCGTCTTCCTCGACGAGACCGCGGCGCAGGCGCCGTCGGTCAACGACACGAGCCGCGACTGCGAGTTCGCCGACATCGACGGTGACGGCGACGTCGACCTCGGCATGGGCAACACGGCGCAGATCTCGAATCAGAGCTCGCGCATCTGGGTGAACCAGGGGCTGCTCCAGGGCGGGTCGGTCGGGTTCTACACCGATGAGACGAGCACGCGCTGGGTCGGCCTCGCGGGGCCCGGCTCGTCGATTCCCCCGCAGCTTGTGCTGCCCGGCGGCGGCTTCATCGACTGGAACGACGACATCGAGTTCGGCGACCTGGACAACGACGGTGACCTCGACGTCGTGCTCGCGAGCGCCGGCGGCGCGTACGGCGGGCAGGCGCCGACGCATATCTTCCTCAACGACGGGCTGGGCTTCTTCTCGGAGTTCAACCCGAGCGGCTTCCAGCTCAGCGGCGTATCGCTGAGCCCCGGCGACCCCGCCATCTGGTGCGACGGCGTCGACCAGGAGGGGACGAGTGACGCGACCGGCACGTTCGCCGACATCGACGCGGCCTCGCGGGACGTCGACATCGGCGACCTCGACGGCGACCTGGACCTGGACCTCGTGCTCGACGACGAAAACTCGATCGCGCGGGCGTTCGCGAACCGGCTCGACGGCAGCTCGCTGGCGCCGGTGAATCCGTCGGGGCTCGGCTTCCGCGACGTGACCGGATCCGTCTTCCAGGCGGGCAGCCAGATGGGCGGAGCGAGCTTTGAGCATGAGCTCGGCGACCTCGACGGCGATGGCGACCTCGACCTGTACGGGGTCGACTGGTTCTTCTCCGGGTTCGCGCTCAACGACGTGCTGCTCGAGAACGCCGGCGACGGCACGTTTGGTCCGCCGGTGATCGTGCCGGGCTCGACCAACGACGGCGACGAGGCTGACTTCGTCGACTACGACGGAGACGGTGACCTCGACATCTTCCTCGCGCAGTTCTCGGGGGAGGACAAGCTGTACCGCAACGACAACGCCTTCTTCGGCGACATCGTCGAGGTGCCGATCGAAGGAACCACTTCGATCGCGGTCGACGCGGACTTCGCGGATGCGGATGGCGACGGCGACCTCGACGCGATCGTCGGCGCCGACAACAACGCCGTGAACTCGCTCCTGCGCAACGTGGTCGACGTGCCCGACCAGACCGCGCCGGTGCTGCCGCGCCTGGACGCGTTGGCCGATTGGGTCGCGGCGCCCGGCGTGGCCGCGGTGCGGGCTCAGGTCTACGACAACCGGCCCTACTACCAGACGTGGTACGTCGACACCGAGCTCTTGGTCGAGGTGGACGACGTCGCCCTGCCCCCGATCTCCGCGCGCAGCTCCGCCGGGCAGATCTTCCGCGCCGAGCTGCCGACCAACCTGGTCGGCGCGATCGACTATCGCTTCGAGGCAACGGACGAGCGCGGGAACACCGGTTCGTCGGCGACCGAGGGCCTGGTCGGCTCGACGGCGCTCGCGTTCCAGTCTTCGTTCGGAGCCTCGACCGCCGGCACGGCGGCCGGCACCGCGCCGACGCTGACCGCTCTTTCCGTGCCGTTCCACGGCAGCACGCTCTATCTCGCGGGCCACTCGGACGCGCCCCCGAGCTCGACCGTCTTCTTCGTCGGCTCGGTCGCGAAGCAGGATCCGCCGCTGCTGGTTCCCGGGATCGTTCTGACGAACATCGCGCTCCCGCCGCTGATCGTCGAGGCCGGGCTGACCGACGCGGACGGCGACGCGGTGCTGTCGATCCCGATCCCTCCGGGAACGCCGGGCACGTCGTTCTTCTTCCAGCTGGCCGTACTCGATCCGACGCCCAGCGGCGAGATCCTGTCGGCCTCCACGGGCCTGGAGGTCGTGACGCAGTAGCGTCTGTGCCTCGTCCACGAGATCGCCGCGCGCGCGGCGGTCTCGCGACGGGGAACCGGCTGCGGCCGGATACGAAAGATCGCGATCGGGCTGATGTGGCGCCCGCGGGCTCCGAGAACGCCAGCGGGAAGGGAGTCCCCCGTCACGAAACCCGAGCCACGCGATGCACGTACCCCACACCGCCGGTCCCGCCTCGAACGTTCTGTCCCACGCCGCACGCCGGCGCAACGCCGCTCCGCCGCCGCCTCCGAACCAAGGCGTGACCGGCACGCAGGTGCAGCGCCGCGAGGCGCCCGCCGCCGACCCGGGCGCCGCGGATCGCAGCGAGCGCATGCGCGACCGCATCGAGCTGCTTCGCGCCCGCCTGCGCTCCTCCGACGCGGGTCGCGAGGTCCCGACGCGTCCGCAGGAAGGTCGCGTCGTCGGCATCCAGTCCATCCAGCGCAACCTGGGCGCGGGCGGCCCGAACGCCGCGCCTGACGTGCCCGCCGATCCCGAGCCGCCGGCGACGTCCGTGCAGAGCGCCGAGGTCGCCGTCCGCGGCGAGGGTGACGACGACGGGCCGCCGCGCCTCATCCTGAGCAACATCGTGCGCATGGTGCGCGCCGGGTTGCGCGACCTGGGCCAGGCCGGCGGCGGCCAGAACGAGGGCGCCGTCGAGTCCGACCTGCGCGGCATCGGCCGCGACTTCCGCCACTCGCTGCGCGAGATCCGCGAGCGCGTCGCGTCCGGCGAGCTCGACCGCGGCGACATGGCGGACGAGGTGCGCTCGACCTTCGAGGGCATGCTCGCCGACCTCAACGCGCTCCTGGCGGAGCCCGACGTCACGCCCGAGGAACCGCCGGCCCCCGAGCCCGCTCCCCAGAGCATCACGTTCTCCGGCACCTTCCAGTTCCAGGCCGACTTCGGCGGCGGGCAGGAGCCCGGGCCCGGCGCGATCCAGGAGTCGACGCCGGACGCCGGCGTCGAAGAGCCCCCGGCGACGGCCGCGGCCGAGCAGGCGCCGATCGACTCGCGCCTTCCGAACGAGGAGGCGCCCGCGCGGCCCGAGCTTCAGATCCGCGAGCTGCTGCGCGACTTCACCGACCGCTTCCAGTCGCTGATCGACGAGCTGACCAGCGCGCTGCTGCCTTCGTCGGAGGCGGACGCGGTCGCCGACGTGCCCGCGACGTCGGGCGCGGACGAGCCCCAGAGCGACCCGCAGGTTGCGGTCTCGGTGTTCGCCGAGATCCAGTTCTCCTTCACCGCGACGCTGCCGGGCTCACAGCTCGACGCCGCGGGCTAGCGTGCATCCGTGGTCGGCTTGTTGCCGGCGACCGGTCGCGGGGGGGGGGGGGGGGGGGGGGCGCCCCCCCCCCCCCGGGGAGGGGGGGGGGCCCCCCACACCCACCCC
>JBCCGI010000118.1:0-19728 GCA_039029355.1 Planctomycetota bacterium
AGCTCGAAGAGGAAGAGGAGCCCGAGGCCGAGGAGGTCTACGCCGAGGACGAAGAGGAAGAGGACGAAGAGGAGTCCGAGGACGAGGAGCTCGAAGAGGAAGAGGAGCCCGAGGCCGAGGAGGTCTACGCCGAGGACGAAGAGGAAGAGGACGAAGAGGAGTCCGAGGACGAGGAGCTCGAAGAGGAAGAGGAGCCCGAGACCGAGGAGGTCCACGCCGAGGACGAGGAAGACGACGCCGCGGAGGAGCCCGAGCCCGAGGAGGCCGTCGCCGAGGTCGAGGAAGGCGCCGACGGCCTGACGATCACCCAGTCCGGCCTCTTCGACGCCGAGGACGAGGCCCTGGCCCAGGTCGAGGTCCCCGCCGCATCCCCGCCCAAGAAGGCCAAGAAGGCGACCAAGCAGGCCAAGCAGGCGCCCGAGCCGAAGCCGGCGCCTGAGCCCGCCCAGGAGGCCGCCTCGGGCGAGCATGACCTGGTGTACGAAGCCGGCTGCTACATCCTGGAGGAGAACCGCGTCGCGGTCTCGATGCTCCAGCGCCGCTACAGCCTCGACTTCGACCAGGCGACCCAGATCCTCGACGAGCTCCAGCACCGCGGGCTGATCGGGCCGTATCTGGGCGGAAAGACCAGGGATATACTGATGTCGCGCGAGGAGTGGGTAGCGAACACTTCTGGCGTCTGACCCCCTCCTCGAGCTTGAGCGCTCCCACCGTCGTTACCCTGGTCCATCTGGGCTGTGCCCGGAACCTCATCGACTCGGAGCTGATCCTGGCGCGGCTCGCCGAGCAGGGCCTGCTCGTCTCCGGCTCGCTCGAGGACGCCGATGTGGCCGTGCTGAATACCTGCTCGTTCATCGGCCCGGCGCGCGAGGAGTCCGAGCAGCGCCTGTCCGAGCTGCTCGCCCGCAAGGACGCCGGCGAGCTCAGCCACGTGGTCGTCGCGGGCTGCCTGGTGCAGCGCTTCCAGCGCGAGCTGGAGCGCCGCTTCCCGGCCGTGGACCTCTTCGCGGAGATCTCCGACTACGCCGCCCTCGGCCGCGCCGTCGCCGACATGACGCGCGGCGGGGCCGTGCCGCGCTACCTGGCCGCCGGCGGTCTGCGCGAGGCCGAGCGCGAGGGCGCGCGGCTGCTTGCGACCCCCGGCTCCTACGCCTACCTGCGGATCTCCCACGGGTGCGACCACACCTGCAGCTTCTGCGCGATCCCCTCGATCCGCGGGCCGCATCGCTCCAAGCCGCTTGACGCGCTGCGCTCCGAGGCCCGCGAGCTGATCGACGCCGGCGTGCGCGAGCTCGTGCTGGTCGCCGAGGACGCCACCGCCTGGGGCCGCGACGCGGGCCAGGAGCTGCCGGCCCTGGTGGAGGCGCTGGCCGAGCTCGACGGCGAGCACTGGATCCGCATCATGTACGCCTACCCCAACCGCTTTCCCTGGGGGCTGGCGCCGCTGCTGCGCGAGCACCCCCGGGTCGTGCCCTACCTCGACATCCCGGTCCAGCACGCGGCAACGCCGGTGCTGCGCGCGATGCGCCGCGCCGGCAGCGGCGACCAGGTGCGCGCGATCCTCGACCGGCTCCGGGACGAGGTGCCGGGCATCACGCTGCGGACCACGCTCCTGGTCGGCTTTCCGGGCGAGACCGAGCGCGACGTCGACGAGCTGGAGCGCTTCGTGCGCGAGTACCGCCTCGGCCGCATGGGCGTCTTCGGCTACTCGCCCGAGGAGGGCACGGCCGGCTTCGACCTCGACGGCGAGCTGCCCGCGGACGAGATCGAGGCACGGCGCGAGCGCATCCTCGCGGCCCGCGACGCCGCGCTCGACGAGGCTCAGCGCGAGCTGGTGGGCACCGAACAGGAGGTCCTGATCGACGAGGCCGGCGACGAGGTCGCCGTGGCCCGCGGCGTCCAGGACGCTCCCGAGGTCGATCTCGTCACCTTGGTCCAGGGCTGCGAGGCGCCGGTCGGCGCGCGCGTGGCGGTGCGGGTCGAGGGGCTCGACGAGGAGGGCAACGCGGTAGCCGTCCCGGTCGCGGCGGGCACGCCGCTGCGCTCCCCCGGAGGCGCACGATGAGCGCCGAAGGCATCTTCGCCCACTGGCCCAACCGGCTGACCGCCCTGCGCTTCGTGGGGTCGGCGGTGCTGTTCGCGGTCTTCAGCCTCGGTGACGAGCAGTCGCTCGCCCATCCCGCCCTCGCGAGTCAGGCCTGCTTCTGGCTCTTCATCGCTACCGCGGTCACCGACGCCCTCGACGGCTACCTGGCGCGCCGCGACAACCTGGTGACCGCCTTCGGGCGCGTGGCGGATCCCTTTGTCGACAAGATCCTCATCCTCGGCACCATGATCTTCCTGACCACCTTCGAGTGGACGCAGGGCTGGTTCCCGGCCTGGATCGTGGTCGTGGTGCTGGCGCGCGAGTTCCTCGTGACCGGCATCCGCGGCTACGTCGAGAGCCAGGGGCTGGAGTTCCCCGCAGACTGGTTCGGCAAGACCAAGATGATCCTGCAGTGCATCGCGATCGGGGTGGTCCTCGGCATGTTCGCCTTCGGCGTCCACGCGCGCTTCTTCGAGGTCGCCGCGCACGTGCTCGTGTGGGGGACGCTGATCACCTCGGTCGGCTCGGGGGTCTCCTACGTGCTGCGCACCAAGCGCCTGCTGGCGGGGGCGACCTCGTGAACCGGCTGAAGCTCGCCATCGTCTCGTGCGGGTTCCTGGGCACCTCGCCCTTCGCCCCCGGGACCGTCGGGACGCTCGGGGGCGTCGCGATCTGCTGGGCGCTCGCGGGCACCGCGCAGTATCCGCTGTGGATCCTGATCGGTGCCGCCGCCATCTACGTGGTGGGGCGCTCGCTGGGCGACTGGTCGGAGCAATACGCAGGTAAGAAGGACCCCGGCATCTTCGTCCTCGACGAGGTGATCGGTTACATGGTCACGTGCCTGTGGGTAACGGGGCCGAGCCTCCTCACCCTCGCCCTGGCCTTCTTCGTCTTCCGCTTCTTCGACATCTTCAAGCCGCCGCCGGCGCGCCGACTGGAGGCGCTTGGCGGGGGGGATGGCATCCTGCTCGACGACGTCGTCGCCGGGCTCTACGGGCTGGCGGTGATGGCCGCCCTGCGCTTCTTCCTGCCGGACCTCGTCTGGGAGGCCTGACCCCATGTCCCGCGGCCGAGGAGACGGCGAGCTGCGCCTGAAGGGCGCCGGCCTCAAGCGCAGCTTCGTGCTGTCGATGACGCTGTCCCTCGGCCTGGTGATGATCGCGGCCTCGGCGGTGATCTACTTCGGCACCCAGCGCGTGCAGGAGAACCTGCGCACCGACGAGATCACCCAGGCGGTTCGGCTCACGCACCGCGGCCCGCGGCACGAGACGGTGGGGGACGGCAAGCGCTACCCGAACGACGTGGAGGTGTACGACGTCGAGTACGGCCCGGACCGCCGGAGCGGCACGCTCTACCGCTACGAGGGCGGCAGCGACGAGACCAGGGGCGAGTTCCGCCTGATCGTGCCGCCGGCCCAGCGCGGCAAGAGCAAGGCCCTGCTCGGCATCATCGCCGCCACGATGATCGTCGTGGTGGTCGTCGGCGCTCTCGTCGCCCTGTGGGTGGCCGGCAAGGTCACGCGTCCGGTGCAGATGCTGATCGACGACGTGCGGCAGATCAGCCACGGCGAGCTGCAGCGGCGGATCCACGTGTCGGGCGCCGGCGAGATCGAGCTCCTGGCGCGCTCGATCCAGCGTATGACTTCCGACCTCGAGGAGGCCCAGGAGGCCCAGTTCGAGCTGAGCGTGCGCGAGCGCGAGCTCAGCCTCGCGGGCGACGTGCGCGAGGCGCTGCTGCCGGTCACCACCCCGCTGATCGACGGCTACGACATCGGCGCGGTGCACATGAGCTCGCCCAACATCGGCGGCGACTTCCACGACTACATCGAGATGGAGGACGGGCGCGTCGGCCTCCTGGTCTGCGACGTCAGCGGCACCGGCATGCCGGCGGCGCTGATCGGCGCGACCGCGCGCTCGTACCTGCGCAGCGAGCTGATGCACCTCGCGCCGGACGCTGGGCCCGCCGAGGTCGCCGCGGCGATGCGGCGCGTCAACCAGTGGTTGGTCGCGGACGTGCGCCGTGGCGTGTACGTCACCGCCCTGTACGCGCTGGTCGATCCGGCCCGCGGCCGCGCGTCGGTGGCCTGTGCCGGGCACAAGATCCCGCTGCTGCGCTACGCGGCCGAGGACGGCACGATGCGCACCGTGCACCCCGACGGGATCGCGTTGGGGCTCGACCGCGGCGCGGTGTTCGAGCGGCGGCTCGAGGTGGCGGAGGTGCCGCTGGAGTCGGGCGACCGCTTCTTCCTCTGCAACAGTGGCCCGGTGCGGATCGTGAACGCCGAAGGGCGCGAGATCGGCGAGAAGGCCCTCTTCGCGCGCGTGCTGAAGTACGCTGACCTCGAGTCCCTCGACTTCCTCAAGGCCCTGCGCGCCGACATCTCGGCCTTTGCCGGCGACGAGGGCGTGCCGCACGACATCTCGCTGGTCACCATCTCACGCTCCGGCTGACATGCACCTCTCCGAGTTCCAAAAGCGCATCGAGGACATCTTCTACGAGCGCGACTCCGCGCGCGGCTTGGAGGGAACCCATATGTGGTTCTGCGAGGAGGTCGGCGAGCTCACGCGCGCGCTGCGCCGCGACCTGAGGGACGAGCTCGAAGGCGAGTTCGCCGACGTGCTGGCGTGGCTCTCGTCGCTCGCGTCGATCGCCGGCATCGATCTCGAGCAGGCCGCGCTGGCGAAGTACGAGAACGGCTGCCCGCGCTGCAGCTCGACCCCGTGCGCCTGCGCCTGAGGGAAGCGGCGTGACGGCCAAGCGGCCGCAGCAGCCGACGCTGTTCCAGCTGGAGAGCGAGGAGCAGCGCGAAGCCGACCGCCGCGACGCCGCGCCGCCGCCGGCCGCGCCCGGCGGGTTCTGCGAGGTCGCTCTCAACCGCCCGATGCGGCGCGAGTACACCTACGCCGTCCCCGAGCCCCTGCGCGGCGCGGTCCGAGCTGGGATGCGCGTCGCCGTGCCCTTCGCGCGTGGCCGCGAGGTCGGCGTCGTCGTGCGCACCGCCGACCGCTGCGACGTCCCCGCCGGGCGGCTGCGCCCGCTGGCGCGCGTGCTCGACGATGAGCCCGTGGCCGGCGCGGGGATGCTGGGGCTGACGCGCTGGATCTCGGAGCGCTACGGCTGCTCGTGGGGCGAGGCGCTGGCCGCGGTGCTGCCCGCGCCGCTCAAGCGCGAGTCGGGCACGCGCAAGGTGCTCTTCGTCGAGGCGGCGCAGGGCGTCGGCAAGGAGCAGCTGGAGGAGCTTGAGGAGCGCTTCGAGAAGCAGCACCGGCTGCTGCGCACGCTGCTGGAGATCGGCGCGCCGGTCGAGGCGCGCGACCTGCTGCGGCGCCTCAACCTGTCGGATTCACCGCTGCGCTCGCTGGAGCGCCGCGCGTGGGTCCGCACGACGCGCGTCGATGCGCGCCCCGACGAGCTGCTCTCGTCCGAGGCCGAGCGCCCGACGCACCGCGAGCTGACCTCCGACCAGGCGCGCGCCGTCGACGCGATCGTGGGGCAGGTCGCGAGCGGCGAGCACCGCGCGTTCCTCCTGTGGGGCGTCACCGGCAGCGGCAAGACCGAGGTCTACCTGCGCGCGATCGAGCAGGCGCTGTCCCAGGGCCGCAGTGCGATCGTGCTGGTCCCCGAGATCGCGCTCACGCCCCAGACGGTCGGGTGGTTCCGCTCGCGCTTCGGCGACATCGCGGTGCTGCACTCGAAGATGACCGACGCCCAGCGGCTCGACATGTGGAAGCGCGCGCGGCGCGGCGAGGCGCGCGTTGTGGTCGGTGCGCGCTCGGCGATCTTCGCGCCGGTGCAGCGGCTCGGCATCGTCGTCGTCGACGAGGAGCACGAGCCCTCGTTCAAGCAGGGCAACTCGCCGCGCTACCACGCGCGCGACGTCGCGGTCGAGCGCGCGCGCCAGGCGGGCGCGGTGTGCGTGCTGGGCTCGGCGACCCCGGCGCTCGAGACCTGGGCGCGGGCGCGCGCGGGCGAGTACGGCCTCCTGCGCCTGCCCGAGCGCATCGGCGGCCGCGGCATGCCGCCGATCGACGTGGTCGACATGCGCCTCGAGGCCGACCGCGGTACGCCGCTCTTTTCGCGCCGGCTCAAGCAGCTCCTGGGCGAGGCCCTCGACGAGGGCGAGCAGTCGATCGTGTTCCTCAACCGCCGCGGCTTCACCGCCAGCTACTGGTGCCCCGGCTGCCGGCAGAAGATCCGCTGCGACCAGTGCTCGCTTGCGCTCACCTACCACCGCCGCATCCAGCGCCTGGTGTGCCACGGCTGCTGCGAGGAGCGTCCCGTCCCGCGCGCCTGCCCGACCTGCAGCTTCACCGGGGTGAAGCCGATGGGCTCGGGCAGCGAGCGCGTCGAGCGCGAGCTGCAGGAGCTCTTCCCGCGCGCCCGCGTCCGCCGGATGGACTCCGACACCATGCGCCGCCGCGAGGACTACGAGGAGACGCTCGCCGCTTTCGGCCGGGGCGAGATCGACCTGCTGGTCGGCACGCAGATGATCGCCAAGGGGCTCGACTTCCCCAACGTGACCGTCGTCGGCATCGTGTCGGTCGACCAGCAGCTCGAGCTGCCGGACTTCCGCGGCTCCGAGCGCGCCTTCCAGCTGATCGCCCAGGTCGCCGGCCGCGCCGGCCGCGGCGAGCGCATGGGCCGCATCGTCGTGCAGACGACGCTCCCCGAGGACCCCGCGATCCAACTCGCCTCGCGCCACGACTTCCAGGCCTTCGCCGAGCACGAGATCGAGGAGCGCGCCGCCGTGCGCTTCCCCCCCTGCGGCCGGCTGATCCGCGTGGTGTTCGAGGACCCCGAGCTCCCGCGCGTCGAGGAGGCCGCCGAGCGCTTCGCCGACGCGATCCTCGCGCTCGACGAAGACGGCGTCGAGGTCCTCGGACCCACCGTGGCCCCGATCGAACTCCTGCGCAGCCGCCACCGCCACCACCTGATCCTCAAGCTGCCGCTGGAGGGCCCGGCGTTCGGCCGCGTGCAAGGCGCGCTGGTCGACCTGGCGGCGGCGACGAACCGGCCGCAGGTGGCGGTGGACGTGGATCCGGTGTCGATGCTGTAGAGCGCGCAAGCCACTCCTCAACAACGGCTTGGCGCCGCCGAAAGCCGTCGGCCGAAATCTCCTGACCCGCGGCGGAGCCGCTTCGGGCGTTGGCTTGGAGCGACCACCGCGGAGGTCGTTCGCGGGAGCACCCGCGAGCTCGCGGACCGGGTCGCAAGACGCCCCGCAAGGAGAGCAGCCCGTGACCCACCTCGTACCAGGACTGCTGCCGGCACTGGCAGCGCTCTTCGCCTTCCCGCTCCCCTGGGCCCCCCCGCAGCTCGGTGACCCGAATGAGGTCCGCATGCGCTATCGGGCCCTTCCCCTGGACGTCGCCGTGTGGCACGAGCTTCATGACGAGTCCGTGGTCTGTCCCCGCCCGGAGGAGAGCCTGACGATTTCGGTCCCCCAGGGCATGCAGCGCACGTTCGACCGCCCGCGCCGCGACCCGTCGGGGCTGATCCTCGCCTACGAGAGCGTCCACGAGCACTACGACTTCGTGGCCATCACGGGCTCGTTCGGCGCGCTCGTGCCCGGCCACAACGTCAGCTCCGGCGCGGGCGTACCCGCCTCGGCGGTCAAGCTGCACCGCGGCTACTTCGAGCGCGACAACCGGCTAAGCCTCTCCAAGTGGGAGCCGCGCGAGTACACCTGGTCGTGGATGCCGCCGCCTCCCAAGGACCCGTGGTTTCCCTTCGACTGGCAGCCGTACCGGTCCGAGCTGGTGCCGAGTCGGTACACGGCCTGGTACGAGACCGACGTGCTGCTCCCGGCCGGCGTGCGGGGGGGGGCCGCGGCTGACGGTGTACCCCTTCGACCTCGACGAGGACGAGCCGATCCGCAACTTCCCGTCCGAGGCCCTTCTCAGCGAGCCCGACGGGGTCTTTCTGCCGCGGGTGGACGGGACCGGCGCCGTGCTCGTGCCGCTCGTCGCGAGCGCCGGTGTGGTCGCGCCGACGACGGGCGCGGGGATCCGCGTCACGGCTCTACCCGTGCTCGACGTTCCGGCTCCCGAGTGGCTGACGACCGGCTACGGCTACAAGAAGCGGTTCGCCGGCTGGGCGTACCCGCTGCACCAGGCGGATGCCGTCGTGATCGAGGACGGCAACGAGATCGCCGTTGGGGCGGGGGAGGACCTCGTGCTCTTGGCCTGCTATCGGTGGGACGCTGAGCCCCTCGGCGAGTGGGTCGCGATCGAGGATCCGGGGCTGCCCGACCTCGCCCTGGACGAGCTGCTGCTCGACTACCGCGAGCGCTTGCGTGCGTTCGAGGAGCTCATGCTCGAGCGCGCGCTGCGGCGGCTCTGGCCCGAGGCCGTGGAGCCGAGTCGCCCGCCGCGCTGACGGGACGCCGCGCCGTCCTCTAGGCGTTTTCCCGAGGCCCGGTCGGGAGGGATTCCGCAGAGTCTCGCCCGCGGCGCGGGCGCTTTGCGTTTCACTCAGGAGCGCCGGCTCGACCGAGAGCCGGCCGGTCCCCCCTTTCCGCCCGGAGGCCCCGTCCCATGAGATCGTTGCTCGCGGCCACCCCGCTGGTGTGCATCGGCTGCGTTCCCGCAGCCCTCTCCGATTCGTCCAGCTCGAGCTCGTCCGGTCCGGGGAAGCCGCCCTGCACCGACCAGCCGGCGCAGTTCCACGGCGCGCTGGTCGACTTCGGCACCGCCGGCGAGAACATCGCTCTCTTCGACCCCTGCTCGCCTGCGGGCGGGCCGATCCTGAGCCTGGCCGACGCGCTTGATTTCCGCCCGCGCGTGCAGGTTGTGAACGCGGGCAGCAGCCCCTTCAGCCTCGGGCAGACGTTCGAGTGGACCGGGGAGTACTACGACTCCGAGGGCATCAAGACCCTGAGCCTGGACGTGCAGCGGGACGAGGACGGCGCGGCGTTGCCGCCGGAGGGGGAGCTCCTGGCCGCCTGGAGCGACATCGAGGATGTCGTCACGTTCCAGGACTGGACCGACCTCGGCACGGTCTACCACTTCCTCTGCGGCGACTCGACGAACGCCATCGTCCAGGTCGAGGGCGGGCAGTCGACGACCGAGGTTGTCGACTGGAACCTGATGTGTGCGATGCGCGCCGTCTCCAACACGGTGGTGTCGAACTTCCTGGGCTTCCGGCCGAGCGCGTCGGCCAGCACCTGGGACGTCGTCTTGGCCGACACGTTCTCGTTCTCGCCGATCGTCGTCGCGACGAGCGACTTCGTCCCCGCCTGCGTGGCGAGCCTGCCCAACGGGGTGGCGGTCTTGGCGCTCGACAACGATCTCCATCGCTTGAGCTCGGCGACGGGTCTCACCGACCTGGGCATGTCGTGGCTGGATCTGGTGCTGCCCTCGGGCTCCGGCTGGACCCAGGGCTACGGCTGGGTGCACCTGCGGAGGGCGGGCAGCAACGACTACGAGATCTGGAAGCTGAGCGACGCCGGCGACTACGGGCAGGTCGGCGGCTCCCAGCCGGGGACGCCGCTGGAGATGCAGCTCATCGACGGCTACGCCGTCGTGCGTTCCTGCCAGGCCGCCTCCTGCCAGGGGGGCGATGAGGCCGTCGTCGCGGTGGACCTGGGCTCCGGGCAGGCGGTTCCGCTCGACACCGCCGAGGAGATCCAGCTGCTCCCCATGACGAGCGACGGCTGGGCCTACTACACCAAGATCGACGGAGGCACGACCTACGCGGTCGCGGCGAAGGTCGACGGGACCGAGCGCAGCGAGGAGGTCGACAGCCGCTGGATCTGCGGCGAGTTCGACGTGCGCAACGCGATGACCGGCGAGGAGACGCCCCTCGCTCGCGTGCTCCTGGCCGCCCGTGAGGACCCGGGCGGCGACAGCATCACGATGCGCCTCGCTGACGACCCGTCGGTCATCGTGCGCGAGCTGGGGACGCTACCGCTCGGGTACCGAGCCTACGGGCTCCAGAACGACGGCTGCATCGCCGGGCCGGGCCGGACCACGTTCGTCTTCACCGCCGCCGAGGTCGACTCGCTCGGCGAGGCCGTCCAGCTTGACACCTTCCAGGCGGACTACGAGGTCGCCGGCTCGCTGGTGCGGGTCACCGACACGCCGCAGTCCGACGAGCTCGGCTTCTGGTAGCGAGCGGCTCGCGCGTGGTCGGCCTGCGGCTCCGCTACTGCGCCGACAGCAAAAACTGCCGCGGCGTCAGCCGCTGCAGCACCGGCCCCGCGCCGCTCTGTGCCTCGCCCACGCGCAGGTCGTCGACGAACCATCCCGCGTAGGCATCGTCCATCCCGTCGCTCGCAAAGCGGAAGCGGATCTGCACCGCGCCCCAGGCGGGATCGAGGGCGAAGCTCTCCTTGAGCCATACCTCGCCGCCGTCCTCGGGGAGCGGCTGGTTGATCAACAGGCTGGAGAAGCCGTCGTTCGAGATCTGCAGGATGCGCAGGTCGGCGTCCGGGACGGGGTCGGTCTCCCACTTGTTGAAGAAGGTGAGGACCGGCGCGGTGGTCGTCGTGAGGTCGATCGGCAGGCTGGTGGCGTCGGCCGTCAGCGGGCCGGCGGAGGGCGCGGAGTAGTCCGTGCCGTTGTTCAGATTGAGGCTGAAGGGCTCGGAGTTGTACGGCGCGCCTTCGTGGACGAGCTCGGGCGTGCCGTCGACCGCCCAGCCGACGCCGCCGACCGGCGGGTCGAGCTGGATGCCGACCGGCGAGTTGAAGGTCGTGCTGAAGAGCGTGGTCGAAGCCGCCGGGCGGTGCAGTACGCCGCCGTAGACGCGCTGGGCGGGGGAGGTCACGTTCACGCGCACCAGGAGGTAGTCGACGTCCGAGGCCGCGTAGTCGGTCAGGTCCGCGAAGTCCCCGACGGAGCCGCCGCCGAGGAGCGTCGGAGAGCCGGTCGGCATGTGGACCGCGAAGACGTCGTACGTGATCGCGGGATCGCTGCCCCACAGGCGGATTCCGCCGACGATCTCGCCGGCCGGCACTTCGACGATGGCGTGCATCGCGAGGCCCGCGGCGCCGGGGACCGCACCCCAGCCGCTGGCCGTGTCGTCGGCGAAGGCCGGGCCGTTGGTGCCGGGGGGCCCGATCGCGCCGTCGGGACCGGCGGGTCCTTGGGGACCTTGGGGCCCGGTCGGGCCGCTGGGCCCGCTCGGGCCGACCGGACCGGGAGGACCGATCAGCCCCGCCGTGTCGCCCACCCACTTGCCGGCGGGGTCGATGACGAGCTCGCCGCCGATGGCGACGCTCCCGGGGTTGATGACCGGTCCGGTGACATCCATGGCGACCGTCGAGGTCATCGCGCGGAAGGCATACGGAACGCTGACCAGCGGGTGCCGCGGCACCGCCTCGCTGTCGTTGCCGATCGTGATGCCGAGGTAAGCCTCGTCCTGGTCGAGGAAGATCGTGTTCGGCAGCGGCGTCGTCGAACCGATCAGCGTGCTGACCAAGCCGTCGGTAACGTCGAGCGTCTGCAGCTCGGTGTACAGCGACGATCCGCCGACCGGGTGCTTGTAGATGCGGAAGCGGAGCGTGAGGCCTGCGGCGGTGATCGGCTGCCCCGCGGAGTCGGTGATGCGTCCCTGATACTGGATCAGAGCGGGAATCTCGCTCCCCTGGGCAGGGGTGGGGAGGGCGAGCCCGAGGGCGGCGAGGGCCGCGAGCGTGGCTGCGCGGAGTCGGTGCGAGGGAGCCATCGGAGGGGAAAGCCTTTCCAGGTCGGTCGCGGGGCGTCAGCTTGCCCCGTTCCAAGACTATAGCCCGTCCGGCTCGTCGCGGCAGGAAGCCCGTGCCCGGCGGAGAGCCGGATAGGATGTAGGCTCCATGCGCTCCCTCATCGCGCCCCTCCTCCTTGCACTGGCGGCTGCACCCTCCGCCCAGGACAACGTCTTGATCGTGGTTGTCGACGACGTGGGGATCGATCAGATCCCCGCGTATGGGTTGGGTGCAGACCTGCCTCCGACGCCCACGCTCGACTCCTTTGCCGCCGAGGGCGTGCTGTTCCGCAACGCCTATTCGAACCCGGTCTGCTCGCCGACCCGCGCGCAGGTCCTGACCGGTCGCCACGCCTTCCGCACCGGGATCGGGCACATCGTGGGGCCGGGCATGACCACGCCCGAGTTCTTTCAGCTCGCGCCCGAGGAGACCATCCTGCCCGAGATGCTCGACCTCGGCACCGGCGGGCTCTACGACCACGCCGCGATCGGCAAGTGGCACCTCTACGACGGAGCCGTGGGCTTCGAGACCGCGCCGAACGACGCCGGCTTCAACCACTTCGCGGGCACGCCCTCGAACCTCGGCTTCGACTTCCTGGCGTACTACAACTGGCTCAAGGTCGTCGACGGCAGCTTCTTCGTCACCACGACGTACGCCACGACCGACCAGATCGACGAGGCGCTGGCGTTCATGTCGACGGCGCCGGAGCCGTGGCTCTGCTACCTGGCCTTCAGCGCGGCGCACGTGCCCTTCCACGAGCCGCCCGCGCAGCTGCACACCCAGGACCTGTCGGCCGCGGACCCGATCACGAACCCGCGCCCGTACTACAAGGCGACGGTCGAGGCGATCGACACCGAGCTGGGCCGGATGAAGGCCGGCATGGGGGCGCTCTTCGACCGCACGAACATGTTCTTCCTGGCCGACAACGGGACGCCGTTCGAGGTCGTGATCCCGCCCTTCGATCCGCAGCACGCCAAGGTGACGCTGTACGAGGGCGGCTGCCACGTGCCGTTCCTGGTCACCGGGCCGGCGGTGGCGCAGCCGGGTACCGAGAGCGACGCGCTGGTGTCGATGGTCGACCTCTTCGCGACCATCGCCGAGCTGGCGGCGGTCGACCTCGACACCGTGATGCCGCCCGGGTTCGAGCTCGACTCGGTCAGCCTGCTGCCGTACCTGGCGGACTCGTCCACGCCGTCGCTGCGCCGCACGGTGTTCTCGCAGCTGTTCGGGCCGCTCGGCTCGGCGCCCTACAACCTAGAGGGCTACATGCTGCGCGACGACCGCTACAAGCTCATCCGCGTGTTCACGCCCGGGCTGCCGGGCTATCCGGTCGAGTTCTACGACCTGTGGAACGACCCGCACGAGCAGAACGACCTGCTTGGCGTTGGGCTCACGCCGGACCAGCTCGACCGCCTTCGCGACCTCGAGCTGGAGGCCGCCGCGCTCCTGCGGCAGGCCCAGACCGCCGGGCCGTCGGGCAGCGAGGAGCACGTCGTGCTGGCGTCCAACGCGGGCACGACGGCCGGGACCGCGACGAGCGAGAGCTACTCGATCGACTTCCACGTCGGCCAGCCGGCCGCGTCGGCGGTGCTCGATTCGGCCACCTTCCAGGGGCTCGGCGGCATTCCGTGGACGACCGGCGGAATCGCGACCGAGCGGCCGGTGGTCTTTGGCTTCAGCGACGCGCTCGGCGCGAAGGAGGGCGGCGAGGTCACGTCGCTCTTCGGCTTCGGCCTCGACGAGCTCAGCACGGCCAGCGTCCTGGACCTCGACCTCGGCGGGCAGCCGGTCGCGGGCCTCAACGTGCTCTCCAGCACGCACGCCCAGGTCACGACGCCCTCCGGCGCGAACCAGCACGGCAACCCGATCGGAGCGGAGACGCTCTCGCTCTTCACCGACGACGGGCCGCTGGTGCGGGCGCGCTCCTACACGTACACGCCCGCGATCGACCTGACGCAGACGCCGACGCTGGGCGGCGAGTTCCGGCTGCGTGTGGCGGTCAATCCAGGCGACACGTTCATGCTCCTGTGGAGCCTCGCCTCGACCGGCTTCGCGGTGCCGATCGCGCCGATCGCCGGCAAGCTCGAGCTGATCGCGCCGACGAACCTGCTGCAGCCGAGCCCGTCGCTGTTCGGCGAGGAGCTGGTGGTCGTGCCGATCCCACCCAACACCTCGGCGGTGGGCCTCTCGATCGACATCCAGGGCATCGCCGGCCCGCTGACGGCGCCGACGAGCGCGAGCTGGACCAACCGGCTCGCCGTGACGTTGGTCCCCGAGCTCTAGCGGCGCAGGGCCCCGGCCGCGCGCGACGCGCCTAGGCGCGCGTCGCCGGCTCGATCACCTCGCGGAAGCGGTGGAACAGGTGCGCGGAGTCCAGCGGGCCCGGCGCCGCTTCGGGGTGGTACTGCACGCTGAACACCGGCTCCGTCTTGTGGCGGATCCCCTCGACGGTGTGGTCGTTGAGGTTGATGTGCGTGAGCTCGAGATGCGCGGGCAGGCTCTCTGCGTCGACCGCGAAGGAGTGGTTCTGCGACGTGATCTCGACCCGCTCGGTGAGCATGTCGCGCACCGGGTGGTTCGCGCCGTGGTGCCCGAAGGGCATCTTGTGCGTCTTGGCGCCGAGCACGATCGACAGGATCTGGTGCCCGAGGCAGATGCCGAAGATCGGCTTCTTGCCGACCAGGTTCGACACCGCGTCGATGCCGCGCGTCACGGCCGCGGGGTCGCCCGGGCCGTTGGAGAGGAACACGCCGTCGGGGTCCATGCCGAGCACGTCGTCCGCGGGCGTCCAGGCGGGCACGACCGTGACGTCGAAGCCGCAGTGCACCAGGCTCCGCAGGATGTTGCGCTTGATGCCGAAGTCGTAGGCGACCACCTTGCGCCGGTCTCCGGCGGAGGGAATCCACTCGGGATAGGACTCGTCGTAGGCGTCCGACCAGGTGTACGGCTTCTCGCACGACACCTCCGAGGCCAGGTCGCGTCCGTCGGTCGGCTGCGCCGCGCGCGCCTTGGCGACCAGCGACTCGGCGTTGTCGTCCTCGGTCGAAACGATGCAGCGCAGCGAGCCCTGGTCGCGCGTGATCTTGGTGAGGAGGCGCGTGTCGACGTCCTCGATCGCGACCACCCCGTTGTCGCGCAGCCACTCGGGCAGCGGCGTGTTGGAGCGGAAGTTCGAGGAGATCTGCGACATCTCCTTGAGCACGAAGGCTTCGGGCCACGCGCGGCGGCTCTCGGCGTCCTCGTCGGGGACCCCGTAGTTGCCGATCAGCGGGTAGGTCATCACGACCACCTGCCCGGCGTACGAGGGATCGGTGAGGATCTCGTGGTACCCGGTCATGGCCGTGTTGAAGACCATGTCGCCGGAGGTCTCGCCGTCCGCGCCGCAGGAGCGGCCACGGAGCACGGTGCCGTTCTCGAGGGCGAGGAACGCGTCTTTGCGCTGGCTCATCAAGCGTAGGTAGGCAGGCGGTTCATGAGGGCCGCGGCATAGCCGGCGCCGAAACCGTTGTCGATGTTGACCACGGTGACGCCTGCCGCGCAGGAGTTCAGCATACCGAGGAGCGCGGCGATTCCGCCGAGCGAGGCACCGTATCCGACCGAGGTCGGCACGGCGATGACGGGTCGGGCCACCAGGCCTCCGACCACGCTGGGCAGGGCGCCTTCCATGCCGGCGACGACGATCAGGACGCGCGCCGAACGCAGGCGGTCGGTCTCCGCCAGCAGCCGGTGCAGGCCCGCGACGCCGACGTCGGCCAGGTGGTCGGCCCGGGCGCCCATCATGCGGGCGGTGACCAGGGCCTCCTCGGCGACGGACCCATCGGCGGTTCCGGCGGAGAGCACGAGGATCTCGCCCTCGCCGCCGTCCGCCTCGGGGAGCCCGACGGCGACCGCGCCCGAGCGCTCGAACAGGACGGCCTCGGGCACCGCTTCGAGCAGCGCCGCCGCGCCCTCGGGCCGCGCCCGGGTGACGAGCAGGCGCTCGTGGTGGGCCAGGATCGAGCGCGCGATGTCGACCAGCTCGTGGGGCGCCTTGCCGGCGCCGAAGACCACCTCGGGGAACCCGCAGCGCAGCTCGCGGTGCAGGTCGATGCGCGAGTGCCCCAGGTCGTCGGCCGGCCAGGCGGAGAGCCGGGCCAGGCCGTCGTCCACGGCGAGGGTGCCGTCTTGGACCTCCTGGAGGAGGGTCTTGAGCTTGGTTTGATCCACGACGAAAAAGGCCGGTGAGCATACCCGACCGGCTGGGGGCCGTGTGGGAAATCGGTCGCTCGATCGTCCTAATTGAGGCCTTTAGAGAAGCTTAGGAGTGTGCGCCGACACGCGCTGGCCAGGGCCGAGCGCTCGGGCCTAGCGCGGGGCCGCGTCGGCGTGGAGCGGGGCCAGGTTGCCGGCCGCCCAGTGCTCGAATCCCAGCCCCGCGATCATCGCCGCGTTGTCGGTGCAGTACGCCGGCTTGGGGAACACCGCCCGCGCCCCCATCTCGGCCGCGGCGGCCTGCATGCGCTCGCGGAGCCGCGGGTTGCAGGCCACCCCGCCGCTGACGAGCACGCTCTGGAGCCCGGTGGCGCGGGCCGCGCCGAGGGTCTGGTCCACCAGAACGTCGACCACGGCCTCCTGGAACGAGGCCGCGATGTCCGCGGGGCGCTCGATCTCTTCGGGCGCGGGCGTGGGGGCGAGGGCGTTCTGCCCGCGCAGGTGGTAGAGCACCGCGGTCTTCAGGCCGCTGAACGAGAAGCCCGGCTTGCCGTCCTTCGGGCGGTAGCGCGGGAACGCGACGGCCGTGGGGTCGCCCTCCGCCGCCAGGCGCGAGATCTCGGGGCCGCCGGGGTAGCCCAGGCCGAGCATCTGCGCGACCTTGTCGAAGGCCTCGCCGGCGGCGTCGTCCAGGGTGGTCGCGAGCGGCACGAGCTGGGTCGGCCCCTCCATCCGGTACAGCGAGGTGTGCCCGCCGGACACGATCAGCGCCAGGCACGGGAGCTCGACCTCTTCCTCCATCGTCGCCGCATAGGCGTGCGCCTCGATGTGGTGGACGCAGACCAGCGGCAGTCCGCGCGCGTAGGCCAGGCCCTTCGCCGCGGAGAGGCCCACGAGCAGCGAGCCGATCAGCCCGGGACGCGCGGTGACCGCGACGGCGCTGAGGTCGTCCAGCGTCACCTCGGCCTCGGCCAGCGCCCGGTCGATCACCTCGAGCACGTAGCGCAGGTGCGCGCGGCCGGCGACCTCGGGCACCACGCCGCCGTAGAGCGCGTGCTCGGGCGCCTGGCTGTGCACGATCGAGGAGAGGATCGTCCGCCCGCCGCGCACGACCGCGGCCGCGGTCTCGTCACAGGACGACTCGATCCCGAGCAGGAGCGCGGCCTCAGTCGACATGACGCACCGCCACCGGTCCGGGGGAGCGCCCGCGCAGAAGGCCGATCGCCGCGTCGAGCTGGGGGTCGTCGGGCGCCTCGGCGATGAGCGTGAGGCCCTCCTCCTCCTCCCAGGCGCGCAGCTCCGGCACCGCGGCGGGCGGGGGGGAGTAGAGCCGCAGGAAGCCGTGGATCGCGCGTCGCTGGCCGGCGGGCAGGGCGACCCACACGTCGGGCGCGAGCCCGGTCCAGCCCGAGCCGCGCTCGATGCGGCGTCCGGCGGGCGTGAAGTAGCTCGACGTCGTGAGCTTGATGATCGCCTGCTCGTGCTCGAAGCGCGACAGGGTCTGCACCGCGCCCTTGCCGTAGGTCTCCTCGCCGACGACGACGCCGACGCGGTGGTCCTGAAGGGCGCCGCAGAGCACCTCGCTCGCGCTGGCCGAGTCGCCGTCGACCAGCACCACCAGCGGCAGCCCGAGCAGGTGCGTCTCCTCGGCGCGCGCGCGCGTGCTGCGCGTCTCGGTGCGCGAGCGCGTCGACACCAGCACGCCGTCGGGGATGAAGCGATCGGCGATCCGAATGGCGGCGTCGAGGATCCCGCCGGGGTTCGAGCGCAGATCCAGGATGAGGCCCTGCATGCCCCGCTCGGACAGCCAGGCCGTCCAGCGGTCGAACTCCTCGAGCGTGCGGTGGCTGAAGGACACGATCGCGAGGTAGCCGAGCTCGTCGTCGAGCATGCGCGCGTGCCGCACGGAAGGATCGACCACCGGCTCGGGCCGCAGCGTTGCGGTCCGGACCTCGGCGTCGCGGCCCAGGAGCTCGAGCTCGATCGGCTCGCCCGAGCGCCGCTTGAGGCTGTCGCGCAGCCCGCCCTCGGGCATCGCGTCGACGCGCGCGCCGTCCACGGCGACGATCCGGTCGCCCACCCGCAGCCCGGCCCGCTCCGCGGGCGACCCCGCGAGCGGGAAGCGGATGCGGCCCTCCTCGGCGTCGAGGAACAGCACGCCGATGCCGAGGTACTCGCCGCTGGTCTCGCGGTCGATGCCGGCGATCTCCTCGGGCCCGTAGTAGCGCGAGTAGCGATCGAGGTTCCCCACCATGCCGCGCAGGGCGCCGTCGATCAGCGTGCGCGAGTCGACCTCCTCGACGTAGGTCTCCTGGGTCAGGTCGCGGACCGCCCGGAGCAGCTCCACGTCGCGGTCGACGGGGGCGGGCAGCAGCGCGTAGACGATCGAGAGCGTGAGCAGCCCGCAGGCGAAGCCGACGGCGAAGGTGAGCTCGGGAAGGGGGTTTCGGTTGGGCATGGCGCCGGCGCGAGCCGAGAGAGCATAGCGGCCGCACGCCGCGGGCCTCCGGAGTGTCCCTCCAGGTGGACGAGAGCCCGGCGGGCGGGCGGCGGTGGATGTGTTGTAAGTCGCTTCTATGCTTCGGGATAGGGCGAATTAACAGCCTCTGGTTACCGGTGGCACACGGCTCGCTTATCCTTTCCCGCGCCAGAATGCAGGGATCCCGTGTCCCGCCCGGCGAAACCGTCATGAACCGAACGCTTTTCCCGCTGCTGCTCCTCGCCCTCCCGCTCGGCACCGCCTCCGCCCAGGAGGCGACGCTGCCGAACCTGGCCCGCGCGCGCGCGTCCTTCGCGGGCGCCGACGCGAACCAGGACGGCAAGATCACGCTCCGCGAGGCCGTCGCGGCGCGCCACACCGAGCAGGAGTTCGGCGCCTTCGACCTCGACGGCGACGGCCAGCTCACCCAGGACGAGTTTGTCGTCGGCTACAAGGAGCGCATCACGAGCCGCGGACGGCGCGTGGCGGCCGACCTCGAGACCGAGGCCCGGCGCGTCCTCGCGAAGCGCCGTGCGGAGCAGGCGGAAGCGGCCCGCCGCGGCGAGGACGGTCCGGCGGCGCGGCGCTCCGAGCTGGCGCGCGAGAAGGCGCGCCTCAGCGGCCAGGACCCGGCCCGCATCCAGAACCGGGTCGAGAACGCCAAGGGCGGCGCCTCGAACGCGGCGTCGAACGGCACCTCGGCCCGCGACCGAGCGCGCGGCGCCCTGTCGGGGCTGCAGAAGAAGACCACCGCCAGCGCCGCCAAGTCGGCCACGACCTCCGAGGTCGAGGCGCCGGCCCCGCCCCCGGCGCCGCGCGTCGGCGGAGCGCCGGTCGCCAGCCGCTCCGCCGCGCCCGCCGAGGTCGTTCGCCCGGGCACGCCGGTCGGCCAGCGCGCCGGCGACGGTGGGGCCGCGGGCCCGGCGGCCTCGCGCCTGCGCCCGTCGCAGAAGACCAGCCTCGAGGAGCTACGGCGCTCGCTCGAGCAGCGCCGCCAGCGCGAGCAGCAGGCGCGCGCCAACGACCCGCGCGTCCAGCAGGAGCGCCGGCGCGTCGAAGAGCGGCGTGCGAACGGCCAGAGCACGAACCGCGGCACGGCCACGACCCGCGGCCGCAACGCCGGCGGAGCTTCCCGCAGCGGTGGCGGCACGAGCCGCGGCAACGCCGCCGGCGGCCGCAGCGGCGGCGTGCGCTCGAAGGGCACCCGTTCGAGCTTCCCGCAGCGGTGGCGGCACGAGCCGCGGCAACGCCGCCGGCGGCCGCAGCGGCGGCGTGCGCTCGAAC
>JBCCGI010000119.1:0-19639 GCA_039029355.1 Planctomycetota bacterium
GGGCGCTGCTGGCGCCGACGGCGCGCCCGGTCCGCAGGGCCCGGCGGGCGATCAAGGTCCCGCGGGTCCGGCTGGTCCGGCCGGCCCGACGGGTGCGGCAGGTGCGATGGGCGCTGCTGGCGCCGACGGCGCTCCCGGTCCGCAGGGCCCGGCGGGCGATCAAGGCCCCGCGGGTCCGGCTGGTCCGGCCGGACCGACGGGTGCGGCAGGTGCGATGGGCGCCGACGGCGCCGACGGGGCCCCCGGTCCGCAAGGCCCGGTTGGGGTCCAAGGCCCCGCCGGTCCCGCAGGGCCCGCGGGTTCCGATGCGCTCTGGACGGTGAACGGCGCTGACATGACCTTCGGCGGCGGTGTTTCGATCGGCCACACCGGCGTTCCCGTCGGTCCGCTCGACGTGCGCGGCCCGGCGGGCGCGGACCTCCGCATCGGAACGAACGATGTCGGCAACCCGATCATCGCGGCAGACGGAGGCTCGCTGGAGCTGCGGCCTCGCTTGAACGGGAACGCGGTGTCGATCTTCGGCGCCGCTGGAGAGGCGAACCTGCAGATCTCGCCGGGCATCGAGACCTGGGTCCAGAGCCTCAGCATGGACGGCGTCACCCCGTCCATCCTCAACCTCAACCCCGCTACCAGCGCCGTTCGTCTCTGGGGGCCCTTCGAGCCCCTCGGCACGATCCGTGTCCCGAGCCCCACGGAGCCTGTCGTGGTCGCTGACGGCCTTCGCGCCACGGGGGTCTTCGAGCCCCTGGGCGGGATGCTGGTGCCGGGCGCTGACCCCGTCGTGGTCAACGACGACATTCGCGTCAACACCTTGACGATCGTGGGCGGCGCGGACCTGGTCGAGGGCTTCGAGAGCGGGGACACGGCCTGTGCCCCGGGCACCGTCGTCAGCATCGACCCCCAGCACCCGGGCCGCCTGATGCCCTCCGACGGCGCGTACGACACGAAGGTCGCGGGCGTGGTCTCGGGAGCCGGCGGCGTGGCCCCCGGTATCCGGATGGGCCAGGAGAGCGTGATGGACGGAGATACTCCCGTGGCCATGACCGGCCGCGTCTTTGTCCGCTGCTCCGACGAGAACGGCGCGATCGAGCCCGGCGATCGGCTGACCACCTCGTCGGTCCCCGGCGTCGCGATGAAGGCGACCGACACCGACCGTTGCGACGGCGCGGTGCTCGGCAAGGCCATGTCGCGTGCGAACGAAGAGGGTCTCGTCCTGGTCCTCGTCAACCTTCAGTAGACCGCCCAAACGACTCTGGAGATGAAACCGATGCAGACCCTGATCAAGAACGTGCCCTGCGCGGCCATCGTATGGACCGTCGCCCTGGGAGCGGCTGCCCACGCGACGCCGGTCCAGTCCGCTTCCAGCGCGGCTACCGACCTGATCGCCGGCTGGGACCTCGACCGCGTCCTCGAGGCCGACCTGTTGGCCGAGCGGCTGGTCGACGTGGGGCGGAGCGACGTCGTGGTGACCCTGCACCCGACTCCGCTGAGCCGGGACGCGACGAACCTGCGCGACCCCGATCTGCTCCTCGCCCGCAGGGGCGAGGTGCGTGCGGTCGTGGACTCGGTGCTCGCCGATGCCAACCTGAGCACCCACAGGCGGCTGGAAACCCTCCCGATCTTCTCCGTCGAGGCCGACTCGATCGGGATTTCGCGCCTGCTCCTCAACCCGGCCGTGCGCTGGATCGAGCCCGAGCGGATCCACGAGAGGATGGACCTTGAGGGCGTTCTGATGAGCGGCGTCAACTACGCCTACAAGGCGCTGGGTGCAGGTGCTGGCACCTACGACGACATCACGGGCAAGGGTGTATCCATCGCGATCCTGGACGATGGGCTCAACTTCGACAACCCGTACCTCGGCGCAGGCGTGTTCCCCAACGACAAGGTGATCGGCGGCGTGGACCTTGCCGACGGGGACTCCACTCCCAAGAGTCCCTTCGACCACGGCACCAAGGTCGGGGGCGTGGCCGCCATGCCGTACCAGACGAGCGGCACCTACCTCTCGCCGACGGGGATGGCTCCGGACGCCAAGCTCTACGGCCTCAAGCTGTGGACGGACAGCGATCAAGGACCCTCGGACTTCCTCTCCGTCCAGGGGTTGGAGTGGGTCGCGCTGCACCAGTACGACGATCCCGCGAATCCGATCCGAGTCGTCAATATGAGCTACGGGATCCCTTGCACCACGTACCAGAACCCCATTGCCAGCGGGAGCATTTACTGGACCGTTCAGAACCTCAACGCGCTCGGCATCGTCGTCATCTCATCCGCCGGGAACAGCTACGACCCCTTTGGGATCACTTATCCGGCGGCCATCGCCAACATCATCTCGGTGGGTGCGGTCTATGACCACAAGGACGACTCGGTGAACCTGACCTATACGAACAGCTGCACCGGGACGCAGATAACCGAAAAGGCGGAAGAAGCAAAGGTCTGCGCCTTCTCTTGCGCCGGCAACATACTGGACCTCTTCGCGCCGTCCTACAAAGCATCGACGACGAGCGGAGGCGGGCTCGTATCGGACTTCAGTGGAACCTCCGCCGCGGCTCCCTACGTCGCCGGGGTCTGCGCGCTCCTGTTCGAGTGGGGCGCCAAGGTAGGCCTGGACCCGACGCCGGCCGAGATTCGAGCCGCGTTGCAGGAGTCCTGGGAACCCGTCACCGACCATCGCAGCGGGATCACGAAGCCCCTGCTCAGCTTCGAGGCCGCCATGTTCCTCGGAATGCCGGGGGCCGCCAAGTTGCGCGTTTCCAAGGCGGGTCCCGATCTTCTCCAGTGGGGGGCCGGGCCAGGGTTTCTGGTCTTCGGCGACGAGCACGGCACGCCCATCATCCCCATTCGTGAGGTCTCGGACGCGGTGGGCAGAGCGGCACCCTACGGCGTCATCGAGATCGACGTTCCCAGCGCTCCCTGGACCATCCCGGGGGTGATTCCCTTCTACGCGTTGCGGCCGCTCACGTACAAGGCTCTGGGCGCCGATCTGGTGCTCTCGCATCCGGGGACCTACCAGTAAGGGCGGACGGCCTGGAGAACCGTCGAGCGGGGTGGATGCGCGTCGCATCCACCCCGCAGTCGATTCTCCGGTGACGTCCCACAAAGCCCAAACGTGGCTCCCTATGCCTCGCGGTCGAACCGCGTGCTTCCGTGCGGCGCGCTTTGACGACGGCGGAGCGAAGACCGCAGACGCCACGCTCACGGTCTAGCAGCGCGGGCCGTCGAGCTAGCGCGCTTCCGACGCCAGCGCGCGGGCGCGCTCGCCGAGGGCTTCGTTCACCCTTGCATAGGCCGGCTCGACCCAGCTCGCGTCCCAGAAGTGGACGCCGATGCCGCGGTACTCCTCGTGCTGCGTCACCCGCGTTCCTTCGGGTGCGGGCTCGAGGGTGTAGCGGTGGTCGAACGTCAGCACCCCGCGGATGCCGCCGAACTGCCGCAGTTCCTGCCGTTCGACGAGCGAGGTTACGCGGGCCGATATGGGGCTCTCCTTGCCGTCCGGCTGCCGCATCGTGTAGTCGATGCCGTTGCCCTCTGCGAGCGCTCCTTCGGCGCTGACGAGGACCGGATTCCAGTCGCCATAGGAACCGGTGTCCATCAGCACCGCCCAGACGGCCTCCGGCGGCGCCGGGACGACGAGCTCGGTGTGTACGGACTTGCGGCCCGTCCACATGAGCACGAGCAGAGCTGCGACGACGAGCGTGATTGCGATGATGGCCATGTGGTGCTTCTTCATGGGCGGCGTGGGCGCTCGCTACAGGTGCTTGCCGAAGAACGAGCTGATGATCTCGGGCGACGTGCCCAGGTGGTCGTAGGCGGCGGCGCGCTTCTTGGTGAGGTCGAGCCAGCTCAGCTCCTTCTCGACCCGGAGCTTGTCGTGGAAGGACTGGACGAAGTCGAGGTCGGTCCACGGGTCGTTCCGGTTCTGGACGACAAGCGTCGGAACCGAGATGGCGTGCACGTCCGACAGGAAGGTCTTGTCGTTCAGGTCGAACCCGAGGCGTTCGGTCGAGAGCCTGGTCCCCGCGTTGTTCAGGAACCCGGGGATGCCGAACGCCTTGGTGAACTCGCGGTAGTGCAGCGGCTGCACGGCCATCAGAGCCTTCACGTTGACGCGCGACTGCAGCCCGGCCTGTCCGAGTCCGTACGCATAGGTCGTCGCCGCCGCTCCCATGCAGATGCTCAAGAGGCCGATGCTCGCCGCTCCGAGCCTGGCGTGGCCGGTGACGAAGTCCACGGCGGCGATCACGTCGGCGGCTTCCTTCGGCCCCCAGGAGATCCAGGGGCAGTCCCCGCGCTCGCTCTCGCCGTGGTTCCGCATGTCGTACATCAGCACCGAGTAGCCCTGCTCGCTCAGGTGCTTGGCCTGGCGGAGGAACGAGATGTCGTCCTTCCACATCTTGATGAGCCCCTTGCCCCGCGGCGAGTAGCCGGAGCGGCTGCATTGGACGCCGAAGTGGGTTTGGACGACGACCTTGTCGGAGCCTCCGTCGATGAGCCACCCGCGCAGCGTGACGCCGTCTTCGGTCGGGAACTCGACGGCTTCGAACTCGAGTCCGAAGTCGGTCGGGCTCCCGAACACGGGCGAGCTTCCGGGCTTGATCATCATGTCCGAGATCAGCTTGGCGAACATGGCGGTTCCTCTCGAATGGGGGGGCTGGGCTACTTGGCTGCCGGAAGGACCATGGCCTCGAGCTGCTCGAGGAACGACTGCCGCGGGCCGGCGCTCATCATGGCGACGAGCATCTCGGCGTCGGCTCCGACGGGGTTGTGGATCGGGGTCGACGTGGTCGCGCACTCAAAGATGCGTTCGGCGACCTCTTGGGGGTCCGCCACCGCTCCGCCTTCGTTGGCCATCTGCTCGGCGAGCGCGTGGAGCTCACGCGACAGCGCGTCGGCGTGCGCGACGAGCTGCTCGTCGCCCTGCCCGAGATCGTTGTCGACGTTCACGTTGAACTGCGTGGTCGGGTAGGCGCCGGGCAGCACGCTCTTGATCTGGATGTTGAGGGGCTTGTACTCGAGCGCAAGCGCCTCGGTGAGGCCCTCGACCGCGTGCTTGCTCGACACGTAGATCGATCCGGTGGGGAAGCCCATCATGCCCGCCATCGAGGTGACGTTGATGACGCAGCCGCTCCCCTGCTTGCGCATGAGCGGAAGGACCTCGCGCGTGACGTTCATCAGCCCGAAGACGTTGGTCTCGTACATGGCGCGAATCGACTCGTCCGAGGCCTGCTCGAAGAGCGCGTGGCCTCCGTAGCCGGCGTTGTTGACGAGGACGTCGATCGCTCCGAACCGGTCGACGGTCTCCGCGACCGCGGTCTGGATGGTCCAGGTGTCGATCACGTTCAGCCGCGTCACGAGGGTGTCGTCGAGCCGGGTCAGCTCGGTCTCGCGCTCCGGTGAGCGCATCGTGGCGGCGACGTTCCATCCCCGCTCGTGGAAGGTGCGCGCGGTCAGGCGGCCGAAGCCGCTGGAGCAGCCGGTGATGAGGGCGGTCTTTCTCATGGTTCTTTCTTGGTCGCGTGTCGTGTGGTTTCAGGAGGCGGCGGCGGGGACCCAGACCGCGTGGTCGACCGACCCGAGTCGCTGAAGCGCCTCCGCGACGAGGTGCCCCTCGCGGGTTTGCTCCACCGCCGGGCGCTCGCGCCAGACCAGCACGACCGCGAGGTCTCCGTCGTAGAGGGCGTGCTGCAGGAAGTAGGTCTCGGCGACGTCCGAGGCGGCCTCGATCTCCTCGACCTGCGTTCGCAGCGAGGGCATCGCCGCCTGCAGCACGGACTGCGAGGCGCGGACGCGGATCAGCTCGATCCACTTAGCCGGGCTCGTGGTGGGGGCCTGCTGGGTCGCCATGCCCCGCAAAGAGCAGGTGGCGTGCCAACTGGGCCAGCGGGCCTCTCGCGGCCTCCAGGCCGCCCCAGGCCGCCCCAGGCCCCGTGCGGCGTTGTATGTTGCGTTATGGGGCGTGGTATTTTGCGTCGAGCGCAGTATGTTGCGTTCATGGCGACCGACGAAGGCCGGTTCTTCCGCGAGATGACGCTTCGGATCTGCGCGAGCCTCGACATCGACCAGGCGCTGGCGAGCGCGTTCGACTACCTGCAGGACCAGATGCCGGCGGACGCGCTGGGTCTGGGCTTCTCCGACCTGCCCGCCGGTCAGATCCGCGTGGTGGCGAAGGTGGCGCGCGCGGGGGCGACCTACCTGTGGAAGGACGGCGCCCCGGCGATCGACCTCTCCGACGAGATGATCGACTACATCCGGTCGAAGCCGGCCAGCGACGCTCCGTCGATGATCATCAACCGCCCCGGTGAGCATCCGGCTCCGTTCCTCGACGCGTTCCCGCAGCTGGTTTCGAGCTCGGCGCTGTTCATGCGCCTCGACGTGCGCGGGGAGGAGGTCGGAGCGCTGCTCCTGTCGGCGGAGGGTCCGGACCGGTACTCCGACGAGCACGTGCGCCTGATCCACTCGATCCGCGAGCCCTTTGCGATCGCGATGATCAACGCGCGCCGCTACCACGAGCTCGTGCGCCTGAAGGACGTCCTGGCCGACGACAACCGCGCGCTGTCGGCGGATATCAAGCGCGTCACGGGGACCGAGGTCGTCGGCGCCGACTTCGGCCTGCGCAGCGTCATGGACCAGGTGCGCCAGGTCGCCCCGTCGAGCAGCCCGGCGCTGCTCCTGGGCGAGACCGGCACCGGGAAGGAGGTCATCGCCAACGCGATCCACATGGCCTCGCGGCGCAGCGCCGGGCCGATGATCTCGATGCAGTGCGGCGCGATCCCGGAGACCCTGCTGGACAGCGAGCTCTTCGGCCACGAGCGCGGCGCCTTCACCGGGGCATCGGAGCGCAAGCGCGGCCGGTTCGAGCGCGCCGACGGCGGGACGCTGTTCCTCGACGAGATCGGAGAGCTGAGCCCCGAGGCACAGGTGAAGCTGCTCCGCGTCCTCCAGGAGAAGCGCTTCGAGCGCGTTGGAGGGACGAGCACGTTGGAAGTCGACGTCCGCGTGATCGCTGCGACCCACCGCGACCTGGGCCGCATGGTCCAGGAGGGCTCGTTCCGCGAGGACCTGTGGTATCGGCTCAACGTGCTCCCGATTCGCATCCCACCGCTTCGGCTGCGCCGCGAGGACATCCCGTCGCTCCTCCAGCACTTCATCGAGCGCAAGACGAAGGAGATGAGCCTCTCGCGGACGCCCAGGGTGACGGCGGCCGACATCGAGATGCTGCGGTCCTACGACTGGCCCGGGAACGTCCGTGAGCTACAGAACGCCGTGGAGCGCGCGCTGATCGTGTCGACCGGCGACACGCTCGACTTCCACGACCTGGTGAGCTCCTCGCCGCCCCAGCCCCGAGCGCTCGGCGGCGCCCCGCGGCGCTTGTCGACCATGGATGAAGCCATCGCCAGCCACATCCGGTCGGTGCTGGACTCGGTCCACTGGCAGGTCGCGGGCAGCGGGGGGGCCGCCGAGGTCCTGGCCATGAACCCGAGCACGCTGCGCTTTCGCATGAAGAAGCTGGGCGTTACGCAGGAGTCCCGTTCGCGGGGCTAGGCCGAACTGCGTGCTACCACTTGAAGACCCGGCGCAGCACGCGGAGGTTCCCGCGAAGCGCCGACCCTCCCAGCTCGACCGCGAGCCGTTGCAGCGCGTCGTGGAAGCCCTCGTTCGGGATGTCGGCTTCGACCTTCGCGATCTGCTGCCGCGTCAGTCCCTTGCGGACCCGGCCCTGCGTCGCGTCGATCCAGTCGGCGCGGCGGATCGCCTCGACGATCGGCGCGCCCTTCCCGCGGTAGCGCGTGACCTTGTGGTGCCAGTGGATCGCGGCAACGGCGAGGTCGATGTCCAGGCCCCAGCCGTGGCGCTCGGCGTCCTCGCGCACCTTCGCCTCGGAGGGCTCTAGGTAGGCGAGCTCCGCATCGGTCCACAGGCCGATGTCGTGGTAGACGAGCGCCGTCTCGACGACCGGCCGTGCCGCCTCGTCGCGGCTCAGCAGGTGCATGGCGTACGTGAGCGTCCGATACACGTGGTTGCGGTAGCCGGGGAGGTCCGCGCCGATGACGTCGCGGTACGGTTCGAAGAGCGCCTCGACGCGATCGGACCGCTGGATGACCTCGATTTCGTGGACCGCTGTGCTCATGCACCCAGGTTAGTCGGTCGGATCGGTCGGCGACGCAGCCCAAACGTCGCTCCCCGATGTGCCGCCTCCGAACGCCGTGTACGCTCGCGGGCATGAGCCTCTCGATCGTCCGGCTTGCTGGGTTGGTTTCCGTCGCCTCGGCCCTTGGGTGCGGGTCGACCTCCGCGCCGCCGGTGTCGGCGCCGGCCGTCGTCGAGGCGGTGGAGGAACCCGCGGAGGGCCAGCAGGAGGCTCTCGACGCCATCCTCCGCAAGCTCGACAGCGGCCAGGTCGGGTCGGTGCTCTTCTGGCCGACCGACGAGCGGCGCGTGGCGTTCAAGCACATGGAGGCCCTGATGCCCGCGCGCCGGGTCGCTGCGGGTGAGGAGCCGTACCCGCTCGCCGAAGCGCCGCTCGACCTCGACGGCGTCGAGTACCGGCTGGGCGGCGAGACCCACACGGTCGGCGAGCTCGTCGGGCGGTCCGCGTGCATCGGCCTGATCGTCGTCCAGGACGACACGGTCCTCTTTGAGCACTACGCGTCGGGCAACGACCGCGACACCCGCTGGGTCTCGTTCTCGATCACCAAGTCGGTCACCTCGATGCTGATCGGAGCCGCGATCCAGGACGGCTTCATCGAGAGCGTCGAGGAGCCCGTGGTCCACTACCTGCCGCGCCTGCGCGGCTCGGCCTACGAAGGCGCCACGATTGAGAACGTGCTGCAGATGGCTTCGGGGGTCGAGTGGAACGAGGACTACGGCGATCCGACCTCGGACGTGGTCCGCGCCGGCGCGGCGAACGGGTTGGCGCTCACGCGCTATCTGGCGCGCCTCGACCGCGCGCACGAGCCCGGCTCGACCTTCAACTACAACACCGGCGAGACCAACCTGGCCGGCGACATCCTGCGCGCCGCGATCGGGAACAACGCCTCCACGTACCTGTCGCACAAGATCTGGAGGACCTTCGGCATGGAGTCGGACGCCTCGTGGCTGCTCGGCTCGCCGGGAGGCGGCGAGACCGGCGGGTGCTGCCTCAGCGCCACGCTGCGCGACTATGCGCGCATCGGGCTGTTCGCGATGAACGGTGGCCGCCTGCGGGACGGAACGCGGGTGCTGCCCGAGGGCTGGATGGACGCCTCGACCGCGCGCTCGCGGGGCGCGCCCTTCTACGGCTACCTGTGGTGGCTCGGCCGCGATGAGAGCTACCGAGCCATCGGGATCTTCGGCCAGCGGATCGTGGTCGACGCCGCGAACAACCTGGTGATCGCCGCCCAGAGCAACGCCGACGCGGCCGTCGGCACCGAGTATGAGCGCCATCTCGACGGGGCGGTCGCGGCTCTGCGGGTGGCTCTGGCGAAGGAGTAGGCGCACCGGACCGTCGCCTAGGGGCGCCGCCCGTGGATTCGCGCTTTCTCGTTCGCGCCGTCCGCCGCCGCGGGAATCCCAGGTGGACGACATGAAGGACCTATCCCTCGACTCAACCGACCTGGCTTGGCTGACGAACCTCGCCCGCGCGCTGCTCGGCGAGGCTCACGCGGCCGACGACCTGGTCCAGGAGACCGCGGTCGCCGCGATCGAGGGGCTCCCGCCCGACGCTCCGCGCCGTGCCTGGCTTGCTTCGGTCGCGCGCCGGTTGGCCGCGCGTCGCTTTCGCGGCGAGTCGCGCCGCGCGCGGCGCGAGCAGCTGGCGGCGCGACCCGAGGCCCTGCCCGACTCGGCCGAGCTGGTCGCGCGGGCAGAGATCGCAGAGCGGCTGACGGCCGCGGCGAGGCGGCTTCCCGAGCCGTATCGGCGCGCGATCCTCCTCCGCTTTCTCGAAGGGCTCAGCCCGGACGAGATCGCGCGCGAAGAGGGCAAGCCCGCTGACACGGTGCGCTGGCGCATTCGCCGCGGGCTCGAGCTGCTGCGCGAAGAGCTGGTGCGGGCAGATGATCGGGATTGGTCCTCGTGGTGCGTCCTGCTTCTCCCCCTGGCCCGTGCACACGGGGGCGCCGGCCTTGCGACCGCCGGCGCGTCGGGGGGAGTCTCGGGGATGGTCGTGTCCTTGGCTGCGATGAAGACGACGGTAGCGGTGGTGTTTGCGCTCGGCTGTGCGGGGCTTTGGTTCGGGTGGGATTCAGGGGAGCGGGAGCTCGACGAGCCGCGCATCGTCGGCGCGCCCGCCGTCGAGCCTCCGTCGGTGCGGCCGGCGCTCGAGCTGGAGGCGGCGGAGCCCGCTGCGGTCGAGCCTCAGTCCCGACGTACGCCGACCGCCTCGGAGGCGCGGGCGGAACCGCCGGCGACCGAGGCGTCGCCCGAAGCCCTCGCCGGGCGGGTCGTCGACGAAGCGGGCGATCCCGTGCGCGGGGCGACGGTGTTCCTGACCTACCCCGGCCAGGACGGCGACGTCGTTCACGCGCTGACCGAGACCGACTGGCGCGGCTCTTTCCGCTTCTGGCCAGAGGCCTGGGCCGCGGGCGCGGGGCAGGGCGACGCGGCGCTCGACCTCGGCGTCACGGCCAACGGCTTCCTGCGCAGGGTGGTGCCCGACGTCCTGGCGGACGACCGGCGCGACGACCTCGTCATCACCCTCGAGCGGGGCCGAGCGCTGGTGGTTCGCGTCGTCGACGAGCGCGACCGGCCCGTCGGTGGACTCGAGCTCCTCGCGCACAGCGCCTACGCCGGCATCGCCCACGTCAGCCCGAGCCAAAGGCGGCTGCGCGCGCGGCGAGCCGAGCTCGCCGGAGCCTCGTCCTCGTACGACCACTGCCTCGCGACGACCGACGAGCAGGGCGAGGTCGTGTTCCAAGGTCTGCCCGACGGCACGCTGCAGCTGCTTTCGCTCGACCCCGGCTGGACCCTCGAAGGGCAGCGGCCGGTCGAAGCGGCGGACTCCTATCTCATCTGGGTCGCGAAGCGCCGCCTCGGAGTGCGGCTCCTCGTCGTCGAGCGCGCCACCGGGCGGCCGGTCGAGCGGGCCTCGGCGACCTTCGCCTTCGAAGCGACCTTCGCCAACGGCGAGGTCATGGACCTCGAGCAGTGGGTCGGACGCGGAGCGGGCGAGGTCAGCTTTGTGCTCGGCCCCGAGCTGTTGCCGGGCCTCGAGCAACGGACGATCACCCGCGCGGCCTTCTACGGCACCGTCTGGTCGGGGGACGGCGAGGTCGTCGAATGGGCCGCCGAGCCTCTCGAAGACGCCGCCGGCGTCGTGGGCGTCGCCGAGGTCACGGTCGAGGTCGACTCCGCCACGGACGTCGCGGAGGCGGAGACAGCCGAAGAGCTAGGGGTCGCGCAGCTCACCCTCGACGTGAGCTACGAGGACTCCACGCCCTTCGACGGCGAGCTCGAGGTCAGCTGGAGCTCCGTTCGCGGTCCGAGGTTCGATGGAGACGGCACGCCCACGCGGATCGGCGTCGGGCGCTACCGCATCGAGGTCCCCGCCGGAGACCTGCGCCTGGTGGTGGCCGACCGCTACTCCTACGGCAGCCTTCCGCCCTGGAGTCGCGACGTGCGCTGCGACCCGGACCGAGAGGTCCGCGTGCAGGCGACCCTGCCCCGCGGCGGCGCGGCCTTGATCTCCCGGCCGGACGGCTGGAGCGGCGAGTGGTTCGTACACGCCTCGTGGCGGCCGCGCGGCGAAGAGGAGTGGCGCGGAAGCTGGGGCTTCAGCACAGCCGACTCGAGCCTGAAGCTGACCGTTCTGCGGCCGGCGGAGTGGCGCTTCGAGCTACGGCGCTACTCCTCGCTCGAGCCGGACCCCCTCGTCCGAACCGCGGTGCTGGAGGAGGGCGTGACGACGCGGGTCGACGAGTGAGTCGACCGCGCCGGTCCTCACTCCACCGCGCGCAGCACGTACTCCGGAACGAGCTCCTCCTGGATCCGATACGTCACCGAATCGCTGTAGTTCCCCGCGTAGAAGAGCACGGTGAGGCCCAGCTCGGGCACCGCCATCACGACCTGCCCGCCGTTGCCGGCCGCGTAGAAGCCCTCGACGATCGTGTCGCGGTAGGGCAGCTCGATCACCCACCACAGATAGCCGTAGCCGCGGCCGCCGATGTCGACCAGCGGCTCGCCCGAGGCGCGCGCGAATTCGCGCGACAGCACCCGGCGGCCGTTCCAGATGCCGTCGTCGAGCATCACCTGGCCGAGCTTCAGGAAGTCGCGCGCCAGGAAGAAGCCGCCGCCGCCGAAGTACGGCTCGCCGGTCGGCTGCAGGTAGAGATGATAGCGGCCGAAGTCGAGCGGCTCGGCGACGTACTCGTGGAAGAGCGTCTTCAACGGCTTGCCGGTGGCGGCGATCAGCACGTTGCCGGCGAGGTTGGGGTTGATCGAGCAGTAGACGGCTCTCTCGCCCGGTTCGCGCACGACGTCGAGGGCGAGCGTGTAGTCGTACCAGTCGGGGTTCTCCTCCTGCGACTGCAGGCGGCTCTCGTTGCCCGGCGAATTCGGGTCACCCTCGTCGCAGTCGAGGCCCGCGCTCATCGTCAGGAGGTGCTCTAGAGTCATCCGCCGCGCCCGCTCGTCGAGCGCCTCGTCGAAGTGCGGCCCGCCGATCGTCTCGTAGACCGGCATCGAGAGCTCGACCGGCTCGCCGGCGTGCATGGCGGCGCCGGCGAGGAACGAGATCATGCTCTTCTGCGCCGAGCGGGTGTCGTGCGGCACGCCGCGGTGGAAGCCGTGGAAGTACTCCTCGACGACGAGCCTGCCGTGCCGCGCGATCAGCATTCCGTGGATGTAGGGGGCGTGCAGCGAGTCCGCGGGCGGGTCGATGACGGTCTCGATCAGCTCGCGGATCGGCTGCTCGCTCATGCCGACCTCGTCGAGCGTCCCGACCGGCCAGCCGTCGTCCAGCGCGGGCGGCGCGTGGTAGCTCCACGGCTCCGGGTCGCGGCCGCGCGCGTAGAAGTCGTTCGTCGGGTCGTCGACGACGCGGTGGAAGTCGTAGGTTGCGCCGCGCAGGCTCAGCGTGAAGCTGTCGGTCGAGGTGCTGTAGAGCCCACGGCTGAGCACGGTCTCCGCCCGGTTGCCGCGCCAGTGGCCGACGAGCCGTACCTCGTCGCCGACCCGCTCGATGCGATCGGCTACCGAGAAGACGCCCGCGTTCCGATCGGGGTTGCGCAGGAAGGCGCCGGTCGAGCCGTCATCGCGCTCTTCGACGACCAGATAGAACGTGAAGCCGTCGTCCAGCGGCACCACGTCGCCGCGCCAGGTCGTCGGCTCGGACCGCTTCAGCACGACCGGCGACGCGCAGCGCATCCCCGCGTGCTGCGTCGCAGGCTGGGTCCAGTGCCCGACGATCGGGCCCGTTTCCGCGAGCCGCCCGCGGAAGCGGCCGCGGTCGCCGGCCAGCTCGAACGAGATCCAGCCAGCGTCCTCGATCGCATCCACGCGATGCGAGCCCACCTCGGCCGTCCAGCCGTCTTCGTCACGGATGACCGTGAGCGGCCCGCGGACGCGTGGCCCGAAGCTGCGCCGGGCCTCCCACAGGCCGGTGAGGTCGCGGGATTCGGCCTCGTCGAAGGCGGCCTCCTCGTTCGAGGCTACGAGCGGAAGCACGAAGAGCAACGGGAGAGCGGCGAGCGGCGGGAGCGATAGCGCCATCGTGAATCCTCGATCTGCGGGCGAACCCGGGGACGTCTTGGGGCAAGCAGGGGGCTGCGTCGCGCCCGTACGGTGACCTCTCCGAAGATTCCGGCAATTCGAAGATCCGGCGCCGAAGGCGGTCAACCGCCGTCCGAGCCAAGCTCCGCAAGGACCGCCCGCACCTCTTCGATGCCGGTCTTGCGCGAGCGCTGAGCCACCTGCGCCGGGGTCTTGCCAGCCGCGTTGGGTGCGTCGAGCTCGGCCCCGCGCTCGTGGAGCCGGGCGAGCGCTGCGGCCCGCCCTCCGCGAACCGCCGCGAACACGCACGTCTCGCCGCGGTCGTCGCGCGCGAGCAGGTCCGCGCCGGCGTCGAGCAGGACGTCGAGGCTCTGCAGGCGGCCGTGGAAGGCCGCGTCGAAGAGCGGCGTCTGGAGCTTGGCGTCGGTCGCGTTGACGTCGGCGCCGCCGGCGAGCAGGCGGCGCGGGATCTCGACGAACCCCGCCTGGGCGGCGCGGTGGAGCGCGGTCTTGCCCTTGTAGTCGCGCACGTGAACGTCCGCGCCGGCCGCGAGCAGCGGCTCGATGCGGCTCGGGTCGTCCGGCGCGTTGTGATTGCCACGGCACTCGTCGACCAGCTCGGGCCACTTCTCCGGCGGAACGCGGTCCGCGTCGACCTCGTGGCCGAAGCGGCGCGCGAGCTCGCGCAGCTCGGGGTCGTCGAACCAGCAGCGCGCTTCCGCGGGGCGCGGCTCGGCGCCGGCGGAGAGCAGCAGCTCGACCATCCGGTACTGCCGCGTGTCCGCCGCATCGAACAGGATCGCCGGGTCGGCGGCAGCGTCCGCGCCCGCGGCCAGCAGGCGGCGCAGCACGGGCAGCTTGCGCGAGACGATCGCGTACTGGAGCGGCCAGGCCCGATATGCGTTCCAGCGGTGTTCGCGCACGTAGGCGCGCGACGCCGCCTCGGGGTCGTCCGAGAGGATCGCCTTCAGGCGGCGCTCATCCGCGAGGAAGCAGGCGGCGAGCACGTCGCAGCCGGCCCCTTGGCGCTCGAGGTAGCGCTCGACCTCCGCGTGTCGGCGAAGGCGTGCGATGAGCCAGGGCGACACCTCGACCCGCGTCTCGCGGTGGTAGCAGCCGAGCGCGTGGACGTCGGCCCCGGCTTCTTCGGCGAGGAGCTCCACCACGTCGATACGGCCCCCGCGCGCCGCCTCCCACAGCATCGTTCGCCCGTGCGGGCCGATCCACCGCACGAAGGCACGGTCGTCGGCAAGGTAGCGGCGCACGTCGTCGATACGGCCGGCGCGGCAGGCGGGAAGCACGATCTTCAGGAAGTCGTTGGTCTCGCCGGTGAGCGTCCTGGTCGGCACGTCGGTCGATTCTCGCTCGCGTTGGGACAGCGCTCAAGGCCGGCGGTCTAGACTGAGCCGCATGCCGATCGAGCTGGGACGGGTCGAAGCGCTCTACCGCTATCCGGTGAAGTCGATGCAGGGCGAGCGCCTCGCGGCCGCCGTGCTCGACTGGCACGGGGTCGACGGCGACCGGCGCCTGGCGTTCCGCCGCGTCGAAGAGCGCGGCGGCAACCCGTGGCTCAGCGCCGGCCGGCTCGCCGACCTCACGCGCTTCACCCCGCTGTGGCGCGACGAGCACGAGGCGTTGCCGACGCACGTGCGCACGCCGGACGGCGCCGAGCTGCCCGTGTTCGGCGACGCCCTCGCCGCCGAGGTCGCGCGCCGCCACGGGGCGCCCGTGCAGATGATGCAGCTCGCGCACGGCATCTTCGACGAGGCGAGCGTCTCGGTGATGGACTTCGCCACCGTGCGCGAGCTCGCCCGGCTCTCCGAGACCGAGCCCGACGTGCGGAGGTTTCGCCCCAACGTGCTCGTCCGCTCGACGCGCGACGCGCCCTTCGGCGAGGACGAATGGGTCGGCGGCACGCTGACGTTCGGCGCGGCGGGCGACGCGCCGGCGGTCGCGGTGACGCGGCGTGACCTGCGCTGCGCGATGATCAACATCGATCCCGAGGGCGAGGGCTCCTCGCCGCGGGTGATGAAGGCCTGCGTGCGTGCGAACGACAACCACGCCGGCGTCTACTGCGAGGTGACGCGCACGGGGCGGTTGGCCGTCGGGCAGCCCGTGTTTCTCCACCGCTGACGACGGAGAGCGCGTCGCTGGCAGCTGGCGCGCCTTCCCCATCCCCTCGCCGATGAGGTCGTACGTCTCGGCGTTGTGTTCCAGTGGTAAGCCAGGCCCGTCGGGGACTCTTCCTTCGGCCGGTACATCTCGCTCTCCGTGGCCGAGCTCGAGACGGCCCCCGCAGCTCGGACCCGTTAGAATCGCGGCGATGTCGACTCAGCCCCGAAACCTCGCCGAGCGTGCATGGAAAGCGGCCTATCGGGGTGAACCCGCGGGACACGAGCCCTTGGACGTCGTTCGCGACTGCCTGGCCCAGGGCATGGAGATCAACGCACGCGCTTGGCCCTCGGGCGGGCCCACGACCCTCGACGGGGCGCTGTATGCGGAAGGCGGCGTGCGGATGGACCTGGTGCGCTTCCTCCTCGACGAGGGCGCCGATCCGAACGCGTTCGGCTACGACGACGGCACGCCGCTGATGGCGGCCGCGTTGCTGGCGGACGTCGAGGCGGTCCAACTGCTGCTCGCGCGCGGTGCGGACCCCAACCGCACGCACCCCGCGACGCTCGAGGGCCCGTTGCACTGGCTGACGGCGAAGGGCTTCGGCAAGGGAGCCAACGCCGTTCTCAAGCTGCTCCTCGACGCCGGCGCGGATCCGAACGCCAAGGCCGCGGTCGGCGTCCCCACGACCGTCTACTACCGGGACGTGCGGGTGGTCGGCGAGACGCCGCTGCATCGCGCCGCGGCTTACTGCGATGGCCAGGCGCTGCGGATGCTGATCGAGGCAGGGGCGGATCCGGCGATACTCGACTCCCACGGAGAGTCGCCTCTGGCGTGGTTCAGCCGGCATCAGCGAAGCACCACCCACGTCGAGGTCGAGCGCGGCGTAGGCAAGCTGCTCGCCTACGGCGACTGGGCCGGCCGGGCCTAGCCGAAGGGGCGCGGACTCGACGGTCGTGGTCGTGCGCTCCTGTGCGCGGACCACCGGCCTCGCCCCAGGGGCGATTTCGTGGTCGGTGAGCATGGATCTGCCCCCTACAGCAGCTCCGGCCTTACGGAGCCTTGAGTCGAGGCGAGTGCGCTTTTCGTAGGCTTCCTTTCGATTGCCCAATTCGAAGGTTGCCGGCACTCATAGCCCGCCCTTATCACGGGCATCAGGGCATGCGATTGGAGCACGACCGGGCCGTGCGCCAATCTTGGGGCAAGGGTCGGGCAGCTCCGGCGGACCCCGCCCCTTGCCAGCGCAACGTCTGGCGGCTGCGGCCCCGATCCGGGGTCGGCTTCTGCTGCCGACCGCACTCCCAACCCAGTTCTCACGCGGCGCTCACCCCCTGCGGGCGCTGCATCCAACCCAACCAAGGCTGCGAAGATCCGAGGCCGAACACATGCACGCCTCGAGCTTCCGCCTCCCCGGTCCCCGCGGCTTTCGCGAGCGACGGCGTCCTAACGCAACTCCAGGAGAAACCATGACTTCCAGTTCCCCCCTCGCTCGCGCCGTGACGAGCCTCGCGATGCTCTGCGTCGTGTCCCCTGTGTTCGCTCAGGACGGGCTTCGTTCAGAGACCCCCGAGGAGTCGGCCGCCATGCGGGCGAAGTACGCGGAGTACGCCGAGAAGAGCGCGTCGAGCGCACACGACGGAGTCGATGTCATGAGCAACCTGGACTGGTGGCCGAACCAGCTCGATCTCACGGTGCTCCATCAAAACTCGATGAAGAGCAACCCGCTCGGCGCCGACTTCGACTACGCCGCGGCGTTCTCGAAGGTCGACCTGGCCCAGCTCAAGAAGGAGATCGAGGAGGTGATGACCACCTCTCAGGACTGGTGGCCGGCCGACTGGGGGAACTACGGCCCCTTCTTCATCCGCATGGCGTGGCACAGCGCCGGCACCTACCGCGTCGGCGACGGCCGCGGCGGCGCCTCGGACGGCACGCAGCGCTTCGCGCCGCTCAACAGCTGGCCCGACAACGGCAACCTCGACAAGGCGCGCCGCCTGCTGTGGCCGGTGAAGCAGAAGTACGGGCAGAGCGTCTCGTGGGCCGACCTGATGGTGCTCGCCGGCAACGTCGCGATCGAGACGATGGGCCTTCCGACCTTCGGCTTCGCCGGTGGCCGTGAGGACGTCTGGGAGCCGCAGATCGACATCTACTGGGGCCCCGAGGGCGAGTGGCTGGCCGACGAGCGCTACAGCGGCGACCGCGAGCTCGCCAAGCCCCTCGCCGCGGTGCAGATGGGGCTGATCTACGTCAACCCCGAGGGCCCGAACGGCAAGCCCGACCCGCTCGCCGCCGCGCACGACATCCGCGAGACCTTCGGCCGCATGGCGATGAACGACGAGGAGACCGTCGCGCTGATCGCCGGCGGGCACACCTTCGGCAAGGCGCACGGCGCCGCGAGCCCCGAGGGGCACGTCGGCCCCGCGCCCGAGGGCGCGAGCCTCGAGGAGCAGGGCTTCGGCTGGACGAGCTCCTACGGCAGCGGCAAGGGCGGCGACACGATCACCAGCGGCCTCGAGGGCGCCTGGACGTCGGTCCCGACCAGCTGGTCGCACGGCTTCCTGTCCAACCTCTACAAGCACGACTGGGAGCTGACCAAGAGCCCGGCCGGCGCCTGGCAGTGGGTCCCGAAGGACGGCGTCGCCAACGTGCCCGACGCGCACGACGACTCCAAGACGCACCTGCCGATCATGCTGACGACCGACCTCGCGCTGCGGATGGACCCGGCGTACGGGGCGATCTCGAAGCGCTTCCACGACGACCCGGCGGCCTTCGCCGAGGCCTTCGCCCGCGCCTGGTACAAGCTGACGCACCGCGACATGGGGCCGGTCTCGCGCCTGCTCGGCCCGGACGTGGCGGAGCCGCAGATCTGGCAGGACCCGGTCCCCGCGGTCGATCATGAGCTGATCGACGCGAACGACATCGCGGCGCTCAAGAGCCGCATCCTCGAGTCGGGCCTCTCGGCTTCGCAGCTCGTCTCCGCGGCGTGGGCCTCGGCCTCGACCTTCCGCGACAGCGACAAGCGTGGCGGCGCCAACGGCGCGCGCGTCCGCCTGGCTCCGCAGAAGGACTGGTCGGCGAACGACCCGGCGGCGCTCGGTCAGGTGCTCGCGCGCCTCGGACGGATCCAGGCCGGGTTCAACGAGTCCCAAGCGGGCGGCAAGAAGGTCTCGCTGGCCGACGTGATCGTGCTCGGCGGCTGCGCGGCGGTCGAGGCGGCGGCCAAGGAGGCCGGCCACGACGTGCAGGTGCCCTTCGCGCCGGGCCGCACGGACGCGACGGCGGACCACACCGATGCCGCGTCGTTCGACGTGCTCGAGCCCGCCGCCGACGGCTTCCGCAACTACGCGAGCTCCGGCCTCTACCGCCGCGTCGAGGAGGCCCTGATCGACAAGGCCAACCTCCTGACGCTGAGCGCGCCCGAGATGACCGCGCTCGTCGGCGGCATGCGCGCGCTGAACGCCAACTCCGGCGGCTCGCAGCACGGCGTGCTGACCGCGCGCCCGGGCACGCTCAGCAACGACTTCTTCGTCAACCTGCTCGACATGAGCACCGCGTGGCAGAAGTCCGCCGACGACCCGAGCGTCTACGAGGGCCGCGACCGCGCGACCGGCGAAGCCAAGTGGACCGCGACGGGCGTCGACCTCCTGTTCGGCTCCAACTCGCAGCTCCGCGCGATCGCCGAGGTCTACGGGAGTGACGACGGCCACCAGCGCTTCGTCGAGGACTTCGTCGCCGCGTGGAACAAGGTGATGAACCTCGATCGCTTCGACCTCGACCCCGCGGTTCGCAGCGGCCGCTAGAGCGACCCTCCGTTCACAAAGGCGGCAACGGGCGGGGCCGGATCGGCGAC
>JBCCGI010000120.1:0-19631 GCA_039029355.1 Planctomycetota bacterium
ATCCGGCCCTGACCCTGAACTCTTCGTGCTGCACCCATCTGGAAATCCGCTCTATATCGCGAACGAGGATGACAACATCGTCACCGTCGTGGATGTCGTGAACAAGCGTGTCCTCCGACTGGTAGGCGCTACGGCTGGAACTGCAGCTCGAGCGCGTTCGAGAGCTGGTATCCCAGGGCCTGGTCCGTATCGACCACCGCGTACTGCGCGAAGATCGAGAACGGCCCTCCGCCCCCATTCAGCGGCAACACGACCTGACCGGCGCCGTCGGTCACCAGCGCGAGCATCCCCGCCGCCGGCACCGGCACCAGCGTGCCGCCGGCGAACGCCATCGGGTTCGCCGCAAAACCGTACACCAGGATCGCCGACGTGCCCGCCGGCGCGCCCTCGAGCAGCAGCGTCGAGCTCTGACCCGAGCCCAGGCCGTCCCCGCACGCGCTGAGCGTCGACGTGCCCGGCCCCTGGAAGCCCAGGTCGGGCTGGCACACCGGCTCGCACTCGTCCGGGATCTCGTTCTCGTTGAGGTCGAGGCTCTGGTCGAAGGCGATGTCGAGCACGTCCGCCTGCCCGTTGCCGTTGCAGTCGCCGTGGATCAGGAGGCCCACGAAGCCCGAGGTTCCGGCGTCCGTCGAGACCTCAACCGCCACGAAGCCGGCTGGCTCCTGGTCGACCTGCGGCGCCTGGAACACGAGCGCGTTCGGCGCGATCGCGACCAGCGTGGCCGGAACGTCGGAGCACACCACCGTCGGCGGCCCGCCCAGGGTGAAGTTGCGCCCGGTCAGCGTGATCGCGTCGCCGGGCATCGCATCCGAGCGGCTGATGTCGAAGATCTGCGGCCCCTGCGGCGCCACCTTGTCCGGCACGTCGGACGCCAGCCCGTTGGTCGCGTCGCTGACCACCACCAGCTCTCCTTCGAGCAGCGAGCGCGTCAGCGGTATGCCCTGGATCCAGTCGGGCGACGTGATCACCTCGGCGCCGACCAGCTCGACCGGCGCGCCCAGCGCGTCGGTCACCCAGACCTCGGCCAGGCTGCCGAGGGCCACCTCGACCAGCGCCTCTTTGTCGCCGTCCTGAAGCGCACGCATCAGCACCGGCTGGAGCGGGGCGAGGTCGTCGGTGTGCGTGAACTCGGCCAGCTGATCGCCGACGCCGTCGCCGTCGCTGTCGAACACGCGCTGCATGACGAGGTCTCCCGTCGAGGTCGAGTTCCCGTGTCCGAGCGGCGTGAACAGGAGGCTCTTGGAGCTCTCGGCCACCAGCTCCCAGGCACCCTTCAGCTCGGGCATCACGCCCGCGTCGGCGAAGGGCGTCGGCTGGAGGCTGTCGGGCAGCCCGTCGAGGTTCGTGTCGTTGATCACCAGCGCGCGGTTGACGTCGTCGGGGCCGACGTCGAGCACGAACAGGCTGCCCGAGTCGGGGTCGCTGTCCACGGCGAGCGGCAGCCCGAGGCCGTCCGCCACCGGCTTCAGGCCCTCCTGGTCCGGAAGCCCGTCGCCGGTCACGTCGTAGAAGGCGACGATCCCGCCGACGTTGGCGTCCGCGCTCGTGAAGCCGACATAGAGCGCGTCGGCGCCCTTGGCGTCGAGGAAGACGCGCATGTCGGTGGCGAAGGCCCGCCCGGTGTCCAGCTTGCCGATCGTGTCGTAGGTGGCGGTATCGATCACCTCGACCGTCCCGCTAGACGGCGCCGTCTGGTCGTACAGCACGCCGACCGTCGAGAGGCTCTTGCGGGTGCCGCTGCTGGTCGCGTTCGCGGCCTTGCGCGCCTTCTCGGTCGCAAACGCGTCGCAGTTCTCCTTGCGCTTCTTGCACACGGTCTCGAGCCGCTTGCAGATGCCCTTCTTCTGGCTCGCCGTGAGCCCGGGCTTGTTCTTGCGCTTCTCGAGGATGTACTTCTCCCACGAGTAGGCCACCCACTCCTCGCCGACGACCGAGTCGCGGGTATAGGTGTCGCCGGGCCACTGCAGCGCGTGGATGCCCTCGTGCACCAGCACCGCGATCAGCTGCGAGAAGGCCGGCTCCGAGGTCGAGATGCAGTCGGGGTCGATGTTCATCTTATCGCCCTCCCAAGAGCACTTCCCGTCCTGCAGGAGCGCCGCTTTCCACGTGTTGCGCGGGTTCTTCTCCTTGCAGATGCGCCGCTTCGGCGTCTTCTTCATCATCTCCTTCAGGCACTTCGAGATCCGCTCTAGGGTGCCCTTGTTCTTGGCGCTGGTCTCCGCCGCGGCCAGGTTGTCGATCTCGGTGATGGCCGAGTTGATGGCGGCGGCCTCGGCGTCGCTGAGGTCGCCCCCCATGTACTTGCCGGTGCTGAAGCCCGCCAGGGCCACGTTCAGGAGGGGCCATCCCAAGGCGGCAAGGAGGAGTGCGCGGGTCAGCTTGAGCCACGCCCCCGGTTTGGACTGCTGCATCTGGTTCCTTTCTTTGCAAGGCTCGACGCATTGAGCAATGCGCGAGGTGAGGGCCGGTGCAGCGATTCTGCGCTCCTGCGCGGTGCGATCAAGTGCCGGCTGTCCGGCTCCGCGGCAATTCGCGCGGCGCGTCGCCGCGGAGCCGGGCGGCGGCCTACACTCGGGCAGATCTCCCTCCCACCCTTGGCCGAGGAGCGACGCTGCTTCCCAGGTCTACGTCGTCGGGTCGCCGGGCAGCGGCGCGGCCTTCGGGCGGATCCAGCCGACGATCGACGCCGCAGCGGAGGGCGACGTGGTCCTCGTGCTGGACAGCCCGGAGGCCTACGACGGGTTCACGCTCGACCAGGCGGCGCTCCTCCACCGCCTGGAGGCTCCGGGGCGAGAGCCAGGAGCAGGACGCCGAGCCGTCGGGCTCGCTTCGCGGGGCGAGCGGAGGCCGGTCGCTCCATGGGAGCGCCTGCTGGGGACGCGGGGGGGGCGCGCTCGATATGTAGCCCGCCCCGCTCGCCCGCGGCTCCTAGTCGCGCCGCTCGAGCTCGGCGGCCAGCGTGGAGCCGGTGCGCGCAAGCACGCCGGGGTCGTCGCGCCAGCCGGTCGCCTGGGCGGCGACGACTTCCGGCGGGAAGCGGTCCTGCCAGGTCTCCCAGGCGCCGTCGAGCAGCACCGGCAGAACCAGGCGCGCCTGCGGCTCGCGGTAGCGCCGGACCCACGCCTCGCGCGCCTGTGCGTAACGCAGCTCGGCCCGGACGTGCTCGCTTTCGAGGCTGCTGGGGGTACAGCACACGATCAGGCAGTCCTGGGCGTGGATCGCACGCTCGAGACTCGTGCCCAGCCGCGAGCCGGTCGCGAGGTGATGCACGTCGCGCCAGACGGTGACGCCGCTCCGCTCGAGCGCCTGTTCGAGCGCCTCGACCGGCTCCGCGTCGTCGTGGCTGTAGGAGAGGAACACCGAGCGACGGAACAGGCGCGCGATCGCGCCCAGCCAGCGCTCCAGCCCCTGCCGCGTGCTCCGCCGCGCACCGGCGAGGCCGTGTGCGACGCTCCCCGACCAGCGCTCCAGCGTCTCCTCCACCGTCTCGCGGTGCTCGGGCCAGAGCGCGGCAAAGGAACGCTGCAGCTCGGCGGTCTCGAAGCCGTAGAAGAGGCCCTTCTTGAGCGTCGCGGTCAGGTCGTCGAAGCAGCGCTCCAGCCTCGCGCCGGCCGGGGTCCGGGGCTCATGGGCGAGCCGCCCGGCGCTCAGGTCCTCGAGCAGCTGAGAGAGGCTCCAGAACATCGCGTGCGTGCGCAGCAGGCAGAGCCGGAGGTTGCGGCGCAGCACGGCGTCGGCGCGCCCGTCGACGAGAAAGGCCTCGAAGGACGGGCCGCGTCCGCGCTTTCCCAGGCGCACCAACCCGCGGCGCAGCAGCGGGCGGTGCTCCAGCGACCGGCCGAGGTCCACCGGGCGGAAGCTCCGCATCGCGCTGTCCGACTCGTCGAGGCTGCACTCGATGTAGATCAGCGGTTGGCCGGCCCGGACCGGGTCGCCGGCGCCGCGCTCGGAAACCGGCGTGAGGGCCTCGGTCAGAAGCTCGGCGAGCGCGGGCCCGAGCGTGTGCAGCGGGGCGGTCGCGCGGTCCGCCCAGCCGAGCTCGACCTGTGGCCCCACCGTCGCCGGAAGCCGCAGCAGGGCGCGCACGATGCGGAAGACCTCGTCCGGATCCCACTCCCGCGAGGTCGCGGCCAGCCGTGGCTTGCGGAGTCGGTGCGACGGCGGCCGGCGACGCTGCGGCTTGGCCTCAGCCGCCTCCGGCGACTCGGGCTCCCCAGCTGCTCCGCCGGAGGTCCGTCGGCGGACCGGACGCACGCTGAAGCCGACCTCAAGCCGATAGTCCCAGTTGCCCTGCCCGAAGACGCGGCGGAAGCGGCAGTCGGCCTGGACCGCCGCATACCCGCGCCCGCCCTCGATGCGCAGGTCGGCGGGCCGAAGACGGAGCGCACGGTGCGCGTCGTAGCACGAAGCCTCGATGTCCTCGGGCGGAGCGCCGTGGCGCGACATCGCGGCGCCGGAGCCGAAGAGAAACGGCACGGGCTCCCGGTCCGGGTCCTCCGGGGGCCACGGGACCTTGGGATGTCCGAGCCCCGGACCGCGCACAAAGGCCGGATCGAAGAACGGCAGCTGCACGACGACGAACATCGGTCTCTCCCCCAAAAAAATGGGCCTGGCCCGACGAGCGAGCCAAGCCAACTCGGCGTCTGTGGAACGAGCGTCCAGCAGAGCTCTGCAGTGGTTTGCGACGGGCCGATATTGAAAAAGGGGCCCGCGCGCCGCCTGCGCGACAATCGTCGATTGCCGCGAGTGTGCCCCGGCCCGGGCCGCACACGACGAAAAAAGGCGAAATCGGGCCGATGGTCGTGCGGATCACCGCGTGCAGCATAACCGGCAGTCGCCGGCCGCCGGTACCGCGCTCGCCAGCGGGTCCGGCGCTACCGTCCCCGCTTCCCCAAGCCGCCCGACCCGACCGAGGACCCCCGATGACCGCAGCCCGTCTGAAGGCCGGCAACACGCGCCGCCGCCTCCTCCCCCTCTCGCTCGCCGCCGCCCTCTGCACTACAGGCACGACGGCCTGCGGCAACGTGGGCGGCGAGGACACGATCGTCCACGGCGACGCCAACACGCTGGTGCAGGACCGCGCCACCGACCGCGTCGCGGCCGAGCTCCTGAAGCTCGAAGCGACCCCCTATGTCGACGACGCCGACGTGATCTCCGTCTTCAAGCGCATCCGCGAAGACGCGCTCGACGGCGACCTCGACGCGGCGCTCGTGCTGCTGCGCGTCGCCGCCGAGCAGCGCACTCTCCCGGAGTAGCGCGCGCGCCTCGCGCTTCGCATCGGGACACCGCCGCGCGGTCCGCGCGGCGCAGAAGCGCGAGAAGCGTGAGAGAGACCGGCCGCAGGCGTCGGATTGGTCGCAGCGGGGCGGGGACGGGCTCCAGCGTGGAGCGCGTCCGCGACCCCCCTCCCGCTCGACGACAGGAACCACTATGTCCCGACTTCATGCTTGCCGCGTGGCCTGTGCCGCGGCTCTTTGCTCCTCCTCCGCGCTCGCCCAGCTGAGCGACCTGCGCGACGTTCTCGTCGGTCCGACCGGCAGCTGGTTCGGCATCTCGGCCGCCGTGCTCGGCGACTGGAACGGCGACGGGCACGACGAGCTCGCCGTCGGCGCCCAGAACTACCCCGGGGGCGGGCTCATCCAGATCCTCTCCGGCGCCGACCTATCGGTGTACTGGGAGGACTACGGCTCGCAGGGCGGGCAACGCCTGGGCGGCGCGGTGACCGGCGCCCGCGACGTGAACGCCGACGGCTTCCACGATCTGCTCGTCGGGGCGCCCGGCGGCAACTTCGTGCGGGCCTACTCCGGCGAGTGGATCGTCCGCACCGCCGCCGGGCTCACGCCTCAGTCCGCGCTCGTGCTGCACGAGATCCACGGGCCGGTGTCCTCGGAGAGCTTCGGCGGCTCGCTGCTCGGCGGGCTGAACATGGACAACGACGGGCGCTACGACTTCCTGGTGGGCGCCGTCGGCTTCCCCTCCGGCCCGGCGCCCCAGGCCGGCGTCGTCCGCGCCTACGCCGGCGCCGACGGGTCGCTGCTGTGGGAGCGCACCGGTGTCGCCCAGAACGACAAGTTCGGCATCAGCATGGCGAAGATCCGCCCGAACAACGCCTACGACTCGGACGGTATGCAGGACTACCTCATCGGCGTGCCGGGACAGGGCGAGGTGCACGTGCTCTCCGGCCCGACGGGCAACACGATCGCAACGATCTCGCCGCCGGCGCCCGGTGAGTACGCGGGGCACCGCTTCGGCGAGTCCGTCGCCGTCGTCGGCGACACCGACGGCGACGGGCGCGATGACTTCGTCGTCGGCGCGCCCTTCTACCTGCCGAACAGCACGCCGGGGACGACCTTTGGAGGGGTGTTCCTCTTCCAGAGCCAGGGGCCCGACTGCGCGGCGTTCGGCGACCAGGGCGGCTTCCACGTCGGGTCGACCGTCATCGGCCTGGGCGACATCGACGGGGACCGCGTGGACGACTTCGGCGCACGCACGTCGAACATCCTCTCCTACCCCACGGTCTACTCGGGCGTCGACTGCGCGCTGCTGGACACGCTTCAGCCGCCCAGCGGATCGGCGAACAAGATCTTCGGGGGCGGCGACCTCGACAACGACGGGCTCAACGACGTCCTGACCGCCAACGTCAGCGCCGACACGGTCTACGTGTACGACACCGCGAACCTCGTAGTGCCCGCGTTCGTCGAGTCCGCCTGGCTGGTGGGCACGACCGGTGCGCCGCGCCCCTACGTGACCGTGTCGTACCCCACCGCCGACCTGCTCGGCAAGACCGCGGTGCTCGAGGTCGAGTACGACCTGGGCTCCGGCTGGACCGCCGGCCCCAGCACGACCTTCCAGGTGCCGCTCGACGCCGACCCGCAGGAGGAGGTCGTGTGGACCTTCACGCACGGCGCGGCCTACCTGTTTCAGGGGCAGTACGACTACCGCGTCCGCGTCTCCGAGCTCGGCACGACGCCCGGCGCGTGGTCCGACGCGGCCGGCGCGCACCCGTCGGCAGACCGCACGCCGAACTGGATCGTCGATACCACCGATCTCGGCGCCTGGGCGGGCGCTCTGAACTCGTCGATCGGCGATCCGGACTACGACCCGCTGTCCGACTTCAACCAAGACGGCACGGTCGGCGTGGTCGACCTGGCGATCTGGATCAACTGGCGCGACCTGATCAACGCGGGTTGAGCGCGCGGGCCGGCCGCACGCCGACCGACGACTTGTAGGGCGCCGGAAAGAAGCAGCGGCGGCTGAGCCGCGCGGCGCGCGCGTCCGTGTCGAAGCCTCCTCCGCGGCAGACGTAGTTCTCCTCGGTCCCCTCCGGAGCGAGGAGCCTGAGTCCGTCCCCTGCGCGCACCGGCTGCGCGTAGGGGGCGTAGCGGTCGCTGGTCCACTCCCACACGTTGCCGTGCACGTCGTGCAGACCGAAGGCGTTGGCGCGGAAGCGGCCGACCGGCGCGCTCAACGGGAAGCCGTCGTCGAGCCACTCGTCGACCGTCCACGACGGATTCTTGGCGAGCACCGAGCGGTCGCTCAGGTTGGCCCAGCCCTCCAGCGTGTGCTGGTCGTCGCCCGAGCAGTACGGCCCGCGCACGCCCGCCCGCGCGGCGTACTCCCACTGCGCCTCGGTCGGCAGCACCAGGTCGCCGCGGCGCAGCACGCTCGCGACGGCGTCCCACGAGACGTGCTCGACCGGGTGGCGCAGGTCGAAGCCCTGGCCCTTGCCGGGGCGGTGCCGGCTGGGGTTGTCCGCCTCAAGAGCCAGCCACTGGCCCTGGGTGAGCTCGTACTTCGAGAGGAAGAACGGCGCGAGCTCGACGCGGTGCAGCGGCGCCTCGTCCTTGCGCGCCAGCGGGTCGCGCTGCGCCCCCATCTCAAGGGCGCCGCCGGGGATCAGCACCAGCACCAGGCCCGAGCCCTCCCCCGGCACCAGCCGCCCGTCGGCGGCGCGCGCCGGCGCCTCGCCCGACTGCACGTGCAGGAACTCCCACAGCCCCGACGCGGGGTCGCGTGCCAGCGGCACCAGCCCGACCTGGGGCGCGATGCGCAGCCCGCCGTAGCCCGGGCACCGGGCCGCGTCGGCGATGCTCTCGATCGCCTCGCGCCACGCGGCGGCGGAGTCGTGCAGCGTGCGCTCCTCGACCGAGGCGGCGAAGGCCCGTCGGCGCACCATCTCCGCGATCCCGCCGGGCCCGGCGCCCGGCGCGGCGAGCACCTCGAGCTCGCGCACGACCTCGGCCAGGATCTCGCGGTAGGCGTCGGTCGCGAGGAGCTCGCGGTAGACGTCCGCGCGCGCGCCCTCGACCGGCGACTCGCCGCGCGCGAGCAGCTCGGCGTACAGCTCGCGCCGCGACGCGAGCGCGCGCGCACGCGTCAGCCAGGCGTCCATCTCGCCGATCCGCGCGGGAAGCGCGGGCCAGAGCTCCTCGGCCTGCTCGCGCAGCTGCGCCACGCGCTTCGAGTCGGCGAACGGCAGCAGAAAGTCGCGCTGAGCGCCGGCGACGCGGCGCGCCTCCGCCGCCTGGAAGGCCATCGTCAGCGTGCCGATCAGCCCCAGGAGCAGCGCCGCGAGGACGCCCACCACCACCTTGTTGCGGCGCACGAACTTGCGCGCGCGGTAGGCCGCGCTGGGCGGGGCCGCCAGCACCATCTCACCGGCGAGAAAGCGCCGCACGTCCGCCGCCAGCTCCGACGCGGTGGGATAGCGGCGCTCGGGCTCCTTGGCGAGCGCGCGGCACACGACCCAGTCGAGGTCCCCCGCCAGGCGCCGCCGGTGCGCGGGCACCGAGGTCGAGCGGGCCCGCGCGACCTCCACGGCGCGTCGCCCCAGGCGCTCGAAGGCGCGGCTGGGCAGGTCGGGCTCGTCCTCCTCGAGCGCGCGCTGCACGGCGAAGTACGACATCTTCGGACGCGAGCGGAACTCGTGCGGCAGCCGCCCGACGAGCAGCGCGTACAGCACCACGCCGAGCGAGTACACGTCCGAGCGCGAGTCGACCTCGCGGCCGTCCGAGCGCGCCTGCTCCGGGCTCATGAAGTCCGGCGTGCCCAACAGCATGCCGGCCGAGGTCAGCAGCGTGTCGCTGCCGACGCCCTGCACCAGGGCCTTCGCGACGCCGAAGTCAATGATCTTCGGCGTCGGCTCGCCGTCCTCGCGGACCAGCAGATTCGAGGGCTTCAGGTCGCGGTGGAGGATCCCGCGCTGGTGCGCGTGCTGCACGCCGTCGCAGACCTGCGCGAAGAGCTGCAGGCGCCGCTCGACGCCGATGCGGTGGCGGTCGCAGTAGGCGTCGATCGGCACGCCGGGGACGTGCTCCATCGCGAAGAAGCGCAGCCCGTCGGGCGTCACCCCCGCGTCGTGCACGCGCGCGACGTGCGGGTGGTCCATCAGCGCCAGCGCCTGGCTCTCGAGCGCGAAGCGGGCCTCCTCGTGGGCGGAATCGACCCCGCGCTTCAGGATCTTCAGCGCCACCCGGCGGCGCACCGGCTGGCGCTGCTCCGCGAGGTAGACCACGCCCATGCCGCCCTCGCCGAGCTTGCGCTCGACGATGTAGGCCCCCACCTGCTCGCCACGCTGCAGCGTGCGCTGGGGGGCGAGGAGCGGCGGCGGCTCGGCGCCGGAGAGCACCGCGACCGGCTGCTCGAGCAACCCCTCGGCGCGCACGTGGAAGTCGAGCAGCGAGCGCACCTCGGCGCCCAGCTCGGGGTCCTCGGCGGTGCGCCGCGCCAGCAGCGCGTCGCGCGCCGCGGGCTCGGCGTCGAGCAGCTCGTCGAACAGCTCCCGCGCGCGCCGCGCGCCGTCCGCGGACGCGCCCCTCAGGCGCTCATCTCCCGCGCGACCTCGCGCAGGAGCCAGCTCTTCGCGTAGCTCCAGTGCCGGTGATAGGTCGCGGCCGAGACGCCGAGGATGCGGCAGATGCGGTGGATCGGCAGCCCGGCGAAGAAGCGCAGGTCGACCAGCTTGGCGAGCTGCTCGTCGTGCAGCTCGAGGCGCTCCAGAGCGACTTCGAGCGCGAGCCACTGCTCGGTCTCGCTCGCGCACAGCCCGAGCCCCTCGTCGAGGCGCAGCCGCAGGCCGCCGCCGCCGCGCTTCAACCGGCCGAGGCTGCGCGCCTCGTCGACCAGGATGTTCCGCATCGCCCGCGCGGCGGCCACGTAGAAGGCGCCGATGGTCTCGAACTCCCACTTGAGCCCGTGCCCCATCTTCAGGTACGCCTCGTGCACCAGCGCGGTGGTCTGCAGCGCGGTGACCTCGTGGAGCGGCAGCCGCCGCGAGCGCGCGAGCGAACGGAGCTCGCCGTAGAGGACCCGCCAGAGCTCGTCGCGGGCGACCTCGTCGCCTCCGCGCGCCCGCTCGACCAGCGGGGCGATTTCGCGTCGTGCTGCGCTCACGGAGTCGATCCTAGGCTTTTTTCCGAGCCCCGTGAGAGATCCGCGCGACGATTGTCGGAACGAGAGAAAGCGGCCAGAAGCGCGTCGCGAGGCACGTTGCGCCCGGTTGCGCACGCCGCGCGAGGCGGCGTGCGCGGCGCGACGCTAGGGCAGAATCTGCACGTCGCTGATCTCAACCACGGTCACGCCGCCGGCGAGGTCGAACGACAGCGCCGCGGCGTGGAGACCCAGCCCAGGCGTCAGCGGCGGAATCGTCGGCGTCACGCCCGCGCCGCCGACCAGGCTCGCCCCGAGCGCGCCGAAGGCCTCGCCCAGGGACACGAAGAACACCGGGTCCGGGGCCAGCCCCAGGTCGCGCGGATCGCCAAACCCGACCGGCAGGCTGCCGGTCGAGCCCGAGAGCAGCACGGCGCCGAAGGGCACCTCGCCGAAGCCGCTTAGCTCGAAGTGAGCGCCGGGCGGAACGAGCGTCTCGACGTAGTCGAGCGTCGGCACGCGGTACCCGCCGAGCTGGACGTCGACCGCCCCGAAGAGCGAGCCCTCGAGCCACATGTGGATGCGGTTGCCGTAGAGCAGGTTCGTCGCGCCCAGCCCGAACGTCGCCGCGCCGGCGGTCGGCGTCGCCTCGATCGCGAGCGGCGGCTCCCAGGTCGCGCCGCCGTCCAGCGAGAGCGCGGAGAAGACCTCGCCGGTGAAGTAGCCGGAGTAGCCGAAGGACATCCAGGTCTGGCCGTCGGCCTCGTGCACCGAGCCGCGGTCGGGGCTGACGCCGAGGATGCCGCCGCTGGAGAGCTGGGCCTCGCTCCAGCTGCCGCCGCCGTCGAAGGTGGTCGCAGCGAAGAGCTCGGTGGCTCCCAACCCGCCGAAACGGGTGTCGGTCCACCCCACCGCCACGCTGCCCGCGTCGGGATCGGCGACCTCCGCGACGGTCATGAAGCCGATCAGGGCGCCCGGCGGCGCCTGGTCGACGCGCTTGTCGGGCCCGAACGTGAGCCCGTTGTCCGCCGAGATCGTGGCGTGGATCTCGATCTCCGAGCCCAGCACCTCGGCCCAGCCGACCACGACGAAGGGCGGCGCCGTGAAGAGGTGGAAGCCGATGCCGTTGACGTCGCCGATGCCGGGACCGCTGGCGTCGAGGAGCACGTCGTTGGGCAGGAAGGTCAGCGCGCCGTCGGTCGAGCGCTGGTAGAACACGTCGTTGCCGTTGGACACGTTGCGGTTGTCGGACCACGCGACGTGCACCACGCCGTCCGCCACCTCGAGCGAGTAGGCCGCGTCGACGTCCGCCGAGGACAGCTCGTACTCGATCGGAAAGCTCGCCCCCCCGTCGTGCGACGCGACGACGCGCGCGCGCTCGATCTGCGGCGAGGGCTGATCCACCGCGATCACGAGATAGACCCGGTCAGCGCCGGGCCCCGCCTCGGCCTCGATGTCCCAGGAGAAGGTGCTGGCCTCGCCCGGCAGGTAGCCGTTGGGGATCCGCACCTCCGGCCCGAGGGTGCCGCTCGTCGCGTTGTAGACGCGCACGAAGAGCTCGCGCTCGCCGAAGCGGTCGTCCGCATAGGCGACGTACACCCGATCGTCCACGATCGCGATCGGGTCGGTGGAGAGGTAGTCGGTCAGGCCGCTCTCGATGTCGAGGCGGACCGGAGCCGACCACTCGAGCGCGCGCCCGTCGGAGGTGCTCACGAAGAGCTCGCGTGCGCCCGCGTCGCTGTAGACGACTGCGGTGACGTCGCCGGCGGTCGCGAGATTGCCTCCGCCCCCACCGGGGAGATTGTCCACGCTGGCGGGTGCGCGCGGGTTCTGCGCGAGGGAGGTCGTGCAAAGGAAGAAGGACGAAGCGAGCGCAAGGACGTGGGTTCGACGCATGGCGAGTCCTTTGGAGCGAGGGTCGAATCCGGCGCGCAAGGCGACGGTGGGAAGCGGGCGCGGCTCTCCCGCGCCACGCCCCGACCGTACACACGAACGGCGAAAGCGGCAATGCGTCCGCCGTCAGCGCGTGGGCCCGGCCCGCAGCCGGATGTCCTGGACCAGCGCCTCGCCTCGGCCCGGGCCGACGAAGGGCACGCGCCGCGACTCCAGTCCGGGTGCCTCGATCCAGAGCGCCCCCCGAACGCTCGGGGGAATGCTCAGCGACAGACGTCCGTCGGCGCCCGCGGCGCACACCAGCCAGTCGTCGAGCTCCACGCGCACCCGCGCCCGCGCAACCGGGCCGTCGGGCCCCGCGACGCGCACCTCGATGCGCGCCTGCGCGAGCGACACGGCCAGATCGGTTGCGGGCGCCCGGACGTCGAGTGGCGCGCCGGCTGCACCGCGTACCGAGCAGCCTCCCTCGCGCCCAAGCGCCGATAGCCGATGCGCCGCGGGCGCCGCGCCGAGGAAGCGAAACGCTCCGCGCTCGTCCGCGCGCGCCCGCCGCCGGGCGTGCTCGAAGCCGACGCCATCGAAGCGCAGCTCGAAGCCGCCGCTGCGGATCAGGCTCGCCTCGGAGCGCAGCGTGAGCTCGAGCAGCTCTCCCTTCGGCCCCGAGCCGTCGGCCCGCGGGAGCAGGCGCCCGGCGACGGCGGCGCCGGGCGCGAGGACGAGCGGAGCACACGCAAGCGACCGGCCGAACCACGTCCGCACGCGGGCCGCCGCGGGTCGATGCTCGTCGTCGACCGCGACGAGCCAGAGCTCGCCCTCGCGCGGCGAGAGCAGCTGGAACGCGCCGCCGGCACCGGTCCGGCACGACGCGACGACGGTCGCGGGCGAGCCTTCGGACAGAGCGTCGACCAGGAGCACCTGGGCCTCCCCGGCCGGGCGCCCCGCGGCGTCCAACACCCGCCCTTCGACCGTCGCCACCGGAGCGAGCGCCAGCTCGGCCGTGAGCCGATACAGCCGGCCTCCGTCCTCCGTAGCGACCCGCGCCGCGGCCGCGGGGTAGAGCCGCACGAACGCCGGCAGGCGGCCCGCGGCGGCCGCGCGGACCACGAGGCAGTGCACATCGCGCGCTTCCTGCACCATCAGCGCGCCGACCTCGAGGGCGAAGCGCCCCTCCGCGTCGACCGCGGCGGCGAGCTCGCGCTCGCGGGGCAGCGGTTGCCGGCCGAGCGTTCCGACGCGCACCAGCGGCGCGGGGCCGCCTTCCCAGCCCAAGACGCGCCCCTCGATGCGCCAGCGGTCGGCGCGCTCCTCGCTCGCGTCGACCGCGCGCTGAGCTTGCGCCGACGCCTCGACCGTCTTGCGTCGCGCGTCCATACAGGATGCTCCGAGACCGCCGCCGCGAGCGACGGCCCGCGTCGCATCTTCGCGCGCGTGCAGCATCCCCCCGGGGGGTGCATCGGGCGGAGCGCCCCCCCCCCGCGACGGCGACCGACCGACGCCGACGACGAGCCCGACTCCGAGCAGCGACAACAGCAACAGCGGCAAGCGGCTTCGATGCATGGCTAGCGTGAGGAGAGCGGAAGAGCGACAAGGCCGCGGGGCCCGCGGTTGCCCGCGCGCCCCGCAGCCGCTGCGGATCGCAAGAAGCTCGCGCGACTAGCTGCCGCTGCCGCCGTCACCGTCGCCGTCGTCGTCCTCCTCGTCGTCCTTGTCCGGGCAGTTGGCGCCGGGCGCGCCCGGATCGCCGGGCCCCTTGCCGCTGTTGCCGCCGACGCCGCCTTCCTGGCCCACGGCGCCCTTCGGCTTGCCGTTGCCCCGCGTGCCGGGGTCGCCGCCCTCGCCGGCCGTGCCGGCATCGCCCGTCTTGCCGCCGATGCCGGGGCCGCCGGGAGGCACGCCCGGGCCGCCGTTGCCGCCCTTGCCGCCCTTGCCCGAGATCGCGTCGCCGCCGGGTCCGCCGTCGCCCGCAGCGCCGCCCTGGTGCTTGTTGTTCCAGCCGTTGCCGCCGTTGCCGCCGCGACCGCCCGTACCGCCGGAGCCCTTGCCCCCCTGGCCGCCCGGGCCGCCCTGCCCGCCCGGACCGGGAACGTGGCAGCAGTTGTCGCCGGGGCCGCCCGCGGCGCCGGTGCTGCCCTCGCCGTTGCCGCCCTTCTTGCCGTGCGAGCCGTTGCCGCCGACGAGGGTCACCTGCGTCCCGTGGGCGCCGTGCGCGCCCGAGGCGCCGGTCCCGCCGAGGGCGTCCGCACCCTTGGCGCCGGTGAAACCGGCCTTCGCGCCGCAGGCTCCATCGCCTCCGTCGCCATCACCATCCTGCCAGGCGAAGCCACGGGTCTTGGCTTCCTTCGCCGCCGCGCGCTGGTCGCGCTGGAGCATCTTGCGCAGGTACTCCTCGCTGCCGGGATGCTCGAAGACGGCGACGTCGCCGCCCTCGCCCGACTCGCCGCCGTCCTGGCTCGCCAGGAACCCGTGGCCCCCACGCCCGCCGGCGCCGCCGACCAGCTCGTAGTCGTCGTCCGGCAGGTGCTCGAGGCAGAGCCCGATCACGGTCACGTCACCGCCGCGCCCGCCGGAGCCCCCGGGGCCGCCGATGCCGCCGGCGCCGCCGACCACCTGGCCCTCGACCCACGTCACCGGGGCCTGGAGCAGGATGTCGGAGCCGGCGCCGGCCGCCTCGTCGATGCTCGCGGCCGGGTCGGCCTGCGAGAAGTCGGTGCCGCGCCCGCCGCGGATCTCGCCCCAGATGTCGATCGACTCCCCCGCGATCAGCTCGATCTGTGCGCCGCGGCGCACGCCGTCGGCCGCGCCGCGATCACGCGCGACGAGGATGCCGTCGATGCGCAGGTCGCGCACGGCGTTCAGGGTAAGGTCGTCGTCGACGACGACGGTCACGCCGGCGGGGATGGTGATGCGCTCGGCGTCGACGCGGCCGTAGAGCGTCTGGCCCTCGGAGAGCACGAGCTCCCCCGGCCAAACGACGTGCGGCGCGGCGGGCTTTGCGCTCGCGCCCGAAGAGCTCGATGCGAACGCCGGTAGAGAAACGGTCACTCCGATGGCGAGCACCGTAGAGGTCCTGAACAACATGACGAATTCCTTTCGTGGGGTTGGCAACGTCGCCGTGTTGCTGGCGACGCAGACTTGGCCCACCCGCACCCGCGCTCAGTTGCGCGATTCCGCCAAACCGGCGCCGCGCTTCGCGCCCCGGGGCGTCACGCGCACGCACCATTTGACGTAACCTAGATGCACGCCATGCAGCGCTCTTCACTTCGCATCGTCGCCGCCTCTCTCGCGCTGGCCGGACTGGCCGCGTGCGTGCGCTCGCTGGATGGCGAGCGCGCGCTGCGCAGCTCGTCCCCCGCCGACGCTTCGCACGGAGTCGTCCACATGAACACGCCGGCCTCCTCCGCCCCCGCACGCCCGCCGCTGGATCTGCGGCGCCCGCAGCACACCGAGACCGCGACCTTCGCGCTCGGGTGATTCTGGGGACCCGACTCCCGGTTCGGGGGTCTCGAAGGCGTCGTCGCGACGAGCGTCGGCTACGCCGGCGGCACCAGCGCGTCGCCGACCTACCGCTCGATCGGCGATCACGCCGAGGCGATCCAGATCCACTTCGACCCGTCGGTCGTTTCCTACCGTGAGCTGCTCGAGCGCTTCTGGTCGGGGCACGATCCCTGCGCGCGGCGCTGGAGCCGGCAGTACATGTCCGCCGTCTTCGCCCACGACGACGAGCAGCGCCGGTTGGCCGAGGAGACCGCCTTCGAGGCCTCCAAGCGCCGCGGCAAGACGGTGCGTACCGAGATCGTGCCGTACACGGGCTTCACGCTGGCCGAGGCCTACCACCAGAAGTACAGCCTGCGGCGCCTGGAGACCGTCGAGCGCGAGCTGGAGGCGATCTACCCGGCACTAGCGGACCTGGTGAGCTCCACCGCGGCGGCGCGCATCAACGCCTTTGCCGCGGGTGGAGGCTCGCGTGAAGAGCTGGACGAGCTGGCGCCTGAGCTCGGCCTCTCGGAGCGCGCCCTGGAGGAGCTCCGCCGGGTGGTCGACTAGCTTCCCGAGGTCCTGGGGCTCGGGGCGCAGCCCCCCGCGGCTAGCTCGTGGGCTCGGGGCCCCGGTAGGTGATCAACACGACCGCGATCACCATCAGCACGAAGCCGAAGACCTGGTGCGTCGCGAGCTTCTCCTTGAGGAAGAAGTGCGCCACGAGCGCGACGCAGACCACGCCCGAGGACAGGTTGAACGTCGCCATCTGCGCCGCTGAGTAGACGTCCCTGCCGTACCGCGTCGCGCTCACGTTCAGGATGTACTCGGGGAGCACGATCATCCAGCTGATGCCCAGGGCCATCAGGAAGGACCAGGTCTTGTGGTACTTCAGGTGGCCGATCCAGGCGAAGGCCATCATGGTGCTGGAGAGGACCAGCATCGCGGGGACCAGAATCGTCTTGAGCATCCCCACACCCTAGCTCGCCCGGCCGGAGAGATCGCGGGCAATCGGGCCCCTGCGTGGCAGACGGGGCGACTCGCGCACGGAAAGCGCCCTCCGCCCGGTCGCGACGGGCCGGACGCCTGGGTTTTTTGGCTTTCCGCAACCCCCTCGCGTCGCTCGCGGGTCTCTGTCGCCGCGTTCGCAGCGTGCGGACCGATCGACGACTCCCTTCTTGAAAATCAGCATGAGACCCCAGCTTCTCCTTGCCGTTTTGGTACCCGTGGCGACGCCTCAGGAAGACCTCTGTACGCCTGAGCCCTGCGTCTGGGATCCCGCGACTCCCTCCTGGGTCGACTTCCAGCGCGACGACTCGGCCTTTGCGTCGGGTTTTGCGCTCGACGACCTGACCGCCGAACCCTCCGTGCTGTGCACGACGGGCAACGCGATGATCGAAAAGGACCTGGTCGTCGCCGACCTGGACGGCGACGGCGACGAGGACGTCCTGATCGTTCGCAAGGAAGAGACGATCGGGCCCCAGCTCCCGGGCTCGAAAGGCCTCTCGCACATCCTGCTGCTCAACCAGGGCGGCGTCCTGACCGAGGCGTCGGGACTGATCGAGAACAACAACTCCAACCAGCTCCCCTCGCGCGACGTCGCGGTGCTCGACATCGACGACGACGGGCTGAACGACTTCGTCGTGGCCAACACGTACCAGTCCTTGCCGCGCCTTTGGCGCAACCTCGGCAGCCAGGGCGGCACGTTCCTGGGCTTCGAGGAGATCGTCGGCTTCATCGACGACTCGCTGTGCCAGGCGGCCGCCGACAACTGCGCGGGCTGCCTCAACAACCTCGATGCATGCGCCGTCGCTACCGGCGACATCAACGGGGATGGCTACGATGACATCTTCGTGACGACCTACGGCCCTGCGGGCGCGGCGGGCCCCTCGGCGACGGGCGATCGGCTCTACATCAACAAGGGCGACGGCTCGCACGAGTACTGGGACATCTCGCACACCGTGACGACCGGCGGAGGCAACTGCCTCCTGGAGCACAACGGCGCCGGGATGACGACGGCGATGATCGCGGACTTCGACAACGACACCGACCTGGACCTGATGCGCGGCGGACCGTTCGCCGCCTATGAGGTCATCTGGAATCCCGGCGTCTGCGGCACGCCCGGGTGCATCCCGAGCGGCCCGTGGAGCTCGAGGAACGTGGCCGGCGGCGCCTACATGGCCGCGGTCTGGGACGCCGACGGCGACGGCGACATCGACCTGTACGTGTCCGCGGACACCGCCGACCGCGTCGCGGTCAACCCCGCCATCGGCCCCTGCCCGAACCCGCAGGACCCCAACTGCCAGGACCTCGTGTGCTCTACGCCCCCGTCGACGCTGTGGTGCCGCAAGCCCCTGGACGACGTGGCGAAGCACCGCAAGCCGATCTGCGGCACGGGTAACATCTTCTTCGGCGACCCGGACTGCAACGGGACGATCGACGTCGGGGTCTGCGACGTCGACATCGAGACCTGCCCGTTCTCCGGCTGCTGGCGCATGGGGCTGCTACGCAACACCGCGTCGGCGGCGAACGACATCGCCCTGGACGATCCGGACAACGACGAGATCCTCGCCGTCAGCACCGAAGACGTGATCGACGCCGCGTTCCTCGACCTGGACGACAACGGCGCGCTCGGGGTCTTCCAGGCCACCGCGAACGGGTACCGCTTCTACCGCCAACTCCCGTTCGGGTTCGGCGACGCGATCCCGCACTCGCAGGGCGACATCGCGGTCCTCACGTCGACGGGCACGCCGAGCCTCTCGGGCGGCACCTTCGACCTGCTGGTGACCGACGCGGTGCCGGGCAACGGGCACTTCTTCTTCGGGCTCGCCCAGCAAGACCCTCCGGGGACGCTCGGAAACGGGCTGCTCCACGCGGCGCCGCCGCTGATCCGGCTTCCGATCCAGACCAGCCCGGACGGCGACTTCGCCCTGAGCGTCGACCTGACCCAGGCGCCGTTCAGCGCGCTGGGGCTGGCGCCGGGTCAGTCGCTCTTCTTCCAGCTCTACTACCGCGACGGCGCCGCCGGCGGCGCGGGCGCCAACACCTCTACCGCCCTGAAGGTCATGCTCTGGCCCTAGCGGACACGCCTTCCGCGGACGCCCCGTCTACGCGCGGGGAGTCCGCGGGCTCGCCGGCAGGGGCGGGACGGCCGCGAGGCCGTCCCGCACGCTCTCGTTTGACGCTCCTACCTACGTTCATGTCCCGGAAACCGACGCTCGCGAGCCTCCCCCCTTCTACCGCGACCTCGCGCGAGCACCGTCTGCTCGCCGAAGCGGACTTCGTTCGCCGCACCGCGCGCGCGCTCCTGCGCGACGCCGCGGAGGCGGAGGACCTGGCGCAGGACACGCTGCTGATCGCGCTGTCGCGGCCACCGCGCGCGCTCAGCCGCGCCTGGCTGCGGCGGGTGCTCTGGACGCGCGCGACGCGCCGCTACGCGCCGCCGGCGGCCACCGGCCGCGAGGAGCTGCTCGGCTCGCTCGCCGCCCGCGGCCGGGGGCCCGAGACCGATGCCAGCCGCGTCGAGGCGTGCGAGGCGCTCCACGACGCGCTCGCGCGGCTCGCTCCCGACCAGCGCGAGCTGATCCGGCTGCTCTACTTCGAGGGCCTCACCGCGCGCACCGCGGCGCGCCGCCTGGGCATCCCGCACGAGACCGTCCGCACGCGCCGCCGCGCGGCGCTGGCGCGACTGCGCCGGCGCGTAGAGACGCGCGAGCGAGGCGCTCGGCTCTCCCTCGGGCTGTTCCTGCTCGCGCGGCCCTGGCGCGCGGCGGGGCGGAACGCGTGGGCGGGCGGGTTCCTCGCCGCGGCGGTCGCGATCACCGCCCTCGCGGCCGGGCTGTCGGGCATGCTCGGGCGCGCCGGCCACGGGGCGCCGACCCGCCCGGACGACCCGG
>JBCCGI010000121.1:0-19289 GCA_039029355.1 Planctomycetota bacterium
GTCGGCTTACGCCTACGGCTTCAGCCGCCGAACCGGGATCCCACCCGTCCAAGATCCTCTGGACCAGGAGCTGGCGGGTCTTGGGCGTAGTCTAGGCGTTAGCATGCAGCTTCACTCGATCTCCTCGGGGTCTGGGACTGGTGGTTCAGCCCCCATGATCCCGGGGAGATTCGGGTGAACAACGTACTTGGACAGGACATCTAGCGGCCGAGGATCTCGCGCGAGTACGCGTTGAAGCGCGTGGTCAGGTAGTCCTGCTCGACGAGCGTGCGGTGGCCGTCCTCGTTCGTGTTGATCTGCGAGATCGGAGCCGTGCGGCTCTTGACGAGGGCGACGTAGTAGCCGTGCGGGCCGCGGATCGGCTGGCTCGGCACGCCGACTTCGAGGTCGAAGAAGATCGTGTCGGTCAGCGAAGCGCCGTGGAGGAAGAGCGACCAGTCGCTCTCGCCGAGGACCTGCAGCAGCTCGTTGCGGTTCTTCTGGCCGAAGCGGCCCTTGTTCTTCGAGAACTGGGCGGCGCGGTCACGGGTCGAGACGCCGAGCGGCGGCTCGTAGAACTCGGAGAACTCCTCGATGACCTCGTCCCACGCGCGGCCGTTGGCCAGCGCCTGGATCGCCTCGACGGCGCGGTTCTTCGCGTGCTCCCAGCCGTCCGGACGGAAGGCGTTGAGCTGGAAGTCGTAGGCCGAGAGGAGGATCACCTCGACGTCGACCTTGGCGAGGCCCAGCAGGTTGCCCGCGCGCGACGCGACGTGGGCCTGCAGGTTCTCCTCGGTGATGTCCTCGGCGATCATGCGCTTGAAGGACTCCTGCAGGCGGTAGTGCACCTTGTAGTGCTCGGCCGAGGGGAACTTCTTGAAGCTGGTCGCGACCGCCTCGATGTTGAACGGCGAGTCCTTATAGGGGTCGGTGTGCTCGTGGTAGGCGTTGTCGAACTCCTCGTCGGAGAGGTAGACGCCTTCCTTCTCGAGCGCTTGGCGCAGGGTCGCGGTGCGCTGGTACCAGAGCTTGGCGTCGTCGACGTCCTCCTTGGTCACCTTCCAGCGCATCGCCTTCCAGATGTCGTCGGTCATGACCTTCTTGCCGTTGACCTCGAGCGCCACCTCGGGCGGAAGGCCGTCCTTGAAGGTCCTGACGTCGGCCGACTTGTTCAGCGCGCCGATGATGAGCTGACGCATGAGCTGGCGGAAGATCGCCTGGCCCTGGGCGTCGGTCTCGGGGTTCTCCTGCGACTGGCGCAGCTCCCAGCCTTCCTTCAGCTTGTCGACGAAGTCCGGCGACTGCTGGTTGAGCGCGGCCACGGTCAGCGGCGGGTACTCGTTCGGGTTCTCGGGCAGGAAGAGCTTGTCGAAGAGCTGCGTCTGGGTGATCTGGTCGACCCAGAGGTCCTCGGGCATCGGGAAGAGGTCGCGCGTCTTGCTGATGTTCGGGTTGTCGACGTACTCGTCGCGAACCATCGCATCGGCCTCTTCGATCGCGTCGTTGATCTCCTCCTCGGAGACGGTGATCGAATCGGTGTTGTCCGCGCCCTCGTCCATACGGCGCGCCACCTCTTCGTCGATGAAGACCTGCAGCTTGGCGGACTCGAGCAGGCTGCGCCCCGCCGGGCCGTTCACGATGCCCCGCTTGATCTCCATCGTGGAGATCACGTCGTCGCCGATCTTCAGGTCCTCTCCGAGGATGTCGTCGAAGTTCTCGGGGACCTCGAAGCTGATCTCCGACGCCGGGCGGGTGTCCTGATGCGTGCCGGCGTCCGCGACGCAGACAAGGGCCGCCGAGAGGCCGGCGACGCGGAGGGTGCGGGTAAGGAAGGTGGGCTTGGAAGCGAACATGGTGGATGGAAAAGGGAAAGGACGTCGGGACGCGGGGACCGGGTTCGCCGTCCCTACGGTGCCGGCGCAGCGGTGTGAGCGCGGTGTTCGAACCGGCCCGGAAGCCGTGCTGCGGCCGCGATTAGGGGCGAAAAGTCTACCGCCGTTCGCGGGGGAGAAGAACCCCTGCCCCGGTGCTACTATCCCCTGCCGGAGCGCCCCGAGCCCGCCTCAAGGGCCCCCAGCGCCCGCCGGAAGCACCCATGCACTACGCGCCGCGCACCATCGCCTTCGTTTGCGAGCTCCTACATCCGCCCCAGACCCCGGATCCGGCGCCGATCCAGCGCATCCACAACGAGATGTTCCAGGGGCCGGACCCGGCCTACCAGAGCTTCCACGCGCTGCCCCAGGGGGCGGTCCTGTCCAACCCGGTGACCAAACCCGGGGCCGCCTCGACGGCCGAGTTCCTCGCCGACCGGATCCGCTTCCGCGAGGAGCTCTCGGGCCTGACGGTCGACAGCTTCGCCAGCCGCATCGCCACCGTCGTCGCGCGCGCCGCCGAGCTGCGCGGGCTGCAGCTCTTCACCGCCCAGAGCGTCGTGGTGCGCACCCTGGTCAACCCGCGTAACTTCGCGGACTCGCGGACCTTCCTCAAGAGCGGCATGTTCGGGTTCGAGGCCGAGACCGAGGCCTTCGGGCGCGATCCGCAGCTCCTCGGGCTGCGGCTGGTGTTCCCGCCCTCGCAGGAGGAGCCGTTCGCCTTCTCGCTGCGGGTCGAGTCCTACTCGAACGACCCGCGCTCGACGTTCCTCGAGAACCACGGCACCTTCGGCCCGACCATCGTGGCACGCGGCTTGGAGAGCATCGGGCGGAACATCGAGCGCACGTACGAGTTCGTGACCACGCGCGCACTGTCGTTCCTCGAGCAGTTCGACGCGCGCCTGGAGGCCTAGGAGCCAGTCCGAGTCTTCGCGATCCGCAATGCAGCGATCCTCGAGCCCGACTCCGCGTCGCCTCGAGGCCCTCAAGGGCATCCAACCCTGGGGGGCTCGAGGCTCCTTGATTCGAACTCGATGCTCACTGCCTCGCGAACCGCGCAGACTCGGACGGGCTCCTAGCGGCATGAGGCGCGGGCGCCGGCTCGGGGCGACGTTGCTCGCCGCAGGCCTCGCGCTGGCTTCGGCGGCCGGCTGCGCTCCGCCCGACGACTCGCCGCCGCCGGTCCCGTGGCCGGCGGGCACGGCCTTCGCGGTCGGCGGCGAGCCGGTCTCCGCCGCCGCGGTCGAGCGGGCCGCCGCGCGCGTGGCGCTGATCTACCCGCAGCGTTCGCGCTCGCACCACGTCCGCCGGGCGCTGCAGTCGCAGGTGTTGCCGCGCGCGGCCCTGGGCGTGGTCTACGCCGAGTCCCGCTCCGAGGCCGAGGCGGCCTGCCGCGCGACCGCGGACGCCCTCCACGCCGGCGGCGAGCCGCCCGCGGATCGCCCCGTCAACGCGGTCCGCGGCAACTGGGGCGACCTGCGCCTCTTTTATTGGGGGATCGCGCGCGAGCTTGAGCTGGGCGCCTGGAGCGACCCCGTCGAGCGCATGGGCCACTTCGCGCTGGTGCAGCTGATCGAACGCTCGGACTCCGAGCGGCGCGGGGCGGACGAGGAGCTCTCGATCCGCGTGGTCGAATTCCCGTATCTCCCGGTCGGGTTCGCGCCTAAGGACCTCGACGAGGCGCTCGCGTCGGTCCGCCTGATCGTGGTGGACCCGGCCTATGAGCCCTTCGTCCCCGAGGACCTGCGCTACCGCATGATCGGCCGCAAGAAGGACGAATGATGCTCCACCGGATCGCTCTCGCCGCCGCCCTGTGCCTCCTCCCGGCCGCGCCCTGGGCCCTCGCGCCGCCCGAAGCGGGCCAGGAACGCGAGGACGTCGAGCGCCTGGAGGCATGGCCCGAGCTCCCCAAGGACGCCAAGAAGGGGCTCAAGACCCAGATCGAGCGCCTGCGGAAGGCGCGCACCGAGGAGATGGGTCGATCGGCGCACGCCGAGCTGGTCGCGATGGGCGCGGGCGCGGCCCCGCAGCTCCTGGTCAAGCTCGGCAAGGAGAAGGACGAGGCCGCCGCGGCGCGGATCGAGGCGGTGCTCGCCGCCGTGACCGGCGCGGCGCACACGCGGCTCCTGGCGGCGGAGTTTGGGCACCGCTCCCAGGCCGTCCGGATCTGGACGCTGGAGCGGGTCGCGGGCTTCCCGGACGCCGGCACGCGCGAGGCCGCCGAGAGCGCGCTGCAGCGCGCGGGGAAGGTCGCCGAGCCCGAGAAGGCCGACCGCCGCGAGCACCTCGCCGCCGCGCTCGCCACCACCGCGGCCGGCTCGCTGGAAGGGCTAGAGCACCTTCACGCGCGCGCGAGGAAGGCCTGGGGCAAGCACGGCGCGCGCATGCGCGCGGCACTCGAGGGCGTGCGCGGGCCGGACGCGACGCGCGCCGTCAGCGCCAAGCTGAGCGGCGACCGCGAGGCGAAGATCGCCGCGCTGCGCCTGCTGGCCGGCTGCGGAGACGACGGCGCGAAGGCGCGCATCAAGCCGTTCCTCGCGGACAACGACAACTCGCTGCGGATCGCAGCGATCAACGCGCTGCGCGGGATCGTCGACGGCGACCCGCCGCTGGAGCGGCTGCCGGTGTTCGAGGCGATCGAGCTGGCGAAGAAGTGGCAGGCGCGTGTCTAGGCTCGCGGCGCTCGCCGTCCTCGCGCTGCTCGCCCTGGTCGCGCCGCTCGCAGCCCAGGACAAGAAGGCCCGCAACGACCCGACCAGCTGCCCGTACTGCGGCAACGACCCGGGCGTCATGATGCGCGCCGGGCTCGTCGGGCACGGCCCCTTCGAGTTCGGAGCGCCCGACAACGACACCGCTTCGGTGGGCGGGTTCCTGATCGCGGACGTGTACTGGCTCGAGTCCGAGCACTTCGAGATCGGCCTCGCGCTCGCGCCCTACAAGGTGCCGCAGAAGGAGAAGAACAAGATCCGCGCCGAGCTGACCGAGCTGGCCGAGGTCCTGCCCAACGTCGACCCGAAGGCCAAGGTGCTGGACGAGTGGCTCCGGCTGCACCTCTTCGCGCAGCGCTCCGAAAAGGTGTGGGACCGCTTCCTCGAGATCATGCAGAAGGACGAGGACTTCTTCCCCGCCGAAGGCTCGCGCTGGGTGCTGGGCACGCCTTACGCCGGCGAAGGCCCCTACGTCGGCCAACGCGGGAAGTACGAGGTGCTCCTTCTGACGAGCGAAGCGGAGCACGTCGCCTTCCTCAAGGAGCAGTTCGGCCTGAGCATCCGCCGCACCCAGCGCTGGAACGTCACCGACCCCGCGCGCGACACGATCACGGTGACCATCCACCTGGACCAGGGCAGCCTCAAGAAGGACACCGCCCTGCACGGGCACCTGGCGTTCAACCTCGCGCACAACCTGCTCGACGGCTACAAGCACTACTCCTACGACACGCCGCTCTGGATCCACGAGGGGTTGGCGCACTTCATGGAGCGCGAGGTGACGACCCGCTACAACACCTTCGACTCGACCGAGGGCGCGCTGGCGGAGGAGACGCGCAAGTCGAAGTGGATCCCCGAGGTGAAGAAGCTGCTCTCCGCGGGCGACGCGCCGCGCCTGGCCGAGCTGATGGGGCTGCAGAGCTACGCCGCCTTCGAACTGCGCCACCACTTCGCGACCTGGTCGATGATCGACTTCCTGATCCAGGCCCACCCCGACGGCTTCGCGTGCCTGAACGACAAGCTCCACGGGCGCAAGACGCCTGAGGGCTACGCCGACTCGGCCAACCTGCGGGACGCGCACCGGCAGGCCTTCAAGGAGTGCCTCGGGATGTCCTACGCCCAGTTCGACCAGGCCTGGAAGGAGTGGGTCGGGGCCCAGGTGGGCCGCAAGGACTAGGGCGCGGGGGCCGGGAGGCCTCCCCAGGGGCCCCGGAAGCTGCCTCCGCGCCCCCCGGGAAGCCCCCTCCTCCCCTCCGGTTTCCGGACGCCCGGGGGGCCCGCCGAGCGCGGTGGGGCGGAGGAAGGGGGCCAATCCCCCCGATCCAGGCCTCCGCCGGCGGCAGAACCGCCAGTCCACGTTATATTTTGGCCCGGACCCTTGAGGCCGCCCCCTCGGCACGCCGTTACGACCCCTTCGGGGGACCTGCCGGCCGGCGCGGCTGCCGCGGCCCCCCCTCCCGATGATCCAGACCAAGAAGAAGCGCATCGTTCTCTTCATGCCGCACCGCGCCGACCCGAGCGAGGGCGTGCGGGTGAGCCCCGACCTGCTTCCGCTGGAGCTGCTGCAGATCGCGGCGGCCCCGGCCAGGGAGGGCTACGAGATCGAACTCGTGGACGCGATGATCCACGAGAACTATCTGGAGCGCGTGCTCCAGGCGTGTGACGGCGCGCTGCTCTTTGCGAGCTCCTGCATCCTCGGCTACCAGGTGACTCACGGCGCGATGGTCGCCCGCGCGGTACGCGAGAAGTACCCCGACCTGCCGATCGCCTGGGGCGGCTGGTTCCCCAGCGTCCAGCCCGAGCTGTACCTGCGCGAGGGGCTGGCGGACATCGTCGGCCTGGGCCAGGGCGAGCTGACCTTTGCGGACATCGTGCGCGCGGTCGACAGCGGCGCCTCGCTCGAAGAGGTCGCCGGCGCCTGCGTGCTGCGCGACGGCCAGCCCTACTACACCGACCACCGCCCGATCGTCGGCTTCGACTCGTTCCCCGACACGCCGTGGGAGCTCCTCGACTTCGAGGCCTACGTCAAGCTCCAGAACAACCCCGGCAAGAGCAAGATCCGCCACCGGCTGCCCGACCCGCCCGAGCTGCACGGCAAGCAGCTCCGGATGTTCAGCTACTTCTCCAGCTTCGGCTGCCCCGAGCCGTGCACCTTCTGCTGCTCGCCGGAGGTCACCGGCCGGCGCTGGAAGGCGCTGCCCGGCAGGGAGCTGTTCGAGCGCCTCGAGGAGTGCCGCGAGCGCTTCGACTTCAACCTGGTGCGCTTCCAGGACGCCAACTTCGGCGTCGCCGAGAAGCGCTCGAACGAGTACTGCGAAGCGCTGATCGAGGCCGGCAGCCCGTACCACTGGAACGCGACCTACGAGATCGAGACGATCGCGCGCTACAAGGAAGCCTCGTGCGACCTGATGGCCAACGCGAAGTGCCACCTGGTGATCCTCGGCGCCGAGGCCGGCTCGAAGGAGCAGCAGGAGCGCATCAAGAAGAAGATCGATCTGGAGGGCAACCTCGCCAAGGCGCTGGGCCGCATCTACGAGCGCGGCCTGACGACGGGCACGACCTGGATCATCGGGTACCCGGGCGAGGAACGCGACTCGATGCTCGCGACGATCGATCTCGCGGCGCAGATGAAGCACCGCTTCCCCGGCTCGGCGTCCGACATCTTCCCGTTCCGCCCGATCCCCGGCAGCGAGGACTTCCGCCTCGCGCTCGAGCACGGCTACAAGCCGCCGACCAGCATCGAGGAGTGGGGCGGCTGCCTCGAGTACAAGCTCGAGGTCGACGACGTCCGCCTCCCCGACGACATCGTCTGGCGCTGGCGCCGCTACGGCTCAACCTCGTCGTTCTACGACGGCCTGGTCACCGAGGGCTCCGGCGCGGTGCTCAAGCTGATGAAGCACATCTCGGGCTGGCGCCTGAAGAACGGGGTCTACACCTTCCCCATCGAACAGAAGCTCTTCGATCTCTACGTCCGCCTCACCGGGCAGACGCAGGAGGATCAGATTCAGCTCGACCGCACCTCCGGAGTCACCCCACACGCGGCCCAATCGTGATCCAGCAGCGTAAGAAGAAGATCGTCCTTTTCCTGCCGCACCGCGCCGACCCGACGCGAGGCGAGGCCTTCAGCGCAGACCTCCTGCCGCTGGAGCTGCTCCAGATCGCCAGCGGCCCCGTCGCCGACGGGCACGAGGTGGTGATGGTCGACGCGATGGTCGACCCCGACTACATCGAGAGGGTGCTCGAGGCCTGCGACGGCGCGCTGTGCTTCGCGAGCTCGTGCATCCTCGGCTACCAGGTCTACGACGGCTACGTCGTCGCGAAGGCGGTGCGCGAGCGCTACCCCGACCTGCCGATCATCTGGGGTGGCTGGTTCCCCAGCGTCATCCCCGAGCTGTACCTCGATCACGGCATCGCCGACGCGGTCGGCATCGGCCAGGGCGAGCTCACCTTCCGCGAGGTCGTGCAGGCGCTCGACTGCGGCGAGAACCTCGCGTCGGTGCCCGGCCTGGTCATCAAGCGCGGCGGCAAGATCATCCAGACCGACCACCGCGAGGTCGTGGGCTTCGACAAGCTGGAGCGCGTCCCCTGGGAGCTGCTCGACTACGAGAAGTACGCCGAGCTCCAGGTCAAGCCGACCAAGCTGAAGGTGCGCCACCGCTTCCCGCTGCCGGGCAAGTGGACGCCGGACAACCCGCCGCGCGGCTTCAGCTACTTCTCTTCGTTCGGCTGCCCCGAGCCGTGCACCTTCTGCTGCTCGCCGCTGGTCACCGGCCGCCGCTGGAAGGCGGTCCAGGGCAAGCAGCTGGCCGAGGAGATCGCCGAGCTGCAGCAGCGCTTCAAGTTCGACGTGCTGCGCTTCCAGGACGCCAACTTCGGCGTCGCCGAGAAGCGCACGAAGGAGTTCTGCCAGCACATGGTCGAGCTCGACGTGCCGATCCACTGGAACGGCACGATCGAGATCGAAACGATCATGCGCTACAAGGAGGACACGCTCGATCTTCTGGAGGCCTCCAAGTGCCATCTCCTCTGGCTCGGCGCCGAAGCCGGCACCAAGGAGATGCAGGAGCACATCAAGAAGAAGATCAAGATCGATCACATCCCCCAAGCGATCGGCAAGCTCGCCAACCGGAACATCGTGCCGGGCACCTTCTGGATCATCGGGTACCCGGGCGAGGATCGGAACTCGATGGCCGAGACGCTGCGCCAAGCGTCGGTCGTCAAGCACGCCTACCCGATCGCCGGCTCCGAGGTCTACCCCTTCCGCCCCATCCCGGGCACCGAGGACTTCGACCGCGCGATCAAGCTCGGCTACGAGCCGCCGAAGGACTTCGACGAGTGGGGCAAGTGCTTCGAGTACAAGTACAACGCGCAGAACACGCCGCTGCCCGAAGACATCCGCGAGACGTGGCGGCACTACAACAACACCGCCGCGATCTACGACATGCACGTCACCGAGGGCCCGCTGTGGATGCGGAAGATGCTCTCGAAGATCGCCGGCTGGCGCCTGAAGAACGCGCAGTACACCTTCCCGATCGAGCAGAAGCTCTACGACGTCTACGTGCGCCTCACCGGCCAGCGTGACCCGGGTTCCGACGACTACAGCGAGGACTACCAGCAGCTCCAGCCCGAAACCCACGCCGAAAAGGCGGCGGTTTCGAGCCCATGATTTACGGGATCGGGCCGGATCCTGGCCTATCCTAGCAGTCCGTTGAAGAAGTCCCGGCCCTCAGGAGACCGCCCGAATCCGCCGTGGCGGCGTTGCACCTCCTCCGAGTATCGCAGCGGATACGCGTCGTCGGCGCGCCTTGCCACGACGAATTCGTACGGCCTCCTGAGGGCCGGGACTTCTTCAACGAACTGCTTGTGGCGAAGATGATCGCGCGCGCTTCGGCATTCGTTTTCGCCCTGCTGCTCGCCGGAGCGTGCCAGGCTCCCCCGCCGCCGGTCGCGGTGGACACGCCCTTCGGGCTGGTGCGCGCCGAGTCCGAGGACAAGGCCGAGGAGGTCGCCGAGATGCTCGCCGACCTCGCGCCGCGCCTGCGTGAGGAGCTGCCCGGGACCCTCGACCGCGAGATCGACGTCTGGGTCCAGAGCGTGCTCCGCAGCACGCGCCACGGCGAGCGCGCCAAGGGCGTGAAGGGCTTCACGCTGCTGGCGGGCGAGTTCAAGGCCAAGCGCATCCACCTGCTGGAGGACGGCGAGCTCTCCTGGTACCTGGCCCACGAGCTGGTCCACGCCCTGGTCGACAGGAGTTGGGCGCCGCTGCCCGGCATCCTCGAGGAGGGCCTCGGCGACGTCGTCGCCGAAGAGCTCAACCCCGAGCACGCGCAGCGCATCCGCGCCCACCGGCTGTTCACCTCGAGCGGTTTCTTCGGCGGCGTGCTCTTCCGCCTCGCCTACCACCCGCCCGACGGCGAGCGCCGCAGCTGGGTCGAGACGCCGATGCGGCTCTCGGTGGTCGACGAGGTCGCCAAGGTCGACGTGGTGGAGCTCCTGTCGCTGTCGCGCTCCGAGCTGCGCGACCGCTGGAGCGAGCTGCCCGAGCCGTTCTACGGCCTGGCCTACATGATCGTGTCGCGCATCGTCGAGCGCCACGGCTTCGACGGCCTACACACGCTCTGCCTCGTCGCCGGCGAGGATGGGCACGAGGTGATCCCCACCGAGCAGCTGATGGCCGCGGCCGAGCTCGACCCCGAGGCCTTTGAGCCCGGGCTCCTGTCCGAGATGTTCGGGCGGGCCGAGACGCGGCAACTGCTGATGATGCAGCCGGAGATGTTCGCCGAGACCGTCGCGTCGTTCTTCCGCGAGAACTACGACGAGCTGTCCACGCGCGAGCTGCTCTACCACGTCAACCCGTGCCTCCGCAGCTCCGACGGCAGCCTGGTGCGCCTGCGCAGCATCTGGCCCGTGCGCCAGCGGATGATCGAGGAGTGGCGGGACGGTCAGCTGGCGGCGCGCTAGCGAGCCACGGGACCGCGGTACGGCCCACCTCCCGACCTCCTGCCCCAGCCCGCCTCGCCCAAGGTCCGAAGCCCCAGGGGAGCCCGACAGGAGAGGCGACCGCCCCCCACCGTCCGGCCGCGGGCGGTTTTTCCGAAGATTCGGGTGGCGTCGCCGCGGCCGAGGCCCCATGGTCGAGTTCGAGTAGGGTTTCCGCGCAGGGCGCGGTGCCCTTTTTCCAAGGGCTGCCTCGGCAGCCAGCGGCGCGGCAGGTACGCCCCGGCAGGGGGCGATAGGCGCCGCCTCCCTCGTGACCGTCCCCCCCCACTGCCGATCCGGCGCGGTTCTTGGCGCTCGCCCGCTCCCCATCGCGCGGCCGCGCTGTAAGCGAGACTCCTATCTCCCAGCAAGCGATCGCCGGCGCCCAAGCGTCCGGCTTCCAACGATTCCAGCTCCCTGAGGAGCTGCACCGCGCCCTGGTGGACTGCGGCTTTGACGAGCCGCGCCCCGTGCAGGCCAAAGCGATCCCGCCGGCCCAGGAGGGGCGCGACGTGCTCGGCCTGGCCCAGACCGGCACCGGTAAGACCGCGGCCTTTGCGCTGCCCGTTCTGCAGCGCCTGCTGAAGGGCGCGCGACGCGCTCCCAGGGCGCTCGTCATCACGCCCACGCGCGAGCTCGCGGCCCAGGTGCACGCCGAGTTCGAGCGGCTGGCGCAGTACACGCCGACCCGCGCCGCGGTGGTCTTCGGCGGGGTTCCGATCGGCCGCCAGGAGCGCGAGCTGCGGCGTCGCGCTCCCGAGGTGGTCGTGGCGTGCCCGGGCCGGCTCCTCGACCTGTTGTCGCGCGGCGCGCTGCGGCTCGACCACGTCGAGGTACTCGTGCTCGACGAGGCCGACCACATGTTCGACATGGGCTTCCTGCCCGACGTCCGGCGGATCCTGAGGGCGCTGCCGCAACGGCGCCAGAACCTGTTCTTCTCGGCGACGATGCCGCGCGAGGTGCGGCGCCTGGCCGACGGGATCCTGCACAAGCCGGCGGTGGTCGAGCTGGGCCACTCGCGCCCCGCCGAGACCATCGACCACTCGCTTTGCCGCCTGCGCGAGGACCAGAAGTCGGACGCGCTGCAGCGGCTGCTGTCCGACCCGAGCTTCCGCTCCGCGGTCGTCTTCCTGCGCACCAAGCGGCGCGCGAAGCGGCTGGCCGAGCGGCTCGCCCGCGGCGGCCGCTCGGCCGTGGCTCTCCAGGGCAACATGTCCCAGGGCCAGCGCGAGCGCGCGCTGCAGGGCTTCCGCGACGGCCGCTTCAAGATCCTGGTGGCGACCGACATCGCCGCCCGCGGGCTCGACATCGCCGGCGTGTCGCACGTGATCAACTTCGACATGCCGGGCACGCCCGAGGCCTACACGCACCGCATCGGCCGCACGGGCCGCTCGGGGCTGACGGGCAAGGCCTTCACGTTCGCGACGCCGGACGACGACGCCGCGGTGCGCGCGGTCGAGCGGCACCTCGGCAAGCGCGTCCCCGTTCGCACCATCGATGGACGCAGTGTCGACCGGCGCAACATCGACGGGTCGGACGAAGCCCGCGAGCCACGCGGGTCGTCACGCGGGAGGGGCCGGCGCTCCCGGACGAAGGGCGCCCAGGCCTCGCGAGGGTCGAGAGGCTCGAAGGGATCCAAGTCGTCGGCGGCGAGCCGGCCGGCCAAGGGCGCCAAGCGCTCGTCGACCAGCCCGCCGGCCAAGGGCGCCAAGGCATCGAAGGCCGCGGCGCCGGCCAAGAAGCCGAAGAGCTCGCGCCCGAAGCAGAGCGCCAAGCCGCAGCGCGGCCGCGAATCCGCGCGTCCGGCCAAGGCTCCCAGCGACGGCCCCCGCTTCGGGGAGGGCATCTAGGCCCGAGCCGTCACGAGCGGAAGAGGCGGGCGGGCGCGGGCTAGAGGCCCGCGCGCCCGCGCTACGCGCTAGAGCTCCTGCAGCTCGGTGACCAGGTCCTCGACCATCTTCTTCGCGTCGCCGAACAGCATCAGCGTGTTGTCGGCCTCGAAGAGCGGGTTCTTGATGCCCGCGTAGCCGGCCGACAGCGAGCGCTTGACCACCATCACCGTCTGCGCGTCCCAGACGTTGAGCACCGGCATGCCCGCGATGGGCGAGGTCGGGTCGTCGTTGGCGACCGGGTTGCAGACGTCGTTCGCGCCGAGCACGATCGCGACGTCGGCGTTGCGGAACTCGGCGTTGATCTGGTCGAGGTCGAAGAGCTGCTCGTAGGGCACGTCGGCCTCGGCCAGCAGCACGTTCATGTGCCCCGGCATGCGGCCCGCGACCGGGTGGATCGCGTAGCGCACTTCGACGCCCTTGCCCTCGAGGATCGAGGCCATCTCGCGGACCTTGTGCTGGGCCTGCGCGACCGCGAGGCCGTAGCCGGGCACGATGATGACCGAGCGCGCGGCGTCGAGGATCGGCGCGCACTCCTCGGCGCCCGAGGACTTGACGCCGGTGTAGCCCTCGTCCTTGCCGCCGCCGCCCTCTTCCTCGCCGAAGGTCGCGAACAGCACGTTGGGCAGCGAGCGGTTCATCGCCTTGCACATGATCTGCGTCAGGATCAGGCCCGACGCTCCGACCAGCGAGCCGGCGATGATCAGCAGGTTGTTCTGCAGCACGAACCCGGTCGCCGCCGCCGCGAGCCCCGAGTAGGAGTTCAGCAGCGAGATCACGACGGGCATGTCCGCGCCGCCGATCGGCATCACGAGCCCGATCCCGAGCACGAGCGCCGCGACCACCAGCAGGAGGTGCGCGGAGAGGACCGCCCCGGACGACGACGCCATGAAGCCGGCCCAGACCACGAGCAGCACGCACACCGCCGCGGTCGCCAGGTTGACCGCCTGGGACCCGATCGGCCCGAAGCGGTTCTTCCAGATCTTGCCCGAGAGCTTCCCGAAGGCGATCAGGCTGCCCGACAGCGTCACCGAGCCGATAAGCACCGAGAGCCCGATGGCCACCGCCAGGTCCGCACCGCCGAGGCCCGACAGCGAGCCGGCGGTCGCCCCCTCTTCCGAGAGGCGGCCCGAGAAGCGCGCGACCTCGGCCAACGCGACGAACGCCGACGCCGCGCCGCCGAGCCCGTTGAAGAGCGCGACGAGCTCGGGCATCGCCGTCATCTGCACGCGCGTCGCCAGCGCGAGACCGATGGCCGTGCCGACCGCGACGCCACCGATCAGCACAAACCAGCTGACGTCGGCGACGATGCCCAGCGTGATGATCACGGCCAGCGCCATCCCGAGCGCCGCGAAGGCGTTGCCCGAGCGGGCGGTCTTCACGCCCGACAGGCGCTTCAGGCCGAAGATGAAGCAGAGCGCAGCGGCCATGTAGACCACTTGCTCGACCGAGGAGGAGATCGCGAGGAGGCCGAGAGTCATCGAGTCAGCTCTTCTTCCCGCGCTGTCCGAACATCTTGAGCATGCGGTCGGTGACGAGGAACCCGCCGACGCAGTTCACGGTCGCCATCGTGATGGCGAGGAAGCCGAAGAACTGCCCGAGGCCGCCGTAGCCCGTCCCGGCGCAGTAGAGCGCGCCGACGATGGTGATGCCGCTGATCGCGTTCGCGCCCGACATCAGCGGGGTGTGGATGGTCGGCGGGACCTTGGTGATCAGCTCAAAGCCGACGAAGACCGCCAGCAGCAGGATCCAGATCCCGATGATCAGGAACGGAAGCGGCTCTCCGCCGCCTTCCTGCGCCGCGGCCGCGACCGTGGGAATAGCGAACCCGGACATCATGACGAGTGCTCCGCGAGGGCGTCGGCCGTCGGCTGGTGATGGACCTCCCCGTCGTGGGTGAGCCGGGAGCCGGCGAGGACCTCATCCTCCCAGTCCAGCTCGACCTTGCCTTCCTCTTTGAGGAAGAGCTTGGCGAGGGAGTGGATGTTCTTGGCGAAGAGCTCCGAGGCGTGCAGCGGCACCGTCGCCGGCAGGTTCCCCAGCCCCAGGATCTTCACGCCGTTCGCCTCGACGACCTCGCCCAGCTGGCTGAGGGCGCAGTTGCCGCCGGACTCGACCGCCATGTCGACGATCACCGCGCCGGGCTGCATGGTGCGCACGGTCTCCTCGGGCACCAGCATCGGCGCCTTGCGGCCGGGGATCTGGGCCGTGGTGATGACCAGGTCGGCCTCGGCAACGCGCTTTGCGACCTCCTCACGCTGGCGCGCGAGGAACTCCGGCGTGGCCTCCTTGGCGTAGCCGTGCTCGTCCTCGAGGTCCTCCATGCCGGGGACGTCGATGAAGCGGCCGCCGAGGCTCTCGACCTGCTCCTTGGCGGCCAGGCGCACGTCGGTGGCCTCGACCACGCAGCCCAGACGGCGCGCCGTCGCGATCGCCATCAGCCCGGCGACGCCGGCGCCGAAGACGACCACCTTGGCCGGCGGCACCGTGCCGGCGGCGGTCATCAGCAGCGGGCACAGCTTGGACAGGTGGCTCGCCCCGAGCAGCACCGCCTTGTAGCCCGCGACGGTCGCCTGGGACGACAGCACGTCCATCGACTGCGCGCGGCTGATGCGGGGCACCAGGTCGAGCGCGAGCGTCGTCACCCCCGCCTCGCGCAGGGCCGTCACGGTCTCGAGGTTGGCGATCGGGAGGATCACCGAGACCAGGAGCGCGCCCTTCTTGAGGCGCTTGGCCTCGTCCGGGGTGGGCGGCTGGACCTTGAAGACCAGGTCGGCGGCCCCCCAGCCCTTCAGCGCCTCGACGATGCTCGCCCCCGCGGCCTGGTACTGCTCGTCGAGCACGCCGGCCGATGCGCCCGCTCCGGCCTCGACCTCGATCTGGAGGCCTGCCTTGGCGTAGCGCTTGACGGTTTCGGGGGTGGCTGCGACCCGGGTCTCGCCGGGCACGGTTTCCTTGGGGATCAGGACGGTCGGCATAGAGGGCCGAAGAGTCTAGCCGGAAATCCCCGGCGCGTCGCGCGCCGGGGGCGCCTACTGTGCCGTTTCGCGGCCGCTCGTACCCGCGCGGCTATGCGCGGGCCTCTCGCGACTAGTCCGAGCTGAAGAGGAAGCTGCTCTCGTCCGACCAGGCGCAGAAGCGGTAGAGCGGAACCAGTCGCGCCAGCTCGTCGATCACGGCCTCCGGGACGCCCTCGTCGAGCACCGCCCCGCGGTTGCCCGCCGGAGCCGGCCAGCGCCGCTCGACCGCCAGGGCGTGCTCGCCGGGAGTCCAGCTGCCGAGGAACTCCTCCAGCCGGCCGCCGGTCAGCTCGCCGCAGCGCCACTCGCCCTTCCAGTCGTGGAGCCGCAGGAAGTAGCCCGGCAGCTCGTTCAGGAGCCCCAGCCAGGCCTGGACGCCCTCGCGCTCGCAGCGGTTCTTCAGGTTCTGGCCGTCGTACCAGGCGTCGGGATGGATGCGCAGGCTGACCTCCAGCGCCTCGGCCTCGAGCGCCACGCAGAGGTACGCGTTGCGGTAGGCCGAGTCGAGGTCCTTCGCGAGCTCGGCCCCGAGGATCGAGCGCAGCTTGCGCTTCTCGGCCTTCGCGCGGGTCAGATAGGCCCACAGCCGCCGCACCCGCATGCCGTTGAAGGTGTTCGGGTTGTGGAGGCTGGTGCGGCTGTCGAGCGCGGTCCCCTCCTCCGTCTTGATCCGCGCCACGGCGCGCTTGCCCAGCGCCAGGAGCTTCCTTCGGGCGAGGAGTCTCCTATCGTTGTAGTCAGGATTCCTGCACAGGCCCTCGGAGAGGGCGTGAAAGTCGCCCTCCTCGAAGGCGACCGGGCCCGCGACGGGGCGCGGTTCCTTCTCGCTGGGTGCCGCCGGAGCCATCCCCCAACGATGCCAAGGGAAACCCGGGCTCACCAGTAGAATAGAACGGATCGAGGGTCGTCCCATCCTGCGACCCAACCCGCATGCGCTTCTCGCACTTCGAGTTCGACCCGGAGCAAGACCGGCTGGGCGAAGGCCCCCAAAGCGAGGTCTTCCGCGCCACCGACGTCCGCCTCGGGCGGACCGTCGCGCTGAAGATCCTACGCCCGCACGTCGAGTTCGACCCGGCGGCCAAGGAGCGCTTCGAGCGCGAGGCCAAGCACACCAGCAACCTCGCGCACCCGAACATCGCGACGGTGTACGACTACGGCCAGGACCGCGGCACGTCGTACATCGTGATGGAGTTCCTGGAGGGCCGCACGCTCGACCAGATCATCAAGGAACGGCCGCTCGGGTACGAGGAGGGCCTGCGCCTCTCGCTCCAGGTCACCCACGCGCTCGGGCTGGTGCACAGGAACGGCCTGATCCACCGCGACCTCAAGCCGGCGAACATCATGGTGCTGCCGGACGCGAGCGTGAAGCTGCTCGACTTCGGCATCTGCCGCAGCACCGGCGAGTCCAGCATCACCCAGGACGGCATGCTGGTCGGCACCGTGCTCTACATGGCGCCCGAGCAGGTGCTCGGCGACGACCTCGACGTGCGCGCGGACGTGTTCGCGCTCGGCTCGGTGCTCTACCACGCCTTCACCGGGCAGCTCGCCTTCCCGGGGCGCACCTTTCCCGAGGTGTGCATGTCGATCCTCGAATCCAAGCCGAAGGATCCGCACGAGGTGCGCTCGGGGCTCCCCTCCCAGCTGTCGGACTTCCTGATGAAGTGCCTGCAGCGCTCGAAGGAGGATCGCTTCCGCGACGGCAACGAGGCCCACGGAGCGCTCCTCGCGGTCTCCGAAGGGATGCGGCTGCAGGACGCGCCCGAGCGCCCGGCCAACATCCGCGGGCGAATGTTCCTCGCGCCGATCGCCACGCCCGGCGGCGTCAGCGGCGACTTCGCCGGCGCGGTGCGCAAGGACCTGTTCTCCGAGCTCACGCGCTCGACCGAGCTCGAGATCACGCTGGAAGACAACGGCCAGCTCGCCCAGGACCGCACCAGCTTCTACGTGGTGCGCAGCGAGCTCGACCTCGAAGGCCTCAACGCGACGCTCAAGTACACCGTCGAGAAGGTCCACGGCAACGGCACCGCCGAGCGCCACCAGATCGTCGCCGACAGCATCGAGCACACCGACAGCGACGAGTGGAGCCTGCAGGGCAAGATCGTTGGCTCGCTCGCGCGCTCGGTGCGCAAGACCCTCAGCGAGGTCGGCCTGGAGCCCGACGTCGTGATGCAGCATCGCGACCGCGGGCTGGCCGAGAAGCTGACCCACCGCGCGCACGAGATCCTGCACCGCGGGACGTCGCTGCACCTGATGAAGGCGATGGCGAGCTTCCGCGCGGCGGTCGACGCGGACGGGACCTACGCCCTCGCCCACGCCGGCCAAGCCGAGGCGCTGGTGCGCAAGTTCCTCTACTGGGACGGCGACCGCTCGTTCCTGCGCGAGTCGCGCGAAGAGGCGCAGTACGCGCTCGCGCTCGACTCGAACTGCGCCGAGGCGCACACCTCGCTCGGGTTCGCCTACGCCCTGACCGGCAACTCCGCCGAGGCCCAGCGCGAGTACACCGTCGCGATCGAGATCGACCACGAGGAGTGGCTCGCCCACCGCCTGCTGGGCGCGCTCCTCGGCCGCCTGGGCAACTTCCAGGACGCCTCGCCGCTCCTCCAGCGCGCCATCGCGCTCAAGCCGACCCACATCGGCTCCTACGACCACCTCTTCGGCGTGCTGCAGAAGCTCGACCGCTACCGCGAGGCGATCCAGGTCGCCGACAAGGGCAAGTCGGTCGCGCGCAAGCACCTCGAAGACCACGAGGACGACCAGGAGGCCCGCATCCACCTGGCGCTGCTGCTCGCGCGCATGGGCCTCAACGACGAGGCCCGCGAGGAGGTCAACCGCGCCCGCGAGATCGCGCCGCGCGACGCGTACACGTGGTTCCACACGGCGTGCGTCGAGGCCCTCTTGAAGGACGTCGACGGCGCGATCAAGGCGATCAAGGAAGCGCAGGTGCGCGGGTACTACCTGCAGAGCGAGCTGCTGAAGAACTCGGACCTCGACATCCTGCGCGGGCGTCCGGAGTTTCAGCCGCTGCTGTAGGTGAAGTGCACCGCCTAGCGCGGTGACCGCGGAACGACGGGCGGAAGGCCAGAGCCCTCGAGCGAGAGGAAGCCGTGGACGCACTCCGCTTCCGCGGAGCCGTGCAGGCGGAACAGGATCTGTAGCGCGCAGACGTGGCCGGTCGGCTCCGCTGAGAACGCGCCCGGCTGCACGGACGGGCCGCGAAGCCGAGCGCTCGGGGCAACCGCCGGGGCGTCGCTAGACGCTATGGAGGCCCGGTCTCCCTAGCACTCGTGGGCTGCCAGGCTCTCGCCAGGCCTATCCACAGCGGGCAGACCTAGGGCAGGTCGTGCACGCGGTGTGCGATGTCTTCACGTCCTTGAATCGAGGAGACCGAGCCGTGGTCCAGGATACCGATTGCCTGTTCGTTGGCATCGACGCCCATCAAGACACCCTGTCGATCGCCGTCCTTCCGCTTGGGGCCGAGCGCCCCGAGCCTGTTCGCCGAATCGCAAACGACGCCCCGAAGATCCGGCGGGTCATCCGGCAGCTGCAGGAGCGTGGATCGCTCCACGCGGTCTACGAGGCTGGCTGCACGGGCTTCGTGCTCTGGCGCCAGCTGACCCAGCTGGGGGTCGACTGCCTGGTCGCTGCGCCCAGCCGTATCCCGGTGCTCCCCGGGGAGCGCCGCAAGACCGACCGCTTGGATGCGGAGCGCCTTGCGGTCTTCCTCCGCGGCGGTCAGCTCACCGCGGCCCGGCCGCCTACGCCCGAGCTCGAGGCACTGCGCACGCTGACGCGCTCGCGTGACGCCGCTCGCAAGGACGTCGTCGCGGCCAAGCACCACATCTCCAA
>JBCCGI010000122.1:0-19243 GCA_039029355.1 Planctomycetota bacterium
CGCGCCGGCGCGCCGCGCTCTCCGTGGTCCGGGGCGGGGGCCGGGCCCTGCGCGTGCCCCGCGACCCAGAGGACTGCGAGCGCCGCCGCGGCGACGGCGCCTCCGACTTTCGCCAATGTGCTCATCGCGGCTCCCTTGCCGAGGACGGTTGCGGTCGTGCCCAGGGTGGAGCCCGCGGCCGGTCCGGGCGCGAGCAGCGCCGCCCAGGTCGAGCGGTCGCCGTAGCGCTGGTCGAGCATCGCGCGCAGCCGCTCGCGGCCGCGGCGCAGGCGCGTTTTGACCGTCTCGGTCGAGACGTCGAGCTGCGCGGCGATGTCGACCGGCGACTTGTCCTCGCCGTAGCGCAGGAAGAGCGCTTGGCGCTCGCCCGTCGGCAGGCGCCGGAGCTGGGCCAGCAGCGAGGCGTGCGCGTCGAGGCGCTCGTCGACCTCCGCGAGCGAGCCGGCGGTCGCCTCCGTGCGCGCCGCCGACCGCTCGCGACGCGCGCGGCGGGCGTGGGTACGCGCGCTCCGCCCGGCGACGCGGCGCAGCACGGTCGCGAGCCACGCGCGGGGCGCGTCGCGCCGCTCCGGCGGACGCTCCAGCGCGCGCACGAGCGCGTCCTGCACCAGGTCTTCCGCCGCCGCCTCGTCGGCGGCGAGGCGGCGTGCCAGGCGCAACAGGAAGCCCTGATGCGCCAGCAGCTCTTGCTCCCAGGAGGGGTTCAACACGGGTCTCCGAGCATAGAAACCCCGCCGCGCCCGGGGTGGGGTTCACGAATCGGCGGATCGCCGCGGGGACGGGCGAGCGTGCGGGCTAGCCTGGGGCGATGCAGGCCTCCCTAGCGCTTCTCCTTCCGCTCGCCCTCGCCTCCGCGCCCGCCGACGGGGGGGCCGCCGCGTCGCAGCAGGCGCCTGGCACCTCGCCCGAGCGCCCGATCGAGTTCTGGCGCGGGATCGTCGCGTCGGCCTACGCGGTGCCCGAGGACGAGTCGCCCTCCGGGCTGATCCGCGAGCTCTCGCAACACCTGGGCGCGCGCGACCCCGAGCTGCGCGACGAGCTGGCCTACACGATCTCCGCCACGTGGATCCTCCGCGACGGACGGCTGACGGGCGACGAGATGCTCGACCTGATGGACCTGTGGGCGGCCAACCTCGACTACGCCATCGGCAGCGTGGGGGACGACACGGTGTTGCTGCGCTCGTTCTCGGCCCTGTGCCTGGCGCTCCTGGCCGCGCGCGACAACGCGGAGCCGTTCCTCGAGCGCGAGGGCTTCGAGGACCTGCTGCAGGCGGCGCTCTCCTACCTCGAGGCCGAGCGCGATCTGCGCGGCTGGGAGGCGGAGGCCGGCTGGTTCCACTCCGCGGCCCACACCGCGGATCTGCTCAAGTTCCTGGGCCGCTCGCAGCACCTCCTGCCCGAGGAGCAGGCCGATCTGCTGGAGGGCATCGCCGGCCGGCTGATCGACACCGAGGGCTACGCCTTCGCGCACGGCGAGGACGAGCGCTTCGCCGCCGCCGCCTATGCGGTCATCTCCCGTGAAGACTTCGATCCGGCGGCGCTCGACGGCGCGCTGAAGCGGCTGACCGGCGCCCGTCCGGGCGCGCGCCAGGCCGGCGGGCTCGACCCGATCTGGTTCGCGGGAAGGCAGAACGCCAAGGCCTTCCTGCGCGTGCTGTACCTCGGCCTCGCGCTCATCGAGCAGCCGAGCACGGGCGAGGCCAAGGCCGCCGAGGCGACGCTCGACGCGCTGAAGCGGATGTAGCCGGCTAGTCCGGAGCCCTCACGACTTCGGGCTAGTTCCCCAGCACGATCGAGGCGACGTTCGACCAGCGGAACTTCGCCGTGATCGGATTGACGACCACCATCTGCAGCGGGAGCGTCGCACCGAAGATCGCGCCGTCCGCCGGCAGCGGCAGGTTGAGCGCCGTCGGCCCGAGCAGCACGCCGGTCGCGAGCAGCGGCGCCTGGGCGAGGTTGAGCAGCGCGACCATCTCCCACGGCGGGCTCGGGAGATCGAACCACGCTAGCTGGGAGGAGAAGGCCAGGCCGTAGAGCCCGCCCGGCTCGCCGTCGAGGTTGAGCGTGAAGCCCACCCCCAGCGGCACCAGCTCCGGAGCGTCGACGTCGGCGTGCACGCCGCCGAAGAAGGTGAGGCTGGAGCCGGCCTCGACGGTCTGGGCCGGCGCGAGCTCGGCGAGCCGTGCGAAGGAGAAGCCGCTGACGTCGATCTCGTCGAGCGCGCCGCGGCCGAAGACGGCGCCGGAGCTCGACTCCAGCTTCGCGCCCGGAGCGCCGGCGACCGTGCAGCGCTGCACGGCGACGCGCAGCGAGCTCTGCAGCAGCAGGCCGGGCTGCGACGCGCCGCCCTCCACGACCAGCTCGTCGAGCACGACCAGGCCGGTGCAGTTCAACACCTCGATCCCGGCGTTGGGCGAGGCCGGGTCGCCGATGGTGAGATCGCTCAGCTCGACCACGTCCAGCCCGCCGAGGTTCTGGATCGTCACCGGCGCGAGACTCGTGTCGATGACGACCGGGCCGGTGCCGTCGCCGTAGATGCGCAGCGTCCCGATGCCGGCGCCGGTGACGGTGAAGGCGGAATAGGTGCCTGGCTCGATCAGCAGCACCGCGCCGGGGAAGGCGGCGGCGATGGCGCTCGCGGGATCGGCGAAGGCGCCGGAAGGCCCCACGGTGAGCACCGTCGGCGGCAGTCCGGAGCTCCAGGGCGTGGCGTTGGCCTCGCCGAGCAGCCCCAGCTCGCCGTGGTCCTTGCGCTCCTGCAGGCGGTAGAAGTAGGGCTGCATCGAGACCACCGAGAGGTCCTCGAAGCCGTAGGTCGAGGGGCCGATCGGCGCCAGCTCGACCAGCTCGGCGAAGGGGCCGCCGGGCGCGGTGGCGCGCTCGATCACCCAGGCCTCCAGGTCGACCTCGGCCGTCGAGGTCCAGGCGAGGCTGACGCGGTCGGGGCTCGCGGTCGCCGTGAAGTCGGTCACGACGGTCGGCTGGTCGACCCAGGTGACGAGGTTCAGTGGGTCGAGCTCGAAGCCCGCGCCGGCGAAGCCGCCGTCGGATTCGGTGATCAGGATCGTCGAGCCGCCGAGGGTCGTGACGTTGTAGGTGCCGACGCCGCCCGCGTCCTCGAAGTCGACGTAGCGCAGCTCGGTGGGGGCCGGGCGACGGATGTCGAGCAGCGTCGACGCCGCCTGCGGGGACGGCGACGCGAAGGCTCCGACGGCGAGCTCGGCGATCGCGGCGGTCTCGGTCACGACCACGCCCGCGGGCCCGACGTCCTCGAAGCGGAAGTGCTTGGCGTCGAGCGTGCCGTCGACGCTCAGCGAGTACCCGCCCCCGGCGCTGCCGGCGATCACCGCCGGGGCGCCGAGCGCGCCGCGGGCCGACAGCGTGCCGGTGGCGGCCACGATCAGGTCGACGCTCGCGCCGAGTGCGAGCCGCGTGTCCACGCCCAGGCTCAGCGCGCCGAGCAGCGAGACCGGGCCGCCGGGGAACGTCACATCAGTGCCGTTCGCGGCGAGCTCGGCGCCGCTCGCGACGATGAGCTGATCGAAGGAGAGCGTCATGTCGCCCGCCAGCGTGCGCGTGCCGCCCAGCACGCGCAGGTCGGCGAAGGTCGGGTCGAACCCCGGCGCGGCGGCGGTCAGGAGCCCGGTGCCGTCGAGCTCAACCGTCCCGCTCGCGGGCGCGAAGGTGCCGTCCGAGGCCCAGTCGCCCCCGCAGCGGAGGAGCGCGCTCGCGTTCGTGGCGCCCGCCTGCACCTGGCAGGTGACGTCGCCGTCGACGTCGAGCGTCCCATCGCCGGCCGGCGCGATGCCGAGCCACCCCAACGTGCCTCCGAAGAGGTCGGCGTTGCCCTGCACGTGCAGCGTCTGGCCGGCGGCGAGCTCCAGCGTGCCGCCGGTCATGACCAGGTTGCCGGTCAGCACCGTGTCCTCGACCGTGCGCGTCCCGGCGGTGAGCGCCGCGATCGGCAGCGTGCCGGCGCCCGTGCGCAGCAGCCCGTCGCCGTCGAAGAGCACCGCGCCGTTGGTCGCCGACGCGCCGTTCGAGATCCAGTCGCCGGTGACGGTGTGGCTCAGCGTGCCGAGGTCGACCGATGCGCTCGCGTCGCCCAGCGAGACGTTGCCCGAAGCATCGAAGGCGCCGAGGGCCAGGAGGGTCGCGCCCGAAAGCAGGTCGAGGTTGCGCAGCGTGGCCGGCGCGAGCAGCGCCTTCTGGCCCGACGGGATGCGCACGTTGGCGAGCGCGAGACCCGCGCCGCCGATCGTGCCCAGCCCCGCGCCATCCAGGACCACCGTGCCCTCGGCGGGGGCGTAGACGGAATCCGACGTCCAGTTGCCGGCGCAGCGCAGCTCGGCCGCGGGGCTGTGCGCGCCCGCGGCGGTGCCGGCGAGCGTGACGTCGCCCTCGACGTCGAGCGTACCCGCGCCGAAGGACAGCGCTCCGCCGGTGAAGCTCGCGTTGCCGCCGACCGTGACGACCGCGCCGCCGAGGATCTCGGCCGAGCCGCCGGTGAGCCCCAGGTCGCCGGTGATCTCGCCTGCGCCGAAGCTGCGCGCGCCGCCGGTCACGAGCACGTTCGGCACCGAGCCGGCGCCGGTCGCGAGCGTGCCCGCGCCGACGAGCTCGAGCACACCGGGACCCGACGCGCTGGCGCCGGCGGACCCGAAGCCACCCGCGACGGTGTGCACCTGCCCGCCGAGGTCCCACGCCGCCGTCGCGTCGCCCAGCGTCACGCCGCCCTGCACGTTGAAGGCGGCCTGCGACTGGAGCAGCGCTCCCGACTGGACGACCAGGTTCGACTGCACGGTGGTGGGGACCAGCGCGTCGACGGTGCCGCTCGCGATCTCGAGCGTGGCGAAGGTCGGCGCGGTGCCGCCCAGGGTGGCGCTCGCCGCGGGCGCGAGCGACACGACGCCGGACGCGGGCGCCCAGGTCGAGGTCGACGTCCAGTCGCCGCGTACCTCGATGCGCGCCTCGGCCGACATCGTGCCGGCCGGGCTCTGCACGTCGGCGTCGCCGTCGACGATCAGCGACTCGGGGCCGGGCGCGCCGCTCTGGAACGAGAGCTGACCTCCGATCATCTCGAGGTTCCCGCCGACCGTGACCGTCTGGTTGTCGAGGATCGTGCTGAAGCCGCCCGACAGCGACAGGAAGCCCGCCACGCTGCTGGTCTCGAACTGCCGTCCGCCGTTCGAGACGTTGACGTTGGGCAGCGTGCTCGCACCGGTCGTCAGCGTGCCGCCGGAGTTGAACTCGAGCGTCCCGGTCCCGTTCACGGCCGCGCCGGTCGACTGCCAGTCCTGCGCGATCTTCGTCAGCGAGGCGATGTTCCAGGTCGAGGTAGGCTCGAGCAGCACGCTGCCCAGCACCGTCATGATGATGCCGGTCACGGTCAGCGTCTGCCCGCTGCGCACGGTCAGGTCGCCTCCGAGCACCGTGGGAGCGACGATCGAGAGCGATGCGTTCTCGACCTCGATGCTGAAGAAGAACGGGAACGTGCCCAGGATCGACGAGGCGCCGCCGCCGTCGAACACGACCGTGCCCGCGGAGGGGATCCAGGTGCCGGTGCCGTCCCAGTTGCCCGCGACGCGGATGCGCGCACCGTCGCTGGTGGCGCCCGCGACGGCGTCCATCACGACGTTGCCGGCGACGTCGATCGTCTCGAAGCCGCCGTCGGAGGAACCGTTGAACGTCAGCGTGCCCGCGTCGAGCACCAGGTTGCCCGCGACGCTCAGCGTCTGGCCCGCCTGGATCGCGAGGTTGCCGCCGGTCAGCGTGAAGTTGCCGCTGGCCGACGCGTCGAAGACCGAGCGCGTCCCCTGGCTCACCACGACGTTGCCCAGCGACGAGGCGCCGGTCGACAGGCTGCCGGTGCCGTCGAGCTCGATCGCGCCGGGGCCCACGTAGCCGCCGCTCTGCGACCAGTCGCCCGCGACCTTGTGCGTGAAGCCGCCGCCGTCGAGGACCGCGGTGGCGTCGATCGCGACGGAGCCCCCGACGTCGAGCACGGCGTTGGCGTCGAGCACCCCGCCGGCCTCGACGCTGACGTCGCCGCCGATCGACGACGCGGCGATGAAGGTGGCCACGCCGCCCGACACGGTCAGGTCGTGCAGCTCGGGGGCCAGCACGAGCTGCGACGCGCTCCCGTCCAGCACGACGCGCAGCAGCGCCGGGGTGAAGCTCGCGTTGGAGGCCCAGGTCCCGCGGCAGACGAAGCGCGCGCTCGTGCTCTCGAGCTCGATGCCGACGTTGCACAGCACGTCGCCCTCGACGAGCAGCACCTCGTCGGCACCGGTCGCGGTGGGGAACCAGCTGATCAGCCCGCCGGCGAGCGTCGCGTTGCCCTGCACGGTCAGCGTCTGGTCGTTCAGGATCCGCAGCGTGCCGGCGACGAGGGCCAGGTCGCCGGTCACGGTGCTGGTCTCCGCGCGCCGTACGCCGCCGCTGCACTGGATCGTCGGGACCGAGCCGCTGCCGGTGCTCAGGAGCCCGTCGCCGGTGAAGTCGATCGCGCCGTTGATCGCCGAGCCGCCCGACGACGTCCAGTCGCCGGCCACGACGTGCACCTGACCTTCGAGCGCCCAGTCCGCGCTCGCGCCCAGGCTGACGTCGCCTCCGACGGTGACGGCGAGCGAGCTCGCGAAGCTGTCCTCCAGGGTCAGATCGCCCTGGATGCTGACGGTCACCGAGGAGAACAGCAGTCCCGACTCGTTCGTCAGGTCGAAGAAGGTCGGCTGGCCTAGGACGAATGACGAGCCGCCGCCGTCGTGGACCACCGCGCCGGCGAGCGGGTTCCACGTTGTCGAGCCGGTCCAGTCGCCCTCGAACTCGATGCGTGAGCTCGGGTCCATCACGCTGGCGGTGGCGCCCGACACGTCCACATCGCCGGCCGCGTCCAGGCGCGCGTTGGTGAGGAGCGAGAGCGCGCCGCCGCTCAGCGTCGTCTGGCCGCCGACCGCGAGCAGGCCGTCGACCTGGACCACGACCACGCCGCCGGTCATCGCGAGGTCGCCGGTGACGTCCGCGAGCGCGATGTTGCGCACGCCGGAGGTGACCTGCACGTCGTCCAGGGATCCGCCGCCGGTGTCGATCGTCCCGCCGCCGCCGTCGAACACCAACGTCCCGCTGGTGGCCGAGGCGCCGGACGAGGTGAAGTCGGTGCCCACGGTGTGCGCGAGCCCACCGAGGTCGAAGGCCGTGCTGGCGTCGCCCAGCTGGATCGCTCCGTCGACGTCGAGCTCGCCGTCCGCGTCGAGGTCTGCGCCGTCGGCCAGCACGAGGTCGGCCGCGACCGCGACCTCGCTCCCCGACGCAACCGATAGCGCGCCCGCCAGATCGAGCGTGCCGCCGACGGTCAGGTCGAAGCCCGAAGCCAGGCTCATCGACGCGCCGGCGTCGATCGTCAGCCCGAGGCAGACCGGGTCGGCTCCGTAGCTGCTCGGTGCGTTCGGCGTGCCCGCCGGCACGACCGCGTCGTCGGCGGCGCCGGGGACGCCCGCGCTCCAGTTCAGCGCGTCGTTCCAGTCGTCGCTGGCGGCGCCGGTCCAGGTTGTTTGAGCGGCCGCCGGGACGGCAAGGGGGGCGAGGAGAAGAAGCTGGCGGAGAACGCGCATGGGGGGCTCTTGCGCTGGTCGGGGGGCGAGAGGCCCGCGGCGCTGCGCCGGCGGGCGGGGCCTGAGGGTATCAGGATCGGCCGTGCGCGCGGCCCCCCGGGGCCGCATCCCGCGTGCTCCTAGGGCGCTTCGGCCACCAGCGTCCACTCGAGCTCGATCGACCCGTCGCGCTGCGCGGGGACCGTGAAGATCGCCGGCTCGAAGCCGGGCAGCTCAACGCGGATGAGAGATTGCTCACGCGGGAGGCGAAGCAGCGCGAGCCCCTCACGCCGGAACCCGCGTTGGGCGGGGAACCATGCGGTCGACACCTTGGCGAGCTGCACCTCGCTCCGTCCGCGCAGCTGCCGCCCGCGTGCGGTGGGGTAGAGCGTGCGTCCGAGGGTGCGCGGGTCCGCCGGCGGACGGGGCGAGAGGACGAAGGTCCCGGCGCCGAGCGTCTCGAGCGCCGGGCGGCGGACGGGAATCGGCGTGCCGTCTTCGCGGCGGAGGAGGACCTGCACCGGGGGGCCCGCGCTCGCGCAGGTGACCGGGAGCACGACCCGGAGCTCCGGCTCGGAAGCGGGCGCGGGGACGCGCACCGGCGCCGCGAGCTGCGGATGGCGGACGAGCAGCGTGAGGTCGCCGGCCGGCAGCCCGCACAGCTCGCCCCGCGCCAGACGCGAGAGTGGCGCATGGTCGAGGAAGAGGCCTCCCTGCTGCGTGAAGAGCGCGCGGTCGTCGGCATCGCGGGCGAATACCAGCGCGCTGGGCTGCGGAGCGCCCGAGGCGTCGACGACCTCGAACGCGAGGTCGCGCGGGGCGCCGGTGAGGTCCAGCGTGGTGTCGATCCGCCCCGAGTCGCGCGCCGGACCGAGGTCGAGCACGCGCAGCTCGTGGCCCGGACGCTCGACGATGGCCACGATCGGCTCGCCGCCGGGGACCGACGCGACGAAGCTGCGCGCGCCGGTTTCGCGCTCGGCGCCGTCCGCCGCGGTGGCCGGGACGCGGACCGTGCCGGCCAGCAGCTTCACGCTCGTCCCCTCGGCGCCCGGTGCGTCTGTCACGCGGAGCACCACCTCGACCGCGGCGGCCACCGGGACGTTCACCTGGAACCCCTCCGCGCCCGCGCGCGATTCCTGCCACTCGGTGCAGCGGTCGCCGCGCTCGTCCAGCGCCGCGACGCCGACCGGATCCGAGCCGAGCCCCTCGACCTGGAACCGCCCGTCCGCGTCGGCCTCCAGCTCGCGGACGGCGTACAAGGGCGCGCGGTGCGTGGCCACGTACTCGACGCCTTCGATGTGCTCCGGCAGGCGTGAGTAGGCGACCGCAAGCCGGGCCCCCGGCACCGCCGCCCCGCCCCGGCCCACCGCGCGCCCGACGAGCGCGTCGCTCGGCGCGAGCTCGATCACCTGCGGCTCGCCGGCGTACCGCGCCGGATAGAACGGGCCGCGCACCGCCGAGCCGGCCGGCGACCCCTCGGGCGGCGCGATACGCACGAAGATCGGAAGGCGCGAGCTGAGCCGCTGGAGCACCGCCCGACCGGTCGCGTCGGTGGCCACCGCGTCGTGCAGCCGCGTGTCGAAGCCGGCCACCTCGACGCCCGCGAGCGCGGCTCCCGAGGGGCCTAGGATGCGGACCGCGAGCGTCGCATTCGAGTTGAGCCGCACGGTGGTCTCGGGCTCGCCGCCGGGGCGCACCTCGCGCGGCGCGTAGCCGGGCGCGGCGAACGCGAGGCGCCGCTCTCCGACGGGGGCGCGGAAGCGAACCTCGCCCTGCGCGTCGGCGTGCGCGCGCCACCCGAGTCGGCGCGAGTACCACACGCCGAGCAGCTTGGGCCGCCGCCTGGCGAGGCCCGAGCCCACCTGCAGCGTGACCTCGGTCCCCGGCAGCGGTCGGTCGTCGGTGTCCGTTACCCGCACGCGTTGGGCGAGCACCTCGCCGAGGATCAGCTCGACGTCGCGCAGCTCGAGCGCGCCGGTCTCGCGCGGACGCACCTCGAGGCACTCGAGCGCGGCGAGCTCGTCGCTCCAGGCCCAGACCCGCGCGTCGCCGTGGATCGGCGGCAGCGCGAACGCGCCGTCGGCATCGGTGGTGGCGAGGAACAGCGGCTCGCCGTCGACGTGCCCCGGCTGCGCGACGTCGGCGCGGAACACGCCGACGGTGACGCCCGGGAGCGGCGCCCCGCCGGCGTCGATGCAGCGCCCGGCCGGCGCGGCGGCAGGCGCTCTTTCGGCGAGCAGCTGCGTGCCGGTGGGCGCCGTCGGCGGCACGAGCAACCCGGTGCCCGGCGAAGCCGCGGCCTCCGGGCGCCCGGGCGGGCTCCAGAGGGCCGGAGCGGACCCATGGTCGGGCGCGCGGAGACTCCAGACGAGGGCGGCTCCCGCCACCGTCGTCGCGCCGAGCGTGAGGACGGCGCGGGCGGTCGCCGGGCGCGTGCGTCCGCGCAAGAGCGTGGCGAGCAGAAGCCCGAGCAGCCCGAGGAAACCCGGCGGCCCCTGGGCGCCGCGCGGACGGAACGGTTCGAGGCGGGCGTCCGAACGCAGCAGCGCGAGCCCGCGGTGGATGCGCGACCGCGCGGTGCCGGCCGAGATGCGCTGGCGACGGGCGATCTCGCTCGGCGGCAGGCCCTCGGAGAAGCGCAGGCGCACCGCGCTGCGATAGGGCTCCTTGAGGCGCGCCAGGGCGTCTGTGACCGCTCGGCGGCGCTCGTCGACCAGGTGCGCGTCGGCCGCCGAGGGCAGGCTCTCGCCGCGCGCGCTCGCGCTCTCGCGGCGGAACCGGCGGTCGTCGAGCCGCCGCAGCTCCCGGGCGCGGTTGCGCACCACCGTCGCGAACCACCCGCGCAGGCTGCTGCCCCGAGCCGGGCGGTATTCGAGCGCGCGCAGGAGCGAGTCCTGCGCCACGTCGTCGGCCGCGTCGCCGCAGACCTCGGACGCGACGGCGCGCACGAAGTCGGCGTGCTCTAGGACGTCGCTCTCGTCGATCCGGGGCTCGCTCGGGTCCATAGGGGGGGCACCCGCCTCCATGCCATGGACGCGGGAGCGCTCCCACAATCCTGCCAAAATCGCAAGCGGCCCCCCGGAAGCGCCTGGGAGGGGCGCTTCCGGGGGCCCGGGCCTCTCCCTTTACCAGTTCTGGACCGCCCCTAGCAGTACGGCTTGGCTGCCCCACTGCCAGAAGTTGCCGGAGTTGAAGTCGATCGGGTTCTTGTTCTCGAGCGAGCCCTGAACGGCCGCCGCACAGGCTGCCGCCGTTCCGCTGCAGTTCACGCCCGCCGACATACCCGCGTACTCGACGAAGATCCCGTCGCCCGTGAGCCGCGCGGCGTGGCCCATCGCGGCCCAGAAGTAGAAGACCCCGTCCTTGAGCCCGGTGGTGGGGAAGCACATCCCCGGCAGGTCGGACTCACAGCAGAAGATCGTCAGCGGCATCGGCGTGGCCGAGACCGGCGGCTTCGGGTCGGCGTAGGGCGAGGCCTCCAGCTTGACGTGGACGTGGTTGCCGCTCTCGTTCCAGCTCGCCGGCGCGAGGTGTCCGATCAGCGACTTTTCGAGCATCGCGTCCAGGGAGGCGCGTTCGGGCGAGCCGTCCGCGTACACGCTGCGCGCGAAGGCCAGCATCGCGTTGTTGACGATCATCTCCTCCCACGGCTTGCGCCCCCGGTCGTCGCCGGGGAGCCCGCCGCAGAGCTTGTTCGCGACGTGCGCGTAGACGAAGCCGAAGGCGTAGGGCGTCGAGGTCGCGTCGTCGACGAACGCGGGATCGACGACCTCGGTGATGCTGTCTTCCAGGAGCGTGACGACGGCGTCGCACCAGGGCTGCATGCGCGTCCGCCAGGTGTCGTCGGCCAGCGCGAAGTACGACGCGACGGCGTCCCAGCCCCAACCCTCGCCGCGGCCCATGTTGTTGCCGGAGCTCGGGTGCGCGTTGGCGAAGTTCTGGTCGTAGCGCAGGCTGTGGTCGGTGAACGTGTCGCTCGACCCCGACTTGGGGAAGTCGGTGTAGCTCATGCGGTATTGCTCCGCGTAGAGCCGCAGGTCGTCCTTGGCGAGCGGGTCGTTCCCGATCCACGCGAGGGCCTTGAGGTCTTTCGTCGCGCGGATGCCGTGCTGCGCGTCGTGCGGGTCGTAGTTGAGGAGTGCCGCGGCGTAGGCCGGGACGAGTCCCTGCTGGACGACGTAGTCGTTCTGGGGCCACGGCGAGCCGGGGCCGCAGAAGGCGGGATCCAGGTGCGAGTCGACGTTGAACCCCGACGGGTCGAAGGCGGGCTGGCCGGTCGGGCCGAGCGGGCAGTGCCCGCAGCCTGAGTCCTCGACCAGCAGATCCTCGAAGCCGGTCGGTTCGCCGTCCGCGCCGTAGAGCGCCGTCGGCATGCGGTCGATCATGCGCCGGTGCAGGAGCTGGTGGCGCACGTAGCCATCGCGGCTGTGACCCGCCAGCGTGCGCGCGCCGCTGCTGAAGTCGATCGCCTCGCCGCTCGCCTGGCCGCCGTAGGGGACGCCCTCGGGGCTCGCGTAGCCGAGCGACGCGGCGACCCCGATGTGGGGCTCCGAAAAGCCCTCGGTGTCGTCCGCCACGCCGTCCTTCAGGAAGCCGAGCAGGTCCGAGAGCTTGTCCCGCAACACCGGCAGCCCGCCGTAGGAGGGGTTCGTGAAGTCCAGGCTCGGCACGAGCAGGTGCTGGCCGAGGAAGGTCGCCGTATCGGGGTGCTGCCACGACAGGTAGGGGATCGAAGCGGTGCCTCCCGAGGTCGCGAAGCCGAGCCCCTCCTGGTTGAGGAAGGCCGCGGCGACGTCCTTGTCCTCGTAGCGCGACACGATCCCGCGCCGGATCAGCCGGCCGCGACAGCGCATCAGGTGCGCGCTCCCGTCCGGCATCGGCTTGACCAGCGGGAAGATGCGGTAGCGGTTCACGCCGACCCACGGGAGGTCGACCACCTCGCTCTCGCTGCCCTGGAATGAGGTCGGATCGGGGAACTGCGGCTGGAACCAGCGGCGCTTGTCCTCGTCGTAGACGCCGTCCTCGTAGAAGTCGAAGAAGCTCTCGCGCACCCAGACCTCGATGCTCTTGAAGTAGATGTCGCCGAGCGCGTCGTCGAGCGTCGCCGCCGGGTCGGACCCGTCGCCGCCGTTGCTGATGCGCAGGTCCAGGTGCACCACGTCCTCGCCGGCCTCGGTGCTCACGTAGGCATGCACGCCGAGCGCGTGCGGATACGGGTTCTGCACGACTTCAAAGGCCTCCATCACCTCGTACGTCTGGAGCGTGACCTTGGCCGGCCCCGAGCGGACCAGCTTCGCCCCTCCGGAGCCGCGCAGCGGCAGGGACACGTACCGGTTGCCGAGCATGTCCTCGAGCACGACGGCCAGCGACGCGTTCTTGTCCAGCCAGGCCGCGAGCAGCGGCGTGATGCCCTCGGGCCCGTTCTTCAGGGCCGACTTGTCGTCCGGAAGCGACGGCGGCGCGGTCACCGTGGAGTCGTAGATCACCTGGTAGCGCACCTGTTGGCCCGTCGTCCAGGCGGGGTTGCGCCGCACCTTGGCGAGCACCTCGACCGCCGACGGCGCATCCGTGCCGGGGAAGCGCGCGACCGTCTCGACCTGCGTGGAGGCGATCGGCGTGCCGTCGTAGTCGAGCACCGTCAGCGGCATCAGGCCCTGGAGGGGCATGTTCTCCCGGGTGGGCAGCACGCCGTGGAGCACGAGCTCCTCGGCGGCCGGCGCGGGGAGCGACAGCTCGCCGATGACGGTGCCGTCGGGCAGGGTCTGCGCCCCCGAGGGAGCGGCGAAGAGGGCGAGGGCAAGCGGAAGACCGAGGCACGCGCGGCGCGCGCGCTCCCGGGCGATGGAGTCGTTCATGGTGGCTTTCGTCTCGTTGGGATCCGGAGCCGTCGAGGCGTTCGGCCTCGCCGGTCTCCAAGCCATCCATGCCGCGGCCCGCGCGGCGTTCCCTCCATTCGCGCGAAAGCGGCTTCGATCGCGCCTCGCGCCGGTGCGCTACGCCAGTCGGTACACCGCGTAGATCAGCAGCAGCGCGAGCGACGTCTGCTTGATGATGGTGTACGCCGCGCGGTGCTTGCGCTTGAGCCCGATGAAGAATGTCTTCGCTCCGAACACGACCGGCGTCGCCCGGTTGAGCAGTCCGACCGCTTCGCCCGGCTCGTTGTGGCTCGCGGTGATCCCGAAGATGCGCCGGTTCATGAACGACAGGAAGGCGCGCATCGGAGCCGTGTGGACCGGACGCGTGAAGTCGCAGAACAGGATGATCCGCGGGGTGTCGGTGTCGTTGCGGGCCCAGTGCACGAAGGTCTGGTCGAAGACGACGTCTTCGCCGTCGCGCCACGAGTACTCCTCGCCGTCGACCCAGATGCGGCAGTCCTCGGAGTTCGGCGTGACCAGTCCGAGGTGGTAGCGCACCGAGTTGGCGAAGGGATCGCGGTGGCGCCCGAGCTTCTTGCCGGGCGGGAGCAGCGTGAAGGCCGCCGAGTTCAGCTGCGGGATCGACTGCAGGAGCTCGACCGTGCGCGGGCAGGCCTTGCGGGCCGACGGCAGGAAGTCGCTGTACCACTTCAGGTGGAAGCGCTTCCAGCCGCGGCGCTGGAACCCCATGAACGTCAGGTCCTTGTGCTTCTCGTCGTAGCGGATCTGGTCGGTCGTCAGCAGCGCGACCGCCTCGTCGCGGATCGTCTTCCAGTTGTCGCGCAGCGGCGCGGCCTGGGGGAAGGCCGCCAGGTCCAGGAACGCCTTGTTCGGCACGGCCGAGAAGCCGTACAGCAGGCAGTTGAACCAGGCGAACATGCCCGAGTGCTCGGTGAGCTGCCGGCGGAACCGCAGCCGCACCTTGCCCCGGTAGTGGACCGCCAGCACGCAGGCCAGGTAAAGGCCCACGAGGACGAGCAGAGAGGCTTGGAGCGTGGTCAGACCGAGCGCGATCATCCGCCGACCGTATCGACGCGTGCGGGCCCGATCAAGAAACGCCGCCGACAGCCCCGGGCTCGGCCCCGCGGCCGGGAGGGCCCGGCCCAAAAAGACAGCGCCCCCGGCCGCCGAGGACGGCCAGGGGCGCTTTAGAGGCTGCTTGGACGGAGCAGGCCGGGCCGGGCCCGCTGCGCCTGAGCGGGTCGACTAGCGACGGAAGCGGCGGATGACCGAGCCGAGCAGGCCGGCGATCATCATGCCGATGCCGAGACCGGCCATCGGGCTGCTGGCGAGGCTGAACTCCATCGGGCGGACGGCCTTGAGCGAGCCGTGCGACGAGTAGCTGATGACGCCGGTGGAGGCGTCGACCGAGTTGATGGTGTTCCAGTCCGAAAGCGTGACCTTCGAGCCGTTGAGGCACGGGTTCGTCTTGGAGACGAAGTCCTTGATGGTGGTCGTGACCTTGATGGTCTGACCGACCGGAACGTCGCACTTGGCGCCGAAGTCCGAGCCGAGGTAGATACCGGAGGCCGAGATGTCGCCGGTGGCGTCGCCGCCGAGCTCCTCGTTGTAGCCGTCGATCGACGCCCGGAGGGCGTACGAGCCGTTGTCGAGCGCGATCAGCACGGCGTCGAGCGCGGCGCAGGTCGCGGCCGTCCAGGAACCCTCGGTGCCGGCGAAGTCGACCCAGTCGGCGCCGAACTTCTTCGAGCCGGCCGTGAAGCTCATCGAGGTGAGGCCGCCGCCCTCGGCGGGCTTGACCGCGTAGCCGGACTCGGTCGCCGACAGGGGCAGGGACACGGCGAGCACGCCACCGTGAGAGTAGGTCTCAACCGTCTTCGACTGAGCGGCGACGGGCGCCGCGGCGGCAAGAAGGACGGCAAGGGAAAGCGAACGCTTGAGCATGGGTAGCTGCCTGTTGCTTGGGTGCAAGTAGATCTAGTAGATCCGAGGAGACCCTCAGCTTAAGGCGTGCGCCGCGGAACCGTCAACGCGATCCACGAAACTCAGCGCCGTTTGAACCCTCGTTTGCGGGGCCGTCCGTGGGCTCTTTCCCGCCCCCGGGGCGGGCCGCTTCCCGTTTTTGGTACGCCGCGGCGAGGATGCTCCCGCCGAACAGTCGGCGCTGATGGACCGGGCTCCAGCCGAGCTCCGTGAGGGCCGCGCCGAGGTCGTGAATCGGGTGCATCGGGTGGTCGACCACCAGGTGGTGCAGGCCGTGCTCAACCCAGCGCCCGACCGCCTGGAAGGGGCGCGCCCAGGGCCGGTCGGTGGCGATCTCGTCGGCGATGCAGAGCAGTCCGCCGGGCGCGACCAGGCCGGCGAGCCGCGCCAGCACCCGACGCGCGTCGTCCCAGTCGAAGGTCTGCAGCATGAAGCAGGCGAACACCCGGTCGTAGGTCGGCTCGTCGGGCAGGTCCATGACGTCCGAGCTGACGAAGCGGTGCGGACCGTCCGGAAAGCGGCGCCTCACCAGCCGCTCGGTGATCGCGACCATCTCCGGCGCGATGTCGACGAAGGTGGCCTCGCGCGCGGCGCCCGCCAGCTCCTCGTTGAACGGCAGCGGGCCGCACCCGACGTTCAGCACGCGGCACTCCGCGTCCACCAGCGAGAGCAGCGAGCGCTGCGCGCGCGTGCCGACGTCGCCGTGCACTACCCGCGCGACGAAGTTGTAGACGCCGGCGATCCGGCCGTAGCGCGCCGAGCGGACACGCGGCTGCTGCGGCGCGCTCACGCCGGCACCTCCGGCTCGATCCCGCGCATGCGCAGGATCGCGAGCGCATCCTCGGGCTCGCGGAACACCGAGTGCTCGGGTACCGGGATGCGGGGGAAGAGCCAGTTCCGCGCCGCGTGCACCGCCGCGCGGCCGAGCGCGCGGCGATGGTGCACGGCGACGTGCAGCCGGCGCATCGAGCCACCCATCAGGGCCTTCGCCTCCCAGGCGGTCTGTCCGAGTTCGAGCACCGGGTAGCCGCGCGCTTCCGCCTCCTCGCACGCGACGTGGAGCAGGTTGAAGTACAGCGCTGCGCGGTCGCGGTAGGCGTAGTCCATGCCGAGGTAGATAGGCTGCAGGTAGGAGGCGTCGGCGAACAGCAGGATGAACCCGACGATGCGCTCGCCATCGTAGGCGACCATCGCCGCCGAGTCGTCCCCGAGCAGCTCCGAGGTCGCGCGGAAGAAGTCCGGCGTGAGCGTCTCGAAGCGCCGACCGGTGTGCTCGAGCACGTTGAGGTAGAGCTGGTGGAACGTCTCGGCGTGGACGGCGAAGTCGGCCTCGAGCTCGAACCGCAGCCCCGCCTGATGGAACTTCCGCAGCTTGCGCGACCACTTGGTGCGGTGGCGCGAGCGCATGCGCTCCAGCCGGCCGCCGTAGCCCGGCGCGCGCAGCGGCACGAACATCGTCGGCACGCTTGGGTAGATGCGGAACTCGGGCGCGAACGCGCTGCGCACGAGCTCGAGCTGATGGCTGCGGATCTCCTTGAGCACCACCATCCCGGTGCGCTCCTCGCGCGCGCGCGCCAGCACCTCGTCCTTGGCCGCCGCCAGCACGGCGCCGTGCTCCTCGGCGGGCAGCGGGTCCAGCCCGAGCCACTCGCCGCACAGCGCCAGCACCGGCCCGACGAAGAACATGTCCAGCTCGAAGAGCCGCGGCCACGCCCGCTCGACGGCGCCGAAGAACCTCCACACGCGCTCGTCCGCGACCGTGCCGAGCGACAGACGAAACCGAAAGCACGGCAGCAGCACCAGCACGTCGTCGCCGCGCCGCCCGAGCAGGTAGCGGTGCTCGATCCCTTCGATGCGCGCCCGCTCGGTCGCCAACGCCAGCGCGTACGAACGGTACACGTCGTGCGTGCCGAAGCAGCGTTCCCAGGTCGCGCGTCCCACCTCCTCGACTGAGGTGACCCACGAGTAGCGCAGTGCTCCTCCCACCGTCGGCGCGCCGCTAGGGGGCGTCCTCCAGGAGCCGGATGCGGTCCGGCAGCAGCTCGTGGCCCGCGCGGATGATGATGCCGAGCGCGTGCTGCACGTCCTCCTCGGTGTGCGACGACGTGACGTTGAGCCGCAGGCGCGCGGTGCCGATCGGCACGGCCGGCGCCACGGCGGGGAGGCAGAACAGCCCGCCGGCCTGGCAGCGCCGCGCCATCTCGATCGCCAGCTGCTCGTCGCCGAGCATCACCGGCAGGATCGCCGTCGTGCTCTGGCCGGTGTCGAAGCCGGCGCGCCGCAGGCCGTCCGCGAACTGCGCGACGCGCGCGTGCAGCAGCCGGCGGCGCTCGGCACCCTCGGAGTCGAGCACGTCGAAGGCCGCCAGCGCCGCGGCGGCGACCGGCGGGGGCGTGGCCGCGCTGAAGCCGTAGCCGCGCGCGCCGAAGCGCAGGAACTCGACCAGCCTCCGGTCGCCGGCGATGAAGCCGCCGACCGCGGGGATCGTCTTGCTCAGCGTGCCCATGTAGACGTCCACGCTGCCGGGCAGGTCGTAGAGGTCCTCGACGCCGCGCCCGTGCTCGCCCAACACGCCGAGGCTGTGGGCCTCGTCGACCATCAGCAGCGCGCCGTACCGGCGGCACAGCGCGAGCACGGCGGGCAGGTCGACCACGTCGCCGTCGAGGCTGAAGACCCCGTCGGTGACCACCAGCTTCACCACGCCGGAGGGCGCCTGGCGCAGGATCGACTCGAGGTCCTCGAGGTCGCCGTGGCGGTACACGCGGAAGGTGGCCTCCGAGGCCTTGCACCCGTCCAGGATCGAGGCGTGGTTGAGCTGGTCGCCGATCACCCAGTCGCCCTGCGACACGAGCGTGCTGATCGACGCGTAGTTCGTCATGAAGCCCGAGCTGAAGACGATCGCCGCCTCGCGCCCGGTGTACTCCGCGATGCGCGCCTCGAGGCGCTTGTGCAGGTCGAGCGTGCCGCCGGCGATGCGCACGCCGTGCGTGCCGGTGCCGTAGCGCTCGACCGCCTCGCGCGCCGCGGCTTCGATGGCGGGGTGCCCGAGCAGGCCGAGGTAGCTGTAGGTCGAGAACATCAGCTTGCGCCCGCCGTTCGCACAGCGCACCCAGGGGCCGTCGAGCTCGGACACCGGCTCCTCGAAGAAGTAGGCGCCGCGCTCGCGCATGCCGCCGAGCAGCGTCTCCATCGGCTCCATGCGCTGCTCCAGGAGCGCCCGGCTCGGCGTCGCGTCGGCCCGGGACACGCCGTCTGCCTGCGGCTGCGGCTCGGGGGCCGCCGTGGGCGTCCCGTCCTCGGCCGCGAGGAGCTCGAGCAGCCCGCCCAGGCTCAGCTCGGCCGACAGCGCCTCGACCGGCAGCGTGCGGCCGACCGAGTCGGCGATCGCGTTGCGCAGCTCGATCACCATCAGGGAGTCGAGGCCCAGCTCGATCAGCGGGCGGTCGTGCTCGATCGGGTCGTCCTCGCCCAGCCCCAACACGTGCCGCACCAGCCCCTCGACGTGCGCGGCGAGCAGCCGCGGCCGCTCCGCGGCGCTGGCCGCGTCGAGCGCGGCGCGGAGGTCGGGTGTCACCCCGCTCGCCACGTTGGCGCGCGCGGCGTCGCGTTGGGCGTGCAGGTGCTCGGCGCGCTCGACCAGCACGCCGAAGGCCGGCGGCCCGGCGTGGTCCGCCGGCGGGCGTCCCGCGAGCGGCAGCACGGCCACGACGGGCTCGCCCGCGGCGAGCGCGCGCTCCAGGCCGTCGAGCGCTTCGTCCGGCGCCAGGGCTGCCAGCCCCTGGGCGCGCAGGCGCG
>JBCCGI010000123.1:0-19182 GCA_039029355.1 Planctomycetota bacterium
CCCCAATCCCCCAAACAAGAAGGGGCCCACCCCCCAAGCCGAGCACCCTCGACCCAAAAGGCGGACCCACCAAACACCCCGGGGGGGCATCGCTCACCTACTCCGACAAAACCAACTCCAGCCGGTTCGAAAACGCCAACCCCGGCCCAGCACACGGCGCCTCCACCCCACCAAACACCGTCCACTGTGCCTGCACCGTCGCCCCGATCGAGCTGGCATCACACGGCAGCCCCGTCGAGAACAACGACTGCCCCCCCACAATCGGCAGCGCGAACGTCAGCCCAAACGGCGTCACCGCACACCCCCCACACACAATCGGCGGCGCCGGCACCGCGATGTTGAGGAAGCACGCCGTCGCCGCCGGATCCGCTCCGGTCAACCGCAGCACAAAGTCCTGGTTCCCCAGCGCAAACGGCCCCAGCGCATCCACCGTGCCGCCATTGCCGCATCCCCCGCCGAGGTCCGTCACCGGTCCCCCTTCGCCGATCCCGAGCGCCAGGTGCCCCTTCACGTTCGAGTCGAGCGGAAAGACCGACGCGATCTCCTCCCAGACCGCGAGCAGCTTGTCCGAGCCATCCTGTCCGCCCGAGAACTTCGAGGCGAGCGACGGGCGGACGTTCTCCGACGAGCTCGTCGAGAACGCCTCCTCCAGCCCGCAGAAGTCGCCCTCCGGCGTCACGCGCTCCATCACCGTGGCGCTCTGGAAGTCGAAGGCGTTGTTGTCGTCCGAGTAGGCGACGACGAACATCTGCCCGGTGAAGGCGACCGCGGGGTCGCTTTCGTCGTCCTGCTCGTTGGCGTCGACGACGATCTCCGCACCGACCGTGAAGCTCAGCGTCGTTGCGTCGACCGTCAGTCGCTGGGCAAGGATGTCGCGCTCGGGGTTCGGCAGCTCCTCGGTGCGTTCGTACACCAGGAGCCACTCCTCGCCGTCCCCGTCCAGGTCGGGAGCACTCTCGCTCTCGAGCGTGAACGGGATCAGCTGCTCGGTGCCGACCGTCCCCGCGCTGGTGACCGCGGCCACCCGGATGTCGGTGTCGGTGATGAAGTCGCGCTCCCAGGCAACCGCGAAGGTGCCCGTGTCCCCGCTGCTCTTGGAGACCGCCGGATGGTCTGCGGCGAGCCCGGTAGCGCTGATCGCGAACGGCGGGCCGTCGACCAAGCCGCCCGACGCATCAAGCGAGAGCATCGAGCCCAGGATCCCGTCGTCGGAGTCGTCCCAGACCAGCAGCGCCTCGTTCCCGCCGGGGCGCCGGTCGCCGCCGACGTCGGGGTCGGTCGGGTTGTTGGCGCCGGTGACGTCGATCGTCTCGAGTGGAACGCCGGTGTTGCTCACCACCGTGGCCTTGATGCGCCAGGGGCCGATGACGCTCGGTCCCTGCTGGTAGGCCACGATGTAGCGCTCCTCGGACACGATGGTCGCGACGCTGGGGTTGAGGCTCACGTCGTTCAGCGTGATGGGCAGCCCGGGCACAAAGGTGCCCAGGTCCGACACGAAGTTCGACATCAGCAGCACGCGGTCAGCCGAGAACACGCGCTCCCAGATGACCAGGTAGCGGTCCAAGCCCGCGTCGTAGGCCACGTCCGGGTTCCGGTCGCGGTCGCCCTCGTTGCCGATCGTGAAGGCCACCCCGATCAGGGGGTCGAGCACCAGCGGAAACTCGGCGGTGTCCACGAACGATGCGGGCAGCATCATCTCGATCACGTCGCCGTCGAGCCGCAGCCGACCGGGGACGGTGCGCCCGCGCGCGTCGATGCCGGTGACGGCCCCCACCGCAACGCCGCCGAGGTCGGCGTGCTCAAAGCGCAGTCCCTCCGCGTCGGCACGCGTGAGGGACAGCGGCGTGTCGTACGCGACCCGCACGACGAGGTCACCCTCGCCGGGGAGCTCGGGGAAGACGAAGCTCTGCTCGATTCCCTCGCGCAGCACGTCGTAGCGCTCGACGAAGCGCAGCTGGTCGGTGCCTCGGTCGTACGTCACCACCGCGCCGTCGACCTTGGGGCCCGAGCGGAGGCTCGCGTCGAGCTCGACGTCGCCACGCCGCGCCGAGTGGAGCTCGAGCTCGAGCGGCATCGCGCGCTCGGCGTCGGGTCCGAGCGCCGGCAGGAACGACGGACCGCGCGCGCCGAAGCGCGTCAGATAGCCCGGGCCGTGGCCGTGTACGGCTCCTTCGGTGTCGACGTACACGCCATGCGCGTTGCGCATGACCCCTTCGACGTCGACGTCGCCCTGCGCCAAGCCCGCGGAAGGCGGACAGGTCACGGCGGCGAGCAGCATCACCATTCCTCGTTGGATCTTCATGACTATGCCTCTTCTTGTACTTCTGTTTCGGTTGTAAATGTCGGTAGCTACTCGAGCGTGATCTCGAGCGCGTCGGTGAAGGAGCCGTTCAGCGCGACGCAGCCGGGGCTCGTCGAAGTGACGAACCACTGCGCGAGGAAGGTGAAGCCGTCCAGCGCGGAGCTCGAGCTGATCGGAATGTTGATGGACTCCGTACCGTCCGTATTCACGACGCCGGCCGAGAGCAGCAGGCCGTCGAAGGGGTTGGCGACGAGCACGCACCCGCCGCAGCTCTGGTTCAGGCTCGACTCGCTGACGACGAGCAGCGCGATCTCCAGCGGCGCGGCGTCCTGCAGCCGCACCGCGAAGTTGCCGTTGGGCGTAATGGCGCAGCTCGCCGCGATGCTCCCCCCGGCGCATCCGCCGCCGAGGTTGGACACGAGGCCGTCCACCGACGCGTAGCGCACCGCGAACAGGTCGCCCTCGCCAGCGGGGTCCTCGACGTTGTCGAGCAGCATCGCCTCGTCGAGGGTCGCTCCCGGGTCGGTCTGATGGCGGGTGGCCACCACGATCGAGCCGGAGCTCTCGAGCCCCGTGACGCTCTCGTCGAAACCGCACGCGGCGCCGCTGAACACGTCCAGCGGCTGGATCGTGGCCGAGAAGCTGCTGAGGAAGACCTGGTCGATGAAGCCGAGCAGGAAGCTCTCACCGGCGAACGCCATCGACGTCGGGACCTCGTCGTCGTTGACGTCGGCCTCGACGACGACCTGCGAGCGCACGAACGCATCGCCAAGCGGCGCGCTGAACATCACCGGCGTAACCGCGATGTCGCGGTCGGACCCGGTCGCATAGGCCACGAGGAAGTTGGTCCCATCGCCGTCGCACACCGGGAACGACTCATCGGTATCGTCGAGGTCGTCGGTGATCGGGATGTTGTTGTCGATCACCTGAGCGTCGAGCGCGATCACCGCGCCCTGGATGTCGCGTCCGCCCACGAAGTCGCGCTCCCACGCGACCAGGTAGTGCCCGCCCTCGTTGCCGGAGCGCGACATGGACACGCGGCCGATGCCGGACGCGATCTCGACGATCTGCGGGGCGCCGACGGTCGCGTCGAGCGTCGATGGGCTCGTATCGATGAGCGCCGAGCGGACGAAGTCGAGGCCGCCGGTCAGCTCTCTCCACGTCATGATCGTGTCGTCGCCGCCGGCGGTGTTCGCGGCGACGCTAGGGTCAAGCTCCACGTTCGTCGAGACGGCGACCGAGGCCTCCGGGCCGACCTGGCCCGTGTTCGAGAGCACCTTGCAGTGCAGGTCATCGTCGCGCCGGTAGGCGACCACGAAGCGCTCCGTCTCGGCGACGTAGCCCACCGTGACGTCCAGGTTGCGGCCGCCAGCGTGGATGAAGATGACGCCGCCATCGGGGTTGCCGGAAGCGTCGATGAAGGCGCCCCGGACGGCGAGGTCGGTGCTCGCGAACTGACGCGACCAGACGGCCAGGAAGCGATCGGTTGCCGGGTCGTAGATCAGGTCCGGGTCGAACTCGTCGAACCCGCCGGCGATCTCGCTCGGGGTGCCGATGACCGGATCGAGCACGATCGGGTAGGCGGCGGTCTCCAGGAACGAGTGTGGGAGCGACATCGTGAGGAGGTCGTCCCGCAGCTCCATCGCCCCGCGGACGGTCTGGCCCAGCGCGTCGACGCCGGTGACGCCGCCGACGGTGACGCAGGTCAGGTCGCCGAGGGCGAAGGCCAGCCCCTCGTCGCAGCGGCCGACGCGGTCGGGCGTGAGCCCTCCGCCGAGCCGGGCCCGCACCACGAGGTCGCCGTCGCCACCCGGCCGCTCATCGACCACGTAGGTCACCTCAACGCCGTCCGGGCGCAGGTGGATGCGCTCGGTCAGGCCCTCGCCGAGCGCCGACGAGGCGGATCGGCCGCCCGCGTCGCGGGTCGGCTCGGCGGGCGCCGTACCCGCGCGGAACAGGGGCTCTCCCCCACGATCGATCGACTCGACGCGGTAGGTGAGCGACGGCGTGCGCTCGACCGCACGGCCGAGCGCTGGGGAGTAGGAAAGCTCACCGGGAAGCAGGTCGACGCGATAGTCGAGCCCGCCGCCGCGTAGCCCAAGGTCGGCCTCGGCCAACCCCACCGCCGTGCGGAGGGAATGGGCCTGGGCGCGGGGCGCCGCGGCGTCCTGCGCCGTCGCGGCGCCCGACAGGGCCAACGCGCCGGCCAGTGCAAGCGTGCTTTGGATGCTCATCGAACAGTCTCCGTAGAAAGGCAAGAGGAACGTCCGAGGCGCGGTGCCTCGGCTCACGGGGACTTGTCCGGAGCGGCCGCGGGTCTTTCGCGGCGCCGGTGATGGAGCGGTTATTTTTCGGTGACATCGCGCCCGCCGGCTGCAACGCGGCCACCCGCTCGCTTAGAACGCCCACCGAGGTGCCTATGGACTGGCGAACGACGACCGCGATTCTCGAAGACCTGAGCGCAGCCGAGGCCGAGGCCTGGCAGCGCCTCTTCTCCAACTTCCACGGCCCCCTGGTCGGCCTGTGCAGCCGCGCTGGGCTGACCTTGCCCGAGGCCGAGGACGTCGCGCAGGAAGCCCTGCTCGTGCTGCTCGACGCGGTCCGCGGCGGCCGCTTCGACCGCGACCGCGGGCGTTTGCACCGCTGGCTGTTCGGGATCGCGAAGCGCCTGGTTCAGGCGCAGCTGCGGCGACGACGCCGGGACGGCGAGCGCTTCCCCGAGGCCGGCGCGCACCTGCTCGAGACCGTCCCCGAGGAGACCGCGGGCGATCCCCTGCACCAGGTCTGGGCCGACGCGCTGCTCGAGCGCTGCCTACAGCGCGCCGCCGAGCAGGTCGCGCCCCGCACGATGGAGATATTCGAGCGCCTCGTCCTGCACGGCGAGACGCCGGCCGACGTCGCCGACGAGCTCGGCATTACGCGCAACGCGGTGTTCCTCGCGAAGCACCGCGTGCTGGGACGCCTGCGCGAGGCGCGGCAGGAGCAGCTCGAGCTATGAACGCTGCGTCGCGGCTCACGGCCGAGCTCGAAGCCCTCGTAGGCCGCCGGCCCGAGAGTGCGGCGCTGCCGGGCCTTCCGGGCTTCGAGGCGGTTGCGGAGCTGTCGCGCGGCGGCCAGGGCGTGGTCTACCGCGCGGTGGAGCGCGCCACCGGCCGCGCCGTCGCGATCAAGGTGCTGTCGCCACACGGCGCGCGCTCGCGCCGCGATCGGCTGCGCTTCGCACGCGAGGTCGACGCGGTCTCGCGCCTGCGTCATCCCGGCATCGTGACGCTCCTGCAGAGCGCCTTCACCGACCGCGGCGATCCCTACTTCGTCATGCCGCTGCTCGACGCGCGCCCGCTGCACGACTACGTGGCGGAGGAGCGCCTCGACGTTCCCTCTACCCTGCGCCTGTTCACGCGCGTCGCCGAGGCGGTCCACTATGCCCACCGGCGCGGGGTGCTCCACCGCGACCTCAAGCCGAGCAACGTGTTAGTGGACGAGAGCGGGGCTCCCTGCGTGCTGGACTTCGGCCTCGCCAAGGCGATCGACTCGGAGATCACCGTCACCGAGCTCGGCGACTTCGCCGGGACGATCGGCTACGCGTCGCCGGAGCAGGTCACCGGACAGACCGACCGCGTCGAGGCGCGCTCCGACATCTACTCGCTCGGCGTGCTGCTCTACACGCTGGTCGCGGGCCGGCATCCCTTCGAGGGGGTGCGCGGGCTGCCGGAGCTCTGCACGCGGCTGCTGCGCGAGACGCCGCCGCCCCCGTCGCACCACCGCCCAAGCGTCCCCGCAGACATCGACACGATCGTCGCGAAGGCGATGTCGAGCGACATCGAGCGGCGGTACGAGACCGTGCACGACTTCGCGCGCGACGTCGAGCTGCACCTCGACGGCCGGCCGATCCAGGCCCGCAGCGATAGCGCGTGGTACGTGGTATCCAGGACACTCGCGCGCCACCGCGGCGCCGCGCTGGGGATCGCGCTGGTCGCGTGCGCGCTGCTCGCCGCGACGGTTGTCTCGCTCACCGCGCTGGGTCGCACGAGGCGCGCGCTGCACCGCGTCGAGGTCGAGCGTGCGACCGCCGTCGAAGCCAAAGAGCGCGCCGACTACGAGCGCGGCGCCCGCCACCAGGTCAGCCGCTTCCTGTGGGACGTGCTGTCGATCGCCCGCGAACGCGGGGCGGATGGCCCGGCCGAGCCGACGGTGCGCGAGGCCCTGTTGCGCGGGGCGCCGCTGGTCGCCGACCTGGTCGATCCGCTCGCCCGCGGCCTGCTGCACGATCAGTTCGGGATGGTCTTCAACGAGCTCGGCATGCTGGAGCTGGCCGAGCATCACCTCGACGCCGCGCACGCCGACCTCGGCGCGATGCGCAGCGTGGACGAGGAGACCTACCGGCGGCTGCGCAAGAACCTCGCCGTCGTGCGGGGCCAGCTGGGCGATGCCGGCTACGCCGAGCGGGAGCTGCGCGAGCACCTGTGCTGGGTCGAGTCGCGGCCTTCCTCGCTGTCGCGCTGGAGCGCACAGCGCGACCTGGCGTCGGTGCTGCTGCGGCGCGAGGCCTTCGGCGAGGCGGACGCGCTGCTGTCCGAGGCGCTGGTTGCGGCGCGCGCGGAGCTGGGCGACGACGCGCTCGAGGCGCTGCGCACGGCGCTCGCGCGCGCCGAGGCGCTGGTGCTCGCGCACCGCCCCGCCGCGGCTCGGCCGCTGGCCGAGCGCACGCTGGCGCAACTGCTCGCCGTGCACCCGCGGATGACGCGCGACGCCATCGCGGCGCGCAACCTGGTCGCGCGGTGCGCCGAGCTCCTCGGCGAGCACGGGGACGCGGTCGCATGGCTCGAGCAGAGCCTCGCCGAGGCGCGCGCGCGCCTCATCGAGGGCGACGTGCTGATCGAATCGACGCGCAACAACCTCGCGGGCGCGCTGCTGCAGGTCGGGCGCTCGGGCGAGGCGGCGGAGCACTTCCGCGCCGTGGTCGAAGCGCTCGCAGATGCGCTCGGACCGGATCACGCCACCACGCTCGTGACGCGCACCAACCTCGGCCAGGCGCTGCAGGCCGCCGGGAGGCCGGGGGAGGCGGAGCACGAGCTCCGCGCGGTCGTCGACGACATGGAGCGCGCCCTAGGGCCCTCGCACCCGCACGCGGTCAACGCGCTGAACGCGCTCGCTTGGCTGGTGGGATCGGACGGGCGGCGGGCGGAGGCCATCGCGATGCTCGACGAGGCGCTCGCACGCTCGGTCCTCGACGAGGGCTGGTTCCCGCCGTACATGCGGGCGAACCGCGCGCACTTCCTAGCGCTCCTGGGTCGCGACGAGGAGGCGCGCGACGAGCTGGAGGCGAGCCACGCGCGGCTCGTCGAGCTGCTCGGTGCCGACAGCCCACACGCGCGCGCCGCCGCGTCGCTGCTGGAGCGCGTCGCGGCAAGGGCGGGCCAGTAGCGCCCCGCCGCGCGCACGCTCCAAACGAACGCCGTTCACCCGGACTTCATCAAGCTCGACGCCCTCGCGTGCCGACAAGCTGGGCACGCAGGCACACAACGCATACCGGACGGCGGTAGGGCTCCCGAGCGCTCCGATCTGAAACCTCTTCAGGCGAGTTTCAGCCGTTCCATCGCGGAACGGCACTTGGATGCTCTCGACCAACGGTGCACCTTCGGGGGTGGCCGCCGTCCGGTCTTTTTTCTCAGCCGCGACACTCGATCGCGCGCGAGGAGAACCCGATCGGGGAACGTCGGTTCCCAGGCGTCGTGTAGGCTGGATCGCCCCGGTTCGCTCTCACCCACGAACCCAGTACGTATCCATGACCCACTGCGCCCTTCCCCGATCGGTGCGCGCTGCGGCTGCGCTGCTCGCGCTTCCCTGCCTGTCTCTCGCCCAGGATCCACCGCTGCTTCCGGTCGAGCGCCTCGACGTCGCCTCGACCGACGGCTCCAAGACCGGAGCCATCGACGGTGCCCTGGCCGACCTCAACCTCGACGGCGCCCTCGACCAGGCCACGGCGCTGACCAGCGGCGGCGCGGTCGCCGTCCAGCTCGGCGACGGCACCGGCGGCTTCGGAGCGCCGACGCACCTCACGTTCACCGACGGACTGGTCGCGGTCGTGGCGGCCGACTGGAACAACGACGGCGCGCCCGACCTGGCGGCGGCGGGCAGCGTCGGCTTCGACACGACGGTCGCGATCCGTCTCAACGACGGCTCCGGAGGCTTCGGGCCCGTCACGACCAACGCGGTCGAGGGCGCCGGCTATGCCGGAGCGCTCCGCGCCGTGGAGGTCGACGGCGACGAGAACGAGGACCTGATCGTCTACGTCGAGCTCGAGAACTTCTTCGACAGCTCGGGCTGGTACGCGCTGCGGGGTGACGGGACCGGCGCGTTCGGCACGCCCTTCAACTTCATGGCGTCGTCCTCCGCCAACTACATCGGCATGGAGGTCGGCGACTTCGACAACGACGGCGCCGTGGAGCGCGCGGTCGGCTTCGCCTCATCCGGCCAGGTGTGGCTCTACGAGTCGATCCTGTTCGGCGGCTTCACCTTCGCCGGCCAGTCCCTGGTACCCGGGGTGGATCCCGACGGCATCGCCGTGACCGACGTCGACGACGACCACGACGCGGACGTGATCGCGGTGAAGATCATCGCGGGCGAGGGGGTCGTGCACGTGCTCCTCGGCGACGGCTCGTTCGGGATGAGCCAGGGAGGCACGGCCAACATCGGCCCGATCACGCTCGGGCAGCCGGGCGTCGACGGCGACGCGAACGTCGTGGCGGCCGACGTGAACGGGGATGGCGGGCCGGACCTGATCATCACCGACTTCGACGCGGGACGGACCTGGATCTCGCTGCAGACCTTCGCGGCCTACGGGCCGGCGGTCGAGGTGCGCTTCGGCTCGGCCACCCTCGGCAACACCGAGGTCGGCGACCTGAACGGCGACGGGCTCGGCGACCTGTCGACGCCGGTCGGCGGGTCGCGCGTGGCCATCGCGCTGGCCGGCCCCGACGGGCTGCCGGTTGAGGCGGTCGCCTCGGCGGCGGCCGGGGAGCCCGACGAGGTCTTGCTGACCGACCTGGACGGCGATGCGGTGCTCGACGCGGTGACGGTCGACACCGCCGGAGCGGTGCTCGCGACCGCGCTCGGCGACGGGGCCGGGGGCTTCGGCGCGCCGGCTTCGACCGCCGTCGCCGCCGGACCGGTGGCGGCCGCGGCCGCGGACTGGAACGGCGACCAGGCGCCCGACGTCGTCGTCGCACACGGCGCGGCGCAGAGCGTGGCGCTCCTCCTCGGCGACGGCGCGGGCGGTCTTGCGGCGGGACCGTCGGCCGGGCTCGGCGCGGACGCGGTCGACGTGGCGCTCGGCGACCTGAACGCGGATGGCGACGTCGACGCGCTGGTGCTCCACGACCAGGCCACGACGGTGCTCGGCGACGGCGCGGGCGGCTTCGCGGCGGTGCTGCCGGTGACGCTGTGCGCCGGCGGCTGCACGTTCCCGCCGCGCCAGGCGCGGCTCGGCGACGTCGATCTCGACGGCACGCTCGACCTCTTGTACGTCGCGGACCCGACCGAGTTCCTCGCGTCGAAGGTCTCGATCCTCTATGGCGAGGGCACCGGCGACTTCCAGAGCGCCGTGACCGTGCCGATCGAAGGCAGCGACCTGCACCTGGCGGACCTGAACGAGGACGGCGCGCCGGACCTCGTCGTCGAGTCCAGCTCGCTGCGGCTCGCGCTCAACAACGGCGCCGGCTTCTTCAGCCTGACGGACACGCTGCCCTCGGCCGGCGAGCTCGCGCCCTGCGACCTCAACGCCGACGGGCATATGGACTTCGCCGGCACGAGCGGGCTGGTCTACCTCGGCGACGGCTCCGGCGGCCTCACGGGCGGCGGGACCTTCACGCTGCTCGATCCGGTGGCGGTGACCGCCGCCGACGTCGACCGCGACGGCCAGGTCGACGTGGTCGCCGCGGGCGGCGGCGAGGTGCGCGCTGCGCTCAACCAGACGCCGTGCCCGTCGCTCGTCGCGCCGTACGGCTCCGGCTGCCCCGGCAGCGGCGGGTTCGTGCCCGAGCTCGGGCTCACCGGCTGCCCCGAGGCGGGCGCGAGCTTTGACCTGAACGTGAGCTCCGGCCTCGGCGGAGCGGCGGCGGTACTGCTGATCGGTTCGTCGGAGGCCAACGTGCCGATCGCGGCCGGCTGCAGCCTGCTGCTGGGCGGACTGCTGCCCACGTCCCTCGCGCTCGGCCTCGGCGGCGACGCGGCCGGGCTCGGCTCGACCGTGCTCCCGATTCCGCTCCAGCCGACGGTGCCGCCTGGCGTTGTCGTGACGACGCAGGTGTTCGTGCTCGATCCCGGCGTGCCGAGCCTCCTTGCGGCGACCAACGGTCTCCGCATCGAGTTCCCGTAGCGAAGTCCTGCGGCGGGCCGGCGGAGCCGATGCGCCCCGCGGGCCCGCCCGCGCCCCCTACGGAAGCAGCTCGACCGCGGCCGAGTTGCTCACGAGCTCGACCGCGAAGCCGAGCGGATCGACCACCGCGAAGGCGTGGGCCACCGTGGCCCCCGCGAGCGCGGGGTTGCTGCCGGCGGGCAGGCCGAAGGAGGCCGCCGCGCCGCCCGCGGCGTCGAGCACGCCGAACGCGTTCGCGAGCGGCGAGCCTGCCGGGTTGGCGAGCGTGACGTTGAAGTAGGGGTCGGGGTTCAGCGGCAGCACGAAACCGCCCAGCGGGAAGCCCGGGCTCGTGCCCGAAGCGCTCCCGACCAGGCCGTACAGCTTGCCGGCGAAGTCGGCTCCGGCGGCGAGCGTCAGCGCTTGCGCGCCTCCGGCGGACAGCGACAGCGCCGCGACGTCGCGCTGCAGCGTCAGCTCGAGCGCGCCCGTCACGTCGTAGGTCGCCGCGCCGAGGCTGGCCTCGATCTGCTCGACGCCGTCGGTCTCGTCGTTCGACGCGGCGGTGAGCAGCAGCCGGTACGAGCCCGCGCCGACCGGGAGCACGAGCTCGTCGTCCAGGTCGAAGGTCTCCTTGGTGCCGACGTCGTCGAGGATGAGCGCGGCGGAGAACAGCACCTCGCCGCTCGGCTCGGCCGTCAGCTCGATCGACACGCTCGCGTCGCCGGGTCGGTCGAAGGAGAACAGCGACTGGAACACGTCGTCCACGCTGAGGCCGATCTCCTCGAACACGAAGCGCGCGGCGCCGTCGACCGTGAAGCGCAGGTCGACCGCGCTCTCGGCGGTCGCGATGCCGGTGCCCTGGACGTAGAGCGAGCCCGCGGCGTGGCCGGCCGCGGTGAAGGAGCCGGCCTCGACGTCGACGTCGCTCGACTGGCGGGCGAAGGTCTGCGAGGAGTTGAAGAACGCGACGGCCGTCGTCTCGAGCTCGACGAAGAAGGGGCCGGGCAGGAGCGAGCTCTGACCGTCCTGCTGGGTGTCGGCTAGATCGGTGGGCTGGTGGTAGGTCTGGGCGAAGGTCGAGACCGCCCGCTCCTGCGAAGTGATCTGCGCGTCGGCACCGGCGGCGAGGGCAAGGAAGGCGAAGGGGAGCTTCATCGTCTGCGTCATAGCGCGCCGCTAGAGCTCAACCCGCAGCCCCTCAACACCCGCGTCGGGATAGACCGTGCGGTAATTCCAGCGCGCGCGCAGCGCGTCGTCGTCCCAGCCTTCGTTGAACTCCGTGCGGTAGTTGAAGACCAGCTGGACCGGGCGGTCGTCCGCCGGAGTCGGGCGCCAGCTCCCTGCCAGGAGGTGCGCGAGCGCCTCGGAGTCGGGGTGCTTGAAGCGGTCGCCGTTGGTCGACACGAGGAAGCTGCGGCAGTCGAGGAGCGCCAGGAGCTCGTCGTTGAGGTTGTTGCGCGAGCCGTGGTGCGGCAGCTTGAACGCGTCGAGCGGCACGCGCTCGACGCCCTCCTCCTGGGCCAGGCGGCGCGCCGAGTCGCGCAGCACCTGCCAGTAGGCGTCGCCGCTGAAGAGGCAGCTCTTGCCGTCGAAGCGCCCGAGCAAGCCGATGCTGCTGCCGTTGGCGGCGCTGCTGTCGCGGCGTTTGCGGTCGGAGAGCAGCGCTTCGACGTCGAGCTCCTCATCGGACAGGAAGTCGTCGTCCGGCGCCAGCCGGCGGTCGCGGCCGAGGGCCTCCATCATCTCCTCGTGCGTCGCGTGGAGCAGGCCCTGGTCCTCGAGCTCGTCGTCCCAGCGGCGCGACATCTTGAGCAGCTCCTCGAAGCCCGGCGAGACCACGATCAGCTCCATGCCGCCCGGGAGCGTGGCGCGCGGCAGCGCGCCCTTCTCCGGTCGCGGCGCGTAGACGGTGTCGCCGCCGAAGGCCGCGTTCCACGGCAGCCCGCGCTCGCGGATCAGCGCGGCCAGGAACTCGCCCTGGGTCGCGCTGAGGAACTCGTCATCGCGCGAGGCGCTGGGGTCCGGCATGTGGTGGTAGCCGTTGAACCAGATGTCGCCGATCGACAGCGGCACATCGCGCGTGCCGAGGAGCTTGACCAGCCCCTCGACGTGGTCGGCGTCCACGTGGCTGAGCACCATCAGCTCGAGGTGGCAGGTGCCGTCCCCGTCCGTCGCCACGCGGCGGATGCGCTCGAGGATGTGCTCGGTCGTGCCGACCATCCCTCCGTCGATCAGGATGCGGCTCGGATTGGCGGGCTCGCCGTACTCGATCCACAGGCAGTCGCCCTGGTAGGCGGGCAGCATCTCGATTGCGAACATGGTTCTCCCTTCGGCTCCCGGCGGGCTAGCGGTTGCGGCGGAGCGCCGCCTCGATCACGTCGAGGCACGCGCGCGCCCCCGTGCAGATGGCCTCGTCGTCGGCGAACTCGCGCAGCAGGTCTTCGAGCGGACGCTTGGGTGAGAGCAGGACGCGCTCGCGCGCCTCCTTCCCGCGCGCCTTCTTCGCCGCGCGGCGGACGAACTCGCGGTAGAGCTCGGCGGCCTCGTCCGGCCGGTGGGCATAGATCTCGAGGTCGGCCGCGGTCGCGAGGGCCCAGAAGTCGTCCTGCATCTGAGCGCGCGCGGTGAAGCGCACCGGCTCCAGGAACTCCTCGACCTTGCGGTCGTCCCCCACCAAGCGGCTCAGGTGCACGACGTTGATGCCGCAGTAGTGCGAGTTGGCGTCGGCGAGCATGCCCTGCTCGTACGCGGCGCGCGCATCGCGGAGGTCTTCGGGGTCGGGCGGATCCGAGCGCAGCCGCGCCATGCGGCGCCGGAGGCTGCCGAGCAGCCCGTAGGTCTCGGCGACCGCCGCCCGCTTGCTCTCGTCGCGATCCAGGCTCTCGACCAGCCCCTGCAGCCGGTCGTGCTCGTGTTCGAGCTCCTCGATCAGCGCCGGCGCCTGCTCGGGAGTCGCCTTCCGCGCCCGCCGCTCGATCGCGTTCGCACGCCGCAGCGCGCCCTGTTGCCGGGCGACGACCGCGAGCTCCTCGAGCGACTCGTAGCGGTAGCGCGTGTAGAGGACCTCGTTCGCCCAGGCCTCGTCGTCGCGCACGGCGAGCTGGCGGCGCAGGCCGCTGAGGACCTCGCGCAGGTCGCCGCCGGAGAGCAGCTCCTCATAGACGCGGGTCACCGAGAGGACCGAGACCGGCTTGCGCAGTCGGAACTGCGAGGCGAGCACGAACGGCACGCCGTACGCGTGCAGCTGGTACGCCACCGAGCCGAACGAGTTGTCGCGCTCGTCGGCGGAGTCACAGGCCGACACGGTGACCACGGCCGGCCCTTGGCCGCCGGCGTGCAGCGCGCGCGCGATCAGCTCGGGCCGCGCGACCTGCCCGCTGAGCCGCAGCCCCCAGACGCCGTCGCGCGCGGCACCGTGCGCCAGGAGGTGGACGAAGTGGTACGGCTCGTCCCCGCGGTTGCAGAGCTCGCCCAGCTCCTCGGCCGTCGCGACCTCGTGGACGTCGAGCTCGACCCCGCACGCGCCGCAGATGCGCTCCAGCTCCTCGCGGTGCCGGTCGTGCGGCACCGCGGCGCGCTCGCCCTCCCCCTGGCCCCACGCGAACAGCAGCCGCAGGCTGACGTTGCGACCGGTCGGCCAGGTGACCGGCGGGTCCTGAATCAGCGAGGGGACGCGCCGCACGAAGGAGACGCCGTCGTCGAGCAGGTGCCGGTAGGGCGCCTGGTTGCGCGTTGCGAGCTCCCACGGCACGCGCGACAGCTCGGGGTAGTCAAAGGCCCAGTAGACCGTCACGTGCTCGTCGGGACGGCGACGCGCGAGCGCGGCCTCGACGCCGTCGACGGCGTGAAGCGCCTCACCAAGCGAACGGCCGAGCTGCTTCAGCAACTCGGCCGTCGGTCGTTCGTCGCCCTTGTTCCGCAGCGTCTCGACGCGGTCTTCCAGCTCTTCCTGGGTCCACGGCGGCGAGAACGTCCCGGGTGGGCCGCCGTCCACCCTCACCTGATAGGTGCGGCCGGGATCCAGGTCGAGCGCTTCGCTCTCCCCCTCCCGCGAGAACTGCAAGGTCACGACACGGTGCGGCATCTCTCCCCTCCGGCACGAGAACGTACCAGAGGGGAGTCCGGGGTCCTACTTGGGATCCCCCTCGAGCACGACCTCGGCGCGCCGCTGTTGCAGCAGCCAGCGGTAGAGCTCGGGGCGCGAGTAGGTCTCGGTCCAAGCGTCGTGGCTGGCGGCCTGCCCGGTGGTGAAGAGGTGGCGGTGTTCGAGGTAGTCGGTGCCCGCCACGTCGAGCTGGTCGAAGCGCCTAAACTCGACGCCCAACGCCTCCTCGACGCTCCGCACCGCGGCCTGGGCCCGCGCGTAGGCCGTGACCCCGTCGCCGACGTTGTGCGCGACCCACATCGCGGGGCCCTGCAGGCGGCGGAAGTCCTCGACCTCGTCGGCGTCGCCCCCGATCGGCACGATCGCGGCGAAGGTGCCGGGCAGGCGCTCGGGCAGCACCCAGCTGCCGTAGGCACCGCGGCTCAGGCCGGTGAGGTAGACGCGGTCGGGGTCGGCGCGGTAGGTCTCGGCCAGGTGATCGAGGATGCCCTGGATCACCATCGGGTGGTCGTAGTACTGACCGTTCTGGATGTGCGGAGAGACCACGATGAAGCGGTCGAGCAGCAGCTGGTTGCGTTCGATCGAGAGGTCGCTCTCGTCGCGCAGCAGGCGTGCGAGGCCCCAGTTGTTGATGTCGCCGATCTCGCCGCCGACGCCCCAGCCGCCCTGCAGGTAGACCAGCACCGGATACAGGTCGTCGTTGTCGTCGAAGGAGACCGGCAGGTAGAGGTTGTAGCCGTCCATCGCGCCGGCGTCGTCGCCGAGCGAGACCGAGACGAGCCCACCGGCGCGCGGGTCGCCCTGGGTCTTGCGGAGCGCTTCCGCGGAGAGGCGCGCGGAGGAACCGCTGCCGCCGAGACCGCTGCCGCCGAGGCCGCTGCCGCCGAGGCCGCTGCCACCGAGGCCGCTGCCACCGAGGCCGCTGCCACCGAGGCCGCTGCCACCGAGGCCGCTGCCGCCCGAGCCGCCGGACTTGCCGGACCCGCCCGAGCCTGCGGACTTGTCGGAGCCCTTCGACTTCCCCGCGCCACCCGCCTCGGGCGAGTCGCCGTCCTGGACCTTCGCGACCAAGCCCTCGCTCGGCTTGGCTTCCTCCTCGCCGCCAGCCTCGGCGGAGACCTCGGAGGACATCGCGGCGGGCGCAGCGAGGCGCTCCGGCGCGTCGAGGCTCGCGATCACGACCTCGCCCATCGAGCTCGTCGCGCGGACGAAGACCTCGCCGTCGTTCAGCCGGCTGACCGACCAGGGCTCGCCGGTGCCGTCGTTCGAGAAGACCTCCTCGGTCGCGAACGGCGTGACGAAGTCGCCGCGGGTCTGTACCTCGGCGGCCACGTCGGCAGCAACCTCGATGTGGACGTCGCCCGCCACCGCGCCGAGCATGGTGTTCTCGGCGGGGTTCTCCGCGAGCCGCAGGCGCACGTCGCCATAGGAGCTGTACGCCGACAGCGACCCCGCGACGCCGTCGATCTCGACGTCGCCGCCGCTGGTCTGCACGTAGAACTCGCCGGTGTTGGCGCCCAGCCGCACGTTGCCGTCGGACGCGCGGACGTAGCCCGCCCCGTCGACGAGGGCGATGACGACGTCGCCGTGGATCACGAGCACGTCGACCGCGCCGGTGCACCCCTGCGCGAGGTCGACGTCGCCCCCGCGGGCCTCGACGTCGACCGTGCCGTCGATGCGCGCCAGCCGCACCGGGCCGGCGCCCGAGGTCGCGTCGACGTCGCCCTGGAGCTCGCCGATCGAGATCGCGCCCGACAGCGAGGAGACCTCGGGGCTGTAGGCGCGCGGCACCAGGATCTCGTAGTGCACGCCGTCGATGTGCTCGGCGTCTTCGCTGTCGAGGAAGCCCGGGTGGAAGGCGCCGCGCAGGCGGTATCCCAGGCCCTCTTCCTCAAGCCGCACCGAGTGGTTCGCGACCAGCGCCTCGGCCTCCTCCTGGGAGCCCGCCTGGACGCGGCGCACGACGCGCACGGTGAGCTGGTCGATGTCGTGCGGCAGCACCTCGACGTCGCCGTGGTCGACGAGCACCTCAAGCCGCTCGCCGGGATCGGCGATCACCGTGCGCTCGACCAGCTGGCGGAAGACCGGCGCCGACTCGTCGCCGTCCTCGGTCGACCAGCTGCCCTCCTCGGCGGCCAGCAGCGCGGCGTCGCCCAGCTGCCCGAAGCCGGCGGGGAGCATCCCGGCGAGCGAGGCGTCGCCCGGCTCGCCGCCGCCCTCCTGGCCGAGCAGCGCGAAGCCCCCGACCGCGATCGCCGCGGCGCCTGCGAGCGCCGCCACCGCGAGCCCGGCGCTACGCATCCACGCCGCCTTGGGCCGCGCCAGCCACTCGCGGGGCGGCTCGGCGACGGTGGTCGGGTTCTGCAGGTGCGCGAGCTCGCTCGCGAGCGCGCCGCGCACCTCCTCGGCCGACTGGAAGCGATCCTCGGGCCGCTTCGCCATCAGCTTCGACACGAAGGCCGCGAGCCAGGCCTGGATCTCCGGCCGGATCTCGCGGATCGGGCGCGGCTCGGTCTCGCAGACCCGGTTGAGGACGCCGAAGACGGTCTCGGCGCGGAAGGGCGGGCGTCCGGTGCAGGCGGTGTACATGAGGCCTCCTAGGCTGAAGAGATCCGAGCGGGGATCGACCGCGTCGCCCCTGGCTTGCTCGGGGGACATGAAGTGCGGCGTTCCGGCGATGGTGCCGCTGCGCGTCATCGACGCCTCGTCGGCGACGCGCGCGAGCCCGAAGTCGGTGACCATCGCGCGGTCGACCGTGTGTCCGATCAGGACGTTGGCGGGCTTGACGTCGCGGTGGACGATGCCCTGGGCGTGGGCCGCGGCGAGCGCGCCGGCGACCTGCAGGCCGACGCGCGTCGCCTCGCAGGTGTCGAGCGGCCCCTCGCCGTCGATGCGCTGCTGGAGCGAGAGCCCCGGCACGTAGCGCATCACGATGTACGGCAGCCCGCGGTGCTCGTCGACCGCGTGGATCGGCACGACGTGCTCGTGGGACACGGCGGCGACCGCGCGGCCCTCGCGCTCGAAGCGTGCGCGGGCGACGCCGCTCGCGGCGAAGCTCGGCGCGAGCAGCTTGATCGCCACGAAGCGGTTGAGCCGCGGCTCGAGCGCCTTGAGCACGAAGCCCGTGCTCCCGCGCCCGATGAGGCCCGCCACCTCGTAGTGCCCGAGCCGACCCAGCATGGCGGGATCGTCCGAGGGGTGCAGCAGCGCCTTGACCTCCTCGAGCTCGCCACCGGCATCGCTGGCGCCGTCCGTATCGTCCGCGCCCAGGTCGCGCAGGTCGTCCCACAGCTCGGGGTCGCCGGCGGCGGCGGCGCGCTCGAGCGCTCCCTGGCACGCGGAGCACGCGTCCATGTGCTCACGCGCGCGCTCCTCCTCGGCCTCGTCGAGGCGGTCGTGCAGGAAGCGCTCCAGGGTCGCGGGGTCGAGGCAGGGAGAGAGCTTGGAACGGCTCATGGCGTCTTAGGAGTTCGAGGAGGGACGCGGCGCGCCCGTGGATTGGTGCTCGCCGCTGAGCTGAGCCACGCGCGCGCGGATGCGGGCCACCACGCGGCACTTGGCGGTGTAGATGCTGCCGACCGGCACGCCGAGCTCGGTCGCCGCGTCGGCGGCGCTCCTGCCCTGCACGGCGGTCAGGTGGAAGGCGCGCCAGGTCACGTCGCGCACCTCGCGCTGCACCTGGGCCGCGGCCCAGGAGAGCAGCGAGCGGCGCAGCTCGGCGTCGAAGGCGCCGGGACCGGTCTCGCCGTGCGCGGGGTCGGCGAGCTGGTCCAGCGCCAGCTCGGCGGCCGAGCCCCCGCTCGCCGCGGTGGCCCGAGCGCGCTCGGCGATCGCGTCGATCGACACGTTGCGCGCGACGCGGAAGAGCCAGGCGCGGAAGGTGCCCTCCGAGGTGTCGTCCAGCTCCCAGGTCGGCAGCTTCTTGTGGAGCGCCGCCAGCACGTCCTGGGTGGCGTCGCGCGCGTCCGCCTCCTGCAGCCCCATCGAGCGGCAGTAGCGGAAGATCGCCTGCTCGTACACCTCGACGAACTCGGCCCAGGCCTCGTCGCTGTGGCGCGCGAGCTCGATCAGGAGGCTCTGGCGGGTCTTGGGGGCGTGCGTCATCGGAGCTTGGGAGGCGGGCGCTTGGCGCGGCCGAGGAGGACTCTGGGGAAGCGGGTGCTTCCTTACACGATTTCGCCCGAAGTTCCTCGGCTGCGCCCGCGCGGCGCTCCAAGCCGCCGCCGCCATGACGCAAAGGAGGCCCGCCCGGACCGCGCGCCCCCTGCGGGGCGCCTCGTGGTCCGGGCGGGGAAAAATCAGAAGTATATGACCGTGTCAATGATATCCTGAAACATTCCAAACAACGGTATACCAATATGGTCCATGTCCGGAATACTGCCCGTGTCAGTACAGACATTAAGGAATCCTTCCATA
>JBCCGI010000124.1:0-18956 GCA_039029355.1 Planctomycetota bacterium
AGAGTGCCTACCCAAAACCCTATGGACACATCCCTTGATTCCTGGCATGCCTCTTCCCTCGCCCAGACAGCTTAGGTACAAGATCTTAGTGAAGTGGAAATCTGGCCGATGGGATCTCAGGAGTAGTCAATACAACGTAAGTCTGTTGTCTGTGTTGTGTATCTTTATCAGATTGTATAAAGCCTCCCTAAGATCCATAAATTGAGAGGTCTTACAATGGGCTCGTCAGTTTGCACGCCGGCTCGGCCTCCTCCAGCCAGCGCCGCCCGTCGGTGGTGTAGCCGGCGGTCGGCCGCAGGCCGGGCTGGAGCTCCTCGAAGTAGGCGTTGAAGGCGCCCATGACGAGCTCGCGGGCGTACTTGGCCAGGCAGGACGCGAGGGCCACCGGGAAGGCCCGGTCCTCGGCCTTCTCGACGATCACCAGGCGCATGGCCCGCCGCCGGTCGCGGGCGACGACCTCGTATTCGGAGTGGCCCTCGTCCTCGCGCACCAGCCGGACATCCGCGTCGGGGAGGCCGCGGGCGAGCAGCGGTCCGTAGCGCATCCGCCCGCCCTGGCGGTCGACCACGACCTGCGGGCGCGCCTCGCCCTGCTCCTCCCAGAGGTGCAGCAGGGCCTCCAGCGTCTTCTCCCACACCGACAGCGACTTGTTGTGCGTCTCGTCGTAGGAGGCGTTCAGCTCGCCGGCCGGGACGAGGCGCACGCCGGCGTCGAGCAGCGCGAGGCCCTTGGAGTCCATCCGCCGGCGCAGGAGCTCGGCCAGGAGCTCGAGCGAGCCCGCCTCGTGCTCGACCGGCAAGCGCTCGGGCAGCCGCCCGTACCAGGGGTGGCGCGCGACCATCGCCTGTGCCGGCGCCAGCGGGCCGAACAGCAGCCGGCGCGGGTCGCCCGGCGGCTTGCCGGCCGGGTCGAGCAGCGCCAGGAAGGTCAGCGCCGTCGCTTCGAGCCGGCGGCGCCCCTGCTCGTTGCGCGAGAACACGCGCTTGGAGTCGGCGACGATCAGCTTGCGCACCTTGCTCGGACGCTTGCCGACCAGGTTGCCGAGGAGCCGCCACGCGTTCGCGTGCGGGTCCGGCAGCCGCAGGGCGGCGTACCCGATCGTCAGCGGGCCGAGCAGCGGGCCGAGGCCCGCTTCGTCGATCCCGCAGACGACCGCGGAGCGCGGGCTCACGGCGCCAGCGACTCGGGCACCGGCCGCTTCTTGGCCGTCGCGAGCACCGCCACGCCGACCGCCACGCCGACGACGGCGAGGATCTGCGAGGTCGAGAACCCGCCCCAGACCCCGCGCAGCTCGTCGCCGCGGAATGCCTCGATGACCGCGCGCGAGACCGAGTAGTAGATGAAGATCACGCCCGCCACCTGCCCGAAGTACCGGCGGCGGCGCAGCACGAGCCAACCGAGGAGCGCAACGATCAGCGCGTTGACGCTCATCCACGGCTGGGTCGCCCAGAGCACCTGGCCGGCGAGGTCGTGCTCGAACAGGCTCTTGGGGTTCTCGGCCAGCCACTCGGCCGAGGGCACGCGCAGCGTGATGGGGAAGGGCAGGTCGGCGTACTTCTCGTCGACCACGCTGCCGTAGTCGTCGCCGACCAAGAGGCAGCCCCAGCGCCCGATGGCCTGGCCGACGAAGCCGCCCACCAGCCCGGTGTCGAGCGCGTTCCACGGGTGCAGCCCGTACTTGCGCGCCTTCCAGAAGCCGAGGAGTACCGCGCCGGCGAAGCCGCCGAACATCACCAGCCCGCCCTCCCACACGAAGAGGATCTTCAGCGGGTCCTGCACGAAGTCGTGCCCGACCGACGGCGTCGCCTTGGTGGTGAGGTAGCGCGCGATCTCGACCGCGACGTAGAGGAGGCGCGCGCCCGCGATGACGCCGATCAGGAGCCAGACCGCGGTGTCCGACGAGCGGTCGGGGTCCTTGTCGGGCTCGAGGCCGTAGCGCTGGAGCAGCTTGCCCCAGAGCGCGACGCCGACCAGGAAGCCGGTCGCGACGAGGACGCCGAAGGAGGGGAGGAAGCCGAAGAGGACCGGATACATGGCGCTTCAGCGCACCATAGCGCCTTGCGGCGGGAATCCCAGCCCGGGGCCCGGGAGGTGGCGGGCGTCCGGGCTTGCCTCGCCGGGGACGGAGGCTATCCTCGCGCCCGCTCGCCCGGACCCGCGCCAGCATCCAGACAGCGGCGCTCGGGCGACACAGAACGTTCCATTCGTTCCGGGGGAGAGCCCCCCCGAGGTCACGCCAGGTATGAACCGACCGCGCACGAAAGTCTTCCTCGAGGGCCGCTACCGGAAGCTCACCCGCGATCTGCCCCAGACGATCTTCTACTGCCCCGAATGCAAGGGGCACCCGCGGCGGCGCAAGAAGTGCGAGCGCTGCGAGGGCTACGGCAAGCTGATGCGCGACTCGGTGCAGGAGCTGGTGGCCTGGGTCGCGGGCAAGGCCTTCGGCACCCGCAAGAACAAGTTCCACGGCGCCGGCCGCGAGGACATCGACGTCCGCATGCTCGGCCGTGGGCGTCCGTTCGTGCTCGAGCTGATCGACCCCAAGCAGTTCGACATCGACCTCGCCGCCCTCGAAGCCGAGATCAACCGCCGCAACGAGGGGCGCCTTGAGATTCAGGGGCTGCACTGGAGCGAGAAGCCGCGCGTGGCGATCCTGAAGGAGACCCACCACGCGAAGGAGTACGAGGCGCTGATCGAGTTCGAGCGCCCGATCGAGCCCGACGCGCTCACCGCGCTGGTCGGCCAGCGGACCGACGTGATCCAGCGCACCCCCGGCCGCGTGGCGCACCGCCGCGCCGACCGCGAGCGCGAGCGCTGGATCGAGTTGATGTCGGTCAACCCGGTCGACGGTTCGGACGACCTGCGCTGGCTCGTGCGCATGCGCACGCAGCACGGCACCTACGTCAAGGAGGTGCTGAGCGGCGACGAGGGCAACACCGGGCCCTCGCTCTCGGAGCTCGTCGGCGTGCCCTGCCGCTGCGTCGAGCTCGACGTCCTCGCGATCCTCGATGCCGAGGGCGAGGACGAGCCGGCGCACCAGGCGCCGCCGCCGACCTTCGGCGCCGGGATCTGACCGGCGTCGGTCAGACCACCATCCCCATGATGTCGCCTTCGTAGACCAGCTTGCGGTCGACGAAGCCCTGGGTGGAGTAGGTGAACATCGTGCGCCGGATGCGCGTGACGCGTCCGGCGAAGTACATGCGGCACTCGGGCTCGACCGTGCCGCGGTAGCGCACGCGGTCGACGCCGGCGAAGCCGACGAACGTGTCGGTCATCTCCGGCTGGCGCTTCATGAAATCGAAGGTGCACAGCTGCGCCGCCGCCTCGATCATCAACGCGCCGGGGAACAGCGGCCGACCCGGTACGTGGTCGGCAGCCCACCACGCGTCGGCCGCCACGTCGGTGAAGCCGACGATCAGGTCGTTCTCGGTGTCGATGTGCGCGATGCCGTCGAGCATCTCGAAGCGACCGCGCTGCATGATGATCTTGCGGATGTCTTCGGCGGTCGCGACCACGTGGTCGAGCTGCACGGAGTCGAAGTCGATAAGCGGAGCCGTGGGCATGGGCTGGGGGCGGGGCTGGGGCCGGTGTGACACCATGGCCCGGGCGGATGGGGGACGGAGTCCTACCACAATCGGGGCGGTACGGTAGCGCAGGGGCAGCGACTACGGTAGGGCGCGCCCGATCACCGCACAGGAGCAGACCCATGGAGCACAACCTCGCCCCCGCGACCCTTTGCATCCACGCCGGCCACGAGGTCGGAGCGGATCAACCCGCGCTCGTCCCGCCGGTCGTGCGGAGCACGACCTTCCTCCTCGACGACGAGGCCTACGCCCGCCGCGCCGCGGGACGTGCGGACGAGGCGCGGATCTACGCGCGCGAGACCAGCCCTACCGTCGAGGCGGTCGAGGGCAAGCTGGCGGCGCTCGAGGGAGCCGAGCGCGCGCTGCTCTTCGCCTCCGGCATGGCGGCGATGCACGCGCTCCTCCTGGCGTCCCTGCGCGCGGGCGACCACGTCGTGTCGGGCCTCCAGCTGTACGGCGGCTCGCGCGGCCTTTTGACCGAGCTGCTGCCGCGCTTCGGCGTGGAGGAGACCGTGGTCGACATCGAGGACCCGGGCGCGACCGCCGCGGCCTTCCGGCCCGAGACGAAGCTGCTGCTGATCGAGAGCATCTCGAATCCGACGATCGCGGTCGCCGACCTGCCGGCGCTCGCCGAGCTGGCGCACGCGCGCGGCGCGCGGGTCGCGGTCGACGCGACCTTCGCCACGCCGATGGCGCAGCGCCCGCTGCTGCTCGGCGCGGACGTGGTGCACCACTCCGCGACCAAGTACCTCGGCGGACACTCCGACGTCACCGCGGGCGTGCTCGCGTTCCGCGGCGTTCCCGACCTGGGCCACGCGGCCTGGCAGTGGCGCACCAAGGCGGGCGGCTGCGCCGACCCCGAGGCCGCGTCGCTGCTCGACCGCGGGCTCCGCACGCTGCACCTGCGCATGCGCGCGCACAGCGACAACGCGGCGGCGGTCGCGCGCTTCCTCGCAAGCCGCGAGGACGTGACGCGCGTGTTCCACCCGTCGCTCGAGACCCACGCGAGCTACGCGATCGGCCAGCGCGTGCTCGAGCTGCCGTCGGGCATGCTGTCGTTCGTGCTGCGCGGCGGCGACGAGGCGGCGCTGCGCTTCGCGCGCGCGCTGCGGCTGGTGTTCGAGGCGGCTTCGCTGGGCGGCGTCGAGAGCCTGGTCTCGCTGCCCTGCAACATGTCGCACGTCGGCCTGACCGTCGAGGAACGCCTCGCCGCCGGCATCCCGCCCGGCATGGTGCGGCTCTCGATCGGCGTCGAGGATCCCGCCGACCTCATCGCCGACGTGCAGCAGGCGCTCGACGCGGCCGCCGCCGGATGACGTGGAGCTGGCTGTTCCCTTCGGACAGCGACCGCAGCGCCTTCGCATGGCTCCGGCGCGGCGTCCGGTGGCTGTGGGTCGGCGCGATCCTCTTCGCGCTGGTCCACCTAACGCTGCGGGTCCTGTCGGAGTAGCGCCGACGATCAGACGATCGACGGGCAGGTCGGCGCGCCGCTGAGGATCTCCGCCAGCGCGCGGACGCCGCGCTCGACCTCGGACCGCTCGGGCGGACGGCCGAGCGCGAGGCGCACGGCGTGCGGCGCGTTGGCGCGACCGACGACGAAGGGGTCGGCGGGCGTCGGCGCGACGCCGGCGCGGCGCGCCTGGGCCACGAAATCCTCGCCGCGCCAGGGCGCGGGCAGCGGCATCCACACGTGCGACGAGCCGGGGTGCGCCTTCACCGCGAGGTGCCCCAGATGGCGGCTGAAGATCTCGCGCCGCGCCGCGGCCTCGTCGCGCTTCCACTGCGCCATGGCGTCGGCGCTGCCGTCGCGGACCCAGCGCGCCGCGAGCTCGGCCATCAGCGGCGGCGCCATCCACGTCGTGGCGGCGATGTTGGCGGTGATGCGCTCGACCGCCGACGCGGGCGCGTGGACGTAGCCGATGCGCAGGCCCGCGGCGATGCTCTTCGACGTGCCGGCGAGGAAGTAGCCGTGCTCCGGCAGCCGCGCCGCGATCGGCAGCGGCGCGTCGGGGCAGAGGTAGCCGCCGGTGTCGTCCTCGATGACGGGGATCGAGTAGCGCTCGGCGAGCTCGGCGATGCGCACGCGGCGCTCCTCGGGCAGCACGATTGCCGTGGGGTTGTGGATCGTGGGCTGCAGGTAGGCCGCGCGCGCGACGCCCTTCTTGCACGCGAGCTCGAACGCGTCGGGGAGCACGCCCTCGTCGTCCATGCGCAGCGGCGCGAGCTTGAGGTGCAGCAGGCTCGCCAGCGCCTTCACGCCGGGGTAGGTGAGCTCCTCGACCAGCAGCGTGTCGCCGGGCTCTAGCACCGTCGCGAAGACCGTCGCCATCGCGTGCTGCAGGCCGGCCGTGACCAGCGTGCGGTCGGCGGCTGCCTCCAGCCCGGTGCGCGCGATCCACTCGGCTCCCGCGCGCCGGTGCTCGTCGAACCCGCGCGGCGAGTAGCCTGTGGCGAGGTGTGCGAGCCCCGGGTCGGCCGCCAGCTCGCGGAACGCGCCCGGCACGTCGAGCAGGTCGTGGTCGCCCTTCGGCACGTTGAAGTTGAAGTCGACCACCGAGGCGTCCTCGCCGTCGATCGGCATGCCGGGCAGCACGCGCTCCTCGCGCTCGCGGACGAAGGTGCCGCGGCCCACCTCACCGTCGACCAGCCCGCGCCGGGCGGCCTCCTGGTAGGCGCGCGTGATCGTCACGACGTTCACGTTGAGGTCGCGCGCCAGCGCGCGGTGGGTCGGCAGCCGCTCGCCCGACTCCAGGCGGCCCGAGGAGATGTCGCGCGCCAGGGCATCCGCAATGGCGAGGTACACCGGACCCAGCGGGGAGACGTTCTCGGGCTTCCACATTGTCTGCCTACTTGCGCTTGTGTTTGGGGTGATTGTCCGACACGTGCTACATCGTCGATTGTCGCGCAGGCCTCCCGAAAGGGCAATGGGGCTCTTTGTGCGGCGACAATTGGACCCAAACAATGCGCCAGCCGGCGCGAGCTCGGAGTCGAAAGTATGGTCGATAAGACGAACGGGAAGCCCGCCACCACGGGCGGCTTCGACGTGAAGGTCGGTCTGGCGCGCATGCTCGTCGGGGGCGTCATTCTGGACGTGACGAGCGCCGACCAGGCGCGCATCGCCGAGGACGCGGGCGCCGCCGCCGTGATGGCCCTGGAGCGCGTCCCCGCCGACATCCGCCGCGACGGCGGCGTGGCCCGCATGGCCTCGATCGAGCGCATCCGCGAGATCCAGGCCGCGGTCACGATCCCCGTGATGGCCAAGGCGCGTATCGGGCACTTCGCCGAGGCGCGCGTGCTGCAGGAGCTCGGCGTCGACTTCATCGACGAGAGCGAGGTGCTGACGCCCGCCGACCAGGAGCACCACATCGACAAGCAGCCCTACACGATCCCCTTCGTCTGCGGCGCGCGCGGGCTCGGCGAGGCGCTGCGCCGGGTCGCCGAAGGCGCGGCGATGATCCGCACCAAGGGCGAGGCCGGCACCGGCGACGTGGTCGAGGCCGTGCGCCACCTGCGCAAGATCCAGGGCGAGATCCGCGCGCTGGCGGCGGCGCCGCCGGAGGAGCTCGCGACGCGCGCCAAGGAGCTCGGCGCGCCGCTCGAGCTGGTCCGCGAGGTCGCTTCGCTCGGCCGGCTGCCGGTCCCGAACTTCGCCGCGGGCGGCGTGGCGACGCCCGCCGACGCTGCGCTCGTGCTCGGCCTGGGCGCCGAGGCCGTGTTCGTCGGCTCGGGCGTGTTCCACTCCGGCGACCCCGCCCGGACGGCGGCGGCGATCGTCAAGGCGACGGCGCGCTGGCGTGAGCCGGCGGTCGTGACCGAGGCCTGCGCCGAAGCGGGTGCGCCGATGGCCGGCGTCGCGGCGGCCGGGCTGCCGGACGACGCGCGGCTGGCGGTGCGGGGGTGGTGAACGACCCTCCGCACGTGGCGCCCGAGGTCGGCGTGCTGGCGCTTCAGGGCGCCTTTGCGCCGCACCTGGCCGCCTTCGCGCGGCTCGGCGTGCAGGCGCGCGAGGTCCGGCGTGGGGAGGACCTCGAGGGCCTGAGCCACCTGGTGCTCCCCGGCGGCGAGTCGACCACGATCCGCCACCTGCTCGACCTCTTCGGCCTTACCGAGGAGCTCGTCGCGCGCACCCGCGCCGGGCAGCTCGCGCTCTTCGGCGTGTGCGCCGGCGCGATCCTGCTCGGCGCCGACGCGGACGACCGACCGCGCCGGCTGGGGCTGCTCGACGCGCACCTCGAGCGCAACGGCTTCGGACGCCAGGCGGAGTCGTTCACCGAGGAGCTGCACGTCGACGGCGCGCCGATGCGCGGCGTCTTCATTCGCGCGCCCCGCATCGCGTCGGTCGGCGCGGACGTGCGTGTCCTGGCGCGGCGCGGCGACGAGCCGGTGCTGGTCGAGTCCGGCGGCTGCCTCGCGGCGACGTTCCACCCCGAGCTCTCGGGCTCGGACCGGCTGCACGCGCGCTTCCTCGCCGCGCCGCGCGCGGCGCTGCCCGCTGGTTAGTAGCGCCGCGGCGAGAAGCGTATCACCGTGTCGGTTGGCTCCGTGCCCACGTCGATCGAGCGCCGCGCGCGCCCGTGCAGCTCGTGCTGCGCGGTCAGCCGATACCTGCCCGCCGGCAGGAAGGGCGCGCGCGCGCGCCCGTTGACGTCGGTCTTGGTCTTCACGTAGCCGCCGTTGCTCCCCGAGCCCTCGACCGTCGCGTCGAAGACCGCGTTCCCGTCGGAGTCGAGCACCAGGAGGTCGAGCGCCGAGAACTCCGGCAGCGTGCGGTCGGGGAAGGTCATCGACGGCGCGCTGAAGCGGATCGACTCGGGCGGCAGGACCGGGCTGGAGTGGTGTCCAAACAGCAGCTGGTACTCGCCGTCGAGCACGCTGTCGAAGCGGTAGTTGCCCAGGATGTCGGTGCGCGTCTCGACCGAGGACACCGACGTCACGCCGAGCAGCGTCACCTCCAGCCCCTCGGCCGCGTTGCCGGCCGCGTCGAGGATGCGCCCGACGACGTAGCCCGCGGGGTACAGCTGCAGCGTGATGTACGGGTTCGAGCTGCGCGCGTCGAGCAGCACCGAGTGCCGCCTGCCGTTCAGGCCGTCGGCCTCGGCGATCACGTCGTAGCCCGCGAGCGGCAGGTCGCGGACGACGAACTCCTGCTCGCCGGCCTCGAACTCGACCACGCGGCTCTCGGCGTGCTCGCGGCCGATCAGCGTCGTGCTGGGCTCCAGCACCAGCCGCCACGTGCGCGGGAAGGGCGTGTCGTCCGACGTCTCGATGTAGCCGCGGATCTGCCCTGCCGGGCCGCTGAAGCGCGCGGCGTGCTCGTCGGCGCGGTGGGGGCGCAGGCTCAGGTCGGGCGGCGGCGCCTCGGCGGTCGCGCGCTTCGCGGCCGGGTCGTCGGCCGGAGCCCGCAGGTCGGCGGCGGGAGCGGGGGGCTCCGCCGCGCGCGCCGTCGTCGCGCCGCCCGGCCGCACCGGCGCGGACGGCTCCGGGTCGTCGCCCAGCAGCGTCAGGAGCACCGCCCCGCCGCCGGCCAGCACGACCACCAGGAATAGGAGCAGCGCCACGGCGCGCCCCGTGACAGCGCTGTTTCTCACCTCCCAGGGCGAGCGCCGCGTAGTCTTTCCCGCGACTTCAGTCGCGCGACCCTCACGCTCGATTGACACGAGGCTTCGATCGGGCCTACCCTGGCCGGCCAAATTCCGTTGGCAGGCTTTATCCAACCCCAGCATTCCCAAGTCCTTACATCGACGTCGAGCGCCCGGTGCGCCCGACCCGGGATCTTAGCCCGCCTCCGGCGGCCGCACTACACCTCCATGCTCGGTCTCTCCCCTCGGAAGCTTCTTCTCCTTCCCCTGCTCCTGCCGATCCTGCTGCTGCTGCCGTCGGCCGGCCCGGACCCCGCGCCGGCGGCCCCCGAGGACGCCCGCGTGGTGCTGCTGGGCTTCGACGGCGCGGACGGCCGGACGGTGGAGGAGCTGGTCGCTGCGCGCCCGGGCGAGTACCCGAACTTCGAGCGCCTGATGCGCGACGGCACGTTCGCGCGCCTCGGCACGGTGGCCCCGCCGGAGTCGCCGGTCTCGTGGGCGGCGCTCAACACCGGCCAGAACCCGGCCAAGACCGGGGTGCCGGGCTTCGTCAAGCGCATCAACTCGTCGCGCCCGCTGCCCGCGATGGGGCACCTGACCTCCGAGAAGAAGAAGCTGGAGGAGTTCGACAACACGCCGATTCCGGCCTGGAGCGCGGGCAAGCTCGCCGGCGTCGCCGGGGCGGGGGTCTTCGTGATCTTCCTCTTGATCTTTGCCGTGCTGCTGCGGCTGAAGCTCGCGCTCGCGGGCGTGCTCTCGCTGATGCTGGGCGGGATCGGCGGCTGGTGCGGCTACACGGTGCGCGGGCTGCTGGCCGAGGAGTACCCCCGCTACTCGAACCCCAACCAGGCGCGCAACTTCTGGGACTACCTCGCGGATGAGGACGTGGGATCGCTGGTGCTCGACGCCGCGCAGGCCTTCGACATGCCCGGCGGCGGCGCGCGCGTGCTCGCGGGCCTCGGCGTTCCGGACGCGCGCGGCGGCATCGGCGACTGGTGCATCTACACGACCAGCGACGACGTCTTCAAGGAGCCGCCGGCCGGCGAGGGCACCGGCACCGCCGGCAAGATGTTCAAGGTGTACGAGCGCGACGGCAAGATCGCGAGCCGCGTGTACGGCCCGGCCAACTTCTGGGCCGAGGAGCGCATGCAGAAGAAGCTCGACCGGCTGAAGGAGAAGCTCAACGATCCGTCGCTCGACTACTCGAGCAGCCTCGACCTACTGGAGCGCCAGCGCGAGACCGAGGAGCAGCTGGCCGAGCTGAAGCGGGAAGGCACGTCGGTACCGCTCGAGGTCGAGCTGGCCGGCGACACGGCCACCATCAAGCTGGGCGAGGAGTCGCAGGAGGTTGGTGTCGGCGAGTGGTCCGACTACTACCACCTGGCCTTTGAGCTCAACTGGCTGCTGAAGGTCCACGCGATCACGCGCGTCAAGCTGGTCCAGACCGAGCCGCACTTCGAGCTCTACGTCAACGTGCTCGACATCGACCCCGAGAAGCCGCCCTTCTGGCAGTCGCTCTCGACGCCCTTCGCCTTCTCGGCCGAGCTGGCGAAGGCGCACGGGCCGTACGAGACCTACGGCTGGCCGACCGCGACGATGCCCTTCAAGGACGACGTCGTGGCTCCCGAGCTCTTGATGGAGGACGTCGAGTTCACCATGAAGTGGCGCGAGACGCTGACCTACGGCTCGCTGCAGCGCGACGACTGGAAGGTGCTGATGAGCGTCTTCAGCACGACCGACCGCGTGCAGCACATGATGTATCAGTACTACGACGAAGGGCACCCGATGTACGACGAGGCCGAGGCCTCGAAGACCTTCGAGTTCTTCGGCGAGACGATCACGCGCAAGGACGCGATCCCGGCCATCTACCGGCACATGGACCGCATCCTGGGCACGGTCATCGACGACCACCTGGGGCCGAACGACACGCTGCTCGTGTGCTCGGACCACGGCTTCCAGAGCTTCCGCCGCCAGGTGCACATCAACAACTGGCTGGCCCAGGCCGGCTATCTGAAGCTGAAGTCGCCGCTGGTCAAGGACCAGAACGACGACCAGCTGGCCTTCGTCGACTGGACGCAGACCCAGGCCTACTGCGTGGGCCTCGGCTTCATCTACCTCAACCTGAAGGGCCGCGAGGCCCAGGGCATCGTCGATCCGGCGGACGCCGACGCGCTGATCGCGCGCATCAAGGCCGACCTGCTGGCGGCCGAGGACGAGGAGACCGGCGCGAAGATCTGCAACGAGGTGTACGTCGTCTCCGAGATCCACCAGGGTCCGTACCTCGACATGGAGTCGGACATGATCTGCGGCTTCGCGCCGACGTACCGCGTGTCGTGGGGGACGACCCTCGGCGGCCTCGCGCTCGAAGACGACGGCAACGGCGGCTTCCGGCCCGCTCCGTACTGCGTTGACAACGACAAGAACTGGTCCGGCGGGCACGTGTCGGTCGCGCTTCCGGACGTGGCGGGCGTCTTCTTCTCCAATAAGAAGGTCGACCTGCCGGCGGACGGCGTGAGCGCGCTCCACATCGCTCCCACCACCCTTTCGCTGATGGGGCTCGGCGTGCCGGCGGAGATGGACCTGCCGGCGCTGAGCGTGCAGTGATCCAGCCGCTCTCCCCGCCGGAGCTCAAGCAGCGCCTCGACGCCGGCGAGAAGCTCCAGGTGCTCGACGTGCGCGAGCACCAGGAGCTGCGCATCTGCGCGCTGCCGGGCGCGTACGTCCACATCCCGCTGGGCGAGCTCGCGCTGCGGGCCGCCGAGCTGGACCCCGACGCGCCGACCGTCTGCGTGTGTCACCACGGCATCCGCAGCGCCGGCGCGGCGCGCTACCTGGCCGAGGCGGGCTTCGAGGAGCTCTACAACCTCACCGGCGGCGTCGACCGCTGGGCGGCGGAGGTCGACCCGGCGATGCGGCGCTACTGACCGCCGCCCGCGGCGGAGATCGCCGACCCGGCGTGAGCTGACGCGCATTTGGGGCTAGGCTGCGCCCATGAAGTTCCACTGGAAGGTCCTCTTGTGGATGTTCGCGGGGGTGGTGCTCGGGCTGGTCGCGCCGCGCGTGCTGACCGGCGGCGCCTACGCGGGTCTGGAGTTCGCGGCGGTCGACGGCGCGCTCGAGGTCACCTCGGTCGATCCGAGCGGCCCCGCGGCGCCGAACAAATCCGGCCTGGTGAAGGGCAAACCCGAGGTGGGCGACCGGGTCGTCGGCGTGTGGCGCAACAAGGGCACCGAGCGCGAGCAGCGCTTTGACCTCGCCGCGCCCGAAGACGTCGACCGCATCGTCGGCGAGTCGAGCTACGGCGACGTGCTGCGCTTCGAGACGCCGACCGGCGAGCTGCGCATGGTCGGGCTCGTCATGCAGCCCGACTCGTGGCTGCAGCGGGTCATCTGGCCCTTCGACTTCCTCGGCGACATCTTCCTGGCGCTGCTGAAGATGCTGATCGTGCCGCTCGTGTTCTCGTCGATCGTGACGGGTGTCGCGGGCGTCGGGAACATGCGCGACCTGCGGCGCATGGGCGGGAAGACGTTCCTCTACTACATCTCCACCAGCCTGCTCGCGATCGTGGTGGGGCAGGTCCTGGTGTCGACCATCCGTCCCGGCGACGGCGCAGAGCTGGGGCTCTCCGGGCTGGAGGAGGGCGCCGCGCCCGAGGCCAAGTTCCACGAGATCCTGCTGCGCATGGTGCCACCGAACGTGTTCGAGGCGATGGGCGACAACGGCAAGATGCTGTCGGTCATCTTCTTCGCGCTGATGTTCGGCTTCTTCATCACGCGCGCCGTAGAGCCCCACAGCACGCGCATGCGCGAGCTCTTCGACTCGGCCTTCCAGGTGATGATGCGGATGGCCGAAGGCGTGCTGTCGCTGCTGCCCTACGGCGTCTTCTGCCTGATGGTGCGCGTGGTGGCCAAGACCGGCTTCAGCGTGTTCGAGCCGCTCCTGCTCTACATGCTGACCGTCGCGCTCGCGCTGCTCTTCCACGCCGGCGTGACCCTGCCGATGATCGTGCGCGTGCTCGGCCGGACCTCGCCGCTGCGCTGGTTCAAGGCCATGTCGCCGGCGCTGATGACGGCCTTCTCGACCAGCTCGTCGAGCATGACTCTGCCGGTCACGATGGAGACGGTCGAGAAGCGCGGCCGGGTGTCGAACAAGGTCACCTCGTTCACGCTGCCGCTCGGCGCGACGATCAACATGGACGGGACGGCGCTGTACGAGTGCATCGGCGTCATCTTCCTGGCCCAGTACTACGCCGGCGTCAGCGGCTTCGAGCTGACCTTTGCCGCCCAGGCGATGGTCGTCTTGATGGCGCTGCTCGCCAGCATCGGGGCGGCCGGCATCCCGTCGGCCGGGCTGGTGATGATGCTCACGATCCTGGCGGCCCTCGGGCTGCCGCTCGAGGGCGCGGCGCTGCTGCTCGCGGTCGACCGCCCGCTCGACATGATGCGGACCGTGGTCAACGTCTGGTCGGACTCCTGCGGCGCCTGCGTGATCGCCCGCAGCGAAGGGGAGGAGGGCCCGCTGCAGGCGGGCTCGCCGGCGGGATGACCCGGTTTCCCGACGTCGACCCCGAGACCGCGCGCGACGACGGACCGGAGGCTCCGCCGCCGCTCGCTCCGCCGCCGCTCGCTCCGCCGCCGGCAGCGCCGCCCGCGACGGAGCCGCCGGCCGAGCCCCGCTCCTTGAGCTGGAACCAGCCCGAGGTCGCATGGCTGATCGGGAGCGCGCTCGGCTTCGCCGCGGCCTGGGCGGGCGGGGTCAGCGGGCTCCCGTGGGCCGGCGCGCTCGTCGCGGCGGCGCTCGCGGTTGCGCTGCAGTTCCTGCTGCTGCGGCGCGGCCGCGACGGGACCGCGGCGATGGTGGCGCTCTCGACCGCGCTCGGGGCCGCTCTCGCCGGCGTAGGGCTGGTGCTGGAGCAGAGCTACCTCTCCGCCGCGCCGGCCTTCCCGCTGGCGGAGGCCTTCGTCGAGCGCGAGATCCGCCCGCTGCTCGCCGGGGACACCGACCTCATCCTGGCCGCGACCGGCCGCAACGCCCTGGTGGCGCTGGTGCTGCTGGTCCTGGCGCGGCCCACCCAGGGCCTGGCGCCGCTGGTCGGCGGGGCGGTCGCGGGCGGCGCCCTGGGCGTCGCCGGGGGCTGGTGCGCCACGGCCGGGGCGGACACGCCCCCCGAGGTGCTGGACGGCGTGCTGGGCGTCGCGCCCTGGGGGTTGCTCCAACTGGCGGGCGTACTGCTCGCCCAGGCGGCCCTCGCGGGGCCGGAGCGGCTGTTCCCGCTCGACGAGATGGCGCCGGCGCGGCGCCGGGTCCTGTTTCTCGGGCTCGTTCTCCTTGCGCTGGGGCTGGCGGCGCAGCCGCTGGTCGCCGCTCCGTGGGGCGCCTGGGTGGCCCGCCTGCCCGGCTGAGCGTCGGCGCCGAGCGGGAAGCCGGGCGGGAAGTTGTCACCGGACCGCGGCCCGGGCCTTCCCGAGCGTGAGGTTGGGAGGACTTGGCGCTAGAATCTTCAGCCCGCTACTCGCCGCTACCCGCGGCCCGAGACGCCCATTCCCGCCCGCTTTCGACCGCTACGCCATGACCCACCCCGTGCTGATTGAGCGCATCACCCGGTCCCTCGCCTACATGCTCCGCCATCAGCCGGAGAAGTTCGACGTCGAGGTCGACGCGTACGGCTGGGCGGACCTCGAGGAGGTCGTTCGGGCGCTCAACGAGCGTCTCGGCGAGAGCATCGTCGAGGAGGACGTCGAAGAGGCCGTGGCCTCCGGCGATCGCGCGCGCTACGAGATCGACGGCGACAAGATCCGCGCCTTGTACGGGCACTCGATCGCGATCGAGCCCGGCGAGCCGTCCCAGCCGCCCGACGAGCTCTACCTCGCGATCCCGGCGCGCGACGTCGACCGGGCGACGCGCTACGGGCTGCGCGGCGGGCGTCGCCGCTTCGTGCACCTCGCGCTGACCGAAGACGATGCGCGCGACTCGGGACGGCGCGCCGCGCGCGACTACACCGTGCTCACGATCCACGCCGGCGAGGCGTGGGAGGACGGCATCAACTTCTTCGACCGCCGCTCGCTGTTCCTGGCCGAGGAGGTGCCGACGCACCACCTCGACGTCGGCGAGACGTACGACGACGGCGAGCCGCCGATGCGCGGCGGCCGGCGTGACGGCGACGACGACCGCCGCCGCCCGCGCGGGCGCGGCCGTGGTCGCGACCGGGACCGCGACAGGGATCGCGATCGCGACCGCGGACGGCGCGAACCCGACGACGAGCTCGAGCCGGCGCCGCCGCGCTCGGAGGAGCGCGACGAGGAGCCGCGCGGCCGGCGGCCGCGTCGTGGCCGTGATCGTGACGAGCAACGCGAGCCGGTGGCGAGCCGCGCTCCGGAGCGCGGCTCCGAGGACCGCGACGGCGGCGAGCGGGGTCGACGAAGCCACCGCGGCGGACGCGACCGCGACGACTCGCGCGGTGGGCGCGGACGCGATCGCGACGAGGCACGCGGCGGCCGCGGACGGTCGGACCGCGAGCGGCCCGCGCGCGGGCGCAGCGACGGCGACCGCAGCCGCGAGCGCGAAGAGCGCCCCGCGGCGGTCGCGACCTTCGAGCGCACCGAGGAGCCGCGTACCGAGAAGCCGCGCGCCGAGGAGCCGCGCGCCAGCGAGGCGCGCCCGAAGCCGGGCGGCCCGGCCTTTGGAGCCGGTCTCTTCGAGGAAGCCAAGCGCGAAGAGCCGGCCCCCGAGCCCCAGGTCAAGCCCGAGCCCGAGCCGGCACCGGAACCGGAACCGGCACTCGAGCCCGAGCCCGAGCCCGAGCCGAAGGATCGCGGGCCCGGCTTCGGCGCCGGCCTCTAAGCCGCCGGGCCGTGCCCCGTTGGCCGGTGCTGGACGAGCTCCCCGAGGGAGTCGTCGTCCGCGAGGCGGGCCGCGGGGTGCTGGCCGCGCGAGCCGAGTACGCGGACGCGCTCCTCACCCAGGGCTTCGGACCCGGGGGCGGTGACGCCCCACCGGCCAAGGACCTGGCGGGGCGCCGCCCGCTGGGCGAGCTGCGCCTAGGCGACGAGCGCCTGGTCGTTCGCCGCTTCCAGCACGGCGGCATGCTGCGCTGGGCCACCGGCCGGCGCTTCGGCGATCCCGAGCGTCCCTTCCGCGAGCTCGTGCTCGCCCACGCGCTCACCGGGCGCGGGATCGCCACCCCGCTCGTCATCGCCGCCCGCGCGCGGCGTGCCGCGGTGGGCGGCTGGTTGTTGGACCTGGTCACCCGCCGCATCGAGCACGCGCGCGACTTCGCCGAGTGGCTCGAGGCCCTGCGCGAGGGCCGCGTCCAGCCGGCCGCGCGTTCGACGGTGCTGGCGTCGGTGGGGGGGCTGCTCGGCCGCATGCACGGCGCGGGCCTCTGGCACGCCGACCTCAACCCGCGCAACGTGCTGCTCGAGGGCGAGGCGCTGGAGCACGGCGACGCACGTCCCTGGGTGATCGACCTCGACCGCTCGGTGCTGAGCCCGGAGGGCGCGGCGCTTGCGGACGGTGCGCGCTGGTCCAACCTGAGCCGGCTGCTGCGGTCGGTCCTGCGGCGCGAGGAGCGCGGGCGGCGCTTTCTCGCGCGGACCGACTACGCGCGTTTCTTGGCGGCCTATGCCGGCGCCCGCGGCGCCGCGCCGGCCGCCTGGCGCGACGAGGCCGCCGGCGTCCTGGCCGCCTTCCGGCGCAGCTCCTCGGTCCACCGCGTGTGGTGGAGGATCGAGGAGGCCTTCGGCGGAGGCGCCGAACACCGCGACGGAGGCGCGGTCGTGCGCCGCCGCAGCTGAGGCCGCGCGCCCCCGGCTGTTGAGACTGAATCTCATCGTTGGGGGTTGACGCTGAGACGGAACCTCAACGAAACTGCCCCGCGGGCGCGAAGCGTGGCTCCCCGCTTCCCCCGGAGCAGATGACGCATCCCAGCTCGATCGTCGCGAAGGGACTCGCGCTTGTCGTCCTCGCCGCCCCGCTCTTCGCGCGGAGCTCGGAGCGCGTCGAGCGGCGGGTCGCGGCGATGGGCACGCTGCTGGTCCTCGACGTCGGGGCGCCCACACGCGCCGAGGCTCTGCGCGCGAGCGAGGCGGCCGTCCGGGCCCTCGCCAGGGTCGAGCAGCGACTCTCCACCTGGTCGTCCGAGTCGGAGCTCGCACGCCTGAACGCCGCGCGCGTCGGCGAGGCCTTCGCACTCTCGCCTGAGCTCGCCGCAGAGCTCGCGCGCGCGCGCGAGCTCTGGCGCGCGACCGGCGGCGCCTTCGACCCCGGAGTCGGCGCGCTTGTCCGCGCCTGGGGGCTGCGGGAGGGCGGCCGCAAGCCGTCGCCGGACGAGCTCGCCGGGGCGTTCGCCGCGGGGGGCTTCGGGGCGCTCGAGCTCGGCGACGGAACCGCGACGCGTCTGCGCGCGGGCCTCGTCCTCGAGGAGGGGGGCTTCGGCAAGGGAGTCGGCTTGGACGCCGCGCTCGCCGCGCTGCGCGACGCGGGGGCAACCGACGCGGTGCTCGACCTCGGCGGTCAGCTCGCCGTGCTGCCGGGCGGCGGCGACCAAGAGACGGCCTTCGCGGTGGCGCACCCCCGCGCCCGGGCTCAGGCGGTGGTCGAGCTCAGGATCGGTGGCGGCTCCCTCGCGACGTCCGGCAACAGCGAACGCGCGATCGAGGTGAACGGCGAGCGCCGCTCGCACCTGATCGATCCGCGCACGGGGGAGCCCGCGGCCGACTTCGGGAGCGTCACGGTCTGGGCCCGGGACGCCACGACGGCCGATGCCCTGTCGACGGCGCTCTTCGTGCTCGGCCCCGACGCGGGGCTGGAGTGGGCCGCGGCGCACGCGGGCGTCGAGGCACTCTATCTCGTCGACGCCGACGACGGCGGGCTGCTCGCCGCGGGGACCGCCGGCCTGGCGGGCCGCGCCTTTGCGCTCGCCGAGGGCCTGACGCTCGAGCTCGCGCCGGCGCCCGAGCTTCGCTCGCCGCCGGCCCCTCCCGCGGAGGCGGAGACGCCGCACGGCGGCGGGCTCGCTTTCGGATCTACCTCTTGTTGGATGCCACCATGCACCTCGCCTCGCTGATCCTCCCGATCGTCCTCGTCCTGGGCTCCTCGGCTCCGGTGTCGGCGCCCGCCGCCGGCGCCGCGCAGAAGGTGTTCCTGACGCGCGACGAAGCGCTCGAGCTGGCCTTCCCAAAGGCCAAGGTCGAGCGGATCACCGTCCGGCTCACCGAGGAGGAGCTCAAGCGCGCGGGCAAGCTCGCCGGCAAGGAGGCCGAGCCGAAGGAGCGGCTGGTCTACGCCTACGAGGCGCGCCGGGACGGCAAGCGCATCGGCACCGCCTACTTCGACGCCCACAAGGTGCGGACGGTGCAGGAGGTGCTGATGTTCGTCGTCGGCGAGAAGCAGACGATCGAGCGGGTGGAGATGCTCGCCTTCGCCGAGCCGCTCGACTACATCCCGCGCGGCAGCTGGTACAAGCAGTTCGTGGGGCGGAAGCTGGACGACCAGCTCCAGCTCAAGAAGGGCATCCGCGCCGTGACGGGGGCGACGCTCACGACCAGCGCGACCACCCGCGCCGCACGGCGGGTGCTGGCGCTGCACGCGGTGCGCGAGGAGCGCGCGCAGAAGGAGAAAGAGAAGGCGAAGAAGAAGGGCAGCGGCGGCTAGGTGTCCTGTCCAAGTACGTTGTTCACCCGAATCTCCCCGGGATCATGGGGGCTGAACCACCAGTCCCAGACCCCGAGGAGATCGAGTGAAGCTGCATGCTAACGCCAAGACGACGCCCAAGACCCGCCAGCTCCTGGTCCAG
>JBCCGI010000125.1:0-18361 GCA_039029355.1 Planctomycetota bacterium
CGTCCACCACGGGCGGTAATCCGTCCAGGGTCGGCACCCGCGGGGGCTGCCGGGGGGCGTCCCCCAGCCGGACGCCGCCGGGGGGGTCCCGGGACTGGGGTCCGACGAGCAGCCGCTCGTCGGGCTCACCGATGGCCTCGCGCAGGACCTGCGCGAGCTCCCCCTGGGGGAGCTTGGCCGCTCACCCGGCGCAGGAGGCGTAGTCGGTCAGGCGCTTTTTGCGTCCGAACATGCGGGCATCGTACCCGCCGGGCGGCCGCGGGCGTCGCCCGGGCCGCGGATCGTCGCCGCAGGCCCGCTCCGGGGAGGTCCGCAGACCCGCGCATGGCCCCGGGGCGCAGAAAAATTCGGTTTTCGGGCCCTAGAGGCGCATAAACATGCATCAATATTCACCGCTGAGGCATACCTATGTCCGCCCAATCCATGTCGCCCGTCCAGGACCGCCGCGCGCTCATCCGCGAGCTGCTCTCGACCCATCAGGTCCAGAGCCAGGCGGAGCTGCTCGAGCTGCTCGCCTCGCGCGGATTTGCGACGACCCAGCCGGTGCTGTCGCGCGACCTCCGCAAGCTCAAGGCGGCCAAGCGCGAGGGCGTGTACCAGCTGGTCCGCGAGGGCGAGCGGGTGACGCCGCTGGAGAACCTCCAGCAGCTCCTGCGGGGCGCCCAGGCGGCCGGCCCGCACATGGTGGTGGTGATGACCGAGCCCGGCGCCGCCAACGCGATCGCGCGCGCGATCGAGGCCGAAGAGCTCCCCGGCCTGGTCGGGAGCATCGCCGGCGACGACACGGTCTTCGTGGCCGTGGACACCCCCGAAGCCGGGCGTTCGCTGCGCAGCCTGGTGATTTCGCTACTCCCATGAGCGCCTCCCCCCGCCTTCTGCTCGCCTACTCCGGCGGACTCGACACCTCGTACCTCGTCGCGTGGCTCACGCGCGAGAAGGGCTACGACGTCACGACGCTGACCGTCGACTGCGGCGGGTTCACCGCGGGCGACCACGCGGCGCTCGAGGACCGCGCGCGCACCTTCGGCGCGACGCTCCACCGGGTGGTCGATGCGCGCGGGCAGCTATTCGAGCGCGTCCTGCGCTGGCTGATCGCCGGCAACGTGCGGCGCGGGGGCACCTATCCGATCTCGGTCGCGGCCGAGCGCGGCCTGCAGGCCGAGGTGCTCGCGACCGTCGCGCGCGAGCAGCGCTTCGACGTCGTAGCGCACGGCTGCACCGGCGCGGGCAACGACCAGGTCCGCTTCGAGGCGGCGCTCTCGGTGGTCGCCGAGGGCCTCGAAGTGCTGGCTCCCGTGCGCGACCTCGCCCCGAGCCGCGAGGACGAGATCGCCTATCTCGAAGGCGCCGGCCTGGCCGCGCCCGGCGGCAAGCGGGCCGCCTATTCGGTCAACGCGGGCCTGTGGGGCCTCACCATCGGCGGGCGCGAGACGCTGACCAGCGACCAGCCGCTGCCCGAGGAGGCCTGGAACTGGACCCGCGGCGGCGGCGGCGAGGCCGTCGTGTACGTGCGCTTCGAGCGCGGCGTGCCGGTCGCGCTCGACCTCGGCGACGGCGAGACGCTGCTCGAGCCGGTCGCGCTGATCGAGGCGCTGAACGAGTTCGCCGGCAAGCACGGCGTCGGCCGCGGCTACCACCTGGGCGACACGGTGCTCGGCATCAAGGGCCGCATCGGCTACGAGGCGCCCGCCGCCGAGGTGCTGCTGACCGCCCACCGCGAGCTCGAGAAGCTCGTGCTGGTCGAGGAGCAGCGCTTCTGGAAGGACCAGCTCGGCGAGGTGTACGGCAAGCGCCTGCACCAGGGCATGCTGCACGACCCCTTCCTGCGCGATATCGAGGCGCTCTTCGCCTCGTCCCAGGCGCGCGTCAGCGGTGTCGTGCGGGTCGCCCTCGCCAGCGGACGCGCCCTGGTGGAGGGCGTCGATTCCCCGTTCAGCCTGATGGCCGCCAGCAGCGCGGCCTACGGAGAACGCCCCGCGGACGACGCGAGCCCGGAGGGTGCCCTCCAGCTGGCGCGCGTGCTCGCGGAGCCGGCGCGGCTCGCACGCCGCGCCGCGGAAGCCGGCGGCCTGGCCGCCGCGGATGGAGCAACCTCGTCCCCGCTCTTGAGGGAGAGCCAGGGGACGTCGTTGTCGTTGGAAGAGGTCGCAACGTGAAACGTTGCACTCTCGACAAGATCTCTTCGGTCACCCTGCGCCTGCGCCTCGATCGGAATGCCGTTCTTGGGGAGGAGGTTCCGGCGAGCGCCGGCGCAGTGGTGGCTGCCAGAGTGTTGAGTGCGAAGACCTCTTACAACCACCTTGAGGACGTGCATGGGCGTCGCGTGCGCCTGCACCCCGGCGATGTCATCGCCGGGGCGCTGGGACATCGCGACGCCCTGCACGGTTTCTCAGGCCGGGTGCCGGAGTCGGTCGCCCCCGGAGACGAGCTCCAGCTGCTCAACTTCGGCGGCGTCATCGGCACCGGCGCGGTGGCCGCTCCCGGGATCGGCGAGCCCTTCCGGCTCGAGGTGCTGGGTTCGGTGCTGCGCTTCCCCCACCTCGGCCGGCGCGTGGGCGTGCCGGCCCACGTTCAAGACGCGGCGCTCTCCAGCCCCGACCTCGCCGCGCTGAAGCCCCAGGGCCTCCCGCCCGTGATCGTGCTCGTCGGCACGAGCATGGACTCGGGCAAGACCACCGCGGCCACCGCGCTGATCGCGCGGCTGAACCACCAAGGCCGCCGGGTGGCCGCGGGCAAGCTCACCGGCGTCTCGGCGCGCCGCGACATCCTCGAGATGGCCGACAGCGGCGCCGACCCGATCGCGATCTTCACCGACTTCGGTGTCGTGACCACCAACGAGGCCAACGCGGCCGAGACCGCGCGGCGGCTCGTAGCGCACCTCGCCGACGCGGGCCCGGCGGCGCCGGACGCCATCGTGCTCGAGCTCGGCGACGGACTGCTCGGCACCTACGGCGTGCACGCGATCCTGTCCGACGCCACGGTGCGTGACTCGATCTCGAGCGTGGTGCTGTGCGCCTCGGATCCCGTCGGCGCCTGGGGCGCGGCGCGGCTCCTCGAGGAGCGCTACCGCCTGGCGGCGACGCTGGTCTCGGGCCCGGTCACCGACACGCCCGCGGGACTCACCTTCTGCCGCGAGCGCATGGGCGTGCCGACCTGGAACGCGCTGCGCGAAGAGGCGCCGCCGGTCGAGCTCCTGCTGCCCCGACGCGGAGACGCGGGGGGCAGCCCAGCCGAGCTCGAAGAGGCGCGCGCGTGACCCTGGCCGCCCCGATCGACGAGGGCGCTCCCACCGGTACGAAGACCGTTCCGCTCTTCGTCGTGGGATCGACCGGCATGCTGGCCGGCGAGCTGCTGCGGCTCGTCGACGCGCACCCGGTGCTGCGCCTCGCGGGCGCCGTTTCGCGCGACGCCGGACGCCCGCTGCAGGAGCTGCACCCCCACCTGGGCCCGAGCGAGACGGTCGACCTCGCCACCGCCACGGCGGCGATGCGGACGGCGCTCGAGGATCCCGAGGCGCGCGTCGCGCTGGTGCTCGGACTCCCCCACGGCGCCTCGGCTTCGGCCTGGCGCGCGCTGCGGAGCGAGCTGGGCGACGCGGCCGAGCGGGTGCTCGTCGTCGACCTCTCCGCCGACTACCGCCTGCGGGACGCACAGGTCTACACCTCGTGGTACGGGCACGACCACGCCGACCCCGACGAGCTTCCGCGCTTCGTGTACGGGCTGCCGGAGCTCGGCCGCGACGACCTGGTCGGCGCGCGGCGGGTGGCCGCTCCGGGGTGCTTCGCCACCGCGCTGCAGCTCGCCACCGCGCCGGCGGTGCGCGCGGGGCTGCTCGACGCCGACGGCCCCTGGAACTACAGCGCGGTCACGGGCTCCAGCGGCAGCGGCGTCGTCCCCTCCAAGACCACCCATCACCCCTTCCGCAACGGCAACCTGTGGGCCTACGGGCTCGGAGGCCACCGCCACGAGGCCGAGCTCGCGCAGACCCTCGCGCGCTACGGCGTCGAGCCCGAGGTGTGCTTCGTCCCCCACTCCGGCCCCTTCGCGCGCGGCATCCACCTGACCGCGATGCTGCCGCTCGCGCGCGTGCTCGGCGAGGCGGAGGCCCGCGCGGCCTACGCCGACGCCTACCGCGACGAGCCCTTCGTCCGGCTCGAGGACGAGGCGCCCGATCTGCGGCGGGTGGTGGGATCCAACAGCTCGGCGCTCGGCGTCTTTGTGCGCGGACGCACGCTCTTGGTGCTCACGGTGCTCGACAACATGATCAAGGGAGGCGCCGGACAGGCGTTGCAGTCCATGAACCTGATGCTCGGGCTTCCCGAGCATCAGAGTCTGCCTCGTCTGGGGTTGGGGGTCGTGTAATGGCACAACTGAGGGAGCTCCCTGCCTACCGACGCCTCCCTTCCTTTCGCGGGCTGTGCCCGCTGAAGCGGAGGCGGGCATGATCGACCTGGCCTCCGCCGCGGACTACGTCCGCCTCTTCCGCGGCGCGACCTTCGTGTTGAAGGTCGGCGGCGCGTGCCTCGAGCGACCCGGGTTGGTCGCGGAGCTCGCCCGCCAGATCGCGGTGATCGACGCCTGTGGCGCGCATCCGGTGCTGGTCCACGGCGCCGGCCCGCAGGTCGACCAGGTGCAGCGCTCGCTCGGCGAGGAGCCGGTCAAGGTGGCCGGCCGACGCGTGACGACCGAGGCCGCCCTGGGCGCCCTGGCCGAGGTCGCGCGCGGCACGATCGGCCCCACGCTCGCGGGAGAGCTGCGCCGCTGCGGCGCCGCGGCGCGGCTGGTGCCGGCCGAGGAAGTCGTCACCGCACGCCGCCGTCCGCCGGTCGAGACCGAGGCGGGCGTGGTCGACTTCGGGCTCGTGGGCGACATCGTCGCCGTCGACGCGGCGCCGCTTACCGCCCTGACGGCGGCCGGCGAGATCCCGATCCTGTCGCCCCCGGTCCGCGGCGAGGACGCCGCCGACGCGCGGCTCAACGCCAACGCCGACCTCCTGGCGGCCCACCTCGCCGGCGCGCTCGGCGCCGAGAAGCTGGTGCTGGTCACCACCGCCCGCGGCGTGCTGACCGATCCGAACGACCCGCGCTCGGCCATCTCGACCCTGTCGCTGGCCGACATCGACGGCTTCGAGGCGCGCGGGTCCATCGTCGGGGGCATGAAGGTCAAGGTCGCCGCGGCACGGCAGGCGCTCGACGCCGGAGTCCCGCGCGTCCACGTGGTCTCGGGAATCGAGCACGAGGCCCTGCTCGGCGAGCTGTTCACCACGCACGGAACCGGCACGCTGGTCACGAGCGAGCCCGAGGAGCCGCCCGCGCCGCCGGCGACGGGCGAGCTGCAGGGGGCGCAGGCGTGAGCCCGCTGCCTCCCCCGCCCAGGCTTCTCTCCGAGCTCGTCGCGATTCCCTCGCCCTCCGGAGACGAGGGTGTCTCCGCCGACTACCTCGCCGACGCGGCCGCTGCGGCCGGGCTCGACGTCGAGCGCGTCGGCGCCTCGGTGCTCTGCGCGCTGGAGGGCGACGGGCCGACGTTCTTCCTCAACACGCACCACGACACGGTGCCGGTCGGCGAGGGCTGGGACTCCGACCCCCTCGACCCCGCCTGGCACGGCGAAGGCGCGGGCGCGCGGCTGATCGCGCGCGGCGCGAACGACGCCAAGGCGTCGGTGGCCGCCATGCTGACCGCCGCCGCGGGTTTCGCGCGGACGCCGCGGGCGGAGCGCCGGGGCACGCTGCTGTTGGCCGTCACCGCGGCCGAGGAGACGACCAACGCGGGCATGGGCGCCGTGCTGCAGCGCCTCACCGAACGCGGGATCGCCCCCGACGGCGCCGTGACCGGCGAGCCGACGGACCTCGAGGTGGTGCGCGCCCAGTCGGGGCTGTGCGTGCTCGAGGCGACCTGGACCGGCGTCTCGTGCCACGCGGCGCACGTGGCGCGCGTCGCGAACCGGAGCGCCCTCGCCGCCGCCGCGCGCGAGGTGGCGCAGCTCCCCCCCTACTTCACGCTCGACGGCGCGCACCCGCTGCTGGGCGAGAGCACGCTGGTCGCCACGGTGCTGACCGCCGGCGAGCGCCACAACAAGATCCCCGACCACGCGCTCTGCGTCTTCGACGGGCGTATCGCGCCGCCGCACTCGGCCGAGGACTGCCTCGCGCTCCTCGCCGAACATCTGCCCGGCGCCGAGCTTCGCGTGCGCTCGGACCGGCTGCGGCCGGTCGAGACGCCCGCGGCGCACGGCCTGGTGCGCGCGGCCCTCGCCGCGACCGGCCGCGGCGCGGCGATCGGCTCGTCGACGATGTCCGACATGGCGCTCCTCGCGGGCCTCCCCGCGGTCAAGTGCGGCCCCGGGAAGACCGCACGCTCGCACACGCCCAACGAGTTCCTGGTGCGCTCCGAGCTCGACGAGGCCTGCGCGGCCTACGGAGCGCTGATCCCCGCCGCGCTGGAGGCCCTCGCATGACCGAGCACCACCGACCGATCTGGGACAAGGGCGGCGCGATCGACGCGGAGATGCTGCGCTTCACGATCGGCGACGACTGGCTGCAGGACCGGCGCCTGGTCGAGGTCGACATCCAGGGCTCGCTGGCCCACGTGGCCGGCCTCGAGCGCGCCGAGCTCCTGTCGTCCGCCGACGCGCGCGTGATCCGCGGCGGCCTGGAGCGGCTGCTCGCGACCTTCCGCGCGGGCGAGTGGACGGTCGAGGCCGGCGACGAGGACGTGCACTCGGCCGTCGAGCGCCGCCTGATCGACCTGATCGGCGACGCGGGCAAGCGCATGCACCTCGGGCGCAGCCGCAACGACCAGGTGGCGACCGACATGCGGCTGTGGCTGCGCGGCGCGCTGGTCGGCACGCGGGCCGCGCTCGAGCGGCTGACCTCGGCCTGCAACGGCCTGGAGTCGCGCCGCGGCGGCCTCCCGCTGCCGGGCTACACGCACCTGCGCCGCGCGATGCCGGGCACGGTCGCGCTTTGGATCGGCGCCTACCGCGTCGCCTTCGAGGCCGACGCGCTCCCCCTGGCCGAGGCCGAGGCACGCATCGCCCGCTGCCCGCTCGGCAGCGGTGCGGGCTACGGCATTCCGCTCCCCCTTGACCGCGAAGGCGTCGCGCGCGACCTGGGCTTCGAGGGCCCCGAGGAGCCGGTCACGCTCCCGCAGCTGGCGCGCGGACGCGCCGAGCTCGCCTACCTCACGGCGCTGGAGGCGATCGCGATCGACCTCGGCAAGCTGTTCTTCGACCTGTGGCTCTACAGCTCGGCCGAGTTCGGCTTCGTGCAGCTGCCCGAGGAGCTCACCACGGGCTCGTCGCTGATGCCGCAGAAGCGCAACCCCGACCTGGTCGAGCTCGTGCGCGCGCACTGCCGCCAGACCGTCGCCGACCGCGCCGCGCTGCTCGACGTGCTGCGCGACCTGCCGGCCGGCTACCACCGCGACTTCCAGCTGGTGAAGCCGCCGCTCTTCCGCTCGCACGACCGCATGATGGCCGCCCTGCCGCTGGCGGCGCGCCTCATCGAGCGGCTGGAGCTGGACGAGGACGCGCTGCGACGCGCCTCTTCCGACCCCGACCTGGTCGCCACCAAGAAGGCGCTGGAGCGCGCCGCCGCGGGCGAGCCCTTCCGCGACGCGTACCGCGCCGAGGGGCAGACTCACAAGGGCGGCGGGAGCTAGCTCGCTTTCTTCGCGAGACGGCGTGGCGGTCCGGTCCGACTCGGTGCCTGGTGGTGCTTTGCGGGCGGCGGCCCCGCAGGCGACCCTGAACGGGTCGTCGAGGACGCCGGTGTCCGCAAAGTGCCGCCAGATGCCGAGAGGCCCGCGAAGCGGGCCGCTTGGGCCGCAGCGGCGCGTCAGCCCGTGAAGATAGCGAGCTAGCTCGAAGCCCCGCGGCGACGGCTGTTGCCGTCACGGTCTCCGCGGAATCCCGAAGCTCGGCGGCCCGCGCGGCCGCGGGATCGACGCGGTTTAGCGATCCTCGCCCGCCGGAACCGGGGGACGCGCCTGCTCGCGGGCCGGCCGGCGGCGCGGACGGTACCAGCGCTTCACCCACGCCTCGCCCGCGCGCGGGTCCTCGTAGAGCCCGGGGATCGTCGCGTCGACCGACTCCATGTTCCAGACCAGCAGGCGCTCCTTGAGCGCGAGCTCGACCTCGCGGTGCTCGGGCGCGCCGTACAGGTTCCGCTGCTCATGTGGATCCTCGACCAGGTGGTAGAGGTGGCTGCCTTCGTCGGGCGAGAAGATCAGCTTCCACTCCTTGGTGCGCACCATCTGCCGCCCGCGCCGCTCGTAGCTGACGTCGCCGAAGACCGCGTCGCGGCCGTCGTCGGTGCCCTCCATCATGCCGACCATCGAGCGGCCCTGGACGCCGCGCGGCACCTCGATATCGAGCAGGTCCAGGAGGGTCGGGAAGAGGTCGATCTGCTCGGCTAGGCCGTCGATGACGACGTTCGAGCGCGTCTGGCTCGGGTAGCGCATCAGGAACGGCAGGCGCGCGTCGTCGTCGTAGAGCGAGGCCTTGCGCAGCTCGCCGTGGTGACCGAGCAGGTTTCCGTGGTCGGTGGAGTAGACGAAGATCGTCCTGTCGGTGAGTTCCAGCTCGTCGAGCTTGTCGAGGATGCGGCCGAGGTTCACGTCGGCCAGCGTGGTCAGGCCGTAGTACTTCGCCGTCGCGGCGCGGAGCTCGTCGAAGAGCTCGTGATCGCGCGGCACCGAGGGGTCCATCGGCAGCGTTTCGGCGTCGTACATCGTGTCGTAGGGCGCCGGCGCGTAGTAGGGCGGATGCGGGAGGCGCTCGCCCACCCAGAGGAAGAAGGGCTCGTCGCGCCACTCCTCCATCAGCTCGATCGCGCGGTCGGCGACCCAGGTCGAGTAGTGGTGCTCGGGCGGGAACGACAGCGTGCCATGCTGGTGCCCCTTCAGGCCCGGGACGCCGCCGCGGCGCGCGATCTGCCAGTCGGAGGGGTCCTCGATGCCGCGCTCGGTCGCCCACGCGTTGTAGTGGTGCGCGGTGATGTAGGTCTCGTAGCCGTTGATCTGGGCCTGCTTGGGCTCCACGTCCCCGAGCCCGATCAGCCCGGTGTGGTAGCCGTGCTCCTGCAGCGTCCGTCCGATGCGCGGGTTCTCGATCGGCATCGGCACGCCGTTGTAGCGCACGCGGTGCGCGCGCGGATACTGCCCGCTCGCCCACGACGCGCGCGAGGGACCGCACAGCGGAAAGTGGCTGTACATGTGCGCGAAGCGAAAGCCGCTCGTCGCGAGGCGGTCCATGTTCGGGGTCTTCACGACCGGGTTGCCGGCGCAGCCCATCGCGTCATGACGGTGCTGGTCGCTGATGAAGAAGATCACGTTCCAGCGTTCGTCGTCCGCGCGCTCCGGCGCGTCCGACGCCTCCGACGCCTCCGACGCGGGTGCGCGAAGCGCCGACGCCGCCAAGACGAGGAGCGCGAGGGCCGGGATCCGGAGTCGGGACACGGGGTTCATGCGAGCAAGCGTAGCTGCGGTCGGCGCGAGGAAACACCGGCTCTGCAAACTATTGCCCGTGGCTTCAGCCGGCGGTGCGAACGACTCTCTCGGCCGTGTCGCTCGCAAACTACACGGACCGGGTTCAGGGAGGCTTTGGTCGCGCGCTGCGCCAAATGCGCCAGGAGCTGGGGTTGACGCAGGAGCAGCTCGGGCTGCGCGCCGGCGTGGACCGGGTCTACATCAGCGAACTCGAGCGCGGGTTGAAGTGCCCGACGCTGAACACCGTTTCGAAGATCGCCTATGTGCTCGACGCTCTTCCCAGCCAGCTCATCCGACGGACCGAAGCGTTGCTCGACCTCAGCTCGCGCGGACTTTGTTGGGACGACGACCCGCCGTAGGAGGTCACCGTTGCCCTTTTCCCCAAATCGCAGAACGGGGAGCACAAACAAAGCGACGAAGAGGGGTCGTCGCGTGACGTGCTCCGGCTAGAAACGCGAACCTTGGCACCGCTTTCGCATCGCGAATCCCCGCTCGCTTTCGGGCGCGCGCTCCGGCGACGTCGGACGCATGCCGCGCTATCGCAGGAGCAGCTCGGCCTCCGCGCCGGCGTCGACCGGGTCTACATCAGCGAGCTCGAGCGCGGCATCAAGTGCCCCACCCTCGGCACGATCGCGCGGCTGGCCCGCGCGCTGGAGATGCGGCCGAGCCATTTGGTGCGCGTCGCCGAGAGCCTCGCCGACGTCGGTCAGGCGCGGCGCGACGGGGAGGCCGGCCCCTGGGGCCGGATGAAGCGATAGACCGGCTCCAGGCGTCGCGGAAGCCCGGCTTCGGGCGGCAGCAGGTGCAGGCGGTGCACGAACGAACAGCTCGTCCACGTCCGCGGGAAGATCGACTCGGCCAGCGCGCGCGCCGCCGGTGCGCCGGGGCGCGGGCTGCCGGCGCCGCGCCGCACGCCGCGCAGGAGCAGCCCCTCGTTGCAGATCGTGTGGAGCCGGCCGTGCTCCTCGTACACGCAGACCGCGTGGCCGGTTCGCTCGGTGAACGCGGCGAACAGGTGCGCGGGCACGCCGCCGGCGCGCAGCACGTGCCAGGCGAAGAGCGCGAAGTCCTCGCAGTCGCCGCCGCGGTTGCGGAAGGTGTCGACCGGCGTCTGCCAGACCTCCTCAAAGCCGAAGTGCTCCTGGTCGGTCACGTACTCGAAGGCGACCTGCATGAAGTCGCTGACCTCGCGCGGCGTGCGGAAGCGTTGTACGGCCTCGTCGAACGAGAGTCTGCCCCAGCGCCGCCCGAAGGCGAGCCGCAGGGCTCCGAGCCGCAGGCGCTCCAGCATCGCCGTCACGCCTCAGCGCGGCCCGTCGGCGTTCACCACCGGCTGCACCCAGGCGGTCTCGAAGCCGTCCTCCTCCGCGGCGGAGGGGCTGCGCCGGTTGGAGACGACGCGCGCGCGCACGTACAGGTCGTCGCCGCTCAGCGTGTAGCGCGCGGGGTTGCTCGTCGTGCTGGCGAGCACCTCCCCCACTTCGCCGACGCCGACCGCGCCGCCGCGGGTGCCGAGGAACTCGGTGCGGTAGGAGACGCCGTCCTCGGCGTCGATCCAGACCGAGAGGACGCCGTCGTCGAAGCGTACGTCGGTCAGCTCGACACCGGTGGTCGAGTAGAAGTCGCCGCGGCGGAGCGCCTCGACGAGCGCCGCGGGCGTGAGCTCGTCCGCGCGCACCATGACCCAGCCGCGCCCGGCGTTGGCCGCGCTCGGCTCGCTCCGGTGGTAGTGGTGCGTGTCGTCGGTGCTGACGCCGTACAGCGGCTCGCGCCCGAGGTCGCCCAGGCGCAGGGTCAGCGCGAGGTCCCAGAGCTCCTCGGTGCTCGCGTGCTCGGAGTCGCCTCCGTTGCGCACGGCGGGATGCCCGTTGTAGACCTCGAAGTGCAGCACGCCACGCACCGGCAGCACGTCGCTCGGCCGCACCGCCCAGCCGAAGTTGGGGTGGTTCAGGTGCGCCAGCGTCGGCCGGCCGAGGCGCTCGCCCTGCTCGCGGACGGCGTCGAAGGTGTGCTGGATCGTCGCGGTGACGCTGGCCTTCTCCTCGGCCGGAATCACCTCGCCGAGGTTGAGCCCGTTGATGTGCACGCCGTTCGAAATCGTGATCTCCTCGCCCTCGACGAGCAGGAAGCGACCCGGTTCCTCGAAGCGGTCACGCAGCTCGGCGAGCGTCACAAGGCGCATTTCCAGCCCGCCGTCGTCCGTGGTGCGCAGCTTGACGCGCTTCGCGCCGAAGCGCTTCTTGAGCGCCGCGACGCGCTCGTCCGTCAGGCGCGACCCCGCCGCCACGGGGAACCAGCGCTCGCCGTGCGACAGCACGTTGTGGTCGGACAGCACGAGGAAGTGGTAGCCGTGCTCGCGGTACCAGTCCGCCGCGAGCTCCGGTGCGGCGTCGCCGTCGCTCCAGAGCGTGTGCGTGTGCGTGTTGCCTTTCCACCAGCGTGGCGCGCCCGCGTCGTCCGCGCCATCCTGGCGCGCGCGCGCCACGCCGAGGGCCAGGAGGAACACCGCGGCGGTCGCGGTCAGGCCCCTCACGGGCGCTTCCTCCAGACCGAGAACAGCGACTTGGGCCACTCCTCCAGCGTGCCGCGGTACTCGGTGTGGCTCTGCTGCTCGAGGTCGAAGCCGGCCGCGAACACCGCGTCGAGCTCGTCGGGGTGGAAGCAGTGCGGGCCGCCCTCGCGGGTCTCCAGATGGCTGAAGGTCTTGAGCAGCAGCACGCCAGCGGGTGCGAGCAGGTCCGCCACGGCCGCTGCGTACACCGGCCACGAGGGCGGCGGCAGGCAGTGGAAGCAGCCGCGATCGAAGATCGCCGCGAACGGACCGGCGAGGCCCGTGCGGGTGATGTCGTCCTCGACGAAGCGGATGCGCGCGCCGTCGGCGCGCAGCGGGCCGGCGAGCCCCTCGGCGCGCGCGACGGCCGAGGCCGCGAGGTCGCTGCCCAGCACGTCGAACCCGCGCCGCGCGAGCTCGAGCGCGTGGTTGCCGGGTCCCGTGCCGAGGTCGAGCAGGCGCGCCCCGGGCTGCACGAAGCCGTCGAGCGCGCGCTCCAGGTCGGAGTCGAACTCGACGCTGTACCACGGAAGGTCTTCGGGGTCTCGCACGGCGGCGTAGTAGCGCTCCCAGTGCTCGGGGTTCTGGATCGCGTCCAGCCCCAGGTCGGACATGCGCGTCATCTCACTACTCCCAACGGAAGAGCCGCAGCGCCAGGAAGAAGGCCAGCAGGCCCCACCCCGCCTGGACCGCCAGCTCGGGGGCGACGCCCGCCAGTCCCTCGCCGTCGAGCAGGATATCGCGCAGCGCGTCGTTCAGCGCCGTGAGCGGCAGCAGCCGCAGCGCCGGCTGCACCAGCTCGGGGAAGCGCTCGTAGCTGAAGAACACCCCCGAGGCGAGCCACATCGGCATCATCACGAGGTTCAGCATGCCGGAGGCGCCCTCGATCGTGCGCACGCGCGCCGTCGCGAGCAGGCCCAGCCCGGCGAAGGCGGTGGCGCCGACGAAGGACACGGCGAGGAACGCGACCAGGCCGCCGCGGAAGGGCACGTCCAGCGCCCACATGCCGAAGAGCACCAGCACCACGAGCTCGATCAGGAGCCACACCAGCCGCGAGAGCAGCAGCGAGGCGAGCAACGAGCTGCGCCGCATCGGCGTCACCAGCAGTCGCTTCAGCACCTTGCGCTTGCGCAGGTCGGCCACGGCGAAGCCGATGCTCCACATGCCGGTGCCCATCAGGTTCAGCCCGATCAGGCCGGGGAACAGGAAGTCGACATAGCGCGAGCCGATCGCCTCGACCTCGTCGACGGCGAAGAGCTCGGCCGGCTCGTCGCCCGCGGCGTCGCTCGCGCGCTCGAGCGCACGGCCGAACGCGCGCTCGAGGCGCAGCCGCGCCGTGGCGGACTCGGGCCGCGCCGGGTCGAGCCGCAGCTCGGGCGGGTCCCCCGGGAGCACTAGCGCGTCGAAGCTCCCGTTGCGCAGGTCGAGCATCGCCTGCTCGAGGTCGAAGGCCTCTTCGACTTCGAGCAGCTCGTCGCCGCGCAGCCGCTCGGCGAAGGGCGCGGGATCCGCGCCGACGACCGCGACGCGGTTCGGCGCCGGGCCCGTATTGCGGAAGGCGAAGCCGAGCACGGCCGCGAGCACCAGCGGGAAGCCGAACACCCAGAACATCGCCTCGGGCTCGCGCAGGAAGAGCGCGGTCCGGACGCGCGTGAGCTCGCGCAGCTCCTCGGTCCTAATCATCGCGCCTACTCGTCACGAAGGTGCTTTCCGGTCAGGTTCACGAACACGTCCTCCAGGGTCGGACGGTGGGTGCGCAGGTCCTCCAGCAGCAGCTGTTCCTCGTCGAGCCGGCGCAGGAGCGCGCCCACGCAGGCCTGCGTGTCGGTCACCGAGAGCGCCACCGCTCCGGCGCCTTCTCCCCGCACTTCGCGGACGCCGGGCAGCGCGTCGAAGGCGAGCTTGCCGAAGGCCTCAGCGCTCTCCTCGCGCGGCCGGACCTCGACGATGCTCTCGGCGCCGAGCGAGGCGATGATCTCAGCCGGGCTGCCCTCGGCGATGACCTTGCCGTGGTCGATGATCACGAGGTCGTCCGAGAGGCGCTCGGCCTCCTCCATGTAGTGCGAGGTCAGGAGCACCGTACCGCCGCGCGCCTTGAAGTCCTCGACGATCTCCCACACGCGCCGGCGCGCCTGCGGGTCGAGCCCGGTGGTCGGCTCGTCGAGGAAGAGCACCTCGGGGCGCGAGACGAGCGCGCACCCGAGCGTCAACCGCTGCCGCTGCCCGCCCGAGAGCTTCTGCACCCAGGCGTCGCGCTTCTCCTCGAGGCCGACGAGCGCCAGGACCTCCTCGGGCGTGAGCCCCTCGGCGTAGAAGCTGCGGAACATCCGCACCGTCTCCTGCGCGGTGATCTTGTCGAACAGCTCGGTGTCCTGCAGCTGCACGCCGATACGCTCGCGGATCGCGTGCGCGTCGCGCGCCCAGCCGCGGCCGAGGATCTCGATCTCGCCGCCGTCGGGGGCCTTGAGCCCCTCGAGCATCTCGATCGTGGTGGTCTTGCCCGCGCCGTTCGGCCCGAGCAGCCCCAGACACTGTCCGCGCCGCGCGACGAGATCCAGCCCGTCGACCGCGACCAGGTCGTCGTAGCGCTTGACCAGCCCACTGGCACGGACCGCGACTTCTCCCACTGTTTCGACTCCCACGGCCAGCATGGTACCTGCGCCAGGGCCGGGGACGAGCACCAGCCCGGGTCCGTCCGCCCGGGCCTTTCCCTAGGGCACCGCGTAGACCGCCGTGCGGCTGAGCAACGCCTGTTCGGGATGCAGCACGAGGCCCTGTGCGTACAGCGTACGCCCGCTGGCGAGCGGCGGCAGCAGGAGCTGCGCCTCGGCCGCGCCCAGCGCTCCGAGATCGCCCTGGTAGACCAGCGTCAGCAGCGCCGGGTCGAGCCCGATCGTGCCGTGGTGCGAGACGATCGACGCCGGCTGGGGCGAGTACGCGATCCAGGCCGGCTCGGTCGGCCGTCCGCCGAGCCCCAGCACCAGGTCGCCGGGCGAGGCGGCGCTCTCGTCGAGCCACAGGGGCGGCAGCTCACAGCTCGACTCGATCACGACCGGCTCGCCGGCCGCTCCCTCGCCGAACAGCGCCAGGTAGGCGTTCTCGTCGCCGCGGATCTCGGCCTCGAGGAAGGCCGTGACCGCCTTGCGGTGCAGGCGGTTCTGCTCCTCGTAGGGCAGCGGGTTCGACGCGCCGGGCACCAGCGCGTCGAGCACGCCGTAGTGGCCGGCGCCCAGGATCTCGAAGTACGCGTTGCGGCCGGTCGCGCCGGTGGCGTCGAAGAAGGGCTTGGCGTGCTCGGCCGGCGGGACGACCAGGTCGAGCTCACCGCCGATCGAGAGCGTCGAGCCGCCGTAGGCCGCGAGGTTCGCGATCAGCGTCGCGCTGGCGTCGAGGTACGGCTCCAGCGCCACGGTGGCGCCGAGCTTGGGCTCGAGCGCGACCAGGTGCTCGAGCGCATTCCCGCCAAGCGAGTGCCCGAAGGCCGCGTACGGCGCGTCGCCGCCGACGAGCCCGGCGTAGACGCTGGTCGGGTCGGCGCTCTCCTGCTCCATCCACGCCAGCATGTCGACCGCCTTGGCCGCCGCGCTCGGCGGCGCGTGCAGCGGACCCGCGAGAGGGCCGATCGAGACGATCACGTAGCCCCAGCTCGCCAGGTGCAGCGAGAAGGTGTCGTAGTCCTTGGGCTCGAAGGACTGCCCGTGGATCAGCACCGCCAGCGGATAGGGCCCCATCGAGGGGTCCGCCGCCGCGTCCTCGCCCGCCGCGAGCGCCGGGTAGTACGTGCGGCCCTTGAGCGTCAGCGTGCCGCTGGGGAAGGTGACCTGGCGCCAGCCGGCGGGATGCGCGCCCGGGTCCTCGAAGACCTGGGCGACGGCCGGAGTCGAGAGCAGCGCGACGGCGGGAACGGAAAGGGCCTTCTGGATCATGACCCCCACAGTCTAGCCGACGAGCGCCGGGAGGGCTGCGGGTGCCCCTCAGGCGCCGAGCAGCGCCCGGAAGACCGCCGCCGCGGTCCACAGACGGTTCTCGGCCTGGTCGATCACGGCGGAGCGGCACGAATCGAGCACGCCGTCGGTCACGATCACGTTGCGGCGCACGGGCAGGCAGTGCAGGAAGGCCGCGTCGTCGGTGCGGGCGAGCTTGTCCTCGTCGACGATCCAGCGCGTGCGCAGCTCGGCCTTCGCGGCGGGCTCCTCGTCGAAGCGGCCGTAGAAGTCGAGCGAGCCCCAGGACTTGGCGCACACGAAGCGCGCGCCGCGGTAGGCGGCCTCCTGATCGTCGGTCTCGGCGAGCGACCCGCCGCGCGCCTCGGCGCGCGCGCGCACCTGCGCGACGACCTCGGGGTCGAGGCCCCACCCCTCCGGGCGGAGCAGCGTCACCTCCATGCCGAGGTCCGCCGCCGCGAGCAGCTGGCTGTGCGGCGTCGCGACCGGCAGCGACTTGGGATGCCAGGCCCAGGTCAGGACGTACTTCTGCCCGCGCGCCGCGGCGGGTCCGCCCGCGCGCTCGGTCAGCGTCGCCATGTCCGCCAGCCCCTGCAGCGGGTGGAACGCGTTGGACTCGAGGTTGACCACCGGCACGCTCGCGAAGCGCTGGAACGCGCCCAGGAACTCGTCGCGCCGCAGCTCGGCGTAGCTGGCGGTGACGGTGGCGCCCTGGGCGCCGGAGGTGATGAGCTCCGACCGGCGGATGCCGGCCACGTGCGCCAGGCGCGAGACCACGGGCGCCAGCTCGCGCACGTGCTCCTGGGTCGCGCCGTCCATCACCGCGCCGTCCTGATGCTCGAAGGCCCAGGTGTCCTTGCCGGCGTGCATCGTCACACCGGTACCGCCGAGCCGCGCAAGCGCGGACTCGCACGACAGGCGCGTGCGCACCGAGGGGTTGAAGAAGTAGAGCGCCGCGACGCGTCCGCGCAGCGCATCGCGGGACGGGCCGTCGTGCGGCTCCGCCTTGAGCGCCAGCGCCAGGCGCACGAGCTCCTCCAGCTCTTCGGAGGAGAAGTCGAGACCGGTAAGCAGATCGCGGCCGGTGAAGTCGGACGTCGCCATGGCGGCGAATCCTAACGCGCGCGGCGCCTCCAGGCCCGCCTTCGGGCGCCGCGGCTCGACGCGGGCTCGCGGCTCCGGCAAGCTCCTGGCATGCAGGCCCTCCAGCGACGACTTCGCCCGCGCCGACCCGGCGCGCTGCTCGCGCTCTTCGCGGCGCTCCTCGGCGCCTGTGGGACGCCCGCTTCGCCGGCGGACGAAGCCTACGCAGCGGCGGCTTCGGACGAGCCGCCCAGCGGCGTCTACGCGCTGGTGCTCGGCACCGCGCAGGACGCCGGGCTGCCCCAGGTCGGCTGCTTCGACGACTGCTGCCGGCGCGTGCGGCGCGACCCGGCCGAGGCCCGGCTGGTCACCTCGGTGCTGATCGCCGACGAGCGCACCGGCAAGCGCTGGCTGCTCGACTGCACGCCCGACATCGAGCCGCAGGTCGCGCGCGCCCAGGGCCACCCCGCGTCGCGCCGCGCGCCGCGCGGCGTGCGCCGGCCGCCGCTCTTCGACGGCGTGTTCCTCACGCACGCGCACATCGGGCACTACACCGGGCTGCTCGAGCTGGGGCCCGAGGGCTACGGCTCGCGCGCGCTGCCGGTCTTCGGGTCGGAGTCGATGCAGCGCTACCTCACCGCCAACGATCCGTGGGCCTTCCTGGTCGAGACCGGCGCGGTCGAGCTGCGCCGGCTGAGGCCGGGCGAGCGCGTCGAGCTCGGCGAAGACCTCACCCTGTCGGCCTTCCCCGTCCCCCACCGCGACGAGCTGACCGATACGCTCGCCTTCCGCGTCGACGGCCCGGCCCGCAGCCTGCTCTACCTGCCCGACATCGACAAATGGGAGCGCTGGAGCGAGCGCATCGAGGACCGCATCGCCGAGGTCGACGCCGCGCTGCTCGACGGCGCCTTCTTCGCCGACGGCGAGATCCCCGGGCGCTCGATGGCCGACATCCCGCACCCGTTCATCGAGGAGAGCCTCGCGCGCTTCGCCGCGCTGCCCGACGCCGAGCGCGCCAAGGTGCTCTTCACGCACCTCAACCACACCAACCCGGCGGCCGATCCGACGAGCGCGGCGGCCGAGCGGGTGCGCGCGGCCGGGATGGCGATCGCGCGCGAGGGGCAGCGCATCGAGCTCTAGCGCCCGCGGCTAGTTGTCCTGTCCAAGTACGTTGTTCACCCGAATCTCCCCGGGATCATGGGGGCTGAACCACCAGTCCCAGACCCCGAGGAGATCGAGTGAAGCTGCATGCTAACGCCAAGACGACGCCCAAGACCCGCCAGCTCCTGGTCCAG
>JBCCGI010000126.1:0-18197 GCA_039029355.1 Planctomycetota bacterium
GCGCGCGAGCGCCCCCGACGCCTCTAGCCGTCGACCTGCAACAGGTCGGCACCGCCGCACGAAACGGTCACCGTGTCACCGGGGTCCAGATCGAGCGCTCCGGAGAACTCGACGAAGCTCACCGCCGGGAACGCGCCGGCCGGGACCGTGCCGTTCGCGAGCGAAACGTCTTGACCGGCCGAGGCGTCGAACCAGGTCACGTTGACCGGCTGGGCGGATGCCCACCGGTTGGTGACGACCGTCTTCCAGGACTGGGCGTCGGCGCTGTAGACAAAGCGCGCCACGCGGCTCAGCGTGAGGTCGGCTCCGTAGCCGACCTGGGCGACGCCGGTGAGGGTCACCTCGGCGGTGACCGGGTCGAGCGTCGCGATCTGGAAGGCCTGCTGGAAGGACCCCGTGAGCGTCCCAAACGACGAGGCGACGCCGCCGCCCCCGACTCCGTCGAGGGGGAGCGTGCCCAGGAGCGTGATGCTGGACGGGTTCAGCGCGAGCTCTCCGAAGGCGGTCGGGAGCGGCGGAATGGTCCCGCTGGAGAAGGCGACGAAGGCCTGCCCGCCGACGGGCCCGCCCGAGACCTCGAGCGAGATCTGGGTGTCGGGGGCGGTCGGAACCGAACCCGTAATGCCCGGCTCAGGACCGCCGGGCGGCACCAGCTTGACGTCCACGTCAAGCGACTGAGCCGCGGGGATGGCGGCGACGAGAGGTGCGGCGACGGAGAGGGTGAAGATCCGCGCGATGCGCATCGGGGAGGTACCTCGTTTCGAGGAGGAAGGACGAGTGGGTGAGAGAACGCTCGCCGCAGGGTAGTGCGATCCGCGGCTCGCAAGTCGGCGGAGCATCACAATCAAGATGGAACCGCGGCCGTGTTGCGTGACCTTTGCAAGACGCGCGAAGTCGTTACGCGAGCCGAACGGCCGGGCGCCGCCCTCTCCCGAGCGAACCTCGCGGCCCTCGTGGTTCCCGCGATGCGTCAGAGGCTCCCGACCACCAGGTCGAGCGCGTTCGTAAGCGTGATCGTCGGCCCGGAGTCGAGCGACGCCGCCTGGGCGCACAGCGCGACGCCGACGAGCGTGCAGTCGTCGGGGATCGCCAGCGAGAACGGCTGGCCGGGGGGCGCGGTGAACGTCAACCCGGCCGGGCCGGGCGCGCAGAGCAGCGTCCCGAACGGCGTGGGCACGTTGACGGCGGCGGTGCTAAGCCCCAGGAAGTCGAGCGCCGCTCGCGGCACGAAGCTGGTGTGGTCGACGAGCGGGTCCCACGTGGCTCCGGCGATCGGGGGGCTGGTCTGGCCGGGGAGAAGCACCGCCGGGTTCGGCGGCGAGCCGACGCGCACGACCTCGCTCGCGACGGCCGACGCCGCGCAGGCCTGGTTCTCATACCACTCGGCGTAGTCGAAGAGGCCCGACCCGCCGTACACCAGGAGGTCGTCATCGCCGTCCCCATCGAGATCCGCGAGGTCCGTCGCCGGGAGCTCCGGCGCGGGGATCGGCTGCGCGCGGCCGAAGGTCCAGCCGCCCTGGTTCTCGAACCAGTTGAGCCCGTCCGGCGGGTTGCTCGACGTCGCGAGGTCCACGTCGCCGTCCCCGTCGAGGTCCGACGGATGGAAGCCGTTCAGCGTCCCCGCCTGGAGCAACCCTACCTCCGCCCCGAACGTGCCGGCGCCGAGGTTCTCGATGCCATACAGGCTGCCGAAGCCGACCATCTCCGACCACAGGACGTCGAGCTCCCCGTCCTCGTCGAGGTCCGCCACCCTAGCCTGAAAGGCGAACGAGGTCGGCGAAGCGAGGGGCAGCGCGGCGCCGAAGGCGCCCGCTCCGTCCGTGTTCTCGTACCAGACCACCTGCCGCACGCCGGTCTGGATCACCGCGAGCAGATCCGCGTCCCCGTCGCCGTCCAGATCGGCGCCCTCCAGGGACAAGGCCGTGGAGACCGACGAGTCGATTCCCTGCTTCGGCCCGAACACGCCGAGGCCGAGGTTGCGGTGCCAGGCGACGTCGTCGTCGGCGTTCGACGCCGTCACGAGGTCGGGAAGCCCGTCCCCATCCACGTCGAGCGCGATCGCGTCCGAGACGAAAGGCCCGAGCGCGACCATCTGCGGCCCGAACGTCCCCGCGCCGCCCTGGTTCTCGTACCAGACCACCGTGGCCGTGTCCCATTCGAGCACGAGGATGTCGAGGTCGCCATCGCCGTCCAGGTCGACCGCCTCGGGGGCGCCCTCGCCGTGCTGGGTTCCAAAGACCTGTCGGGGGCCGAAGCTACCGGCGCCGTCCAGGTTCTCCTGCCACCCGATCGTCCCGTCGCCGTTGCCGACGACGATCAGGTCCTCGTCCCCGTCGCCGTCCAGGTCGCCGGGAGCCAGGAGCGGGTCCGACACGAGCGGCGCGACGCGCTGCTGCGGCACCGGGCCCGGCGACGCGCCCGCATTCGCGTACCACGTCACGGCCGCCTCGATGTCGAGTCCACCGTAGCCGACATCCTCACCCCCAACGGCGCCGACGAGCACGTCGAGCTGACCGTTGCCGTCGAGGTCGCCGGTCGTCACCCACGTTGCTCCCGGGACGTCGAGCGTGACGTCGACCCCGAACCCGAAGCTCCCCGGCGCGAGGTTCTCGTACCGCGCAACCCGCGACAGCAGGAACGCGTAGTAGAAGAGGTAGCTCACCTCCGCGACGCAGGCGCCGAGCACGTCCGCGTCGCCGTCGGCATCGAGGTCGGCGGCGTGGACCGACACCGCCTGGTCCATGTCCTGCGCGAGCACGCTCTGGACGCCGAAGCCGCCGAGGCCGTCCGCGTTCGCGTACCACGCGATCTTGTCGTCGTGGAAGGAGGCCGACAACGCGTCCTGATCCCCGTCGCCGTCCAGGTCGGCGGCAGAAACCGACTCTGCGCCGCCCGCGAGCTGCGTGATCGTCTGGGCCGCGCCGAACGCGCCGCCGCCGTGGTTCTCGTACCAGCTCACCCGGTCGTCCAACCGGCTGGCCGCCAGCACGTCGACGTCCGCGTCGCCGTCCAGATCGCTGGCGAAGACGGCCTCGACGCCGAGCGCGCCTCCGCCGATCACCTGCCGCGGACCGAAGGTGCCGGCGCCGTCCAGGTTGGCGTACCACGCCACGGTGTCGGTCGCGCGTGCGCCCACGAGCGCGTCGTTGTCCCCGTCGCCGTCCAGGTCGGCCGCGACGACCGAGGCCACATCGTCCGCAGCGCCGTCCAGCAGCCGCTCTCCCCCGAAGGTCCCGAGCCCGTCCAGGTTCTCGAACCACGCGAGCCGCGACGGCGCGCCGAGCTCCTCGGTGGCGGCGAGCACGTCCAGGTCGCCGTCGCCGTCCAGGTCGACCGCCACCGCCGAGCTAGCCGGCGAGTCGAGCTCCGCGATCGCGCGTTCGCGCTCGAAGTTGCCACCGCCGGCACTCTCAAACCACACCAGACGCCAGCGCGGCTGGTCGACAGCCGCGAGTACGTCGCGGTCCCCGTCGCCGTCCAGGTCGACGGCCTCGGCGAAGTTGCCGAGCGGCGGGCTGACGAGGGAGCCGCCGACGGGGAAGTCCTCCGCCGAGGCCGAGAGGGCGAAGCAGAGCGTGGTGAGGGGGAGCGGCATGCGGCCTCCGGGTTCCGGGAGCGGTCGCCCGCAGAGGGAGAGCCCAAGATGCGCGACACGACAAATCCCGGATTCGCCGCGCGGCTCGGCCGCGACGCCGGCCCGCTCCGAGCCCGAAGCCCGAGCGCGGTGAGGCTCACTCGATGGACGTCACTCCCGCCCAGGTCAGCACCAGTCGTCGTGCACGTCGGCGAGCTCGGCCGCCAGCCGCGGATGGTGCGCGCGGAGCGCCTCGAGCTCGACCTCACCGGACTCCTGGAGGTGGTGTAGGTAGACCTCTTCGGCCTCCCGCCGGAGTGCCTTGCGCTCCCCGGTCTCGGTGGATCCCATGCCTCCTACGTCAGCAGAGGCCCCAGTCGCGGCCGGGACGACGGCGGGCGGGGCGCAGGCTCGCTCGCCCGGACGCGGGTCAGCTCCCGATGGTCAGCTCCAGCCCCCGCGTCAGTCCGAACAGAAGCTGCCCCGAGGAGCCTCCAGTCGGATCCAGCAGCAGTCCCTGCGCGTACAGCGGCAGCGCCAGCAGGGTCGGGTCCTGGGGGATCGCCACCGGCACTGCCGCGGGCTGTCCCGGCCCGCCCCACGGCGCCCCGATCAGCTCGGGTACGACCAGATCGAGCACGAGGAGCTCTCCGGCGGGCTGGCTCGGATCCATGGCGAAGCCCGGAACCTGCACGCCGCAGGGCGTCGCCAGGTCGACCAGCGAGAGGGCGACGAAGGGCAGAGCGCCGGGGTTCTGCGTGCCGAGCGGGTTGTCGACCAGGAAGTCGAACGAGCCCCCGAGGAAGGGCCCGCCGGTGACCTCGAGCGATCCGTCCGGAGCCAGGTCGCAGCCGTAGGAGCCGAGGCTCGCCGGCGAGACCTCGGCGTGGAAGAGGACGTGCACCTCGCCGCGGTCCGGGCCGGTGGTCTCGTCGTCAGGCGCTCCGACCACGATCTCGGCGAGCCCGTCGCCGTCGTGGTCGGCGACCGCGCAGACCGACTCCCAGCCGTCGACGGTGCCCAGCACATCGAGCTCGTCGTGCTTCAGGTAGGAGCGGACCGTGCCGTTGGTCCGCAGGAACAAAAGGTGCAGGTGCTCGCCCCCCACCAGCAGGTCGGGCGCGCCCGCGCCGTCGAAGTCCCCGAGCCGCGCGAGGTCGTCGCCGAAGGAAGACGCGTCGTCGAAGAGATGCGCGGGAGCTCCGCCGGCGGCGCTGATCTTGCGCTCCGAGGCGACGGTGCCGTCGGTGTTCATGAACAGCACCCAGAGGGCGCCGGTGTTGGTGCCGCCATCGTCGTCCCGCGGCGCGCTCACCACCAGGTCGTCGACGCCGTCGCCGTCGACGTCGCCGGGCGAGGCGAGCGCGGTCCCGAACTCGTCGGAGTTGGAGAGCGATCCGAGGAAGCCGCCGCTCCCCGAGCCGATCGTGCTCAGCAGCGGGAACGGGTGCATCGGGTCCTCCAGCTCGAACACGTGCACCGCGCCGCGGTTCATGCCTCCGAGGTCGAGGCGCGGCTCACCGACCGCCAGCTCCTCGTAGCCGTCGAAGTCGAGGTCGCCCAGCCGACCGAGGGACGCGCCGAAGTCGTTGAACGTCAGCGCGGCACCCGGGTAGTCGTCGTCGCCCAGCCGTCCCCAGAAGCTCCAGCCTCCGGTCGGCGTCAGCGACACGAGCTCGATCACCCCTTCGCGCGCCACGGCGACGTCCACGGTCCCGTCGAGGTCCAGGTCGCCGACCTGGGCGACGGCTCGGCCGTACTCAACGCTCTGCGTCGGCGCGTTCGGCGGGGTCAGCTTGGTCCGGTGCTTCACCGCACCCTGGGCATCGAGGAACAAGAGGTACGCCGCGCCGGCGTCCGGCCCGTCGTCGTCGTCGCCCGGCGCGCCGACGATCAGGTCGACCAGCCCGTCGCCGTCCAGGTCGCCCACGCGGTCGACGTCCTCGCCGAAGCGATCGTCGTCGTCGAGCACGAAGCCGAGGCCGCCCTCCAGCTCGTTGATGGTCTGGACGTCGAGGATCTCGCCCTCCGCACCGGGGGCGGCTGCGAGGACGGTGAGCGCGGCGATGGAACTGAGCTGCTGCATGCGGGTTGCCTCCACCCGGCCTACGGGCGACGGGGCCCGGCGGATTCCGGGGCGCCGCGGGAGGCGGACCTAAGTGCCTGCCGGCAGCCGCCTTCGGGCTACGGCGCGAAGGCCACGGCGATCGCGTTGCGCGCGCCGACCAGGAGGGCCTGCGACCCGAAGTCGAGCAGCGCAAAGGCGCGATTGCGCGGTCAGGCCGAGCAAGCTCGGAGGAGGCGGACCCCGGCGACCGGGGCCCGCCTCTCGCAGCGGTCGGACCCGTGCCGCGAGCTAGAGCGATCCGAGCACGAGGTCGAGCGCGTTCGTGACCTGGATCGTCCCGTCGGCGGCGACCGATCCCGCCTGGGAGCAAAGCGTCACACCCGCAAGCGCGCAGCCCGTGGGGATCGGGAAAGAGAACGGTTCGCCCGCAGGCACGATCTGCGTTCCGACGAGCGGCAGCGCGCAGAGCAGCACGCCGAACGGCAGGGGCGTGTTGCTCGGCGTCGCCGAGAAGCCTGCGAAGTCAGACACCGCGGCCGGCAGGAAGCTGGCGTGGTCCACCCGCGGATCCCACACCGTGCCGAGGAGCGGATCCTGACTCCCGGGCAGATACGCGTTCGGGTTCGGCGGCGTACCGAGGCGCACGGCCGTTGAGGCGACGACCGTCGGGCAGGCCAAGAAGGTAAGGTCGCAGGGGTGGCCCGCACCGGTGGACCCGAGCGAGGTCAGGTCGCCGGTGACCGGGTCGATCAGGTAGAGCTTCGGGTCGCTGAACCCGTTGCCGGTGCCGATGAGCGCGCCATCACTCGGCCGCACCGCGAGCCCGTCGATCCCCTCAGCGCCGGAACCCGCGACCTTGTAGTTGATCTTGGAGAGCGTGGCGCCGGTTGCGGGATCGATCGTGGCGAGAAAGCGCTTGCTCGGCTTCGCCGAGATCAGGTAGAGCGTGCCGTCGGGATGGAACGCCAGGCCGCCGTCGCCGCTCTGCCCGGTGTCGCCGATCGAGGTGGCGACCCCGGTCTCGACGTCGATCGTGTGCACCTGGCCAAGATCCGGCCAGACGCCGCCGCAGCCAAAGACCGTGCCGGTCCCGGGCTGAACGGCCAGGTCCGAGATGCGCAGGAGCCCGCCGTCCGGGTCTTGGATCGGCTTCTGGCTCAACACCTCGCCCGTCGCCGGCGCAAGCTCGAGCAGTTCCGACTGGTCCTTGGGCCAGCCGCCCGTCGAGGCCCAGAGCCTGCCGTCCGGCGTCAGGGCGACCCCGCTGAGCGCATGGGTGATCTTGCCTCCCACGGTCTGCCCCTCCAGCCCGTACGGATCAAGGCTCACGAGGCGTCCATCTTTGTCGCCGATGAAGCCGTTCACCGCGAAGGCGTTCTGCGTCGGCGTGACGATCCGGAAGGTAAGGTCGCAGGGATGGCCCGCGCCGGTGGATCCGAGCGAGGTCAGGTCGCCGGTGACCGGGTCGATCAGGTAGAGCTTCGGATCGCTGAACCCGTTGCCGGTGGCGATGAGCGCGCCATCGCTCGGCCGCACCGCGAGCCCGTCGAGCCCCTCAGCGCCGGAACCCCAGACCGTGTACGTGATCTTGGAGAGCGTGGCGCCGGTTGCGGGATCGATCGTGGCGAGAAAGCGTTTGCTCGGCTTCGACGAGAGCAGGTAGAGCGTGCCGTCGGGATGGAACGCCAGGCCGCCGTCGCCGCTCTGCCCGGTGTCGCCGATCGAGGTGGCGACCCCGGTCTCGACGTCGATCGTGTGGACCTGGCCAAGGTCCGGCCAGACGCCGCCGCAACCAAAGACCGTGCCGGTCCCGGGCTGAACGGCCAGATCCGAAATGCGCAGGATCGCGCCTTCTGAGTCTCGGATCGGCGTTTCGCTCAACACCTCGCCCGTCGCCGGCGCGAGCTCGAGCAGCTCCGACTGGTCGTTCGGATAGCCGCCCGTCGAGGCCCAAAGCCTGCCGTCCGGCGTCAGAGCAACCCCGCTAAGCGCGTGGGTGATCTTGCCTCCCACGGTCGCCCCTTCCAGCTTGCACGGATCGAGGCTCACGAGGCGTCCATCTTTGTCGCCGATGAAGCCGTTCACCGCGAAGGCCTCCAGGACCACCGACTCCACGACGCGGTAGGCGAGGTCGCTGGCCTTGCCGAGCCCGGTGGACCCGAGCGAGGTCAGCTCGCCGCTGATCGGATCGAGCTGAAAGAGCTCCGAGACGCTCGAGCCGTTGCCCGTGCCGATCAGCGCGCCGTCGCTCGGCCGCACGGCAAGCCCATCGAGGGCAAGCCCTAGAGCACCGTACGTGATCTGCGACAGAACCGTGCCGGTCGCGGGGTCGAGCGTGACGAGGAAGCGGTTGGACAGGGCGGCCGAGGCCAGGTAGAGCGTGCCGTCGGGGTGGAACGCCAGGCCGCCGTCGTTGCTGAGCCCGGTATCGCCGATGGAGGTGGCGACGCCGGTCTCGACGTCGATCGTGTAGACCTGCCCAGAGACGAGCGGACTCGGACCGCCGCAGCCGTAGAGCACTCCGGTTCCCGGCTGCACCGCCAGATCGGAGATGCGCAGGAGCGTGCCGTCCGGACGCTGGACCGGCGTCTGGCCCAGGATCTGACCGGTGGTCGGCGACAGCTCGAGCAGCTCGGAGTTCCCGCCGGAGGTGCCGGTCGTCGCCCAGAGCCGACCATCGAGGGTCTCGGCGAGACCGGAGAGCTGGGGCGCTCCGCTGTCGCCGATCAGCGTGCCGGTGAAGAGCTCCTGGTCCACGCGGACCAGCCGGCCCGGGTTGCTCTGGCTGCCGTTCACGGCCAGCAGCTCAATTTCGGTGGCCAGCGAGGTCAAGAAGCCGCGCGGAGCGCTGCTCGGCGCGCTCCACGCGATGGACGAAGCGCTGGAGATGCTCTGCTGCCCGCGGCCCTGGGGCACCGAGGCATGGGCCAACGGAAGCAGCGCGAGCGAAGCCGCCGTGCAAAGACCTGCAGCGGCGAAGAAAGAAGGTTGGGTCATGGCGAGAATCCCTCGTGGCGCCTGGAGACGAGTGCTCCCGAGGCGTTCTCGACGGCGCCAGCCCAGGGAGGCCCACCGCGGCGACGGCCGTATCAGGCAGCGGGCGTAGGGGGCGACGCGAACGACCCGCGGACCCTGAAAGCGAACGTCGCTTTTTTTCTTCGCCGCCCGAGCTCGGGTCGCGGAAGCGCGGCGCACGGTCTGGCGCTCTCTCGCCGACTCCCCTGGCGCCCATGCCCCGGATCGCGGGGAAGCTGCGCGTTCTCGCGGCGGGCCGAGGAGGGCCTTCAGCGGCGCGAGAAGTGGCGAGGATGACGGGACTTGAACCCGCAACCTCCGGCGTGACAGGCCGGCACTCTAACCAATTGAGCTACATCCCCGCGCTTGGGGCCGGGAGTATAGCTCTCCGCGCACGCCGGTCAAACGAGAAGCCGCAGTTCCGGAGCCCGGCCCGGGAGGCCCCGGAGCCGGGTCTCCAGCTCGCCCATCAGCCGGTCCGCACCGCCCGCACGGCATCCAGCCGGCTCATGCGCCAGATCGGGTAGAGCCCCGCCAGCGCCGTCAGCACCAACGCCCCCATCAGGCACCACGCGAGGTACGGCCCCGCCGAACGCTGCGGCAGCGGCAGGCCCGAGATGAGCTGCAGTGCCTTCACCACCAGCGGCGTGAGCGCCGACCCGACCGCCAGCCCGATCAGCCCGCCGGTGCCGCCCAGCACGCAGGACTCGAGCAGCACCATGCCCGCGATCTGCCTGCGCGAGGTGCCGAGCGCGCGCAGCACGCCCAGCTCCTTGGAGCGCTCCAAGGCCGACAGCAGCTGCCCGTTCAGCACGCCGATCGCGGCGAGCAGCGCCGTCAGCCCCAGGATGATGTCGAACAGCACGAAGTCGCGCTCGATGTCCTCGAGGTGGTAGGTCAGCACCTCGCCCCCGGTCTCGAAGCGGATGCGGGTCGTGTCCGCGTTCTCGGGCAGCCGGCCGAAGAGCGCCGCGCGGACCGCGTCGGGGTCCGAGTCCGGCTTCATCGACACCGCCAGCGTCGAGGTCGTCGTGGTGTCGAGGCAGAAGTAGCGATCCATGTGGCGGTCGTCGATCACGCCGTAGATGCGCTCGTCCGGGTGGCTGAAGTAGCCGTACTCGTCGGTGATCGCCGACACGGTGAAGGTCTGCACGCCGTGTCCGCTGGTGTTGATCGCGATCGAGTCGCCGACGCCGATGTCGCGGTGGCGCGCCAGGCGCTCGGAGACCAGGATGCCTTGCTCGTCTTCGAGCAGCCGCGCGAGGTCGGGGTCGTCCGCGCAGGGGCCAAAGCGGCGGAGCGCGTCGGGGCGTACGCCGATCAAGAGGAACGGCACGTAGGTGCGCGCGTCCCCGCTCTCGACCGCGACGACCTCGGGCAGCTCGTGCAGCGTGCGCTCGACGCCGTCGACCGGCAGGTTGGGCAGGTTGCTGACGAAGACCTTGTCGACCAGCGCCTGCTGGCCCCAGGTGTCGACCTCGGCGGCCAGGCTGTTGGTCATCCCCTTGAGCCCGACGTAGGCCGAGGTGACGAGCGCGATCGCCGCGACCGACGCCGCGATGCGCGCCGGCGCCTGCTCGATCGAGCGTGCCGCGAGCTTGCCCGCAAGGGGCCACGCACCGGCGAACGAGCGCGCGAGCGTGCCGCAAACCGTGCCGACGATCGACGGCACGACGAGCGGCAGCGCGATCAGCACCGCCATCACGCCGAGGCCGGCGAGGATCGCCCCCACCAGCGCCCGGTCTGCGGCGCCGACGACGGGCACGAAGAAGAAGTAGAGCGCGGGCAAGAGGCCCACGAGCAGGATCGCCGCGAAGATGTGGAAGCCGCGCGCGAGGGAGGGGTGCGGCCCCAGGTCCTCGCCGCGCAGCGCCGCCACGGTGTGCGACGAGCGCGCCCGCATCAGCGGGAACACCGAGCCCAGGAGCGCAAAGGCCACCCCCACCAGCGCCAGCGGCACGACGAGCTGCCACGGCACCTCGAAGATCTCGACCGGCTGGTCGGCGACGCCCAGCGTGGTGATGCCCTTCTTCAGCAGGAAGCGCGCCAGCCCCAGCCCGCCCGCGAAGCCGACCACGCCCGCGGTCAGCGCGATAACGACCGCCTCGAGGAAGAAGACCCGCGCCACCTGAGAGCGCGAGCCTCCCAGCGCGTTGAGCACCGCCACCTCGCGCACGCGCTCGATCAGCGACATCGACAGCGTGTGGAAGATGACGTAGAGCCCCAGCGTCATCGCCAGGAGCCCCGCCATGCGCACGCCGTTGCGGAAGGCGCGCTCATCCTCCATCTCGCCGACGACAACGCTCTTGTTGAGCTCGTACGAGAAGCTCTGGCCCAGGTTCGAGCCCAGGTCCTCGATGTCGATTGTGGGATCGCGCTTCAGCCAGAAGCGCGGCTCGACGAACGCTCCGCGGAAGAGCTCGTGCCCGACCGCGTAGTCGATCACGATCACCTTGCCGAGCGATTTGCGGCCCACCCCCTCGTCGGACACGATGCCGACGACGGTGAAGAGCTCTTCGATCGGCACGTCGTCCGGCGCGGACATCGTGCTGACCTCGCCCTCGCGGCAGACCTTGCGCGCGGTGCGCGCCGGGCGCGCGAGGTAGATCGAGTCGCCGGGCTCGATGCCGTGTTCGCGCGCGAGCCCGCCGCCGACCAGCGCCTCGCGCAGGCCCTCGGCGCCCGGGCCGACGTCGCGGCCATCGACGACGTGGTAGGCGCCGATCGCCGGCCCGGTGCCGCCGTCGATCGCCACCATGTGGACGCGCTCCTGCTGTGAGCGCTCGCCGGCGGCGACGGTCGGGCGGAACATCACGCCGTGCTGGAAGAAGCCCGACACGCCGGACACGCCGGGCGTGTTGTTCAGCGCCTCGCGCGGGTCGTCGACGCCGCGGCTGGCGCGGACCTCGAGGTCCGCCTTCCACGACGGGTCGACCCACGTGCGCGACAGCAGCGTGATGTGGTCGAGCGTGAACACCGCGACCACCGTCGCGATGCCGACGGCGACGCCGAGGATCGAGAAGAGCGTCCGCCCCGGCCGCTGGAACAGGCTGCGGCGCGCGAGTGTGCTTGCGAGCCCCATCAGATGTGCAGCGCGGCGAGGGTGTCGTGGATCTGCTCCACCGGAATGCCCGGCCCCTGCAGCACCGGCTCGCGCTGGATCTCGCCGTCGACGAGGAACAGCACGCGGTCGGCGTAGCCCGCGTCGCGCGGGTTGTGCGTGACGAGCAGCACGCTCTTCTTGTCCTCGTCAACGACGCGGCGCAGGGTCTCCATCACCTCGCGGCCGGCGCGCTGGCTGACGTTGCCGGTGGGCTCGTCGCACAGGAGAAGCGGCTGATCGCCGGCGAGCGCGCGCGCGATCGACGTGTGCTGCATCTGGCCCCCCGACAGCTGGTGCGGGAAGTGCCCCAGCCGCTCCGAGAGCCCGAAGCGGCCGAGCAGGCCGTGGATCCGCTCGCGCTCCGCGTCGGGGCGGCGCCCCTGGATCGCGATCGGCAGGCCGACGTTCTCCTCCACCGACAGGTTCGGCAGCAGGTTGAAGAACTGGAACACGTACCCCACCGTCCGCCGGCGCAGCAGCGTGCGCGCCGAGGGGCTCATCTTCCCGAGATCCTCGCCGAACAGCGACACCGAGCCCGCCGACGGCTCGTCGAGCCCCGAGATGATGTGGAGCAGCGTCGACTTGCCCGAGCCGCTGGGCCCCATGATGCAGACGAACTCGCCCTCGGCGACGTCGAAGCTGACGCCGCGCAGAACCGCGAGCTGGTTGGAGTCCTTACCGTAGAACTTGAAGACGTCGTTGAGGGAGACGATCGTGGTCATGAAGCGCGCGGCTTGAGTCCCTGTTGGTCTCGTAGTGGAAGCCTGGTGGGGGCAGCGTTTGTAACGCAGCGGTGCCCGGCAGGTAGCGCACGCGGCTGTAACGCAGCGCCGCGACGCGAGCAAGGGGCGGGGGGAGCGCCCTCAGGTTAGCTCAGCTCGGCCTTGGCCGCGCGCCACGCGTCCATCCATTCCGCGAGGGTCGCCTCGCGGACCCGGTCGCCGAGCCGGGCCTCCATCGAGCGGAAGCGGGCCTCGAAGCGGCGCAGCGAGGCGCGGGTGGCGCTCTCGGGATCGACCTTGAGGTAGTTGCCGAGGAAGCTCGCGGCCATCAGGAGGTCGCCGAGCTCGGCCTCGATCGCCTCGCGGTCGCCGGCGGCGAAGGCCTCGCGCAGCTCGCCCAGCTCCTCCTCGACCTTGGCGAGGGCGCCCTCGGGGCCCTCCCAGCGGAAGCCGGCGGCGATCGCCTTGGCGCCGACGCGGTGCGCGCGCTGGAGCGCCGGCATGGCGCCGGGGACGCCGGCGAGCGCGCTGGCGTCCTCCTTCTTCTCGGCGCGCTCCTCGGCCTTGATGCGCTCCCAGTTCGCGATCACGTGCTCCGAGCCGTCGACCTCGGCGTCGCCGAAGACGTGCGGGTGGCGGCGGATCAGCTTGTCGCCCACGGCGCGCGCCGCGCGCGAGACGTCGAAGCGGCCCTCGTCCTCGGCGATGCGGCAGATCAGGAAGACGACCATCAGGAGATCGCCGGCCTCCTCGACCGTGCCCGCCTCGCTCTCGGTCTCGATCGCCTCGACCAGCTCGTGTGCCTCTTCGATCAGGCTCGGCGCCATGCTGGCGACGGTCTGCTCGCGGTCCCACGGGCAGCCGTCGGGCGCCCGCAGCCGGTCGACGATGGCGAGCAGGCGGGCCAGCGCGTCGAGGCGCGGCTCGCCGGATTCGTGCGTGGGCTCGAGCGGGCGCGGCGCAGGCGTCTCGGTCATCGCGTCTCCAGGGCGTAGGGGATCGGATCGGTGCGGCCTGCCTCGCGGAAGCCCTTCAGGCGCAGCACGCACGCGTCGCAGCGGCCGCACGAGAGCGCGCCGCCGCCGGGCCCGCTGGGCTCGATCGGCGCGTAGCAGGTGTGCGTCAGCCCCAGGTCGACGCCGAGCTCTTCGGCGCGCAGGACGATGTCGCGCTTCGAGAGCGTGAGCAGCGGTGCGTGCACTCGGAAGCGTGCCCCGTCCTCGGCTCCGCTGGCGGTCGCAGCCCCGGCGAGCGCCTCAAAGGCGCGCAGGAACTCCGGGCGGCAGTCGGGGTAGCCGGAGTAGTCGACCGCGTTGACGCCGACGAAGAGGTCGGTCGCGCCCAGGACCTCTGCCCAGCCAAGGGCGATCGAGAGGAACACGGTGTTGCGCGCCGGCACGTAGGTGCTCGGCACGCCGTCGCCGATGGCGTCCTCGCTGCGGCCCTGCGGGACGTCGCCGTCGCCGACCAGCGACGAGCCGCCGAGGGCGTCGAGGTCAACCCCTACGACGCGGTGCTCGGCGGCGTCCTGCGCGCGGGCGACGCGCCGCGCCGCCTCGAGCTCGCAGGAGTGCGTCTGCCCGTAGCGGATGGTCAGCGCGTACGGGCGAAAGCCGGCCCCCCGCGCCTCCGCCAGCACGACGGCGGAGTCCATGCCTCCCGACACGAGGCAGACGGCGGGGCGGGGGTCGGTGGGCGCGCTCACGGCCCGGGCAGGTTAGCCCTTCGCACCCGGGCCGCAAGCGCGGGCGACGCTAGCGGCCGTCCTGGCCCGTCTGCTCGGGCCCGGGCTGAGCTTCGACGATCGCCTGCTGGCTGGCGGCGGCGGCCTTCAGCAGCTCGACCCACCCGGCGACCTCCGCGCCGGTGCCGGACATCAGCAGCGTGTGCTCCGAGAGCGCGAGCATCCGCTGGCGCGACGAGTCGCTCGTCATCGAACGCATGCTGGTCGCGACCTGCCGCGCGTCGAGCGGCCAGACGTTGGACATCGTCTGCACGCACAGGGCGTGATGGTTCGCGTAGTCCGCGATGCGCCCCTCCTCGACCTCGACCCAGTGCCCGACGTTGTCGCGCGAATCCGGGTGGTAGATGGCCAGCAGCGGCGGGTCGGAGTGGCGGATCTCGGCCAGCACGAAGCGGTGCCGGAAGAGCAGCCCCTCGACGAACGAGTAGACCTCCGCCTCGGGAACGGTGACGCCGCCCAGCAGCCCGACCTCGACCTGCTCGACCTGCGCGCGGGTCGACTGGCTCATGACGATGTTCTGGCCGGTGACGCGGCTGAACTCGAGCAGCAGGTCGACCAGACGCAGGTCGCCGGCGGTGGCGTCCTGCACGACGAGCGCGTCGGACGGCAGCGGAAAGTGGCCGGCGTCGCTCGCCGCGGACTGCGCGGGCTGGGGCGACGCGGGCGCGGGGCCGTTGGCGAAGCCGACGGCGACCAGGATGCCGATGATGAGACCGATGGTAAGAACGCGTGAGTGCACTGGGACTGCCTCCTCGAAAGCAGGGTTGGGCCGGCGCGGCGGGCAGGCCATGCCATGGGGGCTCCCCCGCGGCCGGCGCCTGGTTCCTCCGGATGGGTACCGCTAGGGACGCCGCTGGCGGGCGCGTCTTCCCGGAGAGTGCGACCGGACGCCGCAGGCCGCCCCCGGAAACGGACAGGGTCCCTTGTCCGGGACCGATCCGGCCCTACATTTGATGGCCCGAAAAGGCCGGCACGGGCCGGCCGATTCCCCCCCAACCGCCCCCGGAGAGCCCCCAAAGTGGCCCAAGTCACCCAGGACCAGGTCCTCGACGTCCTCCGCACCATCCAGGATCCCGACCTCCACAAGGACATCGTCAGCCTGGGCTTCATCACGAAGCACGAGGTGTCCGGCGGACGCGTCGACGTCGTCATCAACCTGACGACGCCCGCGTGCCCGGTGAAGGACCAGATGAAGGCCGAGGCCGAGCGCAAGCTGCGCGAGCTGCCCGGCGTCACCGAGGTCAGCGTCGAGATGACCGCCGAGGTGCGCGGGCAGGCCGGGCCGCCGCGCGACCTCGCTCCCAACATCAAGCACTTCATCGCGGTGTCGTCGGGCAAGGGCGGCGTCGGCAAGAGCACGGTGACCGTGAACCTCGCCGTCGCGCTGCAGGAGACCGGCGCGCGCGTGGGCGTGTTGGACTGCGACGTGTACGGGCCCGACATCCCGATGATGATGGGCCTCTCCGGCGAGCCCGAGGCGCAGGGCAAGAAGCTCATCCCGAAGATGCGCCACGGCGTCAAGACCATGTCGATCGGCTACCTCATCCCCGACGACAAGCCGGTGATCTGGCGCGGGCCGATGGTGCACAAGCTGATCGAGCAGTTCCTCGGCGACGTCGAGTGGGGCGAGCTCGACTACCTGCTGGTCGACATGCCGCCCGGGACCGGCGATGCGCAGCTCTCGCTGGCGCAGATCGTGCCGCTCTCCGGAGGCATCCTGGTGACCACGCCGCAGGCCGTCTCGACCTACGACGTCGCCAAGGCCGTCGCGATGTTCAACCAGGTGTCGGTCGACATCCTCGGCATCGTCGAGAACATGGCGGGCTTCGTGGTGAGCGGCCAGGTCGAGGGCTGCCCGGCGGGCACGCCGTTGAAGCTCGAGACCGGCACGGGCACCGAGACGCTCAGCATCGGCGACGACGGGCGCTTCGAGTCGGTCGTGCACATCTTCGGCGCCGGTGGCGCCGAGCGGCTCTCCGAGAAGTACGGCTTCCCGGTCCTCGGGCGCGTCCCGCTGAACCCCGCGGTCCGCGTCGGGGGAGACGGCGGCGACCCGATCACGCTGAGCGAGCCGGACTCGGTCGTCGCGCAGGCCTTCCGCGAGATCGCGGGACGCTTCGCGCAGCGCGTCGCGATCCGCGAGCACAAGACGCTTCCGATCCTTCAGTGACCGTGGCGTGACGCGGTAACGCAGCCGTCACGGCGCTTTGACGGCCGCGACCTTCGCGGGGTAAATGGCCCGGTCCCAACGCGGGCCTTCCCAAAACCCCTCGGAGGAGAGTCATGACCGCAAGAACCCTCGCTGCGTCGCTCGCCGCGCTCGGAGTCGCCTCGGCTCCGGCGCTCGCCCAGTGCCATCTCGCGAAGCTCGTGCCCGACGACTTCGCCGTCAACCAGGACTTCGGCTACGCGGTAGCCGTCGACGGCGCCACGGCGCTCGTCGGCTCGAACCTCGACAGCACCGTGGCCGAGAACGGCGGAGCCGTCTACGTCTACGAAAGCACGCCGGACGGCTGGGTGCCGTCGGCCAAGCTGTTCGCGTCCGACGCGTCCGCAACCCTGCTCTTCGGCCAGGCGGTCGCCCTCGACGGCGACCGCGCGGTGATCGGCGCGAGCGCGGCCGGCAACGCCGGCGCCGCGTACGTCTTCGAGCGCTTCGGCCCGCTGTGGGTCGAGGTCGCGAAGCTCGAGCTCGAGAACCCCGCCACCGCCGACGACTTCGGCCGCAGCGTCGCGATCGACGGCGACCGTATCCTGATCGGCGCGCGCGGTGAGGACACCGCCGGGTCCGAAGCCGGAGCGGCGTTCCTCTACGAGCCCGACGGGTCCGGCTGGAGCCTGGTGGCCGAGCTGCGCGCGACCCCGCCCCTGCCGCTCGAGACCCTGGGCTATTCGGTGGACCTCGACGGCGACGTCGCGGTCCTCGGCGGCCCCTTCAGCAACCAGCCCGAGACGCCGCTGGGCGGCGTCGTCTACGTGTTCGAACGCACGGAGGCGACGTGGACGCAGACCGCGCGCCTGCAACCCGCCGACCTGGCGCCGGTGGACCAGTTCGGTTGGGCGGTCGCCGTGTCCGGCGACACGATCGCCGCGTGCTCGCTGAACGCGCAGGTCGGCGGCACGGCCAGCGGAGCGACCTACTTCTTCGAGCGCGCCGGCGGCTCGTGGGTCGAGGACCAGAAGCTCACCGTCAAGGGACCCGCGTTCGGCGGCATCGGCTACGACGTCGCCCTCGACGGCGACCGCCTCGTCGCCTCCGCACCGAACGGGTTCGGCGCCCAGGGCCTGGTGTACGTCTTCGAGCGCGAGCCGAGCGGCTGGCAGGAGGCCTACAAGCTCCTCGCCCCGGCGGGGTCGTCCGCGGACCAGTACGGCTGGAGCGTCGGACTCGCGGGCGGGACCGTCGTCGTCGGCGACCCCCGGGATGACCTGGAGGACATCGCCGACGTCGGAGCGGCCCACATCCACGTCGTCGGCGGCGCCGAGTACGTCTCGATCACGCCGCGCACCACGACGATCTCGGCGCAGACCGGCGGCATCCAGCTCCTCGACCTCAGCACCTGCCCGCCGCAGAGCGGCGATCTCTGGTTCCTGCTCGGCTCGACGTCGGGAACGAGCCCCGGCGTGCCGCTGGGCGACGGCCTCGTGATCCCGCTCGTCGCGGATGACTACTTCGCGTATACGCTCGCGTACCCCAACTCGATCCCGCTTGTGTTCTCGCTCGACTTCATGCCGGCGGGCGGCATCACGACCGCGCAGGTCAGCATCCCCTTCGGCTTCCCCGAGCTGGCGGGCGTCGAGGCCCACCACGCGTTCGTGCTGATCGACCCGGCGACCCTCGCGCCGAAGCTGGTCAGCAACCCGGCGCCGCTCTCGATCGTGCCCTGACGCGGCGGAGCGAGGCGGGGGGGGGGGGGGGGGGCGCGACCGCCCCACGCCCCCCCCCCCCCCCCCCGGCCCCCCCGCGCGCC
>JBCCGI010000127.1:0-18135 GCA_039029355.1 Planctomycetota bacterium
CCCGGGCGCCCCGCTGTTCGCCGCCTCCTCGGGGGGGCCATTGGGGGCGGGGGGGGGCGGGGGGGGGGGTGGGGTGCGGGGGCCCAACCCCGCGCGGGCCCGGGGGCGCGCGCGCGCCCGCCGGTACGACGTCGTCTGGGTCGAGAAGGAGCTCTTTCCCTGGCTCCCGGCGCTCGCCGATCTGGCCCTGGGTCGCTTCGCGAAGCGCCTGGTGCTCGACTACGACGACGCGGTGTTCCACCGCTACGACCAGCACCCCCGCGCGCTCGTGCGCCGCGTCTTCGGGCGCAAGATCGACGCGCTGATGCGCGCCGCGGACCTGGTCTTGGTCGGCAACTCCTACCTCGGCGACCGCGCGCGCGCGGCCGGCGCCAAGCGCGTCGAGCACCTGCCCACGGTCGTCGACACCGAGCGCTACGCCGTGCCGAGCGAGGCGCCCGCTCCGGCGCCGACTATCGGTTGGATCGGCACGCCGCGGACCGCCGCCTACCTGGAGCGCGTCGCTCCAGTCCTCGCCAGCGTATGCTCCGCGAGCGGCGCACGCGTGCGCCTCATCGGCGCCGGGCCGGACGCGTTGGGCGAGATCGAGGGCGTCGAGCGCCGCCCGTGGAGCGCCGAGAGCGAGGTCGCCGACCTACAGGACATCGACGTCGGCATCATGCCGCTGCCCGACGAGCCCTTCGAGCGCGGCAAGTGCGGCTACAAGCTGGTGCAGTACATGGCCTGCGGCAAGCCGGTCGTGGCGTCGCCGGTCGGCGCAAACCGCGACATCGTCGAGCACGGCGGCAACGGCTTCCTCGCCGACGGCGAGGACGAGTGGTCCAACGCGCTCTCGCAGCTCGTGCTGCAGCCCGCGCTGCGCCGCCGGCTCGGCGCCGCCGGGCGGGGTCTCGTCGAGCGGCGCTACTCGTTGGAGTCGGCCGGCGAGCGCTTCGCCGGCTGGCTGCACGAGGTTGCGGGCTAGCTATAGGCTGAGGTCGAGGCCGACGTACGAAGGCGACACCGCCGCCGGCTTCCCCGGCACGTGCGTTTGACTCGGTGTGACCTCGTCGCCTGAGACGGCAGCGAGCGCGTTGGAGGGTCGATGGGGGAACCCCGCGCTCCGACTCTGCCCATTCGGATGGCGCCGACTGCGAAGTAGGCTGGCAGCAATTGTCGCGAGCCGCCTGCGCGCCTTGGCCGCAGTACGGTTCGCGCTCGTTGACAAACAAGGACTGATCGTGGTGGTTCCATGACCCGTAGATTGCCTGGCGCGATTGCAGCGCTCTTCGTCCTTTGTGCTCCTCTGCCAGCTTCCCAGGACACCTTCGCCAAGGGAGTCGGCTACGACTCCACGGACTGGCTTGCCTCCGTCGCCCCGTCCCAAGGCGGTGGGCACGTCGCGGCAGGTTGGTCTCGGCAGGGCCCTGACCTCGAGAAGGACGCTTGGGTCGTGCGTTTCAATGAGAATGGTCAGTTGCTATGGAGCGTCCTTATCGGTGGCCCGGGGGATGATGAGCTCAAGAGCATCCGGGCGACGAGCGACGGAGGCTGCGTTGCGGTGGGGAGTTGCTGCAGCGAGTCCGGGACGGAGGAGGATGTGCTGCTTGTCAGGCTCAGCCCGGATGGAGTCACGGAGTGGACTAGGAGCCTCGGAACGCCGGAACGAGACCTCGGCCAGCACGTGGCGCTGACCCACGACGGCGGCTACATCCTGGGTGTAGACTCGATTGTCGGGGACGTTCAGCAGTGGCAGCGTGCGGTCCTAATCAAGACGGACGCTGCGGGCGAGATCGAGTGGTCGAAGAGATACGGCGGCTCGCATCTGACGTGCGTCAACTTCGTGACGCAGACCGAAGACGGCGGGTACGTCATGTCGGGAGGCAACAAGTACGGAGGCGCGCCCGGTGAGCACACGGGTTATCTCTACCGGGCCGATCAGAACGGCGACCGAGTTTGGGAGAGGTCCTTTCGCCCGACGACGAACATCGATGACGACTCCGGTACAGGCCTGTCGGTTCTTGAAGCCGAGGACGGCGGGTTTCTGTACGGAGGCCAGTTTTGGGTCAACAACAACACCAGAGTCGTGCTTGCTAAGTTGGACAGCCTCGGTGCAGAGGAGTGGCATCGACTGATCGAACTGGGCGGCGGCGGTCCGTCGTTCCTCACGGAACTGCCTTCCGGTGACTTCGTCGTCGGTACGAACTTCCAGGGACTCCTCAAGGTCAGTGGCTCCGGTGATGGAATCTGGTTCAAGGTCTATCCCGACGGTCAGACGAGGCACGTTGCTCCGGCGACGGATGGCTATGTGCTCGTCGGCACGAGAAGTGAATGCAACGACGGCTACGTGGTCCGCGTCAATTCCTCAGGTGAGCTGGGCTGCGATGAGGTCTCGTTGGCCTTCGCCTTCGACAAGAACGGATATGACAGCCCTGGCCAGCTCGGTGCGCCTAGCGCGATCGCCTTCGAGGAGTCAGAGCTCGACCCCTCCGTGACTCGGACCGAACCCGTTCAGAGCACCTATTGCCTTCCCGCGTCCTGTACCTTCCGAAACGGAACCGGCGTCAACCCGACCGGCTTCTCCTGCGTCACCGTTCCCGTGATCGGCATGGACTGGGAGGTTGAGGTGGCGACGACTCCGACTACGCTCGCGACCTACGTCGCAGTTGCGGCGAAGCCGGGGACCACTCCGGTTCCCGGGCTGGGCGAGATACTCCTGGGTCTAGCGGCTCCTCTGGTGCTCCTCGAGGGGCTCGGGACCCATATCACGCCGCTGCCCACGGACTGCGGGCTCATCGGCTCGAACTTCGCGAGTCAGGGCCTGCGCCTCGAGACGGGGAGAGTGGGGCCGGTTGCCGTCCTGCTGAACGCGCAGGATCTCGTCGTCGGGAACTAGCTCGCGCCAAGTCGTCCAAGGATCCTGCTGGAGCGACCCGGAACGGGCTGAGCCGCCGCGGGCGTCCCGAACCCGCGGCGGCCTACTCGATATCCAGCGGCCGACTACTGACCCGTGCCGGGTGTCGTTGTCTGCCCGATTGTTGTCTCGACCCCGTTGGTCAGGCCGATTGTCGGACCTGTCCCGGTCGGGTCGAGCAATGTGCCCTGTGTGAACAGGGAGCGCCCGAGGAGCGCAGGCTCGTTGGGGATCGCCAGCGGTGTGGGCGAGGGGTTGCCGGGGCCTGTCCACGGCGGGCCGGTCAACGTTGTTGTCGGATCCGGCGGCGCTGTCGAGATCAACAGCTCACCGGGCCCTCCATCCATGCCCCACCCGGGGATCTGCACGCCTGTCCCAGAGGCTGTGAAGAGCGGGTCGGGTGTGGTGGAGACCGCGAGGAACGGCAGGGAACCTGTGGCCTGGGTCCCTGTCGGGTTGTCGATGCCGAGCTCTGTCGTCGTCCCGATCGACGGTGTGCCCGCAAGCGGTGTGAGGCTGTCTGTGGGGTTCCCGCCATAGGGAACTGTTGTCGGTTCGGCTGTCACCTGGCCGCGTGTCTCCCCATTGGGGAAGGCGGCCGAGTGGATGTTGACGTAGTGGAGTCCTGTCAACAGGTCCTGGATCTGGACCTGGCTCAGCTGCCCTCCGCCCGAGATCGTGCCCGTGGTTCCGCCGGAGACCGACAGACCCAGCACGATTCCGGCGGAGGCGCCTGTCGGCGCCGGCCCGTGGATGTGAGCCGCGGAGGCAGGCGCTGTGAGACCCTCGTAGGTCCCGTTCACCTGCACCTGACCCGAGGCTGTATCCAGCGTGACGGTGCATGTGCCCGATCCCGGCGTAGACACCGGGGGCACCTCCTGTGTGCCGTCCAACCCAAACTGGAACGTCTGGGCTTGGGCGGCTCCGCTCAACAAAAACGCGAGCGGTAGCGTGGCCAATAATCGCAACATACTTGCTCCTTGATACGAGCTAGCAAGGCGGCCGGTAGCGCCAAGGATAGCGACGCGGCCAGCGGGGCGATCGTCGGGATTGCCCTAGCGCGGGGTTTCTACGCGAGCGCCGCGCTCTTGGCCTGCGCCGAGTAGCCGCACTCCGCCAGGCGCGCCTCGACCTCGGCGCCGAAGCGCACGAGCTCGTCATCCTTCCGCCACGCAAACGCGCGGTCGGGCCGCACGCCGGCGGTGATGCGGCGCACCTCGTCGGCAGAGGGCGTCAGGCCACAAAACTCGGCCGCGCGCGTGAGCTCGCGCTCCGGAGCGGCGAGGAAGTCCTCATAGCGGACGTCGCACGCGCGCTCCCCGAGCTGCGCCAGATGGCGGTCGGCCTCGCGCATGTACTCCTCCCACAAGGCGAAGCCGCCCGCGAGCGTCAGCGCGCGCACCGTGTGCGCGAAGCCTCCGCGCTTGGGGCGCAGCCAGTACAGCCCGCGGCGCTTGGCGTGCACTTCGGCGGCGTGCGCCAGCGAGCGCTCCTGCCGCGTCTTAAGGCTGCTCGCCACGTCGACGCCGTGGCGCCGCACGTGCACCACGCGCGCGTCGGGGAAGAGCTCCAACCACAGCGGAAGCGTGAACGTCGTGCGCGGGTCCTTGAAGCCCCACGGACCCGGCAGCTCCATCGGACGGCGGTGCTTGAGGTAGGCGGCGAGCCCCAGGAACGACGCGACGCGCGGCGAGCGCAGCATGCCGTCGAGGTAGTCGCGCGTCAGGCCGCGGAGCTTGGGCTTGGTCAGCAGCTCGTCGATCGCCTCGGGTCGCTCCCACGAGCCGCCGGCGGAGCGCAGCACCCAGTCGTTGAGGCCCTGGAAGAAGGTCGACTCGTGGTTCGAGTCCAGGCGCTTGCCCAGGAAGAGCCCGAGGTCGGCGAGCATCGACGTGAGCATGCTCGTCCCCGAGCGGTGCATGCCGAGGATCAGGATGGGGCTAGGCATCGGAGCGTCTCGCGCGCGGCGGAGGCCAGGGGAGCATGGCGATCGACAGATGATGGCGCACGAGCAGCAGCGAGGCCACGTTCATCGCCGCCACGGTGACGGCGCTCGCGATGGCGGCGCCGACGATGCCGTTGCGCGGCACGAGCAAGAGGTGCAGCGCGAGGCTCAAGATGGCCGCGCCGAGGAGGTTGCCGCGGAGCGCGCGCTCGTGCCCGCTCATCATCAGGAGCACGCCCACCGAGCCGGTCGCGACGTTGACGAACTGGCCGGTCGCCAGGATCGCGAGGCACAGCGCACCTTCCTCGAAGCCGGGGCCGAAGAGCGCGAGCACGCGCGCGGGGAAGACCCACGCGGCGATGAGGAGCGGCAGCGCGAGCAGCACCATCAGCCCGGTGGCCTGGCGCGCGCTGCGCGCCAGCTCGTCGCGCCGGCCGGCGGCGTGCAGCGCGGCGAAGCGCGGCGCCGCGATGCTGTTGACCGCGATCAGGACGAAGCTCGTCAGCGTCGCGGTGCGGTAGGCGGCGGTGAAGAGGCCCACGTCGGCCTCGTCGCCGAACGCGCCCAGCGTCAGCACCGAGATCCAGGAGAGGCCGAGGGTGAGCACCGCGATCCCGAGGAACGGCAGCGACGCCCGGGCCAGCTCGGTCGTCGCCCCGTTGTCGGGCGGCCCGTCGGGGCGCGGCGCGGCGCGGCGCCAGAGCAGCGCGCCGAGTCCCGCGGCGACCGCCGCGCCCGTGGCGTAGGCGGCGGCCGCGGAGCCGAGGCTCCACCCGAAGAGCGATCCGAACAGCCCGAAGGCGAGCAGCGTGCCGGCCGGCGCCGCCGCGACCTGCACGAGCTGCGACGCGCCGACGCGCCGCAGGCCGCGCAGGAGCTCGCCCAGGAGCATCAGCAGCGAGAGCGGCACCACCGCGAGGGCCGTGCGGCGCAGCGCGTCGGCGAGCTCGCCCGCGTCCAGCAGGCGGGCGAGCAGCGGCGCGGCGGCGAACAGCGCCGCGGCCAGCGCCGCGGAGACCGCTGCGCCCAGCACCAACCCGCGGCGCGCGGTCCCGCGCAGCGCGCGCGCCTCGCCCGCGGCCAGCGCGGTCGCCGTGCGGCGCAGCACCAGCTGGTCGAGCCCGAGGCGCCCGAGCACGCTCGCGATGGTCGCGAAGGTCACCGCGAGGAAGTACGCGCCGGAGCCGGCGGGCCCCAGCGCGCGCGCGACCGCGACCCCGACTCCGAACGACAGTCCCGCTCCGGCGGCCCGCGCGGCGAAGGCGCGGCCGGCGCCGCCCAGGAGCTCGCGCGTGCCCTCGCGCGCGTCCTGTTGTGGGGCGCGCGCGGCGCTCACGGACGTGCTCCGCGGCGGTAGGGGGTGAGCAGCACGGCGCCGAGCACGCGCCCTCCGGCGCGCTCGATGCTGTCGCGCGCCTCGGACAGCGACGCGAGCCGCGCGCCGCCGGTCTCGCACGCGATGAGCAGGCCGTCGAGCTTGGGTGCGATCGACTCGACGTCGGATGACGCTCCGGCTGCGGGCAGGTCCAGCAGCACGAGGTCGCGCTCGGCCGACAGCCGTTCGAGCAGCTGGTCGAAACGCGCGCCCGACAGCAGGTCCCGCGCTCCCTGGTCGGGGCGCCCGGCGGGGACCATCACGAGGTCGCCCTCGGCGGCGGCGTGCACGCCGCGCGGCTCCTCGTCCGCGGCGGCGCCCGCGTCGAGCGCCTCCGCCAGGCCCGGAGCCTCGTTCAGCCCGAGCAGCCCCGACAGCCGGCGTTCGCGCAGGTCGGTCTCGACCAGCGCGACGCGCGCTCCCTCGCGCGCGAACGAGCGCGCGAGCGCGGCGGTCATGTTGGCGCGCGCTCCCGAGCTCGGCACCGACGTAACGCCGAGCACGCGTACCCGCCCGGCCTCGCCGGCACGCAGGTTCTTGACCGCGGCGCGCAGCGAGCGGATCGCGTCGACGGTGCGCGGCGCGGACTCCATGTCGCCCGGCGTCGCCCGGCGCTGCAGGGGCACCACGCCGACGACCGGCTGAAGCAGCGCCTGCTCGAGGTCGTCGCGCCCGCGGACGCGCGCCGTGGCGGGCTCGCGCAGGAGCGCGAAGAACAGCCCGAGCAGGAGGCCGAGCACCCCTCCGACCGCGATCACGGCCACCGGGCGCGGGGACGCGACGCGCGTCGCGGGGACGGCGCGATCGAGGATCTGCGACGACAGCGACGAACCCGCGTCGGCGATCTCGGTCGCCTTGAGGTTGCGGAGGAGCTCGGGGATGAGCTCCTTCTGCGTCTGGAGCACCAGCGACGGCTCGGCCAGGGCGAGCATGTCGCCGGGCAGAAGGCCGAGCTGCCCGAGGTACTCGCCGCGGGCGGTCGCGGCCTCTTCGAGCTGGAAGTCGAGGCCGGTGAGGCGTCCGCGCAGCTGGGCCTGGATCAGCGCGAGCACCTCCTCGGCCGAGCCCTGCACCTCGGTCAACCGCGGGTGCTCGGGCTCGTACACCTGGCTGAGGTCGACGAAGCGCGCGTTCAGCGAGGCGAGCCGCTCGAGGTAGCCCTCGGTGATCGGGTCGACGACCAGGCCGCCGGACATCGCGCCGTCGAGGCGTGCGAGCGCCAGCGTGTTGCCGCGCTCCAGGTCCGCGAGCACCTCGCGCAGCGCCTTGGCCTTCAGGGAGAGCGTCGTCTCGCGGATCTGCAGCTGGCTGATCTGGTCGATCAGGGCCTGGGCAGACGCGTCGACGCTGATCGTCTCGGGTCGCTCGGTGCGTGCTTCGAGGAGCTCCTTCTGGGCCTGCTCCATCGCGGTGCGCGAGTCGTCGAGCAGGCCCTCGATGTAGCGGATCGTGACGTCGGAGCGCGTGCGGCCGCGCGAGTGCTGCTGGACCAGGTAGTTCTCGGCCAGGGCGTTCGCGGTCTCCGCCGCCCGGTACGGGTCGGTGTCTTCGACCGTCAGCCGGATCACGCCGGAGTTGCGCGTCGTCTCGGCGGCCCAGAAGCGCTCCATCAGCCGCTCGGTGGCCTCGTACTCGGGCACCGCCTCGAGCGCGAAGTCGCGGCCCTGCACGTCGCCGCGCGGCGCGAGCCACAGCCGCAGCCCGCGGTAGTCGAGCGGCTCGCCGGCGGTGAAGGCGAGCTCCTCGGGCTCGGTTGCCGCGAGGCCGAGGGTCTGGAAGAGCCCCGCGAGCTCGACGCGGACGCGCGCCTCGTCGAGGAAGCGCACGCGCACCGAGCGCGGGGCCTCGGCGGTCGTGACGCGCGCGTGGGCGAACAGCCGGTGCGCGGGCTGCACCGGCGGCCGGCCGTCGACGGCGCCCTTGCGCTGGCGCTGGATCAGCGTCCAGAGCGTTTGCGACTCGTCGGTGACGATCGTAGTCAGCCCGACGCCGAGCGCGTAGGCCGGGTCCTCGGGCGCTGGCGCGGCGTCCTCGGCCGGCGGGCGCACGGTGGGGGTGACGACGGCGCGCGAGCGGAGCACCGCGAGCTCGCTCGTCGCCGCGATGCCGCCGCCGATGGGGCTCAGCATCGCCAGGTTGCCCAGCAGGCCGCCCATCGACGAAGCGTCCAGCATCACGGTGGCCGAGGCCTCGAACTTCGGCTGCCGCTGCAGCGCCAGCCCGAGCGCAGCGGCCGCCGCGAAGCCGGCGCAGGCGGCGATCCACACCACGCGGCGGCGGAGGACCCGCACGAGGTCCGCCGGCGTCAGCGACGCTCCATCCTCCTTCTTCCGACCCGTCGACATCGGCGCGCGTCAGTCGTCCAGGGTGTCCGCCACAAGGAAGAGCGAGGCCGCCGCGGAGAACGGCGGCGCGAGGCCCTGCAGGTAGGGCATGAGCTGGCGCTGGAAGGTGCCCGAGCCGGACTCGCGCACGAACACCAGGTCGCCGGGCTCGACCGCGAGCAGGCCCCGGGAATCGGGCGTGCGCGCGTCGAAGCGGTGAACGGTCAGGCGGTCGTCGCGCACGCGCATCAGCACGACCTCCTCGGCGTCGGCGCGCGGCGTCAGGCCGCCGGCGCGCGACAGCGCCTGCAGCGCGTTGAGCGGGCGCGTCATGTTGAACGGGCCGGTGGTCTCCACCTCGCCGAGCACGTAGTAGACCCGCGGCGCGTACTCGACGACCGAGACCGCGACCGAGGCGTTCTTGACGAAGCGGTCGGCGCGGGCCTGGAGGGCGACGCGCGCCTCGTCGACCGTGAGGCCCACGACGTCGACCGGACCCAAGAGCGGCAGGTCGAGGTGTCCGTCGTAGTCGACGCGGCGGCCGAGCTCGCCGGTGGAGAGCTCGCCGTGTGGATACACGTCGACCCGCAGCACGTCGTCGTACGTGAGGCGCTTTCTGACCTCGATCGGCGGCTGGAGCGGGACGTCGAGCGTCTCCTCCTCGACCGGAGGAGCGGCCGAGCAGCTCGCGAGCAGCCATGCCAGGAGCGCCGGGCCCGCGAGGCGGCCCGGGAGCGGCGTTTGGGAGGGCTGGGGCATCTTGTGTCGGGACTATCGACACAAAAGGGTGGCAACTCCAGGTCCCGCCCTCAAGGGACCCAATGCTGGGTCTTGCCGTCGAAATCGGCCTTGGGACCCCCTCAGCGGGCGTAGCCGAGCGCCTCCAACTGCTCGATCAGGGCGTCGTCCAGCTCCGCGCCGTGCACGAAGCTCTCCTTGACCTCCCCGGTCTCGATGTTGATGCCGGTCAGCTTGCCGAGCTCTTGGCGCAGGTAGCCGCAGAGCACGGGACGCTCGTTGCAGAGGTTGCGCAGCTCGCCCGGGTCGGCCGACAGGTCGTACAGCTTGGGCGCGTCGCCGGGGTGATAGACCAGCTTGTAGTCCTCCCACCAGTGGCCCCACATCGAGAAGAAGCGGTTGGTGCGCACGCTGTTGGCGTGCGAGATCACGTGCCGCCGCACGTCGGCCTCGGGGTCGCACAGCGCCTGGGCGAAGCTGACCCCGTGGCCCTGGGGCACCTCGCTGACGCCCGCGAGCTCGGCGATGGTCGGGAAGATGTCGAGCCCGGAGATGAGCGCGCGCGACTCCGACCCCGCCGGCGCCTTCCCCTCGGGCAGGCGGAAGATCAGCGGGATGCGCGTCATGTCGTCGTAGGTCGTCTCGCCGTGGCCGAGGCCCGGGCCGGGCTTGCCCTCGTGGTCGAGGAAGCCCTCGCCGTGGTCCGAGAAGATGCAGACGATCGCCTCGTCGAACATGCCCGCCTCCTCCAGCTGGGTGCGGACGCGGCCCAGGATGTCGTCGACGTAGGCCAGGTTCTCCTCGTAGATCGCCTTCATGTAGGCCATGTCGTCGTCGGTGGCGAGGTAGAGGTGGCGCTTGATCTTGTAGGCGGAGTCCGCGGTGCCGTCGAGGTCGCTGTCGATGCCGTCCGAGTAGCGGCCCGCGTAGGGGGCGGGCGGCGTGTAGGGCCGGTGCGGCTCGACGATGTGCAGCCAGAGGAAGAGCGGGCGGCCGTCGTCGGCGGCGAGGATACGCCCGATCTCGGGGATCGTCTCCTCGGCCATCGGCACGAAGCGCTTCTTCTTGCGGTCGCGGAAGACCTCGACGTACTCCTCGAAGCCGCGTTCGAAGCCGCGCTCGGACGAGCCGTTGATCGAGTGCACCACGCCCGCGGTGCGGTAGCCGGCGTCGCGGAAGCGCTCGGTCCAGACCGGGAAGTCGAGGCCCAGCTTGCTCATCGGCGCCCAGGTGCCGTGCTCCCACGAATAGCGCGACGTCAGCATCGAGCTGACCGACGCGACGGTGTACGACGCGATCGAGTACGCGCTGGGGAACAGCACGCCCTCCTTGGCCATGCGGTCGATGTGCGGCGTCAGCCCCTCGCGCCCGCCGTAGCAGCTGAGGAACGACGGGTTGCACGCGTCGATCAGCACCATCACCACCGGGGCGCCGGCGAGGTCGGTGCGCAGCTCTTCGCCGCAGTCCGCCGCCGCGGCGCCGCCGGGCGCGGGCAGCGCGTCGGGCGACAGCGTCAGCCGCGGGCCGATCCAGCCGCCGAGCAGCGTGCCCTCGGCCGCTCCGCCCGGCGCCTCGACGCGCAGCTCGAGCAGCGCGACCTGGCCCGAGTAGGCGTCGAGCGCGACGTCGACGTCGGTCGCCGGCGCGTCCCACGGGACGAGCTCGTCCACCAGCGTGACCGGCTCGGCGTCGTCGGGGATCAGCGTCACCGAGAAGCGCGCGTTCTCCGGCCGCGGATTCAGCGCGGCCGCGTACTTCAGCTTGGTGGCGAAGCGCGCCCCGGGCGGGACGATGAGGTAGTAGCGCAGGATCGAAGAAGAGACCTGCTCCAGCACGCCCGGTCCCTCGGGAAGCGTGCGCGTGCGGATGCCCTCGGGCGCCATGCGGTTCATCCACTCCCAGCGCTTGCGCACCTTCGACTTGGGTGCGAAGCGGAACTTGGTGAAGCGCGCGCTCTTCTTGTGCGAGGCGGGGTCGGCGCCCTCGACCGCGTGCCGCGTGCGGCAGTGCTCGAAGCGGAAGTGCAGGCGGTTGAGGCCCTCACGCTGGTGCTCCTCGGGCAGGTCGACGTCGAGCTGCATCCACTCCTTGGTGAGCTCGTACTCGCCGATGCGCTCGCCGTTCAGGAACAGCTCGGTGTGGCTGGTCTCGCCCTCCTTGACTAGCGCGCTGGTCTGCGTCTTCAGGTTGAGCGGCCCCACCTCCGGCAACAGGAACGTCACCACCGCGTCGTTGTCGTCCGACCAAAGCGCGGCCTTCTGGTCGTCGCGGGGCATGTCCCAGCCCTCGCTCATGTGGCGTCGCGCGGCGTAGGAGCCGGGCTGGAACTCGAGCGCCGGGCCCCAGCGCTCGGCGTCCTCGAACTCGCCGACCAGGTCGTAGAGCACCGGAGCGACCGTCACGTCGCGGTCGGTCGTGGTGTAGCCGGTCGAGCTCTCGCCCGAGCAGGAGGCGGCGAGGAGCAGCGCGGCACCGGCGAGCGCCGTCCGCGTGTTGGGGAGCTGGAGGTTGGAGAGCAACGGAGTGTGGGGGGGATGGCGGGCCCCCGGCGCGCGCAGCCGAGGTCCTCGCGGTTGGGGAGCGCGGAACGCGCCGGTGGGCTCGGGCTAGACGTCGAAGATCTTGCCGTACTTGTTGTGCTCGGCGACCAGGCGGAAGTCGGGGTCCTTCGCGAGCGCGCGCAGGCGGCTGCGCGTGAGGCTCGCGTCGCCGAGGCTCTCGTACGCCTTCTTCACGTTCGAGTCCAGGCTGTAGGCCCGGGCCAGCTCGATGTACACGTCCTCGGAGACGTTGCGGCCCTGGTTCTTGTACGTCTTGATGGCCTGCTTGTAGGCCTTGATGGACTCGCCGTACTCGCGCAGGCGGAGGTACAGCTCGGCCAGTTGCTCGTGGGCGCCGCCCCAGCTCTCGTCGCGGTCGACCAGCGCCTTGTAGCGCGCGATCAGGTCCTTGCGCTTGTTGCGGTCGCCGAGGAGTGCGAGGCAGATCTCAGCCGCCTCGCGCAGCTCGTCGTCGGGCTCGTTGAGGAGCGGCTCGAACAGCTTGCGCGCCTTGGTATCGAGGCGCTTGGCCAGCGCCGGGATCGTGTTGAGCGCCTGGATGCGGTCCTCGTCCGAGGGCGCGTCGTGGGCGGCCAGGCGCACGAGCGCCTCGACGTCCTCGTCCTCGACCTCGTCGGCGATCGCCCGGTAGTAGGCGAGGATCTCGGGCACGATCGGCGCCGCGGTCGAGGGCGACGAGGACAGCTCGCGCACCCGCGCGCGACCGGCGGTGGAGCCGACCTCGGTGAGCGCCGTCAGCACGGCCTGCAGCACCTTGGTATCGCTGTCGCTCAGGGCCTGCAGGAGCAGCGCCTCGTTCTCACCGCCGCCGAGCCGCGCCAGCGACTGCACCGCCTGGGTGCGCAGCGCGCCCTGGGAGGTGCGGAACAGGTCGGCCAGGCACGCGCTCGCGCGCGCGCGGTCGGGCGAGCTGCCGAGCACGCGCATCGCGTTCTCGCGCCCGCTCTTCGAGCCGCCGCGGGCGACCGTGATCAGCTTGGCGGTCACCGCGCTCGTCGGCAGCTGCTCGAGCACGTCGGCGACGCGTCGGGCCAGGCGCTTCTCGGACGAGCCGCCGGCCGCCCCGGGGTCGATGTGGTCGACGAGCAGCGGCGCGGCCTCCTTGCCGAGGGCCAGGATCGAGCCCTTGATCCGCTTGACCTCCTCGCTCTTGTCGGAGACCGGCGCGTCGGAGAGCCGCTCGAGGAGCTGGGTCACCGGCGCCTCGAGGCGCTCCATGGCGGCGAGCCGCTTCTTGCGGACCTCCCGCAGAAGCTCCTCCAGCGAGCCGCCGTCGGCGGGAGGGGCCGGCGGAGCCAGGGAGGCGGTTGCCGGGAGGGCGGGGAGCAGGGCCAGGAGGCACGCAATCGGGCGGAGCTGGGAGCGTCGCATCGCTGACAGAATCCTAGTCGGGCCCGGTGGAGGAGGCTACCGGTTCTAGGGTGCCGGCGGGCGCTCGGGCTAGGCCACGCGGCGCGGCCGCGGGATCAGCACCAGCGGCGGGAGCCGGACGTGCAGCGCCGGGCGGGGCGTCCGCAGCGGGCGCGGGCGGGTGGTCTCCTCGCGGCCGGGCGGCAGGCCGTAGAGCCGCTCCAGGCGCTTTCGGTTGCGGAAGACCCACGAATGCATGGCGGTCCTTATCGGCCGCGCGGCGCCCGCGGCCGAAGCCGGAGCCGCGGAGGGGGCCCCTGGGCCCCCGGGAGGGCCGTTCGGCCCTTCGGATGTGGTGCGCGGGGCGGCCTGCGCGGCCTGCGGCCTTGGAGGATCGACGCGCCCGCGCTCCAATACCGGGCTGCGAGCTCCCGAGCGATGAGCACCCCGACCCAACCCGAGTCGCGCCCGCGCGCCCATCCGCATCCGGTCCCCTCCGCGGCCCCCGGCGGCGGCTGGGATGCGATCGTGGTCGGCGGCGGGCACGCGGGGATCGAGGCCGCCCTCGCCGCCGCGCGCCTCGGCGCGCGCGTCGCGCTGCTCAGCTTCCGGCTCGACCGCATCGGCGAGATGAGCTGCAACCCCGCCATCGGCGGCCTCGGCAAGGGCCAGCTGGTACGCGAGGTCGACGCGCTCGGCGGCGTGATGGGCGAGGTGGCCGACGCCACCGGCATCCAGTTCCGGATGCTCAACACCGCCAAGGGCTACGCCGTGCGCGCCCCGCGCGCCCAGTCCGACCGCCACCGCTACCGCGACGAGGCCACGCGCCGCGTCGCCGCGGCCGACGGCGTCGAGCTGGTCGAGGGCGGCGCCGCCGGGCTGCTGATCGCCGAGGACCGCGGCGGAGCCCGCCGGGTCGAAGGCGTGCGCCTCCTGGACGGCCGCGAGCTGCGCGCGCGCGCGGTCGTGCTGACCACCGGCACCTTCCTGGCCGCGGTGATGCACACCGGCGAGGCGACCGCCGCCGGTGGGCGCGTGGGGGAGGGCTCGGCCGACGGGCTGTCGGGCGACCTCCTGCGGCTCGGCCTGCGCGTCGGGCGGCTCAAGACCGGGACGCCGCCGCGGCTCGCGCACGACTCGATCGACTGGGAGCGCCTCGACCCCCAGCGCGGCGACGCGGCGCCCGCACCCTTCTCGTTCGCCACCGACCGGGCGCGCTTTCCCGCGCTGCGCCAGATCGAGTGCCACATCACGCACACCAACCCGCGCACGCACGCGATCATCCGCGACAACGTGCACCGCGCGCCGATGTATGCCGGCCGCATCCAGGGCGTGGGCCCGCGCTATTGCCCCTCGGTCGAGGACAAGGTGATGCGCTTCGCCGACCGCGAGCACCACCAGATCTTCCTCGAGCCCGAGGGGCTCGACACCGACGTCGTGTATGTCAACGGCGTCTCGACCTCGCTGCCGGCCGAGATCCAGGAGGCCTTCCTGCACACCGTCGACGGCCTGGAGCGCGCGCGCTTCCTGCGCCACGGCTACGCGGTCGAGTACGACTTCGTCGAGCCCGCGCAGCTCGACCCGACGCTCGCGCTGCGCGACGTCGCCGGGCTTTACCTCGCGGGGCAGATCAACGGCACCTCGGGCTACGAGGAGGCCGCCGCCCAGGGCCTGGTCGCCGGCGCCAACGCGGCGCTCTGGTGCGCTGGGCGCGAGCCCTTCGTGCTCGAGCGCCACGAGGCCTACATCGGCGTGCTGGTCGACGACCTCGTCGTGAGCGCGCCGACCGAGCCCTACCGCATGTTCTCGTCGCGGGCGGAATACCGCCTCTTGCTGCGGCAGGACAACGCCGATCTGCGGCTGACGCGGCGCGCGGCCGAGCTGGGCTTGGCGGGCGAGGAGGCGCTCGCACGCCTCGAGCGGCGCGAGCGCGCGATCGACGAGGCCAAGGCGGTCCTGACCGCGCTGCGCGCGCCGGACGAGCCGCGCAAGACGCTGCTCGACCTTCTGCGTCGCCCGGCGGTCACCGTCCCGTCGCTCGCTGCGCTCGCTCCCGACTCCACCGCGGTGGCGGCGATGGCGGCCGACCCCGACCTCTGCGTCGCGGTCGAGGCCGACGTGAAGTACGCCGGCTACGTCGAGCGCCAGGCGCGCGACGTCGAGCGCATGCGGCGCCAGGAGACCCTGGAGATCCCCGGCGACCTCGACCTCGGCGCGCTGGTCGGACTGCGGGCCGAGGCGCGCGAGAAGCTGCGCGAGCTCCGCCCGCGCACGCTGGGGCAGGCGGGGCGCATCCCCGGCATCAACCCGCCGGACGTGGCGCTCCTGGCGGTGCACGTCGAGCGCTACCGCCGCGAGCGCGAGGCGGCGCGCTGAGCCCGAGGGCGGGACGCCCGGCGCTCCTAACAGACGAGATCCACGCTTTTTACGCAGCTGGCGAGAGCGGCTGGCTACCGTGGATCCAACGGTTCCCAAGCCGCCCTCCACGAAAGGATCCGCCGAGAACGGCGGCCTACGGGGACGGAGCGCGGCCCAGCGACCGAGGCGTGCGGGTCGGCCGCTTGCGGCCCTCCCGGTACGCAGGCCGTGCCGCCGCGAGCCGCCCGGGGCTTCGTTCCTCGCGCGTTTCCCGACGCGTCGGGTGGCCTTCGCAAGCGGAACGGCTGGCACCCTACGGGCGCGGACGGCGCCCCTCCCCCGATGGGCGGCCGGTTCGTGGGAGACCGGACCAATCCAAAACCCCACACAGAATCGACGGAGGACATCGATGCGTACGCTCGTCCACCTCGCCCTTCTTACCGCGGCGCTGATCGGGGCGCGCTCCTACGCGAGCGGCCAATGAGGCCCCGGTGGTGGGTCGCCCGGGTATGGCGGCCCTGCGGTTCCCAGCGCTCCCGGTCCTGCGGCTCCCGGCCCAAGCACGCCGGGTAGCGGCACGCCGGTCGGTCCCGGCCCCAGCACTCCGGCGCCGGCCGGTCCGGGCCAGCCCGGAGGGGGTCCGACAACCCCAGGCGGGGTGCCGCCCGGCGCGGGCTGGCTCGGCCCGCTGACCTCGGGCGGAACGCCCGAGGCGGCGGCGCTCGACCCCTCGCGCTGGCAGCTTTGGTGGAACTACAACCGCGACCAGTATCTGCAGCTCGGACGCTTCCTGAGCGGCGTCTCGTCCTCGTCCAGCAACGCCGCCCGGCCCTCGGCCGAGGACGTGCGCCGGCAGATCGTGCCGGCGCTGGAAGGCGTGCTGCGCAAGGGCGGGCGCACGAACGTGCTGCGCGGCTCGCTGGTCTCGTTCGCGCGCCTCGAGGCGGAGTACGGCCGCGTCGGCCTTGGGCTCGACCACTACGTGCGCCACTACCTCAAGAGCGGCGGCCCCGACGGCCAGGAGGCGGCGATCGTCGCCCTCGGCGTGCGCGGCGACGCGGCCTCGGTGCCGCTCCTGCGCGGGCTCCTACTCGACGAGGAGATCGGCCGCCAGTCGATCGGCGGGCTGCCCGTCAGCGCGCGGCTGCGCGCCTTCGCGGCGTACTCGCTCGCGCTGGTCGCGGACAAGACCGAGGACGAGGAGCACCGCCGGCCGATCGCGGACGCGCTGCTCACCGCCCTCAGCGCCGACCACTCGACGACGCGCGAGACCCAGGTCGCCGCGGCGGTGTCGCTGGGGCTGGTGCCGCTGCGGTTCTGCGGCGACGACCCCGAGCGGCTCGCGGGCCACGAGGCCGAAGGCGCGCGTCACCTGTGCGGCGGCGTGCAGCTGAACTACGCGCTCGAAGCGTTCCGCAACGCCGAGCTCGACTCCTGGCTGCGCGCGCACCTCGCGCCGGCGATCGGACGGCTGGGGCGCGAGGCGCCCGAGGCGTTCCGCACCGCCGTCGCGGACGAGCTGGTCACGGCGGCGCGCGGCAAGAAGACGCCCGACGAGATCCGCCAGGGCGTCGCGATCGGCCTCGGTCTGTTCGCGGACGCCGACCAGGATGAGCCCGACGAGGCCGCGCGCGGCGCGATCGAGCGCCTGGTGAAAAAGGGCGATCCGCTCGCGCAGCGCTTCGCGCTGATGAGCCTCGCCCAGGCCTCCGGCCGCCCCGGCAGCGGGGACGGCGCGGACAAGACGCTGGAGGAGTCGCGCGCGCTGCTCCTCAAGCGCCTGGCCCACGGGCGCGGCGGCGTCGAGCCGTGGGCGGCCCTCGCGCTGGCCGTTCAGGGCCACGAGCAGGGCCGCAACGCGGGCGTGATCTCGTCCGATCTGGCGAACGCGATCCGGCACCAGCTGACGCAGACGCGCAGCGACGATCTGGCGTCGGCCTGCGTGCTCGCGCTCGGCGTGCTGCGCGATCAGGACTCCGCGGACGAGGTGCTGTCGCGCTTCGAGCGCAGCGAGGACCCGCTGTTCCGGGCCTACGCGTCGCTCACGCTCGGCCTGGTGTCGGCGCGCGAGGCCGGCGACCCGCTGCGCGAGGCCCTCGACGGCGACGAGACGCCCGAGGTCGGCCTCGAGCTGGCCATCGGCCTGCGCCTGCTCGGCGACGCGGCGGTGCAGGCCTCGATGGTCGATCGTCTTAGGAACGCCGAGAACGAGGCCGACCGCGTCGCCACGGCGAGCGCGCTCGGGCTGATCGGCGATCGCCGCTCGGTCGAGCCGCTGGCCGCCGTGGTGCGCGACGTGGACGAGGAGGCGTCGGTCCGCACCGCCGCCGCGCTCGCCCTCGGGCAGGTCTGCGACGGCGATCGGGTGGCGTGGAGCACGCCGTTCTCGTCCGACGTGAACTACAGCATCCTCACCTGGACCCTGGCGAGCCCCTTCGGCGACGGCACGGGTCTGCTCGACATCCGCTAGGCTAGCGGCCCCGAGACCGAACCGCGCGGGCGCGGGGGCAACGGCCCCCGCCCCCCCGGGGGGGTTGTGCCCCCCCCCCCCCCGCCCCCCCCCCCCGGGCCGGGCGCCCCCGCCCCCCCCC
>JBCCGI010000128.1:0-18113 GCA_039029355.1 Planctomycetota bacterium
CCGCAGGTCCCGCGGGCGCGGCCGGCGCGACGGGCCCCGCTGGCGCGGTGGGTCCGGCCGGCCCCACGGGCCCGGCGGGTCCCGCGGGCGCGGATGGTGACGACGGAGCCCCGGGCGTGCCCGGTGCCGCGGGAGCCACCGGACCTGCCGGAGCCGCAGGCCCTGCGGGTCCGACCGGCCCCGCAGGCGCCGCCGGAGCGGCCGGAGCCACCGGTCCCGCTGGTCCGGCGGGCCCCGCCGGTCCGACGGGCGCGGCGGGAGCCGCGGGTGCGGCCGGCCCCACCGGACCTGCTGGCCCGGCTGGTGCTACGGGACCGGCGGGCGCGGCTGGTGCCGCGGGTGCAACCGGGGCTGCCGGTGCGACGGGAGCCGCGGGTCCCGCGGGTCCGACCGGCCCGGCCGGGGCCGCGGGCGCAGCAGGCGCGACGGGTCCGGCAGGTGCCGCAGGCCCCACCGGGGCGGCGGGAGCCGACGGTCAAGACGGAGCGACAGGACCGGCCGGCCCCCAAGGTCCCTCGGGTCCGACCGGACCGGCGGGCCCGATCGGTCCGACCGGACCGGCCACGATCTTCGGCACGGAGTTCCTCTTCCTGCAGGACGCACTCGTGACCACCACCACGAGCACCTCCTTCGTGACGAAGCTCTCGGGCACCACCGCCAGCGTCCCGGCGGGTACGTACCGCGTCGCGTTCTCGTACGGCTGGAACTACGACGACAACGCGACCGACTTCGAAGCGCGCTTCCTCCTGGACGGCGTCGCGAGCAACCTGCACGTGCAGGAGCCGAAGGACATCGCCGGCACCTTCGGCAGCACGGGCACGGACCAGCGTTTCTACGTCAACCGCGTGCTCTACTTCGACCTGACCGCGGGCACCCACGACCTCGACCTCGAGTACCGCTCCACGCTGGCGGGCGCCGAGGCGAGCATCTGGGATGCCGTGATCGAGATCTGGCGCGTCCAGTAGACGACGCGCAACGCTTCCCGCGCGGCGCCTGACGCCGCGCGGGAAGTCGATCGCTCTGGGCGAGCCGCGCGGGCTCAGGTAACGCAGCCGTCGTCGTCGGTGTAGTACTCGGCCGGCTCGTAACCGTCCTTTCGCTTGCCGCAGTCCGCGTCGTTGCCGCACGGGAGGCAGTCGTTGTCCTCGTTGTGCCCCCACGGATCCGACGCCTTGCCGCAGCCGACGTCGGATCCGCCGAGCGTGCAGGACGAGTCGGAGTGGTAGCCGTAGAAGAACTGCGCCAGGCCACAGTCCTCGTCCTTGCCGTCGGTCAGGCAATCCGCGTCCCTGGCGTACGACAGCCCGTCGGCCGCGGAGCAGCTGGCCGTGGGCTTCCCGCAGTCGTTGTCGGTGACGGTGCGGCTCGCGGACGGTCCGGCCTTGCCGACGCCGGCGGTGAGCAGGCCCAGCAGCGCGAACCGCTTGAGGAGGTCGCGTCGCCCCATGGCTCCACGGGCGGGTTCGCTGTCTCGGTTCGGTTTCTCTTCTCTCATGTCTCCCTGCATCTTGGTTGGATCCTGCTGGACGGTAGGCCGGTAGCTGCCCGCGTTGGATGTGATCGGAGGTCAGTCCGGCGCGCGCCGGCTGCGTGCACGAGGCGCCCTAGCGCTCCGCGGACAGCGGCTGAGAGCTGCAGCCGCCGACGGAGTCGGAAGTGGCTTCGGTGATGCGCTCAAAGGCCCGCGGATAGCGCGTCAGCGCCGTCGCATAGATCCCGAGCGCCTGTTCATAGCCGGCGCGCAGCCCGTCGCAGAACTCCTGCTCGGGCTCGAGGATCTCGCCCTCAGGCGTCGCCTGATACCAGCTGCACACGCCGCCGCACAGGTGCCGCGCCCAGCACTTCGAGCAGTGGTCTTCGTAGACGTCGAGGACGCGCTCGTAGAAGCGGCGCTTCTTCTCGGGATCCTCGGTGCCGTCCAGCATGTTGCCCATGTTGAACGCCTCCATGCCGACGAAGCGGTGGCACGGGTAGGTGTCGCCCTTCGGGGTCACCGCGCGCATGTTGCGGCACACGCCGCACAGCTGGGGCGTGACCTTCGCGTGCGGCTCCGGGCGCACGACCTCGCCGTGTACCTTCCGCAGCGCGTCCAGCACGCCCTGCTCGAGCGTCATCGGGCCGTCGGGCGCTGCGTCGAGCGCGGCAAGCTGATGTTCGACCTCGCGTCGGCGCTCATCGATCTTCTCCTCCAACTCGCCGTCTTCTTGCTTCACGTCGTGCTCGGCCTTGCCGGCGTGCACCGTGCCGTGGGTGTCGCCCACCATCACGAGCGGCGTACCGAGCGAGCGCAGGTGCTCCTCGATCGCGCGCCGGTCGGTGTTCTCCGCCGTCATCGTCGCGCGGATCTTCGGCAGTCGCACGCCGTGACGCTTCATCGCGGCGATCAGGATCTGCAGGTTCGCCACGACCGTGTCGTACGTCCCCTCGCCCTTCACCGTGCGGCGATAGCGGTCGTTCGCCTCGCGATCGCCGTCCAGCGACACCATCACGTGGAAGCGGTTCTGAGCGAGGAACTCGGCGTGCTCCTCGGTCAGCAGCGTCAGGTTCGTCGTCATCGTGAAGTCGATCGCCTTGCCCAGCTCCTCGCCGCGCTGCTTCGCGTACGCGACGCCGTCGCGCAGCACGCGCTCGTTCAGGAGAGGCTCACCGCCGAAGAACGTGATCGTCGCGCCGTCACGGTCGCCGTTGTCCTCCAAGTAGCGGTCGATCAGCTGCCGCGCGTGCTCGACCGTCATCATCGTGGCGCGCTTGTGCACCCCTTGGATCTCCTCGTAGCAGTACGTGCACGCCAGATTGCACGCCTCGGTCACGAGCAGCATCAGGTTGCGCGGCTTGTGGGACAGGTACGAGTCGATCTCACGCGAGAGCCCTTCCTCGCCCAGCCGCGGCTCATCCTCGGCATAGCCGATGTCGAGGAACCCCTCGATCTGCGCCATGCACTCGCCGGCGGCCTCAAGCCCGAACTGCTGTGCCAGAGCCGAGGCGGCCCCGGTCATGCTCACGCCCTGCTCGACGAGCCTCAGCGCCTCGAACGCGATCGGCTCGGGCTCCATCAGGTCGCCGGTGCGGCTCACGTACACGAACTTGCGGCCGCTGTACTCGAGGCAGTGGAACCCCGCCTGGCCCGCTTTGGTGGTCTCGATCACTGCTGACCTCCCTGCGCAGGGAGGCAGCCATCGGAAGTCAGCGGCTCAGCGCTGTTGAGAAGCTCTAGGCGGTTGGAGCGAGCGGGGAAGTACTGCGGCGCGTGTCGGTCGGACACCGGCGTTCTCCAGGTCGGTCGTGTTCGATGGGCATAGAAGTTCCATCGGGACGACCGGCTTGTCCCGCTGGCGCGAGGCTAGCACGGACGTGAACGTGGTGGGGGAAGCCCTCAGCTTTTTGCGCCGCTCGCTCTCGCCGCTGTTTGCAGACCGTTGCGGTGCGCGCAGAGGCGGCGAGTCGGCCGCTTCCGCGCTTCTCCACTTGCCGGGCCGCTCGCTGCCCGGACGCGCCTATCCGCCGCGGAGCGCCCGTTCGGAACGCACGCGATACGGAGCGCCCACCTCGGCTAGTCGCCGTGGGTGAAGCAGCCGTCGTCGTCCGAGTGGACCGTCGGCGGAAGCCCCGGGGCCTGTAGACCGCAGTCGGAGTCGCTCCCGCACGGCAGGCAGTCGTTGTCCTGATTCACCCCCCCGAACGGCTGCTCTCCGCCGCAGTCCGCGTCGGATCCACCCTCACTGCAGAGGCTGTCCTCGTGGATGTGGAACAGCTCGGCCTCGATCCCACAGTCGTTGTCCGTGCCGGTCTCGACGCAGTCGAGGTCGGCGGCGGTCTGCGGCAAAGAGTCCAGGTACCCGCAGGGGTTGATGATCTTGCCGCACATGTCGTCCGGGTCATCCGGCGGGAGCGGACGCGCCTGGATCTTGTCGACGCCTGTCGTCAAGAGCCCGAGCAGCGCGAAGCGCTTCAGGAGCTCGCGCCGCTTCAGCGGCTGGTCGGCGGGAGAGGGGACATTGTGCGGCGCGTTGCGGTCGGCCACGGGCGTTCTCCAGGTCGGTCGTTCTAGATGGGCAGATTCGTTCCATCGGGACGACCGGCTTGTCCCGCTCGCCCAAGCCTAGCACGCGCGACGACGCAAGGGGGGTCGCGCTGCGTTTCGCACCGCCCCTGGGTGCCGTTGGGAGCCTTCAGGGCGACGCAGAGCTAGGCTCGAGGGTCGCTGCACCGCGGATCGCGAAAACTCGAACTCGCCCTTAGCCCCGCAGCGTCTCGAGCGGACGAGCCCGCAGCGCCCGCAGGCTCGCCGACAGCCCGCTGAGCGTCGCGAGCACCGACGAAACGACCGCCGCGACCGGCACCGTGCGCAGCGGCAGCTCCGGCTCGAGCTCGGCCAGGTGCTTCAGGAACGCCCACGCCAGCACCAGCGCGCCGCTGGACCCGATCGCGCCGGCGACGAGGCCGCTGAGCGCGTATTCAACCGCGAAGAGGCGCGTGACGCCGCCGCGGGTGATGCCCAGCGCCTTCAGCAATGCCGCCTCGCGCGCTCTCCGCAGCGCGGTGGTGCCGACCGCTCCGGCGAGGATCACGAGGCCGGTGAGGATCGTGAAGCTCCCGAGCGCACGCACGCCGAAGGCGATCCGCGTCAGCACGTCGGCGACCTTCTCGAGGATCGGGCGCACGCGCAGCATCGTGACGTTGGGGAACGATGCCGCGAGCTCGTTCTGCAGCTCGTACTCCGCTTCCTCCGGGTCGAGCCGCGCGGCCGCCAGGCGGAAGTGCGGCGCGCCGTCGAGCACGCCGGGCTCGACGACGAGGAAGAAGTTGATGCCGAAGCTCTGCCAGTCGACCGTGCGCACGCTGGTCACCGTGAGGTCGACGGAGATGCCCTGGACGTCGAACGTGAGCAAGTCCCCCACCTCGACGCCAAGCGACTCGGCGAAGTCCTCTTCGAGGCTGACCTCGTCGCGCTCGGGATCGCTCCACAGCGCGCCTTCGACGATCTCGTTGTCGGCGGGCAGCTCGTCCATCCACGTCAGCCGCTGCTCGCGCGTGAAGCGCCACGTCGAGCGCCGGTCGCTGCGGTACTCCGACGCGATGTCCTGCACGTCGCGCCCCTCGATCGCGCGCAGCCGCGCCATCACGACCGGCACGCCGTCGATCGAGCGCGCCCCGCGGTCTTCGAGCGAGGTGCGCACGCCGTCCCACTGGTCCGGCTGCACGTCGACCAGGAACACGCTGGGCGCGGCTTCGGGGAGCGCCGTACGCAACGCCTCTTCGAGGCGTTGCTCGATCAACAGCATCGAGACGACCACCATCACGCCCAGCCCAAGCGCCACGATCGCGCCGACCGTGCCGGCGCCGGGGCGGGCGAGCGCGGCGAGGCCGTGCTCGACATAGGGCCCGAACGCGCCGCGCGGGAGGCTCCCCGAGAGCGATGTCGTCGCCCGGGCGCCACCGTAGAGCAGCGCCGCCAGCACCAAGAGGCCGCCGGTGAAGCTCGCCGCGACCAGCAGGTCGTCGGCCTGCACGAACGCGCTCACGAAGACGCCGACCAGCAGCGCCGTCGGCGCTCCGAAGCGCACCGCCGCGGGCGCGGCAAGCGGCACCGCCTCGGCCCGCAGCACGGCGGCCGGCGGAACGCGCCAGACCGCGGTCAGCGGCGGTAGGCTGAAGAGCAGCGCGACCAGGAGCCCCAGCGCGAGTCCGCGGAGGAGCGAGCCCGGCTGCCACAGGTGCTCCGCTCCGCCCTGGAACAAGTCCGGCGCCCAGGCCTGCACGGCCCAGGGCAGCAGCGCCCCGAGCACCCCGCCAAGCACGCAGCCGAGCACGGCGAGCAGGGCCACGTGACCGAGGTAGAGCGCCGCGATCTCGCGCGCGCGCAGGCCGAGGCAGCGCATGACCGCCACGCTGCCCGCTCGCCCCGCGAGCCACGCGCGCACGATCTGCGACACGCCGATGCCGCCGAGCAGCAGCGAGAGCAGCGCGACCAGGCCGAGGTAGTCCTCGACGCGCCCCAGCGCACGCCGCACGTTGGGCTGCGCTTCGGTGTGCGTGCTGATACGCACATAGGACGGGTTCGCGAGCGCGGCGCGGAGCTCGTCCTCCAGCCGCTCGAGCTCATCGTGCGTCGGGTCTCCCGGCAGGCGATAGAGCGCCCGGTGGCTCACGCGGCTCTTGGCGACGAACAGGTTCGTGCGCGCGAGCCCCTCGGCGCTCATGAAGATGCGCGGGCCGAGCGTCATCGCGAAGTCGAGCCGGTCGGGTTCGTCCACGACCTCCCCGGCCACGCGGAACGCGGCGCCTCCAAGGTGGAGCTCGTCGCCGATGTCGATGCCGAGCCCCAGCAGAAGCTCGGGCGCGGCGAACACCGTATCGGCCTTCAGGTCGGCGACACCAAGGTCCGCGGGCGTCAGCACGAGCTGGCCGTAGAAAGGATAGACGCCGTCGATGACCTTGAGCTCGACGAGGCGGCTGTCGGCCGGCTCGTCCTCGGTGCCCTCGCCCAGCGAAGCCATGGCGGCGAGCTGGCGCACGTCGGTGCGCTCGTGTGGGCGGCTCTCGAAGAACGCGGCGAGCTCCTCGGGCAGCTCGCGGCGCGCGGAGACGCGCAGGTCGGCCGCCAGCAGGTCGCGCGACGAGGAGCGCAGGCTGGCCTCCATCGCCGCCACCAGGGACGACACGCCGACCACGGCCGCCACGCCGATCGCGAGGCAGCCGGTGAAGAAGAGCAGGCGGCCGCGCGACGCGCGCGACTCGCGCAGCACGGCGGCGAGGACGGCGCGCCAGCTCACCCGATCTCCTGGGTCTCACTGCGCTCGTCGCGGGCGACGCGCCCGGCAAACAGGTGGAGCTGCCGCCCGGCGCGGGCGGCGATCGACGCGTCGTGCGTGACGAGCACGAGCGTCGTCCCGTGCCGCTCGCGCATGCCGAGCAGCAGCGACAACACGCGCGCGCCCGTCTCGCTGTCGAGGTTCCCGGTCGGCTCGTCCGCGAACAGCACCTGCGGCCGCGGCGCGAAGGCGCGCGCGAGCGCGACGCGCTGCTGCTCGCCGCCCGACAGCTGGGCGGGGTAGTGGTGGCCGCGCTCGGCGAGGCCGACCTCGTCCAGGACCTCGTCGGCGCGCTCGCGCGCGCCCTCGAAGCCGGTGAGCTCGAGCGGCAGCAGCACGTTCTCGCGCGCCGTCAGGTTCGCCAGCAGCTGGAACGACTGGAACACGAAGCCGACCTTGCGCCGGCGCAGCAGCGCCAGCTCGTCCTCGTCGAGCTGCTCGAGCGGGCGGCCATCCAGGCGCACGCTCCCCACCGTCGGGCGGTCGAGCCCCGCCAAGAGGCCCAGCAGGGTCGACTTCCCGCTGCCGGAGGGCCCGACGATGGCGACCAGCTCGCCGGCCTCGATCACGAGGTCGACGCCTTCGAGGATGGTGAGCGTCCGCTCGCCCGAGGGCAGGGATTTGCCCAGCCCGACGCACTCGATCTGAGGCGCGGAGGTCGTTCGTTCGGCTTCGTTCATGAGCTTCGTGGGCGGGCGAGAGCGTTCCGCGCGGCACACTAACCGCCGCGCGCGCCCGCGCCCAAGAAATCCGGACCGGCCATCGCGATGGCGCCCAGCCGACCTACATTCGCGCCATGCACCGCCTCGGTTTCTGGATCTTCACCTCGATCGCGACGGCCCTGGCGACCGGCTGCTCGGGAGGCGAGGACGGCGAGCCGGACGAGCTGACGCTGCTCGACGCTCCCGCGGCCGAAGTGGACGCGGCGCCGGAGGCGCAGGACGTCCCGGCCGGCGCCCCCACCGTGGTCTTCCTGGGCGACAGCCTCGGCGCAGGGCTGCACCTCGCCGAGCACCAGGCCTTCCCGGCCGTGCTGCAGCGCGCGCTCGCCGACGAGCGGCCGTTCCACCTCGTCAACGCCAGCGAGAGCGGCCGTACCACGTCGGGAGGCGTCACCGCTCTCGACTGGGTCATGCAGCGCGAGCCCGACCTGGTCGTGATCGAGCTCGGCGCGAACGACGGCCTGCGCGGCATCCCGATCGCGGACGTCGAGAGCAACCTGCGCGCACTCGTGCAGCGGGCGCGTGAGGGCGACGCCGACGTGCTGCTGCTCGGAATGCGCATGCCGCCGAACTACGGCGACTATGGGGCGGAGTTCGACGCGCTCTACCCGCGCCTCGCGGACGAGCTGAAGGTGCCCTTCGTCCCCGCCTTCCTGCAAGGCGTCGGTGGCGAGCCCGAGATGAACCTCCCCGACGGCATCCACCCGACCGCCGCGGGGCACGAGAAGCTGGCCGAGAACGTCACGCCGGCGCTGCGCGAAGCGCTCGGCCGCCTCGCGCCGTAGTGCCCTAGAGCCGCGCGCCGCAGAACTTGCAGTGCACGGCGTCCGCGTCGTGCCCTTCAGCGGAGCACTGCGGACACGCCTGCCCCGAGACGGGGCGCACAGCGCCGGCGTGCGTCAGCTCGGCCGTCACGATGCCGGTCGGGACGGCGATGATCCCGTAGCCCAGGATCATGATGAACGACGCGAGCGTCTGCCCGGTCGCCGTCTGCGGTGAGATGTCGCCGTAGCCGACGGTGGTGAGCGTGACGATGGCCCAGTACACGCCGCGGGGGATGCTCGTGAAGCCGTGCTCGGGCCCCTCGATCAGGTACATCAGCGAGCCGAGAATCACGACGAGCACGAGGACCGCGAACACGAAGACGAAGATCTTCCGCATGCTCGCACGCAGCGCGCGGGACAGCGTCTCGATCTCGTGCAGGTAGTGGACGAGCTTGAGGATGCGGAAGACGCGCAGGATTCGCAGGGTGCGGATCACGAGCAGGTACTGCGCGCCGGGCACGATCAAGCTGAGGTAGGTGGGCAGGATCGCGAGCAGGTCGACGACGCCGAAGAAGCTGCGCGCGTAGCGTGCGGGTCGCCCGACGCACAGGAGGCGCAGGCCGTACTCGACCGTGAAGATCACCGTGAAGGCCCACTCGAGCGCCTGCAGGAGGGCGCCGTGGCGCTCGCTGACGGCCGCGACGCTCTCCAGCATCACCGCCGCCGTGCTGGCGACGATGGCGGCGATCAGCGCGACGTCGAAGGCCTTGCCGGCCGGCGTGTCGGACTCGAAGATCACCTCGTGGCCACGCGCGCGCCAGCCCGTGAGCGATCGGTCGCCGGTGTCCTGCATCTCCGAGAGCCTAAGGAGCGGCTTACCCGCTTGAAATAGACCGGCGCGAACGGGGTATAGGGGCCCGAACCATCCACCCCAGCAATCCTGAATGAGCTCGAACCACCCCACCCCCGGAGTCGCCTACGTCCTTTGGTGCCTCAGTTTCGTCGGCTTCGCCGGCATCCATCGTTTCTACAGCGGACGCTGGGTCACCGGCCTGATCTGGCTCTTCACCGGAGGGCTGCTCTGCATCGGGCAGATCGTCGATCTGTTCCTGATCCCCGATCAGTGCCGCGAACCGAAGTGGTAGCGGGCTACTCGAGCCCGACCAGCTCGAGCTCGAACGTCAGATCCGAGTTCGGCGGCACCTGATCGCCGAAGCCGAGCGGCCCGTAGCCCAGCACGGCCGGGATCCGCGCGCGCCGCTTCTCGCCGACCTTCATGCCCTCGACGGCCTTGTGCCAGCCCGCGATCACGCGCCCCCAGCCGACGCGGAAGGCGTACGGCTCGCCGCGGCTGTGCGAGCTGTCGAACTCAGTGCCATCGTCGAGGAAGCCGCGATAGTGCAGCGTCGCGTTCTGACCGAAGCGCGCCGGCTCGCCGTCCCCCTCCTCGACGATCTCGTAGCCGACCTCGGGCACGTCGAGCAGCTCGACCTCGAACACCAGCGTCGCGTTGGGCGGGATCGTCCCATCGCCGGCGCCCTTCGGGCCAAAGCCGAGGTCGCCGGGGACCGTGACCTTAGCCGTTCCGCCCACGCGCATGCCCGCGATCGCCTGGTCGAGCCCGGGCACAACGCGCCCGATCCCGAGCGGAAACGCGAAGGGCATACCGCGCGCGTGGGAGCTCTCGAAACGCGTGCCGTCCGCCAGCCAGCCGGTGTAGTGCACGACGACCATGTTGCCGTCCTCGGGCCCGGCGCCGAAGCCCTCGACCAGCTCGTCGACGACGATCTTGCCGGGCGCGACGTCCTCGCTGGGCGTGACCGAGTAGGACGGCCGGGACGAGGCGCCGGGCACGGGCTTCACGAATTTCTGGTCCTCGACGTAGAGCAGCATCACGATCATCGAGTCCTGGGGCTCGTCGCTCGTGTTGTTGTAGACCCCGACGATCTCGTACTCGTGGTCCTTGTAGAGCGGGATGCCCTCCTCGGACGAGAAGTAGTCGACGTGCTCCAGCCCGATGCGGCCCTCGAACTGCTCGGCGTAGCCGCGGTACACGACTCGTCCGTCGGTTAGGTCGTAGAGCTCGGCGTATTCGGCGAAGGGGTGCACGTGTACGGCGACGTAGTGGAGCGTCGTGTCGTACTCGAGCTTCATCTGCTTGGTGATGAGCGTGCGGTACTCGTGCCGCCCGGGCTCGACGACGAAGTGGCCGGAGAAGCGCCGGCCCTGCGAGTCGGTCATCATCGAGTCGAGGCTCGCCGCCTCGCCGGGCAGGCAGCAGGCGCGCTCCTGCACCCCGTCGGGCGTTGAGACGTCCCACGCGACCGGCTCCTCGCCGAGCGAGACCAGCGCGTACCCGTGCTTCACCGCGAGCGGGCGGAACGGCGTCTCGACCTCGCTGTCGCGCACGAAGCTAACGTCGATCTTGTGGCGGACCTGGCGGCGCAGGTCGGGCTCGTTCAGGTTCAGCACCTGCGTCTCGACACTCATGATCTTGTCGGACATCACCGGCACCGCGAAGCCCTCGGGGAACCGGATCGACAGCTGCCCCTGCGACAGCGTGAACAGCCGGATGTACGGCTGCTGCAGGCTGAAGTTGCTGTGGCACATGAAGTCCTGCGGCGCGGACGTCTCGCCGTCGCCGTCGACCATCACGGCCTTGAAGCCGGTTACCCACAGGAGCTCGGACTCGTCCTCCTTCGGCAGCAGCGTGATGTACTCGCGGCTGCGCGGCCCCATCATCGAACGGTGGAGACCTTCAACGTCGTAGGACTTGGAGAGGAAGTGGTACTCCTCTTCACCGAGCGCCGGCGTACCGGAGTCGGAGCAAGCGGCGAGCGCGGTGGCGGCAAGCCAGAGCAGCGGGGTTCTCACGGACGTCATCGGGCGTAGTCTCCAGGGAGGGGCGCCGGCGCCGCTTCGCGGTCGGGAGCGGCTTCCGCGCCGGCGGGCATGCTATCCTCCGCGCCCCTTTTGCGCTCCCCCGTCGACATCTCCCCACTCCCGCGCGCCGGCCGGGCGCGCGCCGCGCGCTGGGCGCTCTCGTTGGCGGGACTGCTGAGCGCGCTGACATCGTGCGGAGGGAGCGAGCCCGAGGTCTCGTCGCCGCCGCTGATCCAACGCGAGGTCCGGCTCGACCTGCTGCACGACGAGTTCGAGCTGCGGATGCGCTTCGAGGGCCGCGAGACGCCGGCGCAGCTCGGCTCCGTGCGTCCCGCGTCGACCTGGCAGGCTGGCTTCGCGGCGCGCCGCGCGCTCGTGACGCCGCCCGGAGCGACCGTGAGCTTCCCCGTCGTCGCCGAGCGCGACACCGCGCTCAGCTACGCGGTGGCGGTCGACGCCGCCGCGCAGAAGGCGGGCGCGGCGGGGATGCAGTTCCGCATCCTGGTCGACGCGAACGAGGTCGCGCGGCACGACTGTCGCGCCGGCCCGGTTCCCGACCGGCTCGCTTGGATCGAGGGCGAGGTCGACCTCGGCGCGCACGCCGGCAAGACCGTGCGCCTCACGCTCGCCGCCGAGCCGCTGCCCGGCGGCGCACGCACCGGGTTCGCGGGCGGCTGGAGCCCCCTACGCCTCGTCAAGAAGAGCCCCATCCCGCGCCGCCGCCGCGACGCCGATCACCCCAGCGTGCTCGTGTTCCTGGTCGACACGCTGCGCGCCGACGCCATCAGCGCCTACCGCAACCCGCGCAAGACGACGCCCAACCTCGACGCGCTGGCCGCGGAGGGGCTCGTCTTCGAGCGCGCGATCGCGCCGGCGCCCTGGACGCTGCCGTCGGTCGCGAGCCTGTTCACCGGGCTCGGCCCGTACGCCCACGGCGCGATCAATCCCAACCGCACGCGCTTGGTCGAGGAGCACGACACGCTGGCCGAGAAGCTGCTGCGCAGCGGCACGAGCACCGGCGCCTTCGTCCGCAACCCGCTGATCACCCGCATCCGCAACTTCGACCAGGGCTTCGAGGTCTTCCGCGAGCTGTCGGGCGGCCAGCCGGCCGACACCTACGCCGCGTTCCTCGAGTGGATGCGCGAGCGCAAGGGCGATCAGTGCTTCGGCTATCTGCACGTCATGGCGCCCCACGCGCCCTACGCGCCGCCCGCCGGACCGCGCGAGCGCTTCACCAGCGCCGACTACACCGGCCCCTATCCGGACGCGAGCCAGGAAGTGCTTTGGAAGGTGCGCGAGGCGCTCCAAGCACGCGAGGACCGCGCGCGCGACGGCGAGGTCGTCTCGGACGACGACGTGCGCCACTTCCACGACCTCTACGAGGCCGAGGTCGCGGCCTGGGATGAGCGCTTCGGCGCGCTGCTCGACACGCTGCGCGCGGAAGGTCTGCTGGACGATACGGTGATCGTCGTCACCAGCGACCACGGCGAGGAGTTCTTCGAGCACGGGCTCCTCTCACACGGGCAGACCGTCCACGAGGAGCTCGTCCACGTGCCGCTGCTGCTGCACGGACCGGGTGTGCCGGCGTCGCGCGTCGCGGCGGCAGTGCCGTGGATCGAGCTGAACCGCACGCTGCTCGAGCTCGCTGGTCTACAGCCCGGCGAAGGAGGGCGAACGCTGCTCGACATGGCACGCGGCGCGGGCCTCGACGCACCGATCCTGCTGGGCTCCGACTCGGGCCAACGGCGCGGCGTGGCGGGCATGGAGCGCGTCGTGGGCCTGCGAACCGAGACGCAGAAGCTGGTCTGGTGGCCGCGCGACGATCGGTTCGAGCTCTACGACCTGACCGACGACCCCGGCGAGGCGAACAATCTGCTCGCGGGCAAGGACGTCGCGTCGCTCGCCTCGGACGCGCCCGAAGCGCGCCTGATCCAGGAGCTGCGCCAACGCGTCGACGCGGAGCTCCGCACCCAGCCGCAGAACTTCCGCCCCGCCGACGAGGCGACGATGGAGGCCCTGCGCGCGCTGGGCTACGCCAAGTAGCCCGCTACTTCTCCAGCCCGAGCTTGTCGAGCTTGGGCGCGATCACCGCCCGGCAGTAGCCCTGCGTCTTGTTCTGCCGGTAGTAGTCCTGGTGGTAGTCCTCGGCGACGTAGTACGTGCTCGCCGCGGAGATCTCGGTGACGATCGGGCTGGTGAAGTCGCCCTGCGCGGCCTTCATCGACGCCTCGGCCTGCTCGCGCTGCTCCTCGGAGTGATAGAAGATCGCCGACCGGTACTGCGGGCCGACGTCGTTGCCCTGGCGATTGGGCGTGGTGGGGTCGTGCAGGCGCCAGAACCACGCCAAGAGGTGCTCGTAGCTGATCGTCGCGGGATCGAAGGTGACCTGCACGACCTCGACGTGGCCGGTGTCCTCGGAGCACACCTGCTTGTACGTCGGGTTCTCGACGTGCCCTCCCATGAAGCCCGAGTTGACGTCGAGGACGCCGTCCAGCTGCTCGAGCACCGCCTCGACACACCAGTAGCAGCCGGCGCCGAGGGTCGCGGTCTCGGTGGTCTCGGGAGCGGGAGCGTCGGAGGCGGTCGGGTCGGTCATGGCGGTCTCGGAAACGGAGGCGGTGGGCTCGGCACACGCCACCGCAAAGGACAGGAGGGCGAGGGTCGGGAGCCAGGATTTCATGGGCGGAGAGTCTAACCGTTGCGGTGGAACAGGCTGCGCCACGGTCTATAGAGCGCGGCGCCCGCGGCCAACACCCCCAGACCAACGCCCGTGGTGAGGCCCGACGACGAGGTCAGGTTCCCCACGACCACGAGCAGCGCCGTAGCGAGGTAGAGGGCGGGAGCCAGCGGAAACGCGAGGCTGCGATACGGACGCGGCAGCTCGGGGTGACGCGCCCGCAGCCGGATCAGCCCCCAGGCGACCAGACCGTGGAAGACCCACTCGGCGAAGACGACCGAGCCCGTCAGGACGTCGATCGTCATGGCGCCCTCGCCCAGCTCGAAGAACACGCCTGCGTGGGCCCACAGGAGGTAGCCAAGCGCGATCGCGAGCTGCGCGAGCAGCCCGAAGGTCGGCGCGCCGGTACGCGGCTGCACGCGCCCAAAGCTGCGGAAGAAGATTCCGCTTCGGGCCATCGCGACGTAGATCGACGGGTTGACGATCACGTTGACGGCGCAGAGGCCGACCGCGGACACCCCCATGGCGGCGCGCAGCGCCTGCGCGCCGCTCGGGCCCAACGCACGCTCCGCCACCACCGCCGCGAAGCCGTCGGTCGTCGCCAGCCCGTCGATGCCCAGCACCCGCACGTAGGCGAGGTTCGCGAGCACATAGGTGATGCCGACGCCCAGCACGCCGAGCAGGATCGCCTTCGGCACCGTCTTCTGCGGCTCCTCGACCTCGTCGGCGATGTAGCACACGTGCTGCCAGCCGCCGAACGCGAACAGAACCGGCAGGCTCGCCGCGACCATGCCCTTCCACGAGAACGCCGCGGCCGGCGCCGCCGCCGCAGAGGCGGTCGTGGCAGCCTCGGGCGAGAAGAGCGCAACCCCGCCGACCACCAGCGCGGCGATCGCGGTCAGCTTCGCGACCATGCAGGCGTTCTGGAAGCGCGCCCCGGCGCGGATGCCGAACATCGTCAGCACCGTGAGCGCGACCAGCAGCGTGGCCGCGAGCGCTAGCTGCAGCCCTTCGTTCTCGACGCCGAAGGCACCCAGGAACATCGAGATGCCGAACGACGCCACCACCGCAATCGCGCCGGTCGAGACGACTCCGAGCACGACCCACGCGAAGAGGAACGAGACGAACGGCCCGTAGATCTCGCGCAGGAACTCGAACCAGCCGCCGTTGCGCGGAAAGGTGCCCCCGAGCTCGGCAAAGGTCGCAGCGCCGCAAAGCGCGATGCCCGCCGCGAGCCCCCACATCGCGAAGAACCCCCACGTGTTCGGGACGAGCTGCGCGACCTGGCTCGGCGTGAAGAAGATCCCGACGCCCACGATGCCGCCCATGACGAGCATCGTGGCGTCGAACGGCCGGAGCTTCTTGCGCTCTTGCGCGATCAGCCTCCGATCAGGAGCGCGGCTCCATCGGTCAATCCGAAGGGTGCGGTCGCGCCTGGAGAGATGTCCCAGATCAGGCCCTGGGCGTACACCGTGAACCCGACCAGGTTCGGGTTATCGGGGAACGGCAGCGGCACCGCGGACGGGTTGCCAGCGCTGAACCACGGCACACCGGTGACCGACAGGAACGGGCTGGGCGGCACGAAGCTGATCAGCAGCTCGCCGGGAGCTCCGCCGCCGGCCATACCGAGCCCGGGGACCGGGATGCCGCAGGGGAACAGCGCGTCGGGCGCGAACGAGAGCGCGATGAACGTCAGCGAGCCCGGCGCCTGCGTGCCGAGCGGGTTGTCCACGCCGAGCGTCAGCGTCGTGTCGACGGTCGGCGTGCCGCTGACGACAACGAGGCTGCCGGCCGGGTTCACGCCGCAGCCGTAGATCGTGGTCGTGCCGCCGCAGCCTTCCGAGAACGTCTGTCCGGCGTTCGCCGCTCCGGGCGAGTCCGCGCTGGGCGCGGCCCAGACGAAGTCCGACGCAACGCTGCCGGTGCCGACACGCTGGATCGAGTGGCCGACCGGCGTTCCGCTGCCCTCGGTGAAGCCGACGTCGACCGACGTCATGCCGTCGGCCGGGCCGTCGGTCGCTACGATCACGCCCTCGTAGCTGAGGAACTCGATGACCTCGTTGAGCGAGTCGACGAGCGCGATCCCGTCCGGCGCGCCGTTCTGCAGGCCGGTAAACGGGAAGCTCAGCGTGCCGATGCACTCGCCCTGGTCCGGAATCACGCCCGACAGCGACTCGGCGTCGTACTCGCCGCCGCCGGAGCCGTTGTAGCCCACGAGCCGGTAGCCCGACACGTTGAGCCCCGCCGGCCCCGCGATCTCGATGAACTCACCCGCGTCGGTGCCCGAGTTGTCGTAGTGGAACTCGTTGATCCACGGCTTCAGCGGCGAGCCGCTCCCGCCGCCGTCGCCCCACAGGATGTCGACCCACTCCGGGTGGTCGATGAAGGGGTTGCGGTTGCCTTGGAACAGGAAGATCGCGTCGTTGCGGTCGCGCTCCTTCTGGTCGACCGGGTCGTCCAGGTGCCACTGGAGGAGCACGGTCAGCATGCCCATGTAGGCCACGCTCTCGTTCTGCCCGGTGCTGGACGCGGCGATCAGCGACTCGGTGTCCGTCAGGATCAGGTCGGGCTCGTTGTGGCCGGTGAAGCTGTGCTGGCCGCCCTCGTAGCGTACGTCGAGGTAGAGGAGCCCACGCGCCACGTCGCCGCGTCGCCCCACCCACGCCTCGAACGTGCCGTCGGTGAGGAAGCCGCTCTCCCAGTTCGAGTTGCCGGGATAGGTGCCGCTGCCGCCTCCCGCGCCTTCATTCACCTGCGTCGGCAGCTCGTTGCACGCCGAGTCGCAGTTGCGGTACGGCTTGTTGCTGCGCGCCGCGTTGTAGCCGCCGTCGCACAGGAAGAGCTGGTGGCAGTCGGTGTACGGGTAGTTCGACGAGTTGTCGTTGGGGAAGCCGTACGAGTTCGGCCAGGTGTGCTCGCGCTGGTAGTTGGGGTTGCCCCCGCCCTCCTTGGCGTAGCTGGCGTTTCGGTAGACGTCGAGGATGTGCGCCGGGTTCGACGGGTTCTCGTCGGCGAGCTCGAGGATGTCCCAGGTGTCGGTCGCGCCCGAGGTGTACGGGAAGCGCTGGTGATCGTCGATCACCGCGTGCAGCGTCTGGCGCAGCGTGTTCGCGTCGGTGGGGTCGACGGTGTCGTAGTAGCCAGCCGGCGGGTCCTGCGCCCCGGCTACACCGAGCGGAGCGAACAGCACGCACGCCGCGAGAAAGGGGAGCCTGTGCGCGGCCATGGCGAGTCGTCTTGGAGGGAGGGGTGGTGCGGGGTCGATCCGGAGGGACCCCGCGGGGGCCGGCTATGGTAGCCCGGGGCCGACGATCTCGGCTCGCGCCGCTCGGATTCCGGTCTTCGTCGCCCAGGCGCTCAGCCGGAAGAGACGGTCGCTAGGACGGCGTTCCTTCGCCCGTCGCGCTTCCGAGCTCGCCGAAGACCTCGCGGTAGGCCACGACGATCGAGCCCATCTGCAGCGGCAACACGAGCAGCAACGGAAAGAAGCACGCCAACGAGGCGAGCAGGGCGATCAGGAGGTTCAGCGCCCAAAGGCCGTAGAGACCGAAGAAGTTCGCGCGCGCCGCCCGGGCGGAGAGCTTGACGGCTTCGATAGCTGGCAGGTTCCGCTCGGCGATGAGCGGGAAGACGAACGAGAAGAACACGTACGTCAGCGGAAGCAGCAGCAGGAGCACTACGACCAACGCCAGCACCCAGAACAGGATCGCGGCCTCGCTCCCGCGCCCCTGGTCGGCCGCGACCGACGCCGTGATCGTCCCGAGCACCAGCGCCAGCGTGAACGGTGTCACGAGCAGCACCGACACGCCGAAGTAGATCAGCGAGGCGATCATGCTCTCGAGGAAGCTCTCGAAGCCCTGGAACAGTCGGTTGAAGCTGGTGCGCTCGCCGCGCTCGCGGTCGAAGAAGCACAGCGAAACGCCGACGAGAAACGGGCCGACGAGCAGATAGAACGGCACGTGGCACGCGAGCACGACCATCACGCTGATGCCGACGAAGAGCCAATACTGCCCCTGCATGAGCTCCGCGCCTCGGCGCAGGCACTCGATGGGGCTGACTCTCGCCCTTTGGAAACGGATCTGGTCTTGCATGCGGTGGGAACGCGGAGGCTAGTTGTCGTTTCCAGGGACGTTGTTCATCCCGATCGCTCGATCCGGTTCATCGGGGGCGAGTAGCCGAGGCTACCGTGAGGGCGGACTCGGTTGTAGTAGCGCAGGTAGCTCTTGAGCGCCAGCCTTCGGCCACGCGAGCTCAG
>JBCCGI010000129.1:0-18068 GCA_039029355.1 Planctomycetota bacterium
CACCTCGGCAACCAGCTCAGCCGCCGTCGCCGTGCACTCGGTCTTCTGCGACGAGCACTCGCTCACCTCGGCAACCAGCTCAGCCGCCGTCGCCGTGCATTCGGTCTTCTGCGACGAGCACTCGCTCACCTCGGCAACCAGCTCAGCCGCCGTCGCCGTGCACTCGGTCTTCTGCGACGAGCACTCGGTCGCGTCCGCAACCAGCTCGACCACCGCGGTGCTGCTGCACTCGGACTTCTTCGAGGCGCACTCACCCGCGTCCGCGACCAGCTCGACCACCGCCGTGCCGCTGCACTCGGACTTCTTCGAGGCGCACTCGCCCGCGTCCGCAACCAGCTCGACCACCGCCGCGCTGCTGCACTCGGACTTCTTCGAGGCGCACTCACCCGCGTCCGCGACCAGCTCGACCACCGCCGCGCTGCTGCACTCGGACTTCTTCGAGGCGCACTCACCCGCGTCCGCAACCAGCTCGACCACCGCCGCGCTGCTGCACTCGGACTTCTTCGAGGCGCACTCACCCGCGTCCGCGACCAGCTCGACCACCGCCGTGCTGCTGCACTCGGTCTTCTGCGCGGTGCACGCGGCCGCGTCTAGCTCCTGTGCGACCCACTTGGCGGGGGCGGTGGAGCATGCCGACGGGGTGTCGGAGACCGGGATGGCCTGGGGTTGCTCGGCGCCCAGGGCCAGGGTTTGGGCCAGGGTGGCGGCGACCTCGGCTTCGAGGGCGGCCAGCTCGGCGCGGGCGACGGCGAGGTCGGCGCGGGCTTGGGCGAGCTTGGCCTGGGTGAAGGCCTTTTGGATCGACGCGAGCGCGCCGGCGGGCTCTTCGGTGCTCTGGGCGGCGGTGAGGCCGGCGGCAAGGCCCAGGGCGCCGAGGGAAAGCAACATCCGTTTCATGGTGGGAGTCTTCCGCGGAGGTAGGACGTGGGTTGGAAACGCCGGGACGCCTCGACGAGGCCCGGGCGGAGATCCAGGATAGGACATCCAGCCCGGCTGGAACCGCCCGTTCCGGGAGACCCTCCGTAAAGTCATCGCATGCCGAAGCTCCTGTCGCCGATCCTCGTCGTCGTCCTCGCCGTCCTCGCGCTGGCCCTGCGGCCGGCGGAGCCCCGCAGCCTGGCCCTGGAGCTGTCCGCCGCCTTCGAGGACGTCGCCGAGGAGGCCTCGCCCGCGGTGCTGCAAGTTCTCACGTACGGATCACAGGGGCGCGGCCGGCGACTGGTGGCGCGCGGCAGCGGGGTGATCGTCGGGGCGGAGGGGATCGCGGTGACCAACCACCACGTGGTCGAGCCGGGCGACGAGGTCAGCGTCGTGCTGGCCGACGGGCGCGAGCTTCCGGTGCGGCTGCGCGGGGTCGACGACGAGACCGACCTCGCGGTGCTCGAGCTGCCGGCGGGCGAGTACCCGACCCTGCGCCTGGTCGAGCGCACCCCGCGCGTCGGCGCCTGGGTGTTGGCGTTCGGCAACCCGCGCGGACTCGGGGCCAGCGTCACCGCCGGCATCGTCAGCGGGCACGGCCGCAAGGGGCTCGGCATCGCGACCTTCGAGAGCTTCCTGCAGACCGACGCGACGATCCACGCCGGCAACTCCGGCGGGCCGCTGACCGACCTCACCGGGAGCATCGTCGGCATCAACACCGCGCGCGGCCTGGGCGGCGAGGAGGGCATCAACTTCGCCATCCCGGCCGACATGGTGGCGGACGTCGTCGCGGACATCCTGACCCACGGCCGTGTGCGGCGCGGCTGGCTCGGCGTGCGGATGCGCGTGCTGTCGGGTCGGGCGTCGCGCATCCGCGGGCTGGAGGACCGCCGTCACGTGGCGATCCGCGAGGCGCTCCCGGGAGGGCCGGCCGAGGCCGCCGGGCTGCGGGAGGGCGACGTGATCCTGGCGATCGACGGCGTGCGTCCGACCGATGACCGCGACCTGCTCGAGCGCGTCGCCTCCTATCCGCCGGGCGCGCTGCTCGCGCTCGAGGTGCTGCGCGGCGACGAGGTGGAGGAGATCGAGGTACGCCTCGGCGAACGCATCGCCGGGCTCGCCCGCGAGGCGCGCGCGGACGAGGTGCGCGAGCAGTAGCGCGCCCCCCGCGCCGGGGAGGTTCCCCCGGCCGACCGACGGCATCTAGCCCGATGGTGCGAGGATTGCGCGTCACGGTACGCCATGACTCATGGCCGGTCTCCCTTGTGGGTTGAGGCTTACCCCACCCATTGCAGCCCCTCGTGGTGACTGCGGCCAGGAGGCCGGCCTTCTCACCCCATCCGGCTAGAGATCGATCAGACGGACGGCGAGCACATGCACCTGCGTCTCGCCGCCGGGCAGCTTCACGGTCGCCTCGTCGCCCGGGTGCAGCCCGAGCATGCCCGCCGCGAGCGGCGAGTGGTACGAGACCACGTCGTCGCGGTCGGGCTCGTCCCAGGGGCCGAGGATGCTGAGCTCGCGCTCGCGACCCGTCGCTTCGCGGATCTTGACGCGCGTGCCGGGCGAGACGGTGTTCTCCGGAATCGCCGCGTCCTCGAGGAACGCGGTCTCGCGGAGCTCCGCCTCGATCTCCTGGGCGCGCTGGGTGAGGTTGCGCTGCTCCTCGATCGCGGCCTCCCACTCGGAGTTCTCGGACAAGTCGCCGTAGGAGGCCGCCTTGCCGATCGCCTCGGAGTTCTCGGGGATCTTGATGTCGCGCAGGATGCGGAGCTCCTCCTCGCGGCGAGCCAGCCCGGCGCGGGTGGTCCAGATCGTGTCGCCCTCCCAGAAAGGGCGGTCGGCGCCGCGGAAGATCTCGGGCGCGATCTCGACCACGATCGAGGTGAACAGGCGGTCGATCTCGCGGTCGACGCCGCGCTCGACCAGCGAGTTCAGCCGGCGCAGGCCTTCGGTCTCGACGCCGTCGAGCAGGATCGGCAGGAGCGGCTTCTTGCCCTCGGCGAGTACCGCGGTCAGCCGCGTGCGCGCGCGGGTCGAGAAGTTGTCGCTGGCGGGCTGCCGCTTGAGGTGCGTCGCGAGCTGCAGCAGCGAGGTCGCGCGCTGGGCGCCCGCGCCGAGCTTGGGCGGCATGTCATCGGCGGAGCGCTCCAGGCGCTCAACCAGGGCCACCAGCACGCTCGGGTTGCGGTTGGGCCGCAGCAGGAGCGCGCCGTAGTGGCCGAAGAGCTCGTCGCGCCGGCCCGCCTCGTCGAGCGCCTCGACCAGCCCGCGCGCCATGCCGGGGGGCGAGTGCAGCAGGTTGCGCGCCGCGTCGTCGAGCCACTCCTCGCCGCGCGCCTCGCGCAGGAGCTCGATGGCCTTGTCCTGGTCGCGCACGCTCGGGAAGCGGTGGAAGAGCTGCCAGAGCGGGGGCGAATCCTCGTCCTCCTCCTCCGCGGCGACCTCGGCCAGGATGCCGGCCAGCGCCTCGGGCGTCGCGCCGCGCACGTCGCGCAGCAGCATCCACGCGGCGAAGCGCCGCGGCTGGTCGCGCTCCTCGTCGTGGGCGAGGACCTCGAGGGTCTCGAGCGCCGCGTTGCGCAGGTTGTCGTCGAGCCCCTTCGCCGCCATCACGTCGCGCACGCGCTGCAGCGCGGTGGCGAAGGTCGTCGCGCGCTCTAGCTGCCTCCGCAGCGACTGCGCCGGATCCGCCTCGGCCGCGAGCAGGCGCACCTGCGCCTTCGTGCCCGCGCCGGTGATCTCGAACCAGCCGCTCTCGTCCGCGCCCTTGCGCGCGCGGCGCCAGTAGGCCGTGAACGCGGGGCCGTCGACGCCCAGCGAGCCCATCGTGATCTTCAGCTGGTGGTAGCCCACCTGGCCCTGGTGGCGGCGGACGACCGCGCGCAGGAGCTCCAGCGGCTCTTCCTTCACCATGCGCTTGAGCCCCTCCGGGTCGGTGACCACGAGAGCGCGCGGGTCCTCGGCCGAGAGCACCTCGAAGATGTCGACCGCGGTGGTGAAGGGGAACGTGTCGCGGCGCCCGGACGAGAAGCGCACCTCGACCTCGAGCTCGTCGAGGTCGAGCGACTCGATCGCGCCGATGCCCCAGCCCTTGGCGTGGTACACCGCCTTGCCGTCCTTCAACGCGAGCAGCCGGCGGAACGCGCGCCACGCGGCGCGCATGTCCGGCGCGTTCTCGCTGAAGCCCGCGATGTCGCAGAACGGAGCCCACCAGCTCTCGCCGCCGTACGCCGCTTCGACGCTCTCGTAGAGTGGCTTGGCCAACTCCCCTGGCGAGCCGCCCTCGAGCATCGCGGCTCCGAGCAGCCGCGCCGCGTCGGCGCCGCGTCCGTTGCCGGCGAGCACTTCGGCGTGGTCCTTGAGGAGCGGCAGGATGCGCGGCAGCTCGCGCCGCCTGGCCGCGTGGGGGAGGGCTTCGAGGACGGGTTCGGTCGAGGCGTCGGCGGCGAGCATCAGCTCGGTCCACTCGTCCTCGAGCGCTTCCCAATCCCCTTTCTTGACGTGGCTCAGGAGCGACATGGGGCGGAACATGATGCCGACCGACCCCGCCCTTAGCGAGCGTTAGCCCTCAACCATCGACGGTGAGAATGGCACCCTTCAGGTAGCGGGAGCGCGGATGGTCCGGCCGCTGCGGGTGATCGGGGGCGGCGCCGAGCACCTCCAGGAGCCGCACGCCCACGTCGACCCGCCGCGCGGCCCCGAAGACCGTGCCTAGGAAGGTCCCGAGATCCACCGCGCCCGAGCACGAGAAGGTGGCCAGAAGCCCCCCGGGGGGCAGGGCGGCCAGGGCCAGGGCGTTCAGGTCGGCGTAGGCCCGCAGGCCGCGCTCCAGATCGGCCCGGCCCACGACCAGTTTCTTGGGGTCGAGCACGATCAGGTCCGGCCTAGGCCCGCGGCCGCCGGCCCCGAGCTCCCGCAGGACGTCGAAGGCGTCGGCGTGGCGGATCTCCAGCCCGAGGCGGTTGCGGTCCGCGGCGGCCCCGGCGCGCTCAAGCGTGACCTCGTCGAGGTCGACCAGGCGCACCCGGCGGGCCCCGGCGCGGGCCGCGTGGAGCCCGAAGCCGCCTAGGTTGCAGAAGAGATCGAGCACGTCGCGCCCGCCGGCCAGCTCGGCCACCCGGCGGCGGTTGTCGCGCTGGTCGCAGAAGAAGCCGGTCTTGTGGCCGGCCCCGGCCAGTACCGGGTAGGCGATGCCATGCTCGGTGACCTCGACCTCCGTGCCGGCGCCGCGGTCGGGGCCGATCGGGACCGCGTCCTCCTCCATGCCCTCGTTCGTCCGGGCGCTGCGCGGGATCCGGTGGAGGACCGTGGCCTCGGGGTAGAGGGCTTCCAGGGCCTGCTCGACCTCGGCGTGCAGCCGCGCGAAGCCCAGGGCGTGGTACTCGCACACCAGCACGTCCCCCAGGCGGTCCACGATCAGTCCGGGCAGGTCGTCGCCCTCGGCGTGGGCGACGCGGTAGGCGTCGCTGACCCGCGGCAGGTCCAGGGTCCGCCGGCGCAGGCGGTCGGCGGCCCGCAGGCGGGCCTCCAGGAAGCGTCCCGGCTCGCGGAGCGCCGAGCGCTTCCCGCGGCTGAGCCAGCGCAGGCGGATGTCCGAGGAGCCGTTCCAGAGCGCGTGGCCCAGGAAGCGCCCGCTGGCGTCCTCGACCTCGACCAGCGAGCCGCCGGCCAGGGCCTCGGCCCCCGCGGAGGCCCGTCCGCCGGGCCCCCGGCCGTCGGCCACGTGGCGCGCGTAGACCCAGGGGCCACGCTGGATCTCGTCGGTGCGGAGGGCGACGCGGGGCAGGTGGGGCTCGGCCATGGGGGCGGCATCGTAGCCCAGCGGGCCCCGGTGACCGCGCCCCGGCCGCGCGCTATCAGGCGGTTGGGTCGCGCCGTAGGATGCTCGCGGCGCCCCCGCTCCCGCCGGATCCAAGGCCGAAACGACCTATGCACGCCTCCCTCCTGCTTGACCTCGTCGCCCTCCTGGGCGGGACCGTCCACACCCTGGAGCCCGAGGCCGAGCCGGCCCTGGCCACGGTGGTGATCCGCGACGGGCGGATCGAGGCGCTGCTCGCGCCCGAGGTCGAGCCCCCGACCGAGGCGCGCCGGATCGACGTGACCGGCAAGCACCTGGTGCCCGGGCTGATCGACTCGATGGTGTACTTCGACCCCGAGCACGACGCGCTCTACGTAGCGGAGGGCGTCACGACCATCCGCGACCTCGGCGGCGACCCGATCCGGGCGCTGATGGAGCGCTACGAAAAGGCCCGCGACCGCGTCCCGGGCCCGACCCTGCTCACGCCCGGCGCGGTGATCGACGGCGACCCGCCGTCGTCGTCCGAGGCGGTCATCCTGCGGACGCCGGCGATGGCCGACGAGCTGCTGCCGATCCTCTTTAACGAGGAGGTCGATTTCCTGTCGGTTCAGCTCGGGCTGCCGGCCGACTCGTTCCGCCGCACGCTCGAGCTGGCCCACGAGCGGGAGCTGCAGGTCTGGGGGCCGGTGCCGCGCGCGGTGAGCCTGAAGGACGCGCTCGAGCTCGGCTTCGACGGCATCCTGTTCCTCGACCGCCTGCTGCCCGAGGGCGTGGGCTGGGACTTCGTGCAGCCGGCGGCCTTCAAGAAGTCGATCGAGCTGGTGGCCGGGTCCGGCGCGGGGCTGGTGCCGCTCCTGCACGCGACCGCCCTGCGCGTCGAGGACCAGGGCAAGCAGGACTTCGACCTGGGGCTGCTCGACCCGCTGTACGAGAGCCAGTGGCAGGGCGAGCTGTCCTTCCGCCGCTCGCTCGACGACGACGACTACGTCGTGACCGGAACGCGCGTGGCGACCAAGCAGGCCGCGCTCCTGGTCGCGCTGCGCGAGGCCGGCATCCCGGTGCTGCCCGGCTCGGGCGCGCCGCATCCGTGGCTGTTCCCAGGACGCGCGCTGCACGACGAGCTCGCGCGCTGGGAGGCCGCGGGCGTGCCGGCGATCGACGTGCTCGCCGCCGCGACGCGGCAGGCGGCCGAGGAGCTGGGCATCGACGACGTGCGCGGAACGCTCGCCCCCGGCAAGGCCGCCGACCTGCTCGTCGTGGGCGCGGACCCGCGCGAGGGCGTGGCGGCGCTGCGCACGCCCGAGATCGTGGTCCTGCGCGGGCACGTGCTGGAGCGCGAGGCGCTGGACGACCTCGTCGCCACCCTGCGCGCGCGGCTCGACGCCCACCGGGCCGAGCTCGCCAAACCGATCGAGGTCGACCCGCCCGAGCTCCCCGAGGGCGCCGTCGTGCTGCAGGGCAAGGTCGACGTGGTCGCCGTCGGGCAGCGCATCCGCGCCGAGCGCTACGCCGTCGTGCGCGAGCCCGACGGGGCGCTCGCCTACTGCGGGCGCACGGCCTACCGCACGGAGGAAGGCGAGCTCACGCGCTCGATGACCGTGCTGCAGCGCACGCGCGACGGCAAGCTCGACGAGTTCATCGTGCGGCTGGAGAGCGGCGAGGACATCGTGCAGTCGCACGGCATCTTCACCGCCGACCAGACCCGGATCGAGCGCCGGATGAACAACCTCCTGGTCGACACCAAGCGCTGGCGCGGCCGGCTCGCGACGATCGACGTGGGCAGCGTCACCTCGCTCCTGCGCCTGACCCAGTTCGTGCGCGAGGAGCCCTTCGAGGTGGTGTCCTTCCACGAGTTGCTCGAGCCCGAGGTGGTCCAGTGGGTCATGGGCTACGGGGGCGAGGACGAGCTCCTGCACTACGTCCGCACGCACAAGGGCGCGACCTCGTTCCGCAGCAGCGAGCTGGGCTCGGTCGCCTACGCCACGACCGTGGTGGGGGGCGGAACGGTCGAGACCCAGCTGACCGAAGAAGACGCGCTCGGCGGACCGGGCCTGCCCCCGCCCGCGGTCAAGCTCGCGCTGCTCGTGCCGGCGGAGGCCGGTGCAGACGCCGAAGGCGCCGAGAACGCCGAGACGACTCCGCCCGCGCCGGAGCCTGCCCCGGACGATGCCGCGGGTGAGGATCCCGCGGACGCCGGCGGCGGAGAGCCCGAGGACCCGGCGGACCCCGGCAGCGAGGACGGCCGCGGATGACCACGCCCGCGCTGCCCGACGGCGCCGGCGACGCCGCGCTCGAGCGCTTCGCGACGCCGCTCAACCAGCACGTGCCGGTGGCCGCGCCGGGCGAGTTCGAGCCGCTGGAGCTCGACCCCGCGCTGCGCGTCTGGCCGCCGGTCGTGCTCGCGCCGATGGCGGGGGTCACGAACTACCCGTTCCGCTCGCTCTGCCGCGAGTACGGCGCCGGGCTCTACGTGTCGGAGATGATCACGGCGCGCGGGTTCCTCCACAGGAACAAGCTGACCATGCTGCTCGCCGGTTCGCGGCCCGACGAGTCGCCGCGCTCGGTGCAGATCTACGGCTCCGACCCGGTCGACGTCGGCGAGATGGCGCGCGCGCTCGCCGACGAGGGCGTCGACCACCTCGACATGAACTTCGGCTGCCCGGTGCCGAAGGTCACGCGCGCCGGCGGCGGCAGCGCGATCCCGGTCAAGCCGCGGCTCCTGGCGCGGCTCGTGCGCGCGGCCGTCCGCGGTGCCGGCGACGTGCCGGTGACGATCAAGGTCCGAAAGGGCATCGACGACGAGCTCTCAACCTACCTCGACGCCGGACGCGTGGCCCAGGACGAAGGCGCGCGCGCGATCGGCCTGCACGCCCGCACCGCGGCGCAGCTGTACGCCGGCGAGGCCGACTGGGACGCGATCACGCGGCTGGTCGAGCACGTCTCGATCCCCGTCCTCGGCAACGGCGACATCTGGGAGCCCTGGGACGCCCTGCGCATGATGCGCGCGACCGGCTGCCGCGGCGTGATCGTCGGCCGCGGCTGCCTCGGGCGGCCCTGGCTGTTCGCCGAGCTGGCGGCGGTGTTCGAGGGCCGTGAGCCCGGGCCGCCGCCGACCTTCGGGCGCATCGCCGAAGTCGTGCTCGACCACGCGATGAGGCTGGTCGACTTCTTCGGCGAGACCTACGGGCTGCGCCAGATGCGCAAGTGGTGCACCTGGTACACGGTCGGCTTCCGCGGCTCCTCGCGGGCCCGCGCCAAGCTGGTGCGCGCCGAGACGCTCGACGAGATCCGCACCGTGCTGGCCGAGCTCGATGCCGACGAGCCCTTCCCGCTGCAGGCCGTGCGCGCTAACCGCGGCAAGGGCGGCCGCACGCAGAAGCGCGTGCTGCTGCCCGAGGGCTACCTCGACGACCTCGGCGACGACACGCCGCCCAAGAGCCCCCGCAGCGCCGCCGAGATCGCGGCCTGGGAGAAGGCGCTGTCGGGCGGGTGAGCCTCGACCTCGTCGTCGTCGGGGCGGGCGCTGCCGGGCTGTGGGCCGCGGCGCGGGCCGCCGAGCTGGGGCGCGCGGTGGTGGTGCTCGAGAAGACCGCGCGCACGGGCACCAAGGTGCTGGCGAGCGGCGGCACACGCTGCAACCTGACCACGACGCTCCGGCCGGACGACGCCGCGCGGCTCTTCGGTCCGCACGGCGAGCGCTTCCTGCGGCGGGCCTTCCGCCAGCTGCCGCCCGCGGCGGTGCGCGAGCGCTTCGCCGCGCTCGGCGTGCCGACGGTCGAGGCTCCGCTCGAGAAGGTCTTCCCGGCCAGCGACCGCGCGCGCGACGTGCGCGACGCACTGGAGCGCTGGGCGCGCGGCGCGGGGGCGGAGATCCGCTTCAACGCCGAGGTCGCGGCGGTCGAGGCGGGGGACGCGGGCTGGACCCTGCGCCTCGCGGACGGCGAAGCGCTGTCCTGCGCGACGCTCTTTCTCTGCCCGGGCGGCAAGAGCTACCCCCGCACCGGCACGACCGGCGACGGCTACCCCTGGCTCGAGGCGCTCGACCTGCCGGTGGTCGAGCCCGTGCCGGCGCTGGTGCCGCTCAAGAGCCCCGCGGGCTGGGCGCGCGCGCTCTCGGGGGTCGCGCTCCAGGACGCCGACGTGCGGCTGGTCGACGGCGCGGGGCGCGTGCGCGGCCGGCGGACGCGCCCGGTCGTGTTCACCCACCAGGGCGTCTCCGGGCCGGGGGCGATGGACCTCTCCGAGCCCGTCGCGCGGCGCGCCGCGGACGAGGAGCTGTTGCTCGAGCTCGACCTCGTCCCGGCGGTCGAGCGCGACGAACTGCGCGCGGCGCTGATCGCAGGCGCGGCGCTGCCGGGGGCTCCGGCGCTCCCCGGCGCGCTGGCGCGGGTCCTGAACGACGCACCGCCAAAGCGGCTGGTCGGCGCCGCCGCGCGCCAGGCGGGCCTGGGCGACGAGCCGCCGCGCGCCAACGCGCTGAACCGCGCCGGGCGGCACGATCTGGTCGAGGCGCTGAAGCGACTGCGCGTGCCGGTCGACGGCACCCTGGGCTGGGACAAGGCCGAGGTCACCGCCGGCGGGCTCGACCTGCGCGCGGTCGACCCGGGCAGCCTGCGGGTGCGCGGGCGCGAGGGCCTGTTCGTCTTCGGCGAGCTGCTCGACCTCAGCGGTCCGATCGGCGGGCTGAATTTCCAGGCCGCCTTCGCGACCGCCGAGCTGGCCGCGCGCGCCGCGGCGGGGTGAGCGTGCAAGCAGAGGGCCGCCCTCTCCGACGCGTACGCGTGGGAGAGGGCGGCCCTGTTCTCGCTGCTGGGTGCGAGGATCCGACCCGCCGCCGAGCAGGCCGGTTGTGCCGATTGTTGTCGCCGATTCGCCGATTAGCAGTCCGCTAGGACCGCGCTAGCATCCGCAGCATACGGTGACCTTCGCGGTCGAATCGACCGAGAAGGTGGTGAGATTGAAGGTCGCACCCTGGATCTGCAGCTGGACGCCGCCGACCGTCGGGGGGACCGCCAGTTGTGCGCCTGTGAAGGCGCCTTCGGCCGTGAAGACGAACGACGTGGCAGCGACTGCGCCCTGCCAGACACCCGAGGTCGAGTTGAACAGCCCGTCCGGCAGCACGAGCAGGTTCCCGCCCAGCGCCGGCAGGCCCGGGTTGGGAAGCGCCGTCAGCGAAGCGCCGACGATCCCGATGTTCGGGATCCCCGAGCCAGCCAGGTCACGGAGTTCGACTCCGACCGTGCCCAAGCCCGACGACGCATCGAAGTTGCGGCCGTTCATGGCACCGCCGCCGTTGTCTCCGACCTCGGCGCCAAGCCCGGTGCCGGTGTCGGCGACGACGTTCACCATGTTGCCGCGCCAGGTCTCGTTGGCCTCCGCCATCGAGGCGACGCCTTCCTGGACCGGGCCGGAGGCCGCGGTCTGGAAGCCACCGGACGGGTTGATGCCGTTGCCGCTAGCGTCGGCTTGCGTCTCGTCGGTGGAGTGCACGTCCTGAAGGTCATAGTCCCCCAGGCCGCAGGTCCCGCCGGACGCGGTCATGCCGCCGGTCACGAACCAGGTCGTGGCGGTGTCGGAAGCTGTGGTGCCGTCCGCCGGAAGCACGATGCCCGTGCCGGGCGTGCTGCCGAAGGCCAGGTCAATCAGGTAACCGTTGACGAAGCCGGGGGGCGGGCAAGTGCCGCCGGACGGCGAGCAGAGCGACGGAGCAACCGTGCAGGGGTTGCCGAAGCCCGAGGGGCCGACGAGCACGACGGTCTCCGTGGTGAGGCCGAGCTGGAAGAAGGACGGCTCAAGGCCGCCGAGGCCGGCGGAGTCCGCGAGGGCCGGACCGTGCGCGCGGGAGTAGAAGCTCGGGGTCGTGCTCCAGTCGGTGTCGAAGAGCGACTCGTAGTAGCCGTCAACTTCCATGGCCGAGCCGATTGTGGCATCGACGTCGTTCATAAACTCGGCGCCGGAGTGCGCGCGCCAGTAGAGGTCGCCGGTCACGTCGGGCGGGAAGGCCAACGACGTGAAGCCGGAGCTCGGGGAGCTGTAGATGAAAACGACGTCGCCACCGTTGTTGAGCGGCGTGTCGTTTGAGTTGACCTGAGCGCCGGCAACACCAGCGGTCAGGGCGCAGGCGCCCGTGAGGGCGAACAGGCGCGAGAGAGAGCTCATGAGAGACTCCTAGAAAAACAGGGGTTGGGCCGAGGGCCCGAACGGAAACGAGCCCGCCCTCCGGCGAGCTCGACCAGACCCGCACGGCCCGGATGAGGAAAAGCCGTGCGGATGCTCGTAGGGCGAGGCCGGCGCGTGGAATCGCGGCGCGCGCCTCGCGGAGAGGGCATTTGTTGAGGCAGCGAGGGGCCCTCCGGCGTAGGGGGGGAAGGTGGTGCGCCCGACGGGATTCGAACCCGTATCTACGGCATGTAAGGCCGTGGCTCTCGGGCGTCGTGCGGCGGGACTGCGCTTTCCCGGCGGGACAGCCGGCACCTCGCGCCGCCGCCGGTCCCGGCGCTCCGCCCAATCGGCGTAGAGCGATGCGCCGGCTCCGTCGGTCTGCGAAGCACAGGTGATCTTCAGAAGGGAGATCCACCACGCTCCTCTCGAAGTGAAAACCCGCCGCCGCCTCCGCTCGTTTTCACGTGAGCATCGGGACGGCTTCGAGCCTCGTGTGGTTTCGCTCCGGTCCTAGTCCAACCGGTTCAAGCGCAAGCCGCAGACGGGTCCCTGACCATTTGAGCTACGGGAGCACTTGGGGTTTGTCTCAGTCGCCCAACGAGACGGCGCCGGCGCATGCGCTGTTCCCCTCGTTCTCCCTAGTCACGACGGATCTCCGGTCCCACCAAGGGGCTACGTTCGTCGAGAAACGACAGACTTCATTTGGAATCGCCGCAGCTCAAACCCAACGGTCAAATCCTCAAAAACACAATCAACTTAATGCAATCTCGCCATCTACTCCTTCCACTCAAAACCTTACGACTGCACACCAAACCGAGGCCGCACTTTGGAGGAACAAAGCGACGCTTTGATCCGCCCATTTATCCGCGTCGGATCGCGCCCCCCTATCCCGAAGGAGCCCAGTTGCAGCGACCAGCCCAACGGCAAGCGACAAGACCGGCCCTACCTTCCGCACCGCTCGACGAGCTTCCGCCCGAGCTGGCCCGCGTTCGCGCTGAGCTCGCCGCGGGGCCGTGGACGCTCGAGCGCCTGGACCGCGCCGTCGATGAGCTGGAGGCCTTCGTCTTCGGTGGGGGCGATGACGCGCCGGAGCTCATACGACGGCTCGGCGTGGAGACCGTCGCGGAGCTGCGCGAGGCCTACTGCGCGTGGGAGACGCTGCTCGAGGAGCGCTTCGCTTGCCAGGCGATCCGCGCGCGCGCGGCCGACTACCACAGCTATCCGCTCAGCTCGCGCTTCCGTCGACTGCTGGCGCGCGAGCTCTCGCTCGCCGGAGGACCTCCTCCCCAGCGCGCGCTGTTCGTCGGGTCCGGCCCGCTGCCCATCAGCGCGGTCTGGCTGCACGGGCTCTCCGGCGCGCGCGTCGACTGCGTCGATCACAGCGGGCACGCGGTGCGGTGTTCGCGCGCGTACCTGAGGGCTCTCGGCCTGGACGAGCGTATCCGCGTCCTACACGGGTCCGGTGAGGGGACCGATCCCGCCGGCTACGACCTGGTGCTGGTGGCGCTGCTCGCCAAGCCGAAGCGGGCCATCCTCCGCCGCCTGCACGCGGCCGCGGCGCCGGGAACACGGATCGTCTGCCGCACCTCGCACGGCCTGCAACGGCTGCTCTACGAGCCCACCGACGAGTCGCGCGCCGTCCGCCCCTTCTTCGAGGTAGCCGGGGTCGCGGTCGCGGGCAGCGGCAGCGCGGACACGATCTCGTCGCTGGCGCTGCGGCCGCGCGGGGCGGAGGTCGCGTGAGCCCCGCCCGCCTGGCGTGGGAGCCGCGCGTGCCGCCCGAGGCACGCGCGGGCGTGCTGAAGCTGCTCGCGGCAAGCGTGCGCGACGATGCGATGCTGGGGCTGATCCGGGGTCCGACCGCGGCCGAGGGACGCGCGTGGCTCGACGGCCTCGACGAGGACCTGAGCGAGGGGCGCACGCACCTCCTGCTCGCCCGCGCCGGCGAAGGGGAGGACGTGCTCGGACTCCTCTGCCTCGACCCAGCCCGCCTCGCGACCCAGCGACACCTCGTGACGCTTCGGCGCGCCATCGTCCACCCGCGCGCACGCGGAACCGCGCTCTTGCTGCGCGCGCTCGAGCGCGTGCTCGAACGCTGCGCCCACCACGGTTGGACGACGCTGATCGCCGACGTGCGCGCCGGCACGCGCTCCGAGCGGCTCTGGCGCCGGCTCGGCTTCCGCGAGTACGGACGCCTCGACAACTACGCCCACCACGCCGGCCGCGTCCACGCCGGCGTCTTCCTGACCGCAACGCCGGAGGAGCTCGAATGCAAGCTACGCCCTCGGATTCGGCGGCTCTCGTCGCATCGCCCCGACGCTTTCGGGACGAGCTGCGCGGAGCCCTGGAACGCCACACCACGCTCGACCACCCGCTGTTCGCGCGCCTGATCGGCCCCCCGCCGGACCGCGGGCTCCTGCGGGCGACCGCCCTGCAGGGGTACCAGCTGACCAAGGCCTTCCTGGGCTACGTCGAGGCGCTCTTCTTTCACTGCCCGCTGCCGAAGCACAAGCGGCGCCTGCTCGTGAACCTCTTCGAGGAGGAGACCGGACACTTCTCCCGCACCGACAACCACCTGCGCCTGATGCAGCGCTTCCTGAGCGGGCTGGGGATCGGCGACGCCGAGCGCGACGCCGCCGCGCCGTACCCCGAGACCCTAGAGCTCATCGAGTACCGCCGCGCGCTCGTGGCCGACCCGGCGACGTACCACCTCGGAGCGGCCGCGGTGTTGATCGCGAGCGAGGGCCAGAACCTCGAGACGCTGGGCGGGGAGGCCCGCGACGGGGCCATGGCGCGCGCGTTTGGACTGAGCGAGGACGACCTGTGCTTCTTCCGCGTGCACCAGGAGGAGGACGTCGGGCACGTGCATCAGGGGCTCGACCTGGTGGTCGAGCTCTGCACCGACGAGGAGCGACGCGCCGGCGCGGTGGCCGCGGTCGAGCGCACCTGCGCGCTCTTCCGGGGCATGTACGACGGCATCGAACGCCAGCACCCGGCCTGAGGAGGCCCGCATGCACTCCGGCTCCTACGACCACCGCGAGATCGAGCCCCGCTGGCAGGCCGAGTGGCGCGAGCGCCGCGCGTTCGAGCCCGAGGAACCAGGCGGGGAGCCGTGCCCGGGCAGGCGCGATTTCTACGTCGCCACCGCTCCGCCGTTCACGTCCGGCAACGTGCACCTCGGCCACGTGCGCAGCTACGCCCTGGGAGACGCGGTGGCGCGCTACCGCCGGCTGCGGGGCGACAACGTGCTCTACGCCACCGGCTTCGACGCCTTCGGGCTGCCGGTCGAGATCGCCGCCATCGAGCGCGGCATTCCGCCCGCCGACTGGGTCGAACGCTGCATCGTGTCGATGCGGTCCGAGTTCGATCGCTTCGGCTTCTCGTTCGCCTGGTCGCGCGCGTACACGACCAGCGATCCGAGCTGCTACCGCTGGACGCAGTGGGTATTCCTGTGGCTGTTGGAGCGTGGGCTGATCTACCGCGCCGAGGCCCCGGTGGACTGGTGCCCCGCCTGCCGCTCGGTGCTGGCCAAGCTCCAGGTCGAGAACGGGCGCTGCTGGCGTTGCGACACGCCGACGGAGATCCGCGTCCGACACGCATGGTTCGTCCGCATCAGCTCCTACCTGGAGCAGCTGTGGGACGAGCTGCCCGGCGGCGATCCGCGCCGCCGTTGGCTTCAGGGCCAGCGCAACCTCCTGGGCCGGATCGAGGGGGTCGAGGTGCAGCTCGACGTGGACGGGCACCCGCTGACCGCCTTCACCCGTCACGCGGACCGGGCCGGCGGGGCCGCGCTGGTCGCGGTGGCGCCCGGCGACCCGCTGTTGCAGCGGCTGGCCGACGACGGGGTGCGGCGTGCGCTTGCGGCCCTCGGCGATGCCGGCGGGGAGCGCGCCACCGGCCGCGTCGCCCTGGTCGACACGGGGCTCCGCGCGCGGTTCGCGGACGGACGAGCGCTTCCGGTGATCGCCACCCCCTATGCGGATGCCGCGTGCGGCGGCGACGCCGTGCTCGTGATCCCCGGAGAGAGCTCGGCCGAGGCCGAGCTCGCCGCGCGCGCCGGGGCTCCGGCGGGCGACGGAGCCCCGGTCGAGGAGCGCTCCGCCGTGCGCTTCCGCCAGCGCGACGTCTCGATCTCGCGCCAGCGCTCCTGGGGCGCGCCGATCCCGGTCGTCGACTGCCCCGGCTGCGGCCCGGTGCCGGTCGCGGAGGCCGAGCTGCCGGTCGTGCTTCCGACCGACCTGGTGCCGACCGGGGAGGGCAACGCGCTCGCCTCCTGCGACGCGTTCGTCGAGACGACCTGCCCCCGCTGCGCCGGGCCGGCGCGGCGCGAGACCGACACGATCGACTGCTGGTTCGACTCGGTCTGGTTCCTGGCCGCCTGCACGGTTCCCGAGGGGCCGCGCCGCGAGCGGTTGTTCGAGGATCCAGAGCTCCGGCGCTGGCTGCCGGTCGCGCTGGAGGTCTGTGGCGTGGACATCCCTCCGAACCAGATGGGCTTCCGCTTCCTCGCGAAGGCGGGGCGCGCGCACGGACTGCTGGGTTCGCTGCCCGGCGCGGAGCCCATCGCGGACACGCTGATGCACGAGATGATCCTCGCGGGCGGGCGGAAGATGAGCAAACACCTCGGCAACGCCGTGGTGCCCGCCGAGCTGGTCGAGGCCCTGGGCGCCGACGCGGTGCGGCTCGCGGTGCTCTCGGCCGCGGCGCCGGCGAAGACCCTGCGCTGGACCGGCGACGAGCTGCCGCGCCGCTCGCGGGCCTTCCTCGACGCGCTCTTCACCTTCGTGGCCGCGCGCGCGGGCCAGCTCCCGGCCTCACCCGGCCCAGGCGCCGAGATCGAACCCTCCACCAAGCCGCGACGGCGGCTGAGCCGTTGGCTGGAGCGCGCCGTCGAACGGACCCACGCCGCCTACGGTCGGCACGACTTCCACCAGGTAGCCCAAAACCTGAGACGGCTCTTCGAGTCCCTGGAGCGCTTCGAGCGCGAGGCGCGCGCGGCGGGGGAGTGGGGCACACACGACCAAGCGGCCATCGCCGTGGTCCTGCGCCACCTACTACTCCTCCTCAGCCCGCTCGCGCCGCACCTGGCTGAGGAGCTTTGGAGCCGCACCGGCGGCGAGGGGCTCCTGGCGGAGGCCCGGCTCGAGGGGGTTCCCGAGCCGGCGCGCTGAGCCGAAGCCTCAGTGTGGCCCGGATCGGGGGCGGTCACCGCCCCTGATCCGCGGCACCTTCGAGGGCGGTCACCGCCCCTGATCCGCGGCACCTTCGGGGGCGGTCACCGCCCCTGATCCGCGGCACCTTCGGGAACGGTCACCGCCCCGGATCCGCGGCACCTTCGGGGAACGGTCGCCGCCCCAAATCAGCGGCACCTTCCGGGGCAGCCCGATCGCCGCAGCTCTCTCGCAGCCTTCTAGCCGTCCTCGGGCTGCGGTGCCTTCGGCTTCGGCTTGGGCTTCGGTCGCGCCTTGCGCTCGAAGGCGCCCAGCTGCTCCAGCACCCACACCAGCGTCGCCCGCACGCGCGCGCCGTCGGCCGCGAGCTGTTCGCCGCGCCGCTTGCCCGCCGCGCGGAGCTCACGGTCGCGCTGCACGGTCGTCGCCCACTCGGCCAGGAAGTCGGTCCACTCCTCCGGGTCGCGCGGGAGCGCGTCGCCGACGGGCGGCGGCACCGAGCGGTGCTTGTCCCAAAGCGAGTGGAAGCGGATGCGGCTCTCGCCGTAGCCGTCGCGCATCACCGGCTCACCGGTCAGGTAGACCGACGCCAGCGCCTCGCGCAGGCCGCGGTAGCGGCGGGCCTCGGCGAAGACGTCGCCGATGGTTCCGTAGAGCGATTTGTGCTTCGACGGCGCCACGGGCGCCTTCCACTTGCGCCACTCGTCCAGCGCGTCGTGCACGATGCCGAGCGTGTCGACGTCCGGCATCTCGATCTCGACGCCCGAGGACCAGGCCTCGTAGAGCGAGCAGGGGAACACGTTCCCCTGGCGGTCGGTGTAGGCATGGGCGAAGGCGCCGAGGGCGAGCCGTGCTTCGCCCGTGTCGAGCGTGCGCAGCACGAGCGCCTCGGCCAGGTCGGCCTCGGGGGGGAAGCCCGCCAGCGCGTTCTCGAAGATGCGCTCGGGATCCTCGACGTCGGCGCCGCGGCTCAGCATGCCGGTGGCCCAGTCGTAGCTCCAGGCGCTGCGGAGCCGCCG
>JBCCGI010000130.1:0-16637 GCA_039029355.1 Planctomycetota bacterium
AGGAGGCCAGGCGGGCCATCACGCGGTGGATCCACTGGTACAACCACCGCCGGCCGCATCAGTCGCTGGGCTATCTGTCGCCCCGCGAGTTTCGTCAGCAACAACCTCAACACGTGGCTTGATCTCGGGGGAGCACTACAGTGGCTCCAGAGAGCCGTGGTCGGGCTGGACCCCGTCGGCATCTGGAACGCGAGGGCGAGGACGGCAAGGGCACCGAACGCGGCGCCGAGGACGGACGAGCGGACTTCGAGCTTCATGGCAAGTCTCCTGGTTGGGTTGGGTCGACGGGATACAGACCGAACTTCTCGCGATGCTAGCGTGACGTTCGAGTGTCCGCTTCGAGGTCAGACCAGCTCGGTCGCCGGCGTTGACTCCACTGTGCACTTGGCGAAACCCGAACTGGCCTCCAGGTGCGAGGCTCTCGCTCGTCAAGCTCTGGTGTTCGGCGACCAAGAGCCCGAGGAACTATGCCGACCGCCCAGCGCTCATGCCCGAGACGGATCTTGGCGACCAAAGCCGACATCGAGTAGCCTGCAGGATCGATTCGAATGCGGGCTCTAGATTTCTATATAGTCCTTCAGGAGGCGAAGGGGCGCCCGCCACCACTCTCCAGATCCACTCACGCGTATCTCGCAGGCCACAGTCTCTTCGGTAGATGTTCATTGAGTACCAAGACGCATCTTGATCTATTTAAATTTTACGCAGAGCTTGGCAACCATATCCGAAGGCTCCTTGTTACACAGACCTTCGCGTGGCTAGCTGGTTTTCTCTACTTTGCGCTTGAGGCGACCGAGGTAGATGTCCGCCTGCTCGTCTGCGCAGCGTTGGTTGCCTGCGCATTCACCTATTCTTTTGGTTTGACCTTCAGATACCTGCACGGGTTCCTTGAAGATCTCGTGGTGCAGGCGAAGCAGTCTGGCGAGGAGCCGGATGTTTGGGCACTGCTCCACAGACGGCGACACGACCGCTCCGGCTGGGAGCTCTTTCTTCTCAACCACCCTGATCTGATTCCCATGGCCTCGTTTCTTGCCGCCGCCGCTATGGTGTACTCCGCGAAGTCCTGAGGCCTTAGCCTGCTTGCCGCTCTGCCCCACTCTCATGCTCCAGGGTCAGGTACGCGAGCACACGCTGCTCGTGCCGGTTGACCCAGCCGGAGAATGTCACGAGGAGAAGCTGGAGCGCGATGCGATCGGGCATGACGGCCATTGTCGTGGCGTCATAAGGTTAGCCGCTGCAATGGTCTGCTGTTCGGGCGAGTTCTCGTACCCCTCGCGGTCCGCCGTGCGTCGACCCGCTCGGCGGCGTCGTCCTTGGCGCTCCATCGGCGGTGATGTTGCAACGGTCCGACTCAGAACCAACAAGACCAAGGGCGGCGACTCGCGCCTCGCGACGCTCACCATGGCGAAGGGTCCGAGAACTCGATCGAACGCCAAGTCGCGGGGCGCTCTGGGCTTGCGACCGAGATCGTGGCCGTTGGACGGCCGAGGTCATTCGACGAGGGCACGCCTCCCCCACTACGTCGTACTGCCCGTACGTTCCGCCGGTCTTAGGCGGCCCGGTGGTAGAACTTGAGAAGCCCGCCGACTCGCTCTCGGCAGAGGACCTCACCGCTGCCGGGCGACGCGTCCGGCTCGATCAGCTCGTTACCGAGGCCCTGATGGTTGCGCTCGGTGTGAAAGTGCTCGAGGTGCGACTCGAGGGCGCCGCGGAGGTGCCCCTCGCCGAACAGGATCACTCGGTCCAGGCACTCCTCCTTGATCGAGCGTACGAAGCGCTCCGCGTAGGCGTTCGCGTTCGGAGCCTGCAACGGCGTCTTGATCTCTTGATCGGGGTGATGCCGCGAGTCGTCGCTGCGCCGGGCCATCCCGGAGTTCGTCGAGCACTACCACCAGTAGAGGCCGCACCAAGGGCTCAGCAAGGAGGCGATCGAGGCGGCCAACCGCCAGCCGCGAGATCCACATCCACGAACGCCTGGGCGGCCTTCTCAAGCGCTGCAGGCGCGCGGCCTGACGATGAGACACTTCGAGGTCCACTTGGCCGCGATCAGTCGGTGGTGCCAGCGGAGGATCGTGTCTGGCGTCACGATGGTCGCAACCTGCATCAGGAGCCGACGCCCGATTCGCTTCCCCTTCGTCGCGAGCCGGCGACGCTGGTCGTCCGGGAGCCGCAGCCGCCGCTTGCCCATCTGCTCCTTCAAGACGCGGTTCTCCTCGATGAGGTACTCGACGACGTGCTGCTGTTGGCGGTTGACCCAGCCGGAGAACGTCAGGAGGAGGAGCTGGAGCGGCAAGGTGTCGGCCATGGCGGCCATTTTCGCGCCGCCACAACGTCAGCCGCGGCAACGACTTGGAGTTCGGCTCGGTTTTCGGACCCTTCGGCGTCGAGTGCATGCGCTGACAACTCAGTGCGCCGCGAGGCTCTGCTGCTGCAGGAGTTGCTCGCGGCGCGGGATGGTGCGTCGGTCTACCTGAGTGAGACCAGAGGTCGCCTCATCGAATTACAGGTAGACCTGGAGCGCGTTGTTGTTCAGCGCCGTGTTCGTCGTCGCGACGTACACAAGTCCGTTGTCGACCTTGATGTCCCTCACTCTACCGCCTGCCGATATCACGCCGAGGATGATCGGGTTATCGGGGTCCGAGACGTTGAGAGGCACGATGACGCTCTGCCCGGTCTCAATGATCCGCCCAGACGTCAAGAGGATCTTCGGGTGGTAGAACTCGACCTCCTCGATCGAGATTCCCGGAAGCGCGAAGAACTGCTTCACGGTTGGGGCCATCGGATTCGTGACATTGACGACCTGCAAGCCGTCCTCGAACATCGCGAGGTACAGGTACGGGCTGTCCGGAGCATGAACGAGCTCCGCGTCGGTGGACTGGGCGGATCCGGGCAGATCGACCGGGAACAGGAACGCAGGGGCGCTCTTGTTCGAGGTGTCGTAAACGACTAAGGCAGTGTTGTTCACGGTCGTGCTGCCGGGGCCGTATCCGCTGGGGCTGATCTGGTACACGTAGGCGCCATCGGGTGAGAAGACTACGTCTCCCCCATCGAGCTGGCCGGCCGGGTTGAGCACGTTGCCGATCTCGGTCAGCGAGCTGGCTCCGATGTCGTAGATGCGAATGCCGCCCACGGTCGTGAATGCCGGATGTTCTCCGTAGACGAGGAAGTGGTTGGTCCCGTCCGACCAGGCGTCCAGGCCCTCGTGCATGTACTGGGTGTTGACCGCGGCAACCTGGAACATCGTCGCGCACGGATCGCTGGCGTCGTTCATCGTGAGGCCGCCGAACCGGTGCCCGGTGAACAGGTGTCCGCCGAGTCCGTCGTAGTAGAGCGACTCACCGAAGATGTCGCCGAACGACGGGTTGAAGGTCGTCGAGGGACACAGCGTCATCGAGAAGGGACTCGTGATGTCCACGAAGCTCTGCAGGCCGTCGGTCCGGTGCGACACGATCGCGGTGTCGCCGGCGATCTCAACGCTCTCCAGATCGTCCGAGGCGGTGATCTGGATCTCGTCGAGGAGGACCAGCTGAGCGCTGGCGAGAGTGGGCATCAGGCACAGGGCGGCTAGCGACGCGCGGGCGGTTGCCGTTGAGGGCATGGTTGGTCTCCGATGTAGGTTGTGGTGTCGCGGTCCGGAGAGCGCGATGGATGCTCTCCCCGGGCGCCTGGCCTTGTTTCCCGGAGGTGCGCGGGGGACTCAGCGAAAGCGCTTATCTATGCGCCCGTTCCTCGACGATGTCGGGTCACCGGCGCGCTCGGTGCGGCGGGTCCGGTGAACGCATGGGCCTCGAGTCGAGAGGCGCCGAAAGTTGGTTCCGATCGAACGGTGAGGAGGACTGCCTCGGGGAGGCAGCCCGAGCACTGGGCTCGATCTGAGCCGCGGGCAAGTCCGCTCTACTTCCCTCTCAACGGACGTTGCGTCCTCATTCTCCCCGCGAGCAGGCTGGAGTACCCGAGGCGAACGACGGTGTGAGCCGGACTTCTACGGACGCGGGGCGAGCTCCACGGGGACTTCTGTCACCGCTTCAACGACGACCGAGCTCTCCCACGTCTCGAAACCCGCCGCCTGGTCGACGCGTATGCCGACCGTCTCGCCCACGATGAGCGCGGGGAAGTCCTGCCCAACCCACAGCCCGTCCGGATCGGTGAATGCGAAGCCCCTCTGGGGTCCAAGGGGGACCTGGTCAGGCCCGCTGCCGGTTCGGAACAAGCTGACCCGGAAGCTGGTCACCGGCGCGCCGCTGCTGGCATCGACGACCCGTCCACGAAGAGTGCCGTGGGGCTTCGGGCTCAGGTAGAACTTCGCGTTGGTCGGATGGGCGACGTCCTGGACGGGCACCTGCTTGCTGTGAGCTTGCCGGTGGTAGAGGAGCAAGACGGCATCCGCTCTCGGGACCCCGGTGAGCTCGAAGCGACCCTCTGCGTCCGTACGTGCCGTCGCGTCGAGGACCAGCGGATGCCGCAGCTCCTTGGGCTGAAACCGAACGCGGACCTGAGCGTCGCGTAGCGGCTTGCCCGTTTCACCGAGGACCGCTCCCTCGATTCGGTCGCCCGGCTCGAGCTCGACGTAGGCAGGTGAGGCGGGCGCGGCGTGTACGAGCAGCTCCGTCACCTTCGGGGCGTGGCGTGGGTGCTGCGCCAGAAGACTCCACGCGCCGGGTTGAACGCCGTCGAAACGAAACATCCCTCCGCCGCGAGACGTCGTCTCGTAGGGCTCTTGGGCCCCGTCGAAGGTCCCGAGGGTGAGATACACCCCGGGAATCGGCTCGCCCGTCTGGGCGTCGATCACTTGGCCCGTGGCGCTGGCCTCGCGCGACAACTCCACGACAGCTTCTTCGCGGGGCGCGACCAGGTCGTCCACGGATCGCGTCGCGCGGGCGTAGCCATCGCGCTGGATGACGATCCTCTGGGGGAGCCCAGCGTGCCACTCCGGCGCCAGGTGAGGCAGGTCGAAGGAGCCGTCCTCCCGCGACGTGGTTGCGGGAGCGTGCCCGATGCGGGTCGAGAGCAGGGCTCCCGAGATCGCGAACCCTTTCTCGTCTCGCACGTAGCCGTGCACCGCTAGCTCGCGCGGGAGCCGAAGGTCGAGGGTCCGCTCCGCGCCTGCCGCGGGCTTGACGATGCGGCGCACTTCGGCATGACCCGGTGCCCAGGCGTGCAACGGGACGTCCTCCATCTGCGAGCTTGTAGCCAGCCGATAGCTGCCGTCCGGATCGACCGGATGAACTTCGCCGTGCAAGGAGATGCGCGCGTCCGGAAGAGGGATCCCGTCCTGGTCCGACACGCGGCCGGAAACCCAGGCGTTCAGCTTGAACACACGCACTTCCAGGTCGCGCTGTGGGGGCTCGCCTTGCGGTACGAACAGCTTGGCGCCGGCGCGCGAGGGACCTTGAATCGCCCCCTCGACGAGGGGGTGGGCATAGACCGTGAACGACCGGTCGTTCGGAACGTCGAGCTCAAAGCGCCCTTCGTCGTCGGTGAGCAGCGTGAGCGTCCGTTCCGGCTCGTCGCTCGGTGCCTCTTGATCAAAGGCGTCGAATCCGGGGTACAGGTCGACCTGGACGGGCTGATTCGACGCCCAGATCGGCGCCCGCCAGAGGTCTTGCCCCCAACGCATGGCTCCACGCACTCTGGTCTCGGCGACGGTTTCCGAAACGGCGGCGGCGCCCGGCGGAGCGCTCGCGGAGACCCGCGTGCTCGCCGTCTCCTCCGGGACCTTGTTCCCGTCGTCGCGTGCTTGCTCGCGCCCGGCGACCTCCGCGGGCCGTACTGGATCGGGGTCTACGTCCCGCGCTCGCGACACGCCCATGCCCACCGCGATGACGGTCGTCGCGAGCGCAGCGGCTCCGAAGAGCATCGCGCGGGGCGTCCCCGCAGCCGCAGGGCCGCTCCCGCGGTCGAGCGGAAGCCTGTTCACGAAGGCCGGCAAGAGAGCCCAGAGGTAGACACCGCAGAACTCCTCGCGCTTGCAGCGCTCACGCAGCTGATCCAAGGCCCGGCGCCAGCGCGTGCGGACGGTTGCCACTGGCTCGCCCGAGAGGCGCGCCATCGTCTGGAACGGAAGCTCCTGGTAGGCGTGCTGCAGGACCGTCGTCTGGTACGGCTCCTCGAGCTTCAGCACCTGCTCGACCAAGCGTCGCCGGACGGACTCGTGTTCAAGCAGGTCGGACGGGTCGAGCGCGCGCGGCGGCTCGAGCTCGGGGTCCTTTAGGAAGCCGCGGCGGCGGCCGTCGTCGCGGCGCATCCGGAGCGACAGGTTGCTTACGACCCGAGCCAGCCAGGCGCGCGGGTTCCTGAGCTCCCCCACCGGCCGGGTCAGCGCGGCGAGCCAAGTCTCCTGAACCACCTCGTCGACCAGCGTCTCATCCCCCAGCAGACGCCTCGCGAGCGCGCGGACCCAGTCCTCGTGAAGGAGCAGCTCTTCGATCGGGATTGCGGGTTGGCCTTCTCCCATGGGCCCTCCTGTTACCCGAGGCGGAGCGAGAGGCTCACCGTTCCGCCGAATTTTCGCGCCCGCGCCGAATTCGGGCAAGTCGGCGTGAGTCGCGGTCACAGGGGACGTTCTGAGCTGCCAACGGCCCGCGGAAGGGGCCGCTCGGAGATGACCAAGATGAGAAGAACCCTGATCCTCGGGCTGTCGCTGCTGCTCCTCCTGACCGCGTTCTCCGCCCAGACTGGAGACGGCAGCCCCCTGGGACGGCCGGACGCCGCGGGGCCGGATGATCGCTCGTTTCCCGTCTCGGAAACTCCCGCAGGCCGGGTGTGCCTTCGGCTGATTGGACGCGACGGCCTGCCGGCACGGGTCGCGAGCGTCGAGCTCCGATCCGCGGACGGGCAGATCGCGGAGGGTGAGCCTGGGAGCGATGGGCACGTTTCGCTGCAAGCCCGGCCCGCGCAGCCGCTACGCATCACCGTCCGCGGATCGTCTTGGATGACCCGGACCTGGAACCTCGCTCCGCTGCTACGCGGCGAGACCCGGGATCTCGGGGATGTGCACCTCACCCCCGGACTCCGGTGTGGAGGGCGCGTCGTGGGGCCGAGCGGCCGAGGGATACCGGCGGCGACGGTCGCCCTCTGGCGTCTCAGCTCACCGCTTGAGCTCCGCGCGAGCCAGGCCAACCGAATCCCCTGGAGTCGGGCCATCGTCCGCCACACGAGCCCCGAGGGGCGCTTCGAGCTCTCGGGTCTTCAGCGCGGCGTGTATCGGGTCGCGGCGCGCGCCGCGAGGTGGAGCGAAACGCGACGTTGGCTCGTCGTCGACGGGAGAACGGACGAGCTGGAGCTAAGGCTCGACCCCGGCGTCGCGGTCGAGGGAGTGATCCTAGGTCCCGGCGGGCAGAGCGTCTCCGCCGCAAGGGTGGCGGTGATCTCGGAGCACGACTTCGCCGTCGAAGAGGACGCATGGGCTCTGCTCGAGCTCTGCGGTACGCCGGTCGATGTATCCGGCCGGTTTCAACTGCACGAGGCCGCTACGGGAGCGTGGATCCTGGGCGGAGTTCCCGGCGGCGCGCTTGTCGCGCGTCCCTTGGAGGCTGGTGGCGACGAGCTGACGCTTGCGCTCCCGGAGTACGTCGACGACCGAGACTCAGCTTCGTCGACCGGAGCCCTGCTCCCCGAGACCGCTGACCTGCTCGTTCGCGTGCTCGATTCCGAGGGCGGCGCCGTCCCGTGCGGGTCTGTACAGCTCGAACGACGCGACGCGGTCCTGGGCTGGCAGCCGCGAACTGCACGCCTGGACCCGTTTGGCAACGTCGCGTTCCCGGGGCTGCCGGAGGGCACTTACCGCGCGCGCTACAGGGCCGATGCCGATCTTCCTGCCGGCCTGCGCGCCGTATCCGTCTTCGCAGGTCGTGACGCGAGCGAGATTGAAGTGTCGCTGCAGCGGGGGCACTCCACGCGAGCCCAGCTCGTCCTTGGCAGCGAGCCCGTCGTACGCGTCGAGGTGAAGCGCAACGGAGATCCGGCCCCGGCGAGCACGGTGGGCGCGGCGCCGCGAGCCGAGCCGGGCCAGCTCATCTGGCGCCTCGCGGACTCTGCGGCGACGAGCGCGACCGACGGCCGTGGCCGGGTGACGATCGTGCTGCCACGGGCCGGAGAGTACTGGTTCTTCGCGCGCTCGGGCGTGCACGCTCCCCCATCGGTCAAGGCCGTCTGGTGCGACTCCGGAGTCTCGCGCGTCACGCTGGAGATCGGATCGGGCGAGCTGAGCGGTCTCGCCGCCTCCACCGCCGGTGAGGCGCTAGCCGGCGCCGAGGTACGGCTCCTTCCGCTCGACTTCGCGCAGGGGACTGCGGGAGCCTTGACGTCCTCGACGGGCGACCGCCTGTTGCTCGGCGAGACCAGGGCGCGCACCGAGCCCGACGGTCGCTTCCTCTTTCGCGACGTCCCGCTCGGGGACTACGCGCTCGAGCTCTCTCGACCGGGGTACGCGAACCGCCGCCTGGACGACGTGTCGGTCGGTCCGTTGCCCGTTCGGTTGGGTGGGATCGAACTCGCGCCCCTCTGCTCGCTGAGTGTCGAGCTGCACGAGGCGGGCTGCACGAACGCCGGCCGAGGACACTCGATCGTCGAGCTATCGGCCAGCGACGGAACGCACGCGCAGCTCGAGCGCGTCGACGAACGGGGGCGGGCGGAGTTCGACGGCCTTCCGAGCGGAACCTACGTGCTCCGGGCCCCGTGCGCCGAGCGGCTGCACCAGATCGGGCCCATCGAGCTGACTCCCAACGAGAGCAACGTCCGGCCTTTCGAGCTTCGCTGAAGCGACAGCCGGATGCGCAAAACCCCAGACCGGAAGACCTATCAACATGAATGCAGCAAAGAGACAGCTACCTATTCTGCTTGCCACGCTCAGCCTCGGGCTCCTTGTGCCGTCAGGAAGCGCTTTTCAAGCCTCCGCGGAGCAGGTTGCCCGTCCCGCGGACAACGGTGCGACGGCTCCCGGGGCCTTCTACTCGAGCGGCCCCGCCGCGGTGAAGCACGGGTTCGAGTGCGAGGACAACCTCTGCCAAATGCCCTCGCTGAAGTCCTGCACCATGCTGCAGGTCCGGCACGAGGACGGCTCGGTCTCGCTCGAGTGCGTGGATTGGTAGTCCGCGCGCCGCAGCCCTGAAGTCTGACTCTCCGCGCGGCTGGCGGGACTCCTGAGGGTCCCGCCGGCCTGACCCTTCACGTCAAGCAACCCGAGTTCGCCCGTGCCCCAACGCATCCTCTTCACTCTCGCTACGCTCGTCATTCTGCTCTCTACAGGGCTCGCTACCCGGGCCATTGCACTCCACTCCGCCCCGGGCCTTTCCTATCGAATTGACCTGCGCCGTGCCCCCGAGGAGCAGGTCGAGATCACACTCCGCCTTCAATCCGTTCAGGGCCAACGCGTCTACCTCTCGAGCCTCGTCAAGGCCAGCTTGCTAGAGGTCGAAGATCTGCACGCCAGGGACGTGCGCGGACGAGCCCTGCAAGTTGTTCCGCGAGGCCCGGCCGGCGATTCGCCCGAGCCGCTGCGCTACGAGGTCGTGACGGAAGACCCGCTCGATGTCGTGGAGGTTCGCTATCTCGTACGACCGCGTACCTACATTCCACCCAACGGGGCCCGCGACCGCCGCAGCTTCGGCGTCGTCCACGCGGACGGGTGTTTGCTCTCCCCGGCCAACCTCGTGCTTGTCCCCGCCCTCCCACCCGAGAGGGTCGAGTTCGACGTCCAGCTCCCGACCGGATGGCGAGCTCTGAAGTCTCTGCCGACCGTGGACGAGTACCGCGACACGGGCTGCTTCTGGGAGCACGCGCTGATCGCGAGTCCCCAGAGAGTTGGGGAGCATCGGTTGGCGCCGGACGTCACGATGAGGTTCCAGGGCTCGCCGGATCCACATCTAGTCGACGCGATCGAAGGGATCGCTTTCGGCCTGACCGAGACTCTCGGGCCTCCGCGGGAGCCGGTCGAGCTCATCATCGCGCAGCTTGCCCACGACGCGTGGGTCGCCGACCTTCCGGGTACTCTCGGCTTCGCTTTCGCCGACCTGCGTGTGCCGGACCGTGGCAGTCTGAGGCGGGTCGCGCGGCAGCTGATCTCGCACTGGTACGGACGCACCTCGGACGAGCTGGAGCGCGACCGTTCGCCCGAGGCCTGGTTTCCTCTCGGGCTGCGCGAGTATGTCGCGCGCCGAGTCGTTGCGAGCCAGGACCCGGAGGCGAGCGACGGGACGCTCGGCCTCGAGCACACCTGGATGCGCGACGCGTCCCTCTGCAGCATGGATCTCGAGACCGCCGATTGGGTCGGGTCCGAGGCGCTCCATGCGCGTCGCTTTGCGTCGGCGACCTGGCTGTATGAGCTCGACCTGCGGCTGCGCGACATCGGCGGCTTGAGAGGACTGCTTCAGGGCTACGATGGTCGGGGCCTTCCCCGCCTCCCACGGACGGATCCCCGGGCTGCGGAGCTAGAGGCATTCCTCGAGCAGCGGCGCGTCGACGATCCGGATCCCCTCTCTTTCGAGGAGAGCTGGCGCGTGCCCTACGCTCCCCCGCGAGTGAAGGGCGAGTTGGAAGCCGAGCGGCTGCGGACCACATCGATCGTCTTCACAGCGGGCACCCGCGGTGCTCTCGACAGTTGCGACTGCGGACTGACCCTCGGCGGAGGCACCCGCCGTCAGGCGCAGAAGCTAAGCGAGCTGCGCGCAGAGGACCCAGACCTCCTGCTGTTCGACCTCGGCGGCTTCGCTCCGGTCTCGCCCGAGTTGGCCGGTCTCAGCACCGAAGAGGCCGAGCAGTTCTCCGAGTTCCTGACCGTGCAGTCCGAGATGGGCTACGACGCGCTGAACGTCGGCCCCGAGGAGCTCTACAGCGGCGTCGACCGCTTGCGCCGGGCTCCCCTACCGGAGCTACCCTTCACCGCGGCAGGGATCCAGGTGGGCGACGAGAGTCCCTACCCGGCCTTTCGCATCTTTGAGCGCGACGGCGTGATGATCGGCTATCTCGCCTACTCCGAGCGCTACGAACTTGGGCTTCGACGCGAGGTCAACGAGCAGAACTTGCTCGGCGTTCACATTCCGCTCCATGTGAACCAGGTTGTGCAAGAGCTCCGTTCGCTACGTGCTTCGGTGGACCTGCTGGTGGTCGGAGGCAACCCGCGTCCGAGCTCCCTTTTGCGCCTTTGTGACCCCGAGCTCGGTGTGGATCTCGTGCTGCTCAGCAATCCGCAGGTGGGGGTGCCCGAGAACGGCATCTCGTGCGCACGACTCGGAAACGCGATCGTCGTCATGAATGGAATCGGCCCAGCTGGTCTCAATCTGGTCACGCTCTTTCACACAGCGGAAGGCGGGCTACGCACGGTTCATGCAAGAACGATCGAGTTGGGCGTGGAAGGCAACGAGAGCGAGAGTATTTCGGGAACCCCTGGTGGGGCTCGATCCGTCGTGAGCCCGGACCGCGAGTCGGACAAGTGAGATTGGTCTATTCAGCGCTCGGAGCCCGTAGACCGTCCAGATTTGCGGAGTCTTTCTTCGCGAGGGCGCGACTTGCCCTCCTGAGCGGGTGGGAGTTCGAGCACGGGAGATTTCGATGAGCGATCGCGACGCCGCGCAGATCCAGGCCTTCATGGCGGGTGATGAGGAGGCGATGGTGAGCCTGCTCGCACGCCATGGGGAGCGTGCTCGGAGGCGAGTTGTGGTGCCAGAGCGTTGGCGCTCTCTGCTTTCTATCGACGACATATTGCAGGAGACCTACTCAGACGTGCTCCAGCATGTCGGCCGTTTCGAGCCGGGCCGGGAGGGAGCCTTCGAGGCTTGGTTCATGACTCTGGCCCGCAACAACCTCCGCGACGCAATGCGACACTTGGCAGCAGAGAAGCGTGGTGGTCGCCGTCGCAAGGTCGAGCCGAAGTCCGAAGGCGAGAGCCTTCTCCGACTCTACGACCAAGTCAGGCCAGCGACCCTTACCCCCACCCGCTGCGCGGCCAAGGGCGAGGCGGAGGCGGCGCTCGTGCGTGTGATCGCTCGCTTGCCGGAGGACTACTCTCGCGTCATCCAGCTCTACTACATCGAGGGGCGCAACGCGGCTGAAGTCGGGGCTGAGATGGCCCGTACGCCGGGCGCGGTGCATATGCTGCGCACGAGGGCCCTCGATCACTTGCGCGATCTCATGGGCCGGGCCTCCCGGTTCCTGAGCGGCGCGTGATGGCGGCATGCCCTCCCCCGACCGCAACACCGTCCGCTCTCGCGAGCGCGAGCTGATCTCGGGTGCCCTGCGGCGCTTTCGCGAGCTCCGCGGCGAGACGGTCGAGGGTGAAGTCTTCCCCGGATATCACATTCTCCATGCCATCGGCGAAGGAGGTCAGGGAGTCGTCTACAAGGCTGTCCAGGACAGCACCGATCGGACAGTGGCAGTCAAGGTGTTGCATCGCAGTTCCGCTCTTTCCGATGCCCGTGTCGAGCAGGAGGCGCGCATCCTCGGGCAACTGGACCATGACGGCATCTGCCCCATCCTCGATTGCGTTCGGTCCAATGGGAAGATAGCACTCGTTATGCCGCTCGTCGGGGGGGAAAGCCTTGCGGTACGGCTTCGGCGAGCGGTTGACCTGGAGCGTACCGATGTTCCCCGCTGGGAGGCTTGGCCGCACCTACTCCGGCTGGGGTCTGAGACATCGGACACGAGCCGCTCGGAGGAGAGCTCCACAGCCGCGCCCCAGTCTAAGGTGTCTTCGAGCCTTTGCATGCTCCTTGGCTTGGTCGAGCAGGTAGCGCTTGCGGTTCACGCGGCCCACGAACAGGGCGTCGTGCATCGGGACCTCAAGCCCGCGAACATCATGCTGCGGCGCGATGGCCGTCCGCTTGTGCTCGACTTCGGCCTGGCATTCAGGCTTGGCTCTATCCCGCCCAGATTGGAGAGCTGGCGATCGGGCACTCCGGAGTACATGGCTCCTGAGCAGGTGAGGGCCGACCATCAGCAAATCGACCGCCGAACGGACGTGCACGCACTTGGCGTCCTTCTATATGAACTCCTCACGCTCCGCTGTCCTTTCGCCGGCGTCGATCTAGCGGGTACCTTTCATGGTGTCCTGCATTGGCGGCCTCCGAGCCTTCGAGAGTCGTCCTACCTCATCCCCCGTGCAGTCGACGCGGTATGCCTCAGGGCGATGGACAAGCTGTCCGAATGTCGCTATCAGACGGCGCGCGACTTTGCCGACGACCTACGGCGCATCCGAACTCAGAGGCCCACGCGCGCACTTCCTCTCGACGCCTCCAGCCGGATCTTCCTCTGCGTTCGGCGCCGTCCAGCATGGGCTCTCAGCGCCGCCCTGCTGATGATTGTGGTATTCGGAATCGTCTTGCAAATCAGACGTGAATTGGTCACAGCGCGCAGGGATATCGAGGCTCAACAGGTTTTAGACGCGCGCTTCCTTGGTGCTCTTCGTGAGGGGACATGGTGGGAGGCCCGCGACGCCCTCGTCCTGTGCACTGCCTTCAGTCAGGTCACCCGACTCCTGGCGGACCCAGGCGATAGCGCGTTCTGTGACAGCCTTCCGATTCTCCCCGCCTCGAGGCTCGAGTTCCTCATAGACGACGTTCTGATGAGCCGTGTTGATCGCGAAGGTATGCCCCCTAGTCATGAACTCAGGGATCGCTACCACACGGCATGTATGCGAACTCCCGCCATGATTCAAGAGCTCGAGGACTCTCTCCGCCAGCTCCGTGAGATGGCTAGGCAGAGAGCGACGCCCCCCCCTGATGTCGACTGCTCAGCGCTACAGGCGCGACCTGGGGGAGGGGGTGGCGGCAGGCTGCGTCCGCACACGCGCCGGGCTGTAGCGCGCCTGTCGAGCGCTTCGTACGTCTGATCACACGGAAGGGTGCCTCAGCCGCATGGTCTTCGTCGGCGACGCGACATTGGTACCCCGCAGTGAAGGAGCGCGTCGCCTGGAGGCTCGTCTAACGCTAGCGCTCGTGGCCACTTCGGATGACTGGCACGCCGTCCGTCTCGGGAACCACCCTGAGGGAGATGTCGTCTATTCCGAAGTCGTTTCCAGCATGAGCCCTTGCTGTGCTCCAGATTTCTAGGCGCACCTCATCTGCTTTCGCCGCAAAGGTGCCGCGTATGGGCAGCCACATGCCACGCTCTTCAACCTGAATTTTCTTTTCTTTCGAGGGGATCTCCGTTCCCACCCGTGGCGGTACGAGCCCATACTTTCTCGCCTCCTCGAGGCCGAGCAGGAAATTCTCGTCATGCCTGATACCGCTGTAGATTGGTGTCTCTGCGGGCCAGCGGTGAGGCGACATTCCTTCAATCGAAAGTAATGATGGCCTTGTCAGCGGCCGTAGGACGTAGTGGGGACTCCACGACACGCGCTCTTCCACGACGAGTAGTGAGGCTCCAATCGGCGTGCCGCTAACACGGAGTTCTAGGATCGGCTCGCTCTTGCCCTGCGAGGGATAGGTGAGGTTAGCTGCCCAAGCTTGAAACTGATACGTTTGGCCGTCCGTGACACTTACGGTCTGGGCCCAAACGAGGCCCTCGTTCTCTCCTTCTCCGTTGCAGATTAAGAAGCGGCCATGCCCGCTCGTGTGATCTCGGCAGCGCCAATGAGCACTTCCTAGCTCATCGGCCCGAACTGAGTACTGCCCCGAGGTCACGGCGCCCGACTCGACGTACCCAGCGCCTGATTGGAAGCCTCTGTTTCCGTCCTCGAAGTCCCCATTAAAAACAGCCGGGGAATGAAGCGGCGGTGTCGTGGCGGACTCAGGAGGTAGCAGACCGCGGCGACCGAGTTCCAAGTAGCTACCATGCAGCCCGGTGACGCTCGCACGGCCGTCGGGCTTGAGCTTGGGAGTTTCCACAGCCAGGCGAAGAACAAGGCCACATGCCCCAAGGTAGAGGACAAACACCGCTGCCACGTCCACGCGACCCAGAATCGCTCCGCGAATCAGGGTGCCCACGACTCCCGGGAGCCTCAGGGCCCGTTTCAGTTGAACTCGCAGGCGATCAATCGTGCGTTTGTGGGTGCTTCTCACGGTCCCGCTCGGTCTGCCCATCGTCGTCGCGATCTCCTCGAACGCCATGCCTTCGGCATAGCGAAGGGCAAGAATCTGAGCGGCATGCTCGGGAAGACTCTGAATTGCTCTGCCAAGTGCTCCATGCTGTTCGCGTGTCGTCAGGTGGTTCAAGGGGGTGACCGTGCTCGCATGATCCTCAACCCTGTAGGTTTCGCTGGTATGGCTGCGCGCGCGGCGTTGCAGATGGCGTCGTCCTAGGTTCGTGACTACCGTGAACAGATAGGCGTACGAAGGCGCCTTGGGGGCAGTGTTGGAGGAGAGAATCGACAGCCACGCCTCATGGACCAAGTCCTCAGCTGCCTCTCGATCGCGGGTAAAACGCCGAGCAACACGAACGAGCCTCTCCCTTTGCGCTTCGAGCATTGTCGCAACCCCCTCGGGCATATGTCGGAGCATGACGCAGCCACATATGCTGGTGTTCCCTAGACTCTTCAGAACTTGGCCACCATCCGGTCCAGCAATCACGCTCGGAAGGCACCACTGTCCAATGCCTAGAGGGCTGAGGACTGGAGGGCGTTGCAGGAATGACGAAGCACAGTCGCAGTCCCCTCCGTCAGAGCTTGCGTGCCGGGGCGCGCTCGAAGCCCCAACACAGAAGTACTGCGGCTCGCTTCTTTTGTAGTCTCATGCAACGTTTCGGTGGGCCGGTGATCTTCCCGGGCAGACCAGCTCAACACATGGAAGGAGATCGAACCAATGACGCGTTCAGACAGGCCCACAGCAATCGCCCGCAACTCGACATGCTCACAGAACCAGGCACCGTCGTTCTGGGGGAAGTCCAGGGAGCATCTCGACGAACTAGTAAGGATGCATCTCCCCGAGACCTTTCGATACTTCCGTAGATTTGCTGGTGATGACTACCACATACTCCACGAGCTCTTGTCCGACTGGTGCCACAACCTGACTGTTGCCTGGTCCCGCCCTGAATTGGGCTATCAACCAGTCGGCGGTAGCTATGGTCCACTGCTACGCATGTTTGCACGGAACGTGCTGCGTAGCTGGCTCCGGAGAAGGCGGAGAGACCCGCAGCGACCTTTGAGGGCCGAGCATGCGCTAGATAGCGTGCAGAGCCACCTACCCTCGCCTGAGGACGTCGCGATCGGCGTCGAATCGGAGCGTGGCCTCCGAACCGCCCTTGGCAGGATGCCGCGGAGGAGGGCGAAGGCTATCGTGCTGAAGGCGGCTGGCGAGAGCAACGACGCGATCGCTCGGCGGCTAGGTTGCTCGGCAGGAGCCGCTCACAACTTGGTGAGTAGAGGGCGGCAAGATCTTCGGCGCGTTGGCGCGGCGACATTCACCTCACTCCTAGGCAAGAAGGCTCGGCCCGGGTAGTGCTGGCTCAGCGGATCCCGTACTGTCCCAAGCTGGTATGGGATGGCTGACGGGCCGGCCCCGGTCGTTGACGTAGCGGAGGGCGCGCCAGTCACACCGCACGAGTATTGTCCTATCGTACGGCGGCGTCGCAACCAGCAGCTGTAGTGCTCCCCCGAGATCAAGCCACGTGTTGAGGTTGTTGCTGACGAAACTCGCGGGGCGACAGATAGCCCAGCGACTGATGCGGCCGGCGGTGGTTGTACCAGTGGATCCACCGCGTGATGGCCCGCC
>JBCCGI010000131.1:0-16200 GCA_039029355.1 Planctomycetota bacterium
CTTCCTTTCCGGCATTACGGACTTGTAAGAGTTGGCATGAGTAGGTAGCACAAGGTTAGCTCTTCACTCTCGGCTGGCATGTTGACTTACAGGGCGGGTCTTGGGCGTCGTCTTGGCGTTAGCATGCAGCTTCACTCGATCTCCTCGGGGTCTGGGACTGGTGGTTCAGCCCCCATGATCCCGGGGAGATTCGGGTGAACAACGTACTTGGACAGGACAGCTAGACCGCCTTCCCACACGGGTCTCAGCCGAGATCGGCGCCCCGCCAAGGTCGCTTCCGCGCCCTTCGGTCGTCGGACGTGCTAGGCTGGGCCGATGCCGCGCGCCGACGTCCCCCGACGCTGCGAGGAGTGCGACGACGTCACGCCGCACAACGAGACGTGGCTTGCCGCGCTGTCGCGGCTGGTCTGCGACCACGAGCGCGGGTGGCTCTGCCAGCGCTGCGAATGGAAGCGAAGGCGTCCGCGCGCCGCGGTCTGGTTCGCGATGGGCTACGTGTGGGAGCGGCGCTCCTCGACGGGCCGCCGCCGGAGCTCGCCGGGCCAGCGTCTCCACTAGTCCGAGGACCACGTCGCGTCGATGCGGCCGGGTTCCAGCGCGAGGCGCATGCGGAAACCGAAGCCCTTGCGGCGCTGCCCGCCCGGGACCTGAGGATGCAGGAACACCAGATCTGGCGCCTCGCGAGCCGGGGTGGCCTCGCCCGCCGCGACACCGGCAGAGGGAGTCGCGGGCGACCACCGGATCGACCCTTCCTTCAAGCGGTCGTACAGTACGCCCTTCGAGGGGAACGCGGCCACCGCAGCGCCCGAGGTGTCGAAGACGACGAAGCAATCCACCGCGGCGTCGAAGCCGGGGGCCTTCGCCCAGGTGGGGCTCGCCGCGCGCGGCTCGAGGGCGGGCAGCTCGCCCGCCGCCCGGTAGGCCACGAGGTACGTGCCCGGGTCCAGCTCGGGCTCGCGCAGCGGTAGGCTCGTGTGCAGCAGGCCTAGGTGCGACGGCGAGGCGCGCGAGGCCTCCTTGAAGCCGCGCTCGTTGATGCCGTTGACGCGCTCGGCAGGGACGAAGAGGAGCGCGTCGTACGCGGTGATGACGGCATAGCCGGGGGGCCTCCTCGCGCGCGGCAAGGCGAGGTGCGGCGGCGGCTCCTGCGGCGACGCCTCGGAGGACCAGCGGTGCAGGACGAGCGCCTGCTCGGTGCGATAGCCCGCTCCCGCGGGCAGCGCGCCGGACAGGGCCAGCTCAGCCACGACCTCCTCCACCAGGTCGCGCCCCGGCTGCACCGAAGCAGCGCAGCGGAAGCCAAGCGCCGAGGTCGACTGCGAGGGCGCCGTCGCGCGCCGGGTCGACACGCGCAGGGCCTGCCGGTCGTTCGAGAAGCCGCCGCCGACGGCGACGCGCATCGCGGCGTCGAAGGGAGCCGCGAGCTCGAGCGCGCGCCCCTCGCCCACGCTCAGCTTCAGCGGCGTGTAGCCCGGGTACTTCACGAAGGGGCTGGAGGTCCACTCCCACACGTTGCCGGCCAGGTCGAAGAGCCCCTGCACGGCGCCGGCCGGGAACGAGCCGACGGGCCGGAGTCCGGCGTCGCCGCGCTCGCCCGAGGACGCCTTCCCCGCATCCCACGCATCGCCCCAGGGCCAGGTGCGGTTGGTGTCGCGGCGTGCCGCGCGCTGGAACTCGTGCTCGGTCATCAGGCGCAGCCCGGCCCAGCGGGCGTAGGCCCGCGCCTCGTCGTAGGAGACGAACGTGACCGGGTGGTCGAGGATGTCCGCCGGCACCTCGACGGTCTTGCCCCTCCAGTTCCTGCCCCACCACGCGAGCGGGTCGAACGGCTCTCCCCGGACGAGGGGCTTGCCGGCCGCCGTCGCCTGTCGCTGGTCCAGCAGCTCCCGCTCGAGGTGGAGGCTCCGGCCCCGATCGATCTCCGCCGAGCCCCACACGTGCGGGGGGCGCGCGCCGGTCGCGGCGACGTAGGCGGCGTACTGCTCGTGCGTCACCTCGGTGACCATCAGGTGGAAGTCATCGACAGCGACCGTGTGCCGCGGCGTCTCCGCGATCAGGAAGTCGCCGAGCTGTCCGTCGAGCTCCCTCGCCTGCAGCAGCTCCTCCGGCGAGGTGCCGACCGAGGTGCGCCCGCCGCGGACGGGCACCGTGCCGGGCGGACCCGGCGGAGGGTCGAGCATCGCGGTCGGCGGGCCGGACGGGCCTGCGGCCGCCGCGGACCGAGCGGCCGCCCCGCCGCCGGTATCGGTGTGGGCCGCGACTCGCCCGTCGGCGTCTGCCGGCACGGCCGCGGCGGCAGGCGCGACCTCGCTCGTCGGCGTCGCTGGCGCCCCGGCCGGCGGGAGCGCGGCCACCGGCTCGTCGCGCTCGCCCGCACGGAAGCGCTCCCCTTCCATCGCGCCTCCACCGACGAGCAGTCCCCCGACCAACAGACCGGCGGCCGCCGTCTTCGCCGGGGCCGAGTGCAGCCAGCCGAGCGGCGCGTCGGGGCCGAGGAAGGCGCGCGGTCCTCCGAGCGCCAGCACGAAGTAGCCGCGCCAGCTCGCGCGGTCGCCGTAGCGCCGGTCGAGCTCCTCGCGCAGCCGCTGCCGCCCGCGCAGGAGGCGCGCCTGAACCGTCGCGACCTTTTCCCGCAGCCGCTCGGCGATCACCCGCGGCGGCAGGCCCTCGAAGTAGCGCAGCAGGAGCGTCGAGCGGTACGGCTCGTTCAGCGCGAGCACTGCCCCCACCAGCTCGCGGTGCACCGCCGCGCGCTCGGCAACCTCGGCCGTCGCCGGCAACCGCTCGGGGAGCGCCGCGAGGATCTCCCGGCGCCGGCGACGGTCCTCCGCGCGCCCCATCTGTCGCGCCGCGTTGCGGGCGACCGCCGCCAGCCAGCCGCCGAGGTTGCCCCTTTCCGCCGGCGGGCGACGCAGGGCCGCGAGCCAGGCGTCCTGAACCACGTCGTCGGCCCGGGCCTCGTCGGCGACGAGGGTGCGGGCTAGGGCCCGCAGGGCAGCCTGATGTCGGAGGAGCTCCTCGGCGGTCTCGGTGTTCATGCCCATGGAGTGACGCCGCGCCCCGATCCTCGACCGGAAATCCCGGAATCCGCGGCCGACCCGCGGCGAGCCGCCACGCAGGCCGTACCCGCGTCGACGGGTGAAGTCACTCCGCTCGGCGCCCGAGCGCCGGCCGCTCCCCACGCCTTCGCGGGCAGCCGGACTCCGTTTACGATTGCTCATTGCATGGGCACAGCCAGGCCGACGTCGGAGCGCGGGCGGGACGACCGGTGGGTCGTCGAGCGCGCGCTTGGCGGCGACGCCGCGTCGATCCGGAGCCTGGTCGCGCGGCTGGAGTGCGTCCCGCGCATCGTCGCGGCCCGCAACCGCAAGCTCGGGCAACCGCTCCAGAACTCGGACCTCGAGGACGTCGTGCAGGAGGTCCTCACCCGCCTCTGGCACAAGCTGCCGAGCTACGACGGGCGCGCGGCGCTCGAGACCTGGGCCTACTCGTTCTGCGTCTTCGAGCTGATGAAGAAGCTGCGCTCGCGCCGGCGCAGTCGTCTGGTGAGCGAGTCCGAGCCGCGCGAGGAGCCGCCCCCCGAGCCTGCGCGCGACGAGCTCGCCGATCGGGAGGAGGTCCTGCGCGGGCTGGAGGCGCTCGACCCGGACACCGCCGCCATCGTGCGCCTGAAGCACTTCGAGGAGCTGACCTTCGACGAGGTCGCACAGCGGCTTGCAATCCCGGCCAACACCGCAAAGACCCGCTACTATCGAGGTCTGCGGAAACTCCGGGCCCTGTTCGAGGAGATCACTGAGGACGCCGGAGAGGAGCCTTCCCCGTGACCGCCGACCACCCACGCCAACACGACGCGCGCCTCGAAGAGCTGCTGGGCGAGGTCGACCCTCAGCAGGCCTTCGCGGCGAGCGAGCTGGCCTCGTGTCCGGTCTGCCGCCGCGAGCTCGACGAGTTGCTCGAGTTGAGCGCGCGCCTCGAAGCCTCGGGCGGCGACCTGCGCCGCACCCTGCGCGAGGCGGACCTCGAGGACTCCGCACCGGGCGCGCACCTGGTGGAGGAGCTGGTCGGCGGGCCGCTCGAGGAGCGCCGGCTGCGCGCCCAGCAGGCGCGCTGGTCGCGACGCCTGGGCGCGTTGGCCGCGGCGCTGGCCGGCGCGGCGGCGCTCGCGCTCGGGCTGTGGTTGCTCCAACCCGACGACGCCGCCGAGGGTCCCGGCGACGCGGACCCCGGCCCGATGCTGGGCGCAGGCGTGCTCGCGCAGCTGGCCGCCCCGCTGGGCGAGGTCGCGGCGTTCACGCGCTTTGAGTGGCGCGGCGCCCGCGCGCCGCGCGGCTGGTACGAGCTCCTGGTCTACGGAGCGGACGGACAGCCCGTGCTGGTCCGGCGCGACGTGGCGGGCCTCAGCGTCGAGCCGACCGAAGACGAGCTGGCGCGCCTTCCCGGACGCATCCGCTGGGAGGTGCAGGCCTTCGACGCCTCGGGCCGGCGCGTCGCGCGGCTGGAGGGAGAGGCGTGGCGGCCGGGCTTCTGATCGCGCTCGGCGTCCTCCTCGCCCCGCCACAGCAGGAGTCGGTGCGCGACCTGGCGCTGCGCTTTCGCGCCGCCCAGGAGGCCTTCGATGAAGCGGACGACGAGAGCGAGCGCTCCGCGGCGCTCGGACGCCTGGCCGAGTTCGAGCCGGGCCTGCGCGATCGGCTGCGGAACGGTCCGGCCAACGAGCGCTCGTACATCGAGCTCTACCTCTCCCAGACCCTGGTGCGGCTCGCCGCCTTCGACGAGACCGCGACCGACGCCGAGTGCCTGACGCGCTTCCACGAGGCACGCGAGCACGCGCGCGCCTACGGCAAGGAGCGCACGATCGCCCGTGTTCGCGTCATGCTCGCCCACTACCACATCGCCCGCGGCCGCCCGCGGGAGGCGCGCGACGAGCTGCTGACCTCGCTCGTGGAGGAGCCCAGCGACCACGACATGCGGCCGTCGGTGCTGCTGGCCCTCGGCGAGGCGCAGCGACAGCTCGGGGCCTACGCGGACGCCCTCGCGCAGCTCGAAGCCTGCCGCGCGCTGCTGCCCCGGGACCAGCCCTGGGCGGCGGCCACGCACGCCCACGCGTCGGGACGCACGGGACAGGTCTATCTGGAGCTCGGGCTGGCCGACGTGGCCGAGCCGTGGGTCGAGGAACTCGAGCGCCTCGCGGACTCCGACGCCGCCGCGAACAAGGACCAGGTCGCCGCGCGGATCCTGCGCGCCAACCTCGAGCTGATCCGCGAGCGGCTTCCGCTCCTGATCGAATCGCTGCCGCGCCAGCTCGCCGACGAGGAGCTCTTCCCGCCGCGGTCGAGCGCGCGCGGCGTGCTGCTCGGCGCCCTCGGTGAGGCGCTCGTGCGCATCGAACGGCGCGGCGCTCCGGCCGGCGAGCGACCGGGTGAGGTGCTCGCCGAGGCGCTCGCCTGCGATCTGCCCGAGCGCGACCGCGTGCTGGTTCGCTGGCGCCTGGCCCAGTGGCACCTCGACCACGGCCGCACCGCCGCGGCCGAGGAGAACCTGATCCGGGCGCGCGAGTTGCTCGCGGCACCGACGCCCGAGGAGCGCGGCGGACCGCTGCAGGAGGAGCTCGTGCTCGCCGAGGCCGAGGCGCGCCTCGCCCTCGCCCGCGGCGACGACCGCGAGGAGCTTGTGCGCGCCCGCGACCGGCTCCTCGACGCCGAGCTGCGGCGACGCTCGGCGTGGGAAGCCCTGCCCCCGCGCGCAGGCGGGATCGGCCGCCTACAGCACCCGACGCGTCGCGAGCGCCTGTGCACGCTGACGAGCCTCACGCTGGCAGTCGCCGAGGGCGAGGCCGCCGCGGACGAGGTCGCTTCGCTCTGGGGCGGCTTCCCCGGCTCGGGCTCGCTGTCGCGCGCGCTCGACGCCGAACCGGCCACGCTCGCGCTGCTACGCCGCGGTCTCGTCGCGGAAGGCGGTGCGCTACTCGCGATCCAGCCCGGGCCGGTGCTCTCCTATCTGCTCGCGGTCGACGCGAACGACGCCTTCGTGCTCGAGCTCGCGGGCGAGGCCGTCTTGGCCGAGCTGGTCGAGGCGGCGCGCGGCGGAGGCTCGGCGCTCGCGCGGCTCGCGGCCGAGCTGCTGCCCCAGGAGCTGGCCTCCTGGCTGGCGGAGCGCGACGAGCTGACCTTCGTCGGCGCGGAGCTCGTCGGCGATCCGCCGCTGGCGCTCCTGCCGCTGGCGGGCGGGGGCACGCTCGGCAGCCGGCTCGCGCTCGCCCGGCTGCCGTCGCTCTCGCTCGGGCCGGCGCTCCTCCGCCGCGAGGCGGAGCGCTCCGGGAGCGCTCCCCGCTACGACCTGGTCCTCGCCGCGAACCCAACGCCGCACGCCGAAGTGCAGGAGCGCTTCCCGTCGGCGCGCCGCCTTCCGTTCGGAGAGCGGGAGCGCGCTGAGCTGGTGCGCCCGCTGGACCCGGGACGGCTGCTGTTGCTCGAGGGAGACGCCGCGACCCCGGACGCGCTCGCGGACGCGATGCCGGCGGCGCACGCGGCACAGCTCCTGGTGCACGGGGTCCGCGACGAGACGCGCGAGCGCCCGGCGACGCTGGTGCTCAGCCCCCAAGGCGACGACGCAGGCCTGCTCGACGCCACCCGGATCGAGGCCTGGAGCGGCGCTCCCGCGCTCGTGATCCTCACCGCCTGCGGCACCGCGGAGGGCCCGCTGCGCCTCGGCGACGAGGCCCAGGGACACCTCGGTGGCGCGTGGCTGCGCGCGGGAGCGCGGTGCGTGCTGCTCGCCGACCGCGAGCTGTCGCTCCACGCGGCGACCGAGCTGTCGCACCGCCTGCTGCGGCGCCTGTTCCAGCACGGCGACTCGCCGGCCGAGGCGCTGCGCGCGGTGCGCGCGGACTGGGCGCTCGACGGGCGCGATCAGGCGGAGCTGGCGGGGCTGCGACTCCTGGGATTGGGGCACGTGCCGCTGGTAGAGCCGCGCGCGATGCCGGCGGCATCGGGCTTGGCCGAGGGGCGCGCGTCGCGACGCGACGCGCCGTGGGCGGCGGTGGCACTCGCCGTCGCGGCCACGATCGCCGCCGCCGGCGCGCTCGTACTCGCCCGACGTGCTCGCGATGCGGACTGACGCGAGCTAGTCGTCGCCGCGATCGAAGAAGCGTCCCGGCGAGCGGATGTTGCCCAGCTCCGTCGCCGCAGCTAGCCACTCGTCCCGCTGGGCGAGCTCAAGGGCGTTGGTCATCGAACGGCTGGCACTCGGAGTACCGTACGCCTCTGCGAACGGCAGCTTGCTCCAGGCCTCGAGTCCGGCCTTGCGAACACCGTCGGTCAGCGTCGCGGCCCGGCGCCGCCGCTTCGTACGCTCCTGCAGGTTCCCCAGGTTGATCGCAGCCACCTGCGCCCCGTGACGCTCAAACGCGACGACGTAGCGCACGATCATGCCGGCGAGCTCGGTGAGGTTCGACAGCTCGGTCTGGATCATGCCGAACCTCACGGTGACGCGCAGCAGCGCGACGACGGCGCCACACATCGCCCCATCGATCGCGCTCGCGTCGTGGCGCGCCGACACCTCGGCGACGCGGTCGAGGAGCGGCGCCAGGGCGCGCTCTCGCTGCTGGAGGTCGTCCCCCGGGCGCCGCGTTCCGAGTTGCTCGGCGAGCTCCTCGAGCCCGCTCTGGAGCAGCCTGGTGCGGTTGGGGTCGAACCGTTCCAGATCAGCCGTAAGGACCGAGATCAGCGTCGTGTAGTCGAGCTGGCACACCAGCTCCGAGGAGTCCGACAGCAGCTCGGCCGCCCGGTCCGATCCCACGTGCCGCAGGATGGAGAAGTAGTTCGGCAGCGAGCCCTGAAAGTCCGGGGCGTTGACGATCTGCGCGAGGAGCTCGACGAGGGGATCGCCGAGGCGCTGGCAGACCTCGAGGTCCTGCGGCCTGAGGCTCCCCGAGCGCAGCAGATCGGACGCCAGCAGCTTCTCGATCTCGGCGCGACGCGCGAGGTTGGTCCGGTCCGCCTCCGCCAGGAACTCCACCAGCCGCAGGCCGTTGCCGTGCTCCTTCCGGAGCGAGCGCGACAGCTTGATGGAGTCCATGCTGCGCGCGATTCCGAAGTAGAACGCCAGCACGGTCCGCCACCACTCGTCCGTGAGGTGGCGCTGGACGAAGTTGGAGTCACCGACCTCGCGCAGGCGGCGCGCGCAGAGGAACTCCTGGAAGGAGAGGTGAGCAAACTCCATCTCTCCCTTCCTTCCTCGCCGAATCAGGCTGCTCCGGTAGTAGATCTCCTCGAGGACGTCGGACACGTCCACTTCCCGCGCCAGGCCCTGCGCCTCCAGCGCCTCGCGGATGCTGTTCTCCAGCCGCTCCGTCTGGAAGGTCTTCGTGCGCCGGGTGTGGGCGTCGTGGGCGAGCAGCTGGAGCGCGTGCTCTTTGAGATCGGGGCTGAACCGCGCCTGAACGTCGCGGATCTGATCCCACCGGCCAAGGAGCATCTCGACCATGCGCGCGTAGATGTCCGTCCTGCGGTCCGGGAGAGCTCCGACCTTGTCGACCCGCGAGCCGAGAGCCGCGTAGAGGGTCAGCATCAGCGGCGACCGACAGAAGCGCAGCAGAGCTTCGGAGGACACGATGCGCTCGTAGAGGTCGTCTCGACGGCTCGGCACGTCGGGGAACCACTTGGCGAGGAAGTCCTGGACGTGTCGCTTGCTGAAGGGGTTCAGCCGGAAGTAGCGGAAGCCGCCGCGCAGGCGAGGGATGCGGGACGGGCGCGAGGTCAGGATCACCGCGGCGAAGCGCGGCGCGAGGGCCTCGATGTACTCCGCCACCTCGATGTGATTCGCGGTCAGCTCGTCGAAGCCGTCCAGAAGGAGGACATAGTCCTTTGCGCCGCTCAGGGAGAACGTGTGCAGCCCGTCACGCTCTGAGATCTGAAGAGCGACGGCGGACTCGAAGTCGCGCTGGCTGCTCACCGCCGTCGTACTCAGCGCGGACAGCGGCACAAAGACCGGGATCCGACCGGCTTGCGGCGTGACGACCCCCGTGCCGAAACCGCACAGGTCGATGGCTCGCTTCTGGAGGAAGGTCGTCTTCCCCGCGCCGACGTCGGCCAGCACGACCGCGCAGCGGACGTCGCCCAAGGCCTCCTCGGCGGACAGCCGCACCTGCACGTCCGCGCCGGTCGCGAACGAGATGTAGCGCGCGTCGTCCGGGTCGATCGGAGACAGGTCTCCGCCGGTGTAGAGGCCGAGGAAGGACGCCGACCCCTGGGCCCCCAGGCGCCGTAGGGTCGAGGAGTCGAGAAAGCGGCGGCAGAGCCCGTAGACGTATCGCGACTGCTCGGAGCGGAACGAGCTCAGAAGCTCGGGAACATGCTCCTGCACGCGCGTGAGGAGGCCCGCACCAGCGAGAACGGTGACCCTGCGGGCCAGGTTCGCGTCGCGAGGAAGGCAGTCGACGCGCGCCTCGCCGGTGAGGTCGTAGGGCGAGATCAGGAACACCGAGTCGAAGCCATCGCCGTCGTCGCCGACCGTCAGCGCCCGCTCGACCCGAGATCGGAGAGTCTTGCCGTCGACCGCGTCGCGATGGCCGGTGCCGACCGGTTCGGTGAGCGCGATCACTCCCAGCCGGACCGGCGCGCGCAGCCGTGGCACCTCGCTGCACACGACGTCGACGGTCAACGGAGAAGCGCCGTCCAACACGCGGATGCTCTCGAACCCGAGATGGTCGAGGAGGTCCACGATGACGAGGTGGCACAGCTCGGCTCGGTTCAGCTCGCGGAGCTCCGCCAGCCCCGCGGCCGGAGCGTCGGGCGCCTCGTCGGCGCGCTGGCCCGTAATGCCCCAGACCAGCTGCTCCACCGCGTGCTGCCGGCGATCGTCGCGGAGCTCGACGCGCGCTCGATCGCTCAGGAGGACGGGAAGCTGACTCGGCGCCGAGCCGGGGAGCAGCACCGGGATCACGGGGCGCCCGTGCTCGCGGAACGCGGCGATGCAGGCGCGCATCTCCTCGTCCTGAGAGCGCCCGATCCCCGAGGGGCCGACGACGATGGCGGCCGAGCCTACCGAGTCGAGGATGCGCTCGACGTCCGCGGTCCACGATTGGCCCGGCCGGAGCTCCCAGACGTCGACCCAGACACGGAGGCCCTCGTCGCGCAGCGACTCCGCGAGCTCAACGGCCGCCCCTTGGTCCGCGCGGTTGTAGCACAGGAAGACGTCAAACGCGGACATGGCGGAGCCTCAAGACCGCTCTCCGCAACGCCGCGCGGAGCTTCGGCAGCGAGGATGCAAGCGCGGAACGTCCATGGCGAGGCGCGCCCGGCAAGCGACGGGGCACGGCCGGCATTGTGAGCCGCCCGCCCCCGTTTGGCCATCCTCGACTCCAGCGCTAGGGAAACCGCGGCGGGAGCCCGTCGTCGAAGCACGGCGGGCACGGGAGCGGCGACGACCAGCCGCCGTCTCCTCCGCCCGGCACGCCCAGCGACAGGTCGATGCTGAGCGCGGCGTCGATCAGCGTCGTGTCGTACTGGTCGAGCAGCGCCTTGAGCGAGGCGAAGGACGGCGAGTACGTCCACGTCGCTGCGGGGCCGCCGTCGACGAGGTCGCCGCCGGTGTCGAGGTCCACCAGCCGCATCTCGATGTGGTAGAGCTCGGTCGCGCCCAGCGCCGTGTCCAGCTCGACCTCCACCGTGAGCGGCCAGGTACCGGCGGCAACGTCGACCACCGCGACCGGGTCCCGGTCGGTCGGTGTGCCGGCGGCGGGGCCCGCCTGGGTCCAGACCAACACGCGCAGCGTGCCGAAGGCGAGCGGCGCGGCGGGCTCGGCGAGGGTGAGCGAGAGCGTGGACAGACCGCCCGTCAGGTCGGGCTCGAAGACGCCGGCGGTGATCGTCGGCGCCTGTTCGAGGTGCTCGTTGGCGGCACTGCGCAGCACGACGAAGTGGCGCTCGTGCTCGACGCCGTAGAACAGGTCGGCGTCGCCGTCCCGGTCGAGGTCCAGGAGGTAGGGCGTCGCTCCGTTGCCCGGCGCGGCGGTGGGCCCGGTGCTGTCGGTGGTCGGATCCCAGACCTGCGCCGTCTGCGGGGAGAGCACGAAGGCGTCCGGCGCGCCCAGCCCCTGGTTCTCGTAGTAGACGAGCTGACGCGTCGCGGTGTGGCTCAGGACCAGGTCGTGGAAGCCGTCTCCGCTGAAGTCCCCGGCTCCGACGCCGACGACCCCGATGCCTCCGACCAGTGCCGGCGCATCCCAGTCGAGCGCGTCGAGCGCGAGGATCTGCGAGTTGCCGCCGCCGGGGTCGACGATGCAGGCGAGGCGCTCGTGGCCGCCGACCTGCGCCGGCAGCGACGCGAAGCGGTCGCCGTCGTCGCCGTCGGTCGTGAGCGTGAGCAGCGCGGTTCCGTCGAGCTTCATCACGCGGATGCCGGCGGAGCCGAAGACGACGAGCTCGTCGCCGGGCAGCGCATCCCAGCTCGTGCAGCCAACGCGGTAGACGGTGCCTCCGGGCGTGAAGACGGACTCGGGCGCGGAGGCGTGCGGGGTCTGCCACACCAGCACGTCCTGGCCGTTCGGCAGGATGCCGATCACGTCGTCGTCTCCATCGCCGTTGAGGTCGCCCACCGCGAGCCCGGTCACGCCGGCCCAGATCGGCTGCCCGAGGCTCTGGGACGAGAAGCTCCCGGGTGCGGGATCCCAGGTCCAGCGCTCGAGGTGCGCGCGGCTGCTGGTCACGAGGAGCGCGTCGCCCCCGGGTTCGTGCAGAGCCGCGACGGACAGCGCCGTGTCCGGCAGCTGCGCCGTCGCGTGGTAGGCGCCCGGCCCGAAGAAGGCGATGGCGCGCTCGCCGACGCGCGCGACGACGTCGAGCCGGCCGTCGGAGTCGAGGTGCAGCGCGGCGGCGGTCGATAGCTGGCCCGTCAGGCCGGCGAGGACGTCGCCTCCGAGCCCGAGCTCGGGAGCGGGCGCGGCGGACTGGGCGGCGGGGAGCGCGGTCGGAAGAAGGCAGAGGAGGAAGCGGAACGATCGCATGCGTGTGGGTGCTTGAGGGGGAACGGCGGTCCGGTTCGAGGCGGGCGGGAAGGCCGCGCGCGGGCGACGGCGCGCGCCGGTGCTCGAGACGCGGGGGGACGGAGAGCGGCCGAAGGCGCTCCCGCCTAGGACCGGCGCGATCCGCCCCCCCTCTTCAACCGGCGCGGCGCGCGAGACTCCTCCCGAGCGCCGCGCCGCCAGCGGGCTCAGGGTGCCAGGGTGTAGCTCTGCAGGTTCGAGAGCGGGTCGGTCGTCGCGCCGACGATCGGCGAGAGCTGCTGGTTGTAGAGCACCGGGCTCGGCGGCAGCGTGAAGTTCATGACCAGCGGCGTGCCGACCGGCGGCAGCGGCAGCGTGTACGGCGGAAGCAGCGTCAGCGCGTCGAGGCACAGCTCGCCGGCGCCGCCGACGATCGGCGCGACCGTGCCGCGCGGACGCGCGCCGGGCGTCGGGTTCGGGACCATCGCGAGGAAGCCCGGCGACTCGGTCCCGGTCAGGACGGTGGCCTGCAGCCCGCCGGCTCCGCCGGCGCTCGGGGTGACGTAGAGGAAGGCGGTGCGGTACTCGACTCCGCCCTGGGTGCCGAAGGTCGTGGTGTCGGGGATGTACCCGGCCAGGATCTGGCTGCCGACCTCGTCCGCTCCGAGATCGACGTTGGGCCCCTCGACGCGCTTGTTGCAGAAGCCCTCGCCGTCGAAGTCGAAGACCTTCATGCCGCAGTTCAGCACAAAGGAATCGGGCGAGCCCTGGTCCTGCACCGGACCGCCCGGCAGCAGCCGGTAGTCGGAGAAGCTGGGCAGCACGTAGAGCTGACTGGGACCGACGCCGCTCAGGTTGACGATCGTCTGCGGCTGACCGTTCGAGAGGTCGATCGGCCCCGCCCAGACGTTGAAGGCGCAGCTCGTCACGTCGAGGTTGTCGAGCCCCATGATGTCGGTCGTGTTCGGGTGGAACAGACAGTTGAGGACGTTGGGGTTCGCCTCTCCCCGGATGATGCCGAAGGGGTCGCCCAAGCTCGTGTCCCAGATGCCGACGCCGTTGTTCGCGAACGTGCAGTTGACGACGTTCGGCCGGTGCTCGATGAACGCCCCCACCTTGTCGATCAGCGGGTTGAAGATCGTCTGGATCAGGATCCCGACCGGGTTGCCGAGGAAGAAGCAGTTCGAGATCGTGATCTGGTTGGGGGTCTCGGTGCCGGTGATGAAGATCGACGCGCCGCCCAGGAAAGGCCCTCCCCCGCGGAAGGTCACGCCGTCGATCGCCGCGCCCGCGTGGCCTCCGGGGGTGTCGTTCATCAGGAAGACGCCCGCCCCTTCGCCGTCGAGGATGGTGCTCATCGCGTTCGTGCCCTGGATGGAGACCTCCCCCGGCAGGGCGATGGGAAGCGACTCGCCGTTGGTCGCCGCCGAGTAGACCCCCGGCAGCAGGACGATCACGACCGGGCCGCTGTAGACGCCCATCGCGCTCAGGATGGTGAGCTTCGGCAGGTCGACCGTTCCCGGGTTGGCGTCGGAGCCGTTCTCCGGGTCGACATAGACCCGGAAGCAGGCCACGCCTCCCCCGCCGCCTTCCTTGTAGGGGTCGATCTGGCCCTGCAACGCCGCGGCCGGACCGGCCGCGACGCCCAGGACGAAGGCGGCAAGCGAGAGGAGGGAAGCTCGGGCAAGCGTCAACATGGTGTACCTCGTTGGCGGGAGGGACAGCCGAGGGCGCCTCGGACCGCGCAGCCCGCTCGCGACGCCCCCGTCGCGCCGGGTTCTTTCCCGCTCCGCGGGGCGGAGTTTCGGCGAAGTGTCTTTTTTGAACCGGCGACGTCGACGCTTCGCGGGGTGCACGCCCCCGACCCGCGATCGTCACCTTCGAGCAATTGGGTGTCGCGGCGCCCGGCCTCGGCGCGTTGAGTAGTTCGGAGACAAGCCGAAAGGAACCGCCGCAATGGCCGCCTACAGCTGGAACAAGATCCGGGCAATCGCACGCCGCCCGCGCCGAGGCCGCGCTCGGCCGATCGGGACCCTCGCGAAGGCGCAGAGCGTCCAGGCGACGCTCGTCGGCGTCGGAGCCCGCGGGCGCTTCGAGTTTGTCGAGGAGGTCGACGTCGAGGTCGTCCTGGGCGAGGAGCGCGAGGTGCGCGTCGCCGGATACCCGCCCGAGGCCTGGCGCTCCTTCGTCGTCCGGACCAAGGACCGCGCGGCGCACGGCAACCACGCGGTCGTCGCCAGCTTCCCCTACCTCACGGACTGGTTCTCGCACGCCCCCTTCCGGCGGCCGAAGAAGCGCTCGCGCGCCGAGATCGACGGCCGCCTGTCCGGCGCCATCGAGGACGCTCGGCCGACGCGCGAGGTCCTGTCCGAGAAGAGCTGGGAGCCCTTCGAGCACACGCCGAGCGTCTTCACCGCAACGCTCGACGACCCACACCGCCCGTCCGGCGGACGGATCGGCGGCGGGCGCCTGGGGCGCCGGCGCGTGGTGCGGGGCGAGCGCGAGCAGCTGTGCCACGAGTCGTGGGTCTTCGGCATCGTCCCCGACGTCGAGGCCGTCGAGGCCGAGGTCGCGGCCTCCCCCGAGCTCGACCGCCTGCTCGCGCTGACCGAGGAGCGCCGCCTGTTCGAGGAGACCCACATCGAAGGCCTCGCCCCGCGCGGCGTGGAGATGGACCCGGAGATCGCGGCCAAGGGCCGCGACGCGCTCCGGGCGGCGGTTCGCTGCGCGCTAGCCGGCCCCTGCGACGGGCTCTCGACCGGCGCCTGGCAGCGCGGCATGGCGGTGGTCGACCTCGTCGCGCGCATCTACGTGCAGCTGCTCTTCAGCCTGCAGGAGACGCGCGAGAAGGCCCGGGACCGCTCGCTGCGCCGCCGCTCGGCGGGGCAGATGCCGCGGCAGGTCTCGCAGTTTCGGGCCTGGGTGCGGCTCGGGATCGAGGAGCTGTGCGCGGCGCCGGACGCCGCCGAGGGGCAGGCCGACGCGGTCGCTGCGCTGCTGGCGGCCGACGAGCCGGAACAGCGTGCAGGGGCCATCGCGATGGCTACCGCGCTCCTCGCAAACGGCGCTGTTCTCGCGGGCGTCGGAGAGCGGCTGGCGCAGCTCGAGGACACCGACCCCGACGCCGACGTCCGCAGGATCGCGGCGTGGGCGCGGGGTTGGATCCGCGAGGGCTTTTGACCTACGGGGTGGCGACCATGCGGTCGACGATCGCGCTGCAGGTCGCATTGACGGTCGCGGTGAGGGAGACGTTGCGCGCGGTGGCGAAGCCGAACCAGTCCGCCTCCGTGCGGTTGTAGCTGATCACGCGCACGCTGATGGAGAAGTCGTAGACCTTGGTCTGCGGGACGGGGCGCCCCTTGGGGATGACCTCGCTCGGATCCCGATAGATCGAGCGCTCCACCTCAGCGGCCGTGATCGCGCTGGGCGGCCCCTCGTCTTCGTCGGGCGAGCCGACGCCGTTGGGTAGGGTGTCTGGCGAAATCTCCCCCTGCGCGACCCGCTGGTACCACTCGCCCTCGTCCCAGTCCAAGGGCTCCTCGGTGCCGAGGAAGTCCGCGACGACGCCCTCCACCGAGCTCTTGATCCGCCGTAGCTCAACCAGCTCGAGCAGTTCCTGAGGAAGGTCCTCCTCGGTGACCTCGATGGCCTTGCCGCCCAGCCCGCGCAGGTCCTGAAGTCGGGCGAGGCACGCCTGCTCGTAGGTGTCCACCGCCTTGTTGTAGCGCTCTACCGCAGCCCGGTAGGCCTCGCGATCCACCTCGTAGGCGCTCCACGTGGCCTCGTCCACCTGGAGCGGGATGGTGGCATCCTGCTCGCGGAGCCCCCCGACGCTCGCAGGGATCGGAACGGCATGGATGACCACCAGGTAGTCGGCCTCGGTCGGACCGGATTGGTTGGCGAACTGGTCGGCCAGCGAGCCCTCTGCCTCGATCGCGCGCTCGCGATCCAGGTAGATCAGATAGTCGCGGTCCACGACCGCGATGCCCTCGCGCTGCAAGGCGGCCAGGAACACGTCCTCGACGAAGTTGGGCACGCCTTCGACGAACGGAACGAAGCCGGTCAGGCCGGGGAGCGAGAGCCCCGAGCCCGAGCTCCAGCCCGACACCACCGCCACCCGCTCGCCCTTCAGAGCCAGCGCTCCGTCCGTTCCCTCGAACGTAGCAGCGACGTTCAGCGTTTCCCTCGGCTGGAGGCGAAGCTCGGGGCGCTGTGGA